>NZ_JBIBWH010000003.1:0-241111 GCF_043081205.1 Streptomyces sp. NPDC014889
TAGTCTGAGACCTGATGCCGAGCCGATTGTGGTGAAGTGGATGATCCTATGCTGTCGAGAAAAGCCTCTAGCGAGTTTCATGGCGGCCCGTACCCTAAACCGACTCAGGTGGTCAGGTAGAGAATACCGAGGCGTTCGGGTGAACTATGGTTAAGGAACTCGGCAAAATGCCCCCGTAACTTCGGGAGAAGGGGGGCCACGCCTGGTGATCCGTTTTACACGGTGAGCTGGGGGTGGCCGCAGAGACCAGCGAGAAGCGACTGTTTACTAAAAACACAGGTCCGTGCGAAGCCGTAAGGCGATGTATACGGACTGACGCCTGCCCGGTGCTGGAACGTTAAGGGGACCGGTTAGCTCCATTTCGGTGGGGCGAAGCTGAGAACTTAAGCGCCAGTAAACGGCGGTGGTAACTATAACCATCCTAAGGTAGCGAAATTCCTTGTCGGGTAAGTTCCGACCTGCACGAATGGCGTAACGACTTCTCGACTGTCTCAACCATAGGCCCGGTGAAATTGCACTACGAGTAAAGATGCTCGTTTCGCGCAGCAGGACGGAAAGACCCCGGGACCTTTACTACAGTTTGATATTGGTGTTCGGTTCGGCTTGTGTAGGATAGCTGGGAGACTTTGAAGCGGCCACGCCAGTGGTTGTGGAGTCGTCGTTGAAATACCAGTCTGGTCGTGCTGGATGTCTAACCTGGGTCCGTGATCCGGATCAGGGACAGTGTCTGATGGGTAGTTTAACTGGGGCGGTTGCCTCCTAAAGGGTAACGGAGGCGCCCAAAGGTTCCCTCAGCCTGGTTGGCAATCAGGTGTTGAGTGTAAGTGCACAAGGGAGCTTGACTGTGAGACCGACGGGTCGAGCAGGGACGAAAGTCGGGACTAGTGATCCGGCGGTGGCTTGTGGAAGCGCCGTCGCTCAACGGATAAAAGGTACCCCGGGGATAACAGGCTGATCTTCCCCAAGAGTCCATATCGACGGGATGGTTTGGCACCTCGATGTCGGCTCGTCGCATCCTGGGGCTGGAGTCGGTCCCAAGGGTTGGGCTGTTCGCCCATTAAAGCGGTACGCGAGCTGGGTTTAGAACGTCGTGAGACAGTTCGGTCCCTATCCGCTGTGCGCGTAGGAGTCTTGAGAAGGGCTGTCCCTAGTACGAGAGGACCGGGACGGACGAACCTCTGGTGTGCCAGTTGTTCTGCCAAGGGCATGGCTGGTTGGCTACGTTCGGGAGGGATAACCGCTGAAAGCATCTAAGCGGGAAGCCTGCTTCGAGATGAGGACTCCCACCCACTTGATGGGGTAAGGCTCCCAGTAGACGACTGGGTTGATAGGCCGGATCTGGAAGCACGGTAACGTGTGGAGGTGACCGGTACTAATAGGCCGAGGGCTTGTCCTCAGTTGCTCGCGTCCACTGTGTTGGTTCTGAAACCACGAACAACCGTCGTAGCCGTTGCTGCGGCTCCGGTTGATTGTTTCATAGTGTTTCGGTGGTCATAGCGTGAGGGAAACGCCCGGTTACATTCCGAACCCGGAAGCTAAGCCTCACAGCGCCGATGGTACTGCAGGGGGGACCCTGTGGGAGAGTAGGACACCGCCGAACAAATTGTGAGAAAACCCCCGTGCCATTCGGCACGGGGGTTTTCTGCGTTTACGACAAAGTCGGTGCTACGGCATGCGGGGAGGGGTTCACGCTCTCCGTGCCCCGCCCCGGTCCTTCGTACTTTTAAAGTCTTCCCGCCGTCTTCAGCGCCAGATACGCGTCTGCCAGCGCCGGCGCCAGGTCGTCCGGCGTGGCGTCGACGACGGTGACACCGTGACGCCGGAGTTGCTCCGCGGTGCGGTGGCGTTCGGTCTGCGCCTGGGCCGCGGCTGCGGCCTCGTAGACCGCGTCCACGTTTCCGCGGGCCCCGGCCATCCGTGCCACCAGCGGATCCGCCACCGAGGCCACCAGGACCGTGTGGCGCTGGGTGAGTTGAGGGAGGACGGGCAGCAGGCCTTCCTCGACCGGTGCCGCGTCCAGGCTGGTCAGCAGAACGATCAACGAGCGGCGCGGTGCCGTGCGCAGGGCTGTGGCCGTAAGGCCCCGTGCGTCCGTCTCGACGAGTTCGGCTTCCAGCGTCGCCATGGCGTCGACCAGCGACGGCAGCACGTCTCCCGCGGAGCGGCCCTGGACCAGGGCGCGCACCCGGCGGTCGTAGGCCAGCAGGTCGACGCGGTCGCCGGCGCGGGAGGCCAGAGCCGCCAGGAGCAGGGCGGCGTCCATGGAGGCGTCCAGGCGCGGTGCGTCGCCCACCCGCCCGGCGGAGGTGCGGCCGGTGTCCAGGACAAGCAGGATGTGCCGGTCGCGCTCGGGGCGCCACGTACGGACGGCGACCGCGGACTGGCGGGCCGTGGCGCGCCAGTCGATGGAGCGGGTGTCGTCGCCGGGGACGTACTCGCGCAGGCTGTCGAACTCCGTTCCCTCTCCGCGCATGAGCACACTGGTGCGGCCGTCCAGTTCCCGCAGCCGGGCCAGCTTCGAGGGCAGGTGCTTACGGCTGGTGAACGGGGGCAGCACCCGTACCGTCCACGGGACGTTGTGGGTGCCCTGGCGGGCGAAGAGCCCGAGGGGGCCGTAGGAGCGGACGGTCACGCGGTCCGCCCGGCGGTCACCGCGGCGGGTGGGGCGCAGGCGGGTGGTGACCCGGCGGCGTTCGCCCGGAGGCACGGTCAGGCGGTGCCGGGAGGCCGCTGTCTCGGTGCCCGGCTGCCAACTGCTGGGCGGCCAGGCGTCACGGAGCCGGGCGCGCAGCGGGCGGCGCGAGGGGTTGGTGACCGTGAGGGTGACGTCGGCGCTGTCGCCCAAGCGCACGGAGCTGTCCCCCGAGCGGGTCAGGCCGAGGCTCCGCACCGGCGCCGCCAGGGCGTAGTCGCAGGCGCAGGCCACGGCCAAGGGGGCGTTCACGGCGAGAATGCCCGACCAGCCCGGGTCCCAGATGCCGACGGGCAGGGAGCCGAGGGCCGCGAGGAGCGCGGCGCGTCCGGTGAGGGCCATCAGCGGGGGACCGGGACGTGAGCGAGGATCGCGTTGATCACCGAATCGGCGGTCACGCCTTCCATCTCGGCTTCCGGGCGCAGTTGTACGCGGTGGCGCAGGGTGGACAGGGCCAGGGCCTTGACGTCGTCGGGGATGACGTAGTCACGGCCGGTCAGCCAGGCCCATGCACGGGATGTCGAGAGCAGTGCCGTCGCTCCGCGCGGGGAGACGCCGAGGGCCAGGGACGGGGATTCCCGGGTGGCCCGGCAGATGTCGACGACGTAGGCCGTGATCTCCGGGGAGACCGTGATCCCGGCGATCGCGGCGCGGGCCGCGTCCAGGTCGGCGCGGCCGGCCACCGGGCGTACGCCGGCGGCGCGCAGGTCGCGCGGGTTGAAGCCGTCGGCGTGGCGGGTGAGGACGTCGATCTCGTCCTGGCGGGAGGGCAGCGGGATCGTGAGCTTGAGCAGGAAGCGGTCCAGCTGCGCCTCCGGCAGGGGGTAGGTGCCCTCGTACTCGACCGGGTTCTGGGTCGCGACGACCAGGAAGGGGTCGGGGAGCGGGCGGGGGGTGCCGTCGACGGTGACCTGGCGTTCCTCCATGGCCTCGAGCAGCGACGACTGGGTCTTGGGCGGGGTGCGGTTGATCTCGTCGGCGAGGAGGAGGTTGGTGAAGACCGGGCCGGGCTGGAAGGAGAACTCGGCGGTGCGGGCGTCGTAGACCAGCGAGCCGGTCACGTCGCTCGGCATCAGGTCGGGGGTGAACTGGACGCGCTTGGTGTCGATGTCGAGCGCGGCGGCGAGCGTGCGGACGAGGAGGGTCTTCGCCACTCCGGGGACGCCTTCGAGGAGTACGTGTCCGCGGCAGAGGAGGGCGACGACGAGACCGGTCACGGCGGGATCCTGGCCGACCACGGCCTTGGCGATCTCGGCGCGCAGGGCCTCCAGGGAGGACCGGGCGTTGCCCGTGTCCCCGGTGCGCCCGGCGATGTCAGTGGTCGGGTCCATCATGGACGGCGTACCTCTCTTTCGAGGGCGTCGAGTCGGTCGGCGAGGGTGACGAGGGCCGCGTCGTCGCCGGGCGGCGGGCCGAAGAGCAGGTCGTGCAGGGCCTGTTCCGCGCCGTGGAGGCGGGTGGACAGGGCGGGGAGGAGGGCCTCGGGCGTGTGCGCCTGGATGACGGGGACGCCGACGAGGGGGGCCAGGCGGGTGCGTGTGGTGGAGCGGAGAGCGGCGGCGGCGCGGTCGCGGGCGTTCGCCTTGCGGTAGAGGCGGGCGCGGCCCTCGACGGTTTCGGAGGCGCGGATCGCCACGGGGAGTTTTTCGGGCACGAGGGGGCCGAGCCGACGTGCCCGCCACAGGGCGGCCAGGGCCGCGGCGATGAAGAGTTGCAGGGTGCCCCAGAGCCAGCCCGAGGGGAGCAGATCGAAGAAGCCGCGCTCGCCGGTGTCGGCGGCGGACGCGTCGGAGAGCGAGGGGAGGTACCAGACCAGATGGGGGCGGGAGCCGAGGAGTTGCAGGGCGAGCGAGGCGTTGCCCTGTTTGGCGAGGCGGTCGTTGAAGAGGATGCCGGGGGCGCCGAGGACGACGGTGTCGCCGCCCTTGGTGCTCTGCGGTATGCGCAGCAGGGTGGGCAGGCCGTCGCTGGGGTAGCAGGCCTCGGCGTTCTTGACGGTGGTCGCGTAGCGGATGCCGCCGCCGGTGTCCGCGGTGCCCGCGCGCCGGGCGGCCGGCAGGGAGCAGCGGGGGGAGAGAGTGGTGTCGAAGCTGCGCGTGTGAGCGGCGGTCACGCCCGGGGCCAGGCCGCTGACGGAGGGAAAGTTGGGGGCGACGAGGACGGTGCGTCCGCCGGAGGCTTCGGTCGCGCGGCGCAGCCGGGACTGCTGCCCGTCCGACAGCAGGTCGGGGACGGCGACCAGCACGGTGGTGTCGGGGCCGGCGGCGGCGCGTGCCTCGTCGAGGGTGGTGACCACGCGTGTGGAGACGCCGTGGCCGGCGAGGAGCGCGGCGATGGCGCGGCTGCCGTGGGGGGCGGCGGAGCGTGGGTCAAGGCGGCCGTGCCGGGTGCCCGACTGGACCGCGGCGATCGCGATGCCGGCGGCGATGAGGAGGACGAGGGCGAGCAGGATCCCGCGCGTGCGGGTCCACACCTGGCGGCCGGTGGGCGAGACCGAGGTGGACGGGAGCGTGGCCTCGGTGGTCATCCGGCGGCCCCCTGGGAGCCTGCGGCCGTGCTGGTGCCGGTGCCGGTGAGCTGGGGCTTGGTGCGTTCCAGGTCGCGGTCGAGTTCGGCGATGCTCCGGTACGCCGCTTCGGTTGCCCTGCGGCCGCCGTATGTGACGTCGTCGAAGTCCCGGGCGGCGGCGCGCAGCCGGTCGGTGTGCGCGGGGAGGGCGCGGCCGGCCTCGGCGGCGGCCTCGTCGGCGGTGCGGCCGGGGCGTATGTCGTGCAGGGCTCGTTCCTCCAGGGAGCGGACGATCGCGCGCATGCGTTCCTGGACGGCCTGGTTCCAGTGGCCCTGGGCGGCGTGCGCCTCGGCGGCAGCGCGGTGTTCGGCGGCGCTGCGGGGGCGGTCGTCGAACAGGATGGCGGAGGACTTGGGTTCCCTGCGCGGGGTGCCCAGGCGCCACCACAGGGCCCCGAACACGGCGAGGACGGCCACGATGACGACGATCAGTCCGACGCCCCCGCCCGGGGTGGCGCCCGAGGCGGAGTCGAACAGCTTGCCGAGCCAGTCCCAGAGGGCGTTCAGAGCGCGTTGCAGCAGGCCCGGGTCGTGCTCGTGGTACATCGGCTTGGACAGTTCGCGCCCGGCCGCCTCCCGCGCCGGGTCGCGTGGGACGGTCACCGGCGGTTCGGCACCGGAGCGCGACTGCGCCACGACCGCGCCGTGGGTGCGCAGAGCGGTCCGCAGGACTCCGGACACGGCGCGTGGGAACGCCGGCAGTGCTGTGAGAACTCCCCCCGCCAGGCTCACGGCATCAGCTCCCGGAGGCTGGTGCGTCGGAGCCGTGGCCCTGGACGCCGGCGGCCCGGGCCAGGTCGAGGTCGAGCGCCTCGCGGCGGATGCGCAGGTCGACGTAGAGCAGCACGGTGACGCCGGCCGTGATCGGGAAGGTGACGGTGGAGCCGATCACGGACCCGATCCCGGTGATGATCAGGTAGGCCCAGCCGATGTTCGATGTGCCGTCGAGCAGGCCGGACATGCCGCCCCCGCCGAAGGCCGTGGCAAGGGCGAGGAAGGGGATGGCGATGACCGCGGAGATGAGGCCCGCGATGAGTCCCGCCAGGAGCTGGATGCCGAAGACGCGCCACCACGAGCCGCGGACCAGCTTGGCGGAGCGGCTCATCGACTGGCCGATGCCCTGCTTCTCCAGCATCAGGGCGGGCGAGGCGAGCGAGTAGCGGACCGCCAGCCATACGGCGGCCAGAAAGGCGCCCAGGCCGCCCAGGGCGGCCAGTGCTATGCCGCCCGCGGGGGACCCCGTGACGGCGACGAGGATGCCGGGCAGCATGCCGACGGCGAAGACGCCGAGGCAGATGACGAGGAGCAGGAGGACCAGCCCGAACAGCTTGAGCACCTGGGGGCGGGCGTCCCGCCAGGCCTCCGCGGTGGTGACGGGCTTGCCGAGGACCGCACGGCTGGTGACCGTCGTGAGCAGCGCGGTGGCGATGACGGTGAAGACCAGGGAGATGACGAGGACGGCGCCGGTACCGAGCATGGCGTCGCCCATGGCACGGCCGAGGTCGTCGGCGGTGGCGTTCGGGTCGTTGAGGACCTGGCTGTTCGCGGTGCTGTCGAGGGCCGGGCGTTGCATCAGGATGACGATGATCTGGGAGAAGACCGCGACGGCCAGGGTGATGCCCAGGACGGTGCGCCAGTGGGCGCGCATGGTGGAAACCGTGCCGTCGAGGATCTCGCCCACGCCCAGCGGGCGCAGCGGGATCACGCCGGGCTTGGCCGCGGGGGGCGGGCCGCCCCAGCCGGCGCCCCAGGCGCCGTAGCCGCCGGGGCCGTACCCGGGGGCGCCGTAGCCGCCGGGGCCGTGGCCGGGAGCGCCCGGACCGCCGGGGCCGTAGCCGGCCGGGGGTTGTCCGCCCCAGCCGGGGCCGGCGGGGGGCGGCGGCGCCTGGCCGGGAGCCGGGGCCCCCGTGGGCGCGGACCACTGACCCGGCGCCGGCTGCTCCTTGGACCACTTCACTCCGGGGCCCTGTGGCTGCTCGCCCGACGGGTCCGCGGGCGGGGCGGCGTCGGGGCGGCCGGCGGCGTCGGCAGGTCCGGACGTACCGGACTCCTGCCCGTCGGACGGGGCGGATCCGGGCGAGGCCCAGCCCGGAGTGTCAGTCATCGTCGCTCCTTCACGGTGCCCGTCCGCCGTCGCGGCGGCAGGTTGGCTGCCATCGTGCCATGGGGTGGACTTCGCGCGACCGGCGGTACTGACGGCTGCGTACCTTCAATTGTCCGCCGGATACGGGGCAGACTGACGGCATGGCTGATCTGTACGCGCAGACCCACGAGGACGACCGGGCGGCCGGTACCTCGGCGATCCGCTGGGAAGAGCCTCCCGAGGGGCCGGTGCTGGTCCTTCTCGACCAGACCAGGCTTCCCGCCGAGGAGGTCGAGCTGGTGTGCACGGACGCGCCCGCGCTGGTGGAGGCGATCCGGTCCCTGGCCGTGCGCGGGGCACCGCTGCTCGGTATCGCCGGCGCGTACGGCGTCGCGCTCGCCGCCGCGCGCGGTTTCGACGTGGACGATGCCGCGGCTGCGCTGGCGGCCGCCCGGCCCACGGCCGTGAACCTCTCCGTCGGCGTGCGCCGGGCGCGCTCCGCCCATCAGGCGGCGCTCGCCAGGACCGGGGACTCCCGGCAGGCCGCCTCGGCGGCGCTGGCCGCGGCGCGACAGCTCCACCAGGAGGACGCCCGGGCCAGCGCGCGGATGGCCGAGCATGGGCTCGCGCTGCTGGACGAGCTGCTGCCCGGCGGCGGGCACCGCGTCCTCACCCACTGCAACACCGGGTCGCTGGTGTCGGGCGGGGAGGGCACGGCGTTCGCGGTGGCGCTCGCGGCGCACCGTGCGGGACGGCTGCGGCGGCTGTGGGTGGACGAGACCCGGCCGTTGCTCCAGGGCGCCCGTCTGACGGCGTACGAGGCGGCCCGCAACGACATGGCGTACACCCTGCTCACCGACAACGCGGCGGGTTCGCTGTTCGCGGCCGGTGAGGTGGACGCCGTGCTGATCGGCGCGGACCGTATCGCCGCCGACGGCTCGGTGGCGAACAAGGTGGGCAGCTATCCGCTCGCGGTGCTCGCGCGCTACCACCATGTGCCGTTCATCGTGGTGGCCCCGGTGACGACGGTGGACCGGGATACCCCGGACGGTGGGGCGATCGAGGTCGAGCAGCGACCGGGGTACGAGGTGACCGAGTTCGTCGCGCCCCAGGCACCGGTGACGGGAGCCGGCGGCGGTCTCCCGGTCGCGCCGCTGGGCACCCAGGCCTACAACCCGGCGTTCGACGTGACTCCGCCTGAGCTGGTGACGGCGATCGTCACCGAGGAGGGCGCCGTCTCGCCGGTGACCGCCAAGGGCCTGGCCGAGCTGTGCGCCAGGTCGCGGGGAACCTCGGCCGACTGAGCACCGGGACCCCGTTCTCGGGCCGGAGGCAGACAGTGACGGCTCCGTACGACTATCGTCACAGGCCAGTGAGCTCTCTCACCTGGATCTTCGCCACCGTTACGAGAATGGGATGATGTCGTTTATGAAGGGACGAGTCCTTGTCGTCGACGACGACACCGCACTGGCCGAGATGCTCGGGATCGTGCTGCGTGGTGAAGGTTTCGAGCCGTCTTTCGTGGCCGACGGCGACAAGGCGCTGGCCGCCTTCCGTGAGGCCAAGCCTGATCTGGTCCTGCTCGACCTGATGCTGCCCGGCCGCGACGGTATCGAGGTGTGCCGCCTGATCAGGGCGGAGTCCGGGGTGCCGATCGTGATGCTGACGGCCAAGAGCGACACGGTGGACGTGGTCGTGGGCCTGGAGTCCGGCGCCGACGACTACATCGTGAAGCCGTTCAAGCCGAAGGAGCTCGTGGCCCGTATCCGGGCGCGGCTGCGCAGGTCGGAGGAGCCCGCGCCGGAGCAGCTCGCCATCGGCGACCTGGTCATCGATGTCGCCGGGCACTCCGTGAAGCGGGACGGGCAGTCGATCGCGCTGACGCCGCTGGAGTTCGACCTGCTGGTCGCGCTGGCCCGCAAGCCGTGGCAGGTGTTCACCCGCGAGGTGCTCCTGGAGCAGGTCTGGGGCTATCGGCACGCGGCCGACACCCGCCTGGTGAACGTGCACGTCCAGCGGCTGCGCTCCAAGGTCGAGAAGGACCCGGAGAAGCCGGAGATCGTGGTGACCGTCCGCGGTGTCGGTTACAAGGCCGGACCGAGCTGACGTGTCGGGGGACAGCGCCGCTTCGGCGCCCGGGGATACCGGGGCCCGCGCGGGGCGGCCTGTCGGCCGGACGACCGCCGGTTCCCGCTGGGGACGTCTCCTGGAGGGCGGTCTTCTGCACGGCGGTGTCCAGGGCAGCCCCGTCCTGCGTCTCTTCCTGCGCTGGGTGCGCCGGCCGCTGCTGCCCGTGATGCGGTTGTGGCGGCGCAACATCCAGCTCAGGGTCGTCGCCACCACCCTGCTGATGTCGCTGGGCGTGGTCCTGCTGCTCGGTGTCGTGGTCATCGGGCAGGTGCGCAACGGACTGCTCGACGCCAAGGTGAAGGCCTCGCAGAGTCAGGCCGCCGGCGGTTTCGCGGCGGCCAAGCAGCGGGCCGACGAGACGGCGACCGGTCCCGGCGACGACGCCTCCGCCGCGGACGGTCACTCCTCGCAGAACGTCATCCAGTGGATGAGCGACCTGGTGTCGTCGCTGTCCAGTGGCGGCCAGGGAGCCTTCGACGTGGTCACGCTGCCCGCCGGCGACGACAGCGGGGGCGGGCGCGGACCGCGCGCCTCCGGCGGCGTGGATTGGACGGCGAGCGTTCCGGAGGGGCTGCGCGCCCGCATCAACACGAGCATGGTGGCCGCGCAGAGTTACGCCCGTATCGTCTACCAGGACGGTGACAAGGGCTCCCAGCCCGCGCTGGTCATCGGCAAGCAGGTCAACGACCCCAACGGCGACCCGTACCAGCTGTACTACCTCTTCCCGCTCACCCAGGAGGAGAAGTCGCTCAGCCTGGTCAAGGGCACGCTGGCGACGGCGGGTCTCTTCGTCGTCGTACTCCTCGGAGCCATCGCCTGGCTGGTGGTGCGGCAGGTCGTCACTCCGGTGCGGATGGCGGCCGGGATCGCCGAGCGGCTGTCGGCCGGGCGGCTTCAGGAACGTATGAAGGTCACCGGCGAGGACGACATCGCGCGGCTCGGCGAGGCCTTCAACAAGATGGCGCAGAACCTCCAGCTGAAGATCCAGCAACTGGAGGAACTGTCGCGGATGCAGCGCCGGTTCGTCTCCGACGTCTCGCACGAGCTGCGCACGCCGTTGACGACCGTGCGGATGGCCGCCGACGTCATCCATGAGGCGCGCGAGGACTTCGACCCGGTCACCGCCCGCTCGGCGGAACTGCTCGCCGACCAGCTCGACCGGTTCGAGTCGCTGCTCGCGGACCTGCTGGAGATCAGCCGCTTCGACGCGGGCGCGGCGGCGCTGGAGGCCGAGCCGATCGACCTCAGGGAGGTCGTGCACCGGGTGGTCGGCGGCGCGGAGCCGCTCGCGGAGCGCAAGGGCACGCGGATACGGGTCGTCGGCGACCAGCAGCCGGTCGTGGCGGAGGCCGACACCCGGCGGGTGGAGCGCATCCTGCGCAACCTGGTCGTCAACGCCGTGGAGCACGGCGAGGGCAGGGACGTCGTCGTCAAGCTCGCCGCGGCGGGCGGCGCGGTCGCGGTCGCGGTGCGCGACTACGGCGTCGGCCTCAAGCCCGGCGAGGCGACTCGCGTGTTCAGCCGCTTCTGGCGGGCGGATCCGGCGCGCGCCCGCACCACGGGCGGTACCGGTCTGGGGCTGTCGATCGCCCTGGAGGACGCCCGGCTGCACGGCGGCTGGCTTCAGGCGTGGGGTGAGCCGGGCGGCGGCTCGCAGTTCCGGCTGACGCTGCCCAGGACGGCGGACGAGCCGCTGCGGGGCTCGCCCGTCCCGCTGGAACCGAAGGACTCGCGCCGCAACCGCGGGCTCGACGACGCCGGGCTGCCGAGCGGGAAGCGGGCCACCGTGCCGGTGCAGGCGACGCGTGAGCGGACGGCGTCGTCGCGTGACCCGATCGCGTCCCGGCCGGCGGCGGTGGCCCCGACGGCCGATCCGACGGCGCTGCCCGGCAACGGCGCGCGTGTGGTGCCCCGGCCGGCCGCGGGTGGGCGACGACAGGAGCAGGTGTCCGCCCTGGACGCGGCGGACGACGGGCCGGCGGACTCCGTGGCGGCCGAGGAAACCGGGCCGCTGGACGTGACACAGCAAGGGGAGGCATTTCGTGGGCGCTGACCGCGTGGGGGGCGTGCGGCGGCCGGCGCGCGCGGTGGCGTACGCCGCTTGCGGGGTCGTACTGCTGGCGGGGTGCGCCTCGATGCCGGACAGCGGGGATCTGCGCGACGTGGAGTCCACCCCGCGCCAGGACAGCCAGCTCCGGGTGTTCGCCATGCCGCCCCGGGAGGACGCCCCGCCCGCGGAGATCGTGCAGGGCTTTCTGGAGGCGCTGACCAGCGACGATCCGCAGTATGCGACGGCGCGTCAGTATCTGACGGGTGCGGCCTCGGGGCACTGGCGGCCGGAGGAGTCCACGACCGTGCTCGCGGGTGGCCCGGACATCCAGGTCGACCGCATCACGGAACGCGACAGCACCGACAACTACGCGTTCACGCTGACCGGCAGCAAGGTGGCCCGGGTGGACAGGCAGCAGTCGTACACGCCGATGGGCGGCCACTACAGCCAGCCGGTCCATCTGACGCGGGGCAAGAAGAGCGGGCAGTGGCGGATCGACGTGCTGCCGCAGGGCGTCGTCATGGGCCAGTCGGACTTCCAGCGCAACTACATGTCCGTCAACAAGTACTACTTCGCCTCCAACAGCGACGCGGACTCGGCGACGTCCGCGACCGCTGTCGCCGACCCCGTCTTCGTGCGCCGGCGCGTGGACGCGATGACGCAGGTGGTGCGCTCCCTGCTGAGCGGACCCACGCACTGGCTCGCGCCCGCGGTCAGTTCGAGCTTCCCGGCCGGGGCGGCGCTGCGTCGCGGCGTCACCTCGCTCGCGCCCGACGACCAGAACCGGCTGACGGTGCCGCTGAACGAGAAGGCCTCCGGGGCCGGGCGCGAGGAGTGCCGGAAGATGGCGGCCCAGTTGCTGTTCACGCTGCAGAACCTGACCCCCACCGTGGACACCGTCACGCTCCAGCGGGCCAAGGGGGGCACCCTGTGCTCGTTCGAGGAGAGCCGGGCCGAGTCCGTCGCCACGCGCGGGTCGGTGAAGCGGCCCGACTACCTGTACTTCGTCGACGACAAGCAGCGGCTGGTACGGATCGCCGACACCGGTACGGCCTCGGGCGCCGAACCCGTGCCGGGGGCGCTGGGCGAGGGCGTCCAGAAGCTCCAGTCGGCGGCGGTGTCGTGGGACGAGCACACCGCGGCCGGGGTGAGCTCCGACGGCAGGTCGCTGTTCGTGGGCTCGCTCGTGGCGGGCGGCGCCCTCGACGCGCCGGTGCTGCAGAGCCAGGGCAAGGCCGAGGAGGGCGACCGGCTGACGGCGCCCAGCTGGGACGCGCGCGGTGACCTGTGGGTGGCCGACCGCGACCCCGCCCGGCCGCGGCTGTGGATGCTGGAGCAGGGCGGGGGCGAACCGCTCGAGGTGAAGGTCCCGGGGCTGAAGGGGCGCGTCGACGCGGTGCGGGTGGCCGCCGACGGGGTGCGGATCGCCCTGGTCGTCAAGGCGGGCGACAACAGCAAGTCGCTGCTCATCGGCCGGATCGAACGCGACGAGAAGGCCGGGGAGCGGCCGGCGGTGTCGGTGCTCGGACTGCGTTCGGCGGCTCCGGAGCTGGAGGACGTCACCGCCATGTCGTGGGCCGGGGACAGCCGGCTCGTGGTGGCCGGGCGGGAGCAGGGGGGCGTGCAGACGATGCGGTACGTCCAGGTCGACGGTTCCACGCCGGAGGGCCCGCCACCGGCCGCGCTCACGGGGGTGCAGTCGATCGCCGCGGCCGAGGACGACCGGCTGCCGCTGGTGGCGTCCTCCTCGGAGGACGGGATCGTCCGGCTGCCGTCCGGGGCGCAGTGGCAGAAGGTGACCAAGGACGGAATGGCGCCCGTCTACCCGGGCTGACGCATCGCTCGGTCCCTCGTGCGGGTGAAGTCCCGTTGGCGGTGGGCGGAGTTGTCCACAGGGAGTTGTCCACAGGGCTGGCCGGGACGGCGCGCCGTCGGCACAGTGGAGTGCATGCACGGGTGGTGGCAGGACCTCGCCGACCTGGTGCTGCCGACCGAGTGCGGAGGCTGCGGCCGGCCTCGCACGGTGCTCTGTCCCCGGTGCCGTGCCGCCCTGAGCCACGGCGCACCACGGCGGGTGCGCCCGGTGCCGGAGCCGTCCGGACTGCCGGCGGTGTACGCGGCGGTGCGGTACGCGGACGCGGCGCGGGCGGCCCTGCTCGCCCACAAGGAGCGGGGCGCACTGGCTCTCGCCCGCCCGCTGGGCACGGTGCTGGCGGGTGCGGTACGGGCCGGGCTGGGCGCGGCCGCGGCGGGTGCGGCAGGAACAGGTGGAGGGACGGGGAGAACGGAAGCGGCAGCCGGGGCGTCCGGGGCGGCCGTGCTGCTCGTTCCCGTGCCGTCCGCGCGGCGGGCGGTGCGGGCCAGGGGGCACGATCCCGCGCGGCGGATCGCGCTCGCGGCGGCCGGTGAACTGCGGCGGTCCGGGACGCCGGCCCGGGCCCTGGCGGTGCTGCGCCAGCGGCGCGCGGTGGCGGACCAGTCGGGGCTGACCGCCCGACAGCGGCTGGAGAACCTCGCCGGAGCGCTGGAGGCGGCCGCCGGCGGTGCGCGGCTGCTGTTGAGCGGTCGGATCGTGCTGGTCGACGACGTCATGACGACGGGGGCATCGCTGACGGAGGCGGCGCGGGCGGTGACGGCGGCCGTGTACACGGCGCGGGTCCGGGAAGGGATGAGGAAACGGAAGCCGGGATCACGGCAGAAGGAGGGGAACTCGATGTACTGCGCACCGGAAATGGCGGGAGAGTACGGAGCCGGTGTTGTGATCTGCGGGGCGGTCGTCGCGGCCTCTCCGGATTCCTTCGGAATAGAACGGAACTGACTGAGAACTTGCATCGTTGCAGGTAATGAGCGGGTCAATTCACCTGAACGGAGGTACGCGGCAGTAGAGGGTGACGTCATCCGTCCGGGCGAGATATGTTCGGGATGTGAGGGAAAGGCGCAGGCCATCCCTGTCATAGCCGAATGCCGTGCTGCGGGTTTTTCGCCATCACCCGTACCGGCCGGGTGGAGATCTCGCCCGCGGGGGAGGAGGAGGTGGACGTCACCGAGTCCGAGGTTCCGGAGCTCACCGGAACCGGGTGCACAAGGGAGATGCTCCGCCGTCGGAGCGGAGCGATCCGGGAACGGAGTTCTGCGTGGACATCGTCGTCAAGGGCCGCAAGACCGAGGTGCCCGAGCGGTTCCGCAAGCACGTGGCCGACAAGCTGAACCTGGAGAAGATCCAGAAGCTCGATGGCAAGGTGATCAGCCTCGACGTCGAGGTGTCCAAGGAGCCCAACCCCCGACAGGCCGACCGCTGCGACCGGGTGGAGATCACCCTCCGTTCCCGCGGTCCGGTGATCCGGGCGGAGGCGGCGGCCAGTGATCCGTACGCCGCGCTCGACCTGGCGGCGGAGAAGCTCGGTGCCCGGCTGCGCAAGCAGCACGACAAGCGTTTCTCGCGGCGTGGCGCACGCCGGATCTCGGCCGCCGAGGTCCCCGACCACGTCCCCGGTGCGGCCACGCTGAACGGCAGCGGTCAGACCGCCACGGAAGCGGCTGCGGGCCAGGTGCCCACCAAGAAGGTCGGCTCGCTGGAGGTGCAGGGGGACGGACCCCTCGTCGTCCGCGAGAAGACCCACGTCGCCTCCCCGATGACCCTCGACCAGGCCCTCTACGAGATGGAACTGGTCGGGCACGACTTCTACCTCTTCGTCGACTCCGAGACCAAGGAACCCAGCGTCGTCTACCGGCGGCATGCCTACGACTACGGAGTGATCCACCTCCGGACGGACACGATGGTCACTCACGCGCCCGAGGCGGGCGGCACGCTGGGCGGTTGAGCAACCCCGGCCGGCAACAACGGCTGTGACGGTGCCCCTGGAGCGCGGTGTGCGCCCCCAGGGGCACCGATGTGCGCCCCCTTCACGCGCCGCTTGGTCACCGCAGTGCGGGCCGGGCATGGAATCATGGCGGCAACGGCCCAACCGATGGGTCGTTGCCTTGGGTTGGCCACCGCACCACAGACCGGGCCACAGCCTCAGGGGGAGGAACAACGATGGCGGACAGCTTCGGACCGATGCGGGTCGGGGACGCCGACGGTGGCGCCGTCGGCGTGGGACCGGAGGCGGGCACTGCGCGCAAGGAGCCGATCAGAGTCCTTGTCGTGGACGACCATGCCCTTTTCCGCCGTGGCCTGGAGATCGTCCTCGCCGCGGAGGAGGACATCCAGGTGGTCGGAGAGGCGGGCGACGGGGCCGAAGCCGTCGACAAGGCCGCCGACCTGCTGCCCGACATCGTCCTGATGGACGTCCGCATGCCCAAGCGCGGCGGGATCGAGGCGTGCACGTCCATCAAGGAGGTCGCGCCCAGCGCCAAGATCATCATGTTGACGATCAGCGACGAGGAGGCCGACCTCTACGAGGCGATCAAGGCCGGCGCCACGGGCTACCTCCTCAAGGAGATCTCCACTGACGAGGTGTCCACCGCGATCCGCGCCGTGGCCGACGGGCAGTCGCAGATCAGCCCCTCCATGGCGTCGAAGCTGCTCACCGAGTTCAAGTCGATGATCCAGCGCACCGACGAGCGCCGTCTTGTCCCCGCCCCCCGGCTGACGGACCGTGAGCTGGAGGTGCTCAAGCTCGTCGCCACGGGGATGAACAACAGGGACATCGCCAAGGAGCTGTTCATCTCCGAGAACACGGTGAAGAACCACGTCCGCAACATCCTGGAGAAGCTCCAGCTGCACTCCAGGATGGAGGCCGTGGTCTACGCGATGCGGGAGAAGATCCTGGAGATCCGTTAGCGCCCGGCGGAGCCGCCCGGAACGTCAGCCGGCGGCGCGGGCCAGCTCCAGTACGAGAGGCTCGCGCAGCTCGGGCGCTTCCACCCGCTCCACGCGAACATCCGTGCAGTCCACCCAGCTCGCCGCCTCCACGAGCGCCTGGGCGACGGCGGGCACGGACCGGACGCCGTCCAGGGTGACCTGCTTGGCCACGAGGGTGCGCCCCTCCCGGGCGGGGTCCACACGGCCGACGAGGCGGCCGCCGGCGAGCACGGGCATCGCGAAGTAGCCGTGGACCCGCTTCTGCCTGGGGACGTAGGCCTCCAGACGATGGGTGAAGCCGAAGATCCGCTCGGTGCGCGCCCGCTCCCAGACGAGTGAGTCGAACGGCGACAGCAGCGTGGTGCGGTGGCGTCCGCGCGGGGGTGTCGTCAGCGCCTCCGGGTCCGCCCAGGCCGGCTTGCCCCACCCCTCGACCGTGACCGGGACCAGCCCGGAGTCCCCGATCACGGCGTCGACCTGCTCGGCCTTGAGACGGTGGTAGTCCGCGATGTCCGCACGGGTGCCCACGCCCAGGGACTGGCCGGCCAATCGGACCAGCCGGCGCAGGCACTCGGTGTCGTCCAGCTCGTCGTGCAGCAGCTCCCCGGGGACGGCGCGCTCGGCGAGGTCGTACACCCGCTTCCAGCCCCGGCGCTCCACGCAGACCACCTCGCCGTACATCAGGGCGCGCTCGACGGCGACCTTGGCGCCCGACCAGTCCCACCACTCGCTGGTCCTCTTGGCCCCGCCCAGCTCCGTCGCCGTCAGCGGGCCCTCGGCGTGCAACTGCTTGACGACCTGGTCGTACGCCCCGTCGGGCAGCTCGTGGTTCCAGTGCGGGCGGCTCCGGTAGGCGCGGCGGCGGAAGGCGAAGTGGGGCCACTCCTCGATGGGCAGGATGCAGGCGGCGTGCGACCAGTACTCGAAGGCGTGGGGGCGCTCCGACGGTGCGCCCGTGGACGCGGCCGTCCAGTAGGCCCGCTCGACGGTCCTGCGGCCGACCGCGCCCAGGCGGGCGTAGGGCACGAGCTCGTGGGAGCGGGCGAGCACCGAGATGGTGTCGAGCTGGACCGCGCCGAGGTGCCGCAGGACGCCGCGCACCCCGGACCGCCGGTCGGGCGCGCCGAGGAAACCCTGGGCACGCAGGGCGATGCGGCGGGCTTCGTCCGCCGAGAGGTCGGTGGTGGGACGCGGGAGCGAGGTCATGGCTCGCACGATAGAGGGCGGCACCGACAACGCGGGCCGAGCTGCGCTTTCGCCGTCAGCCGTCAGCCGTCAGCCGTCAGCCGTCAGCCGTCAGCCGTCAGCCGTCAGCCGTCAGCCGTCAGCCGTCGGCGAGAGCGGACGCGACGGCCGGCAGGCCGACCGGCGACCGGTCCTAGGCGGGCGCGGGCAGGTAGGGCGCCGCCGAGGGCAGGCTCAGGTCGGACGGCAGCAGGGAGCCCACCCAGCAGTCCCGCCGCACCCCCTTGTTGTTGAGCCCCGAGCGGAGGATGCCTTCGACGGTGAAGCCGACCCGTTCGGCGACCGCGCGGGAGGCGTGGTTGCCGACCTCGGCGCGCCACTCCAGGCGGTCGACGGCGAGCTGGGTGAAGGCCCAGCGGGCGACGGTGAGGGTGGCCTCGGTCATATAGCCGTTGCCGCGGTGCTCCTTCGTGGCCCAGTAGCCGATCTCGGCCTCGCCCAGCGACCGCATCGTCATGCCGAGCGTGCCCACGAGGTCTCCCGAGGAGCCCGCCATGAAGAGGCCGAAGGTGAACATCGAACCGTTGGCCCAGCCCACCGGGACCATGTCCGCGGTGAAACTCCGTGCGTGCTCGGGCAGATACGGCGTAGGAAGCTGGGAGAGCCAGCGCTGGATGTCCGGGTCCTGCACGGCCGCGTACACGGCGTCGGAGTCCTCGGGGAGGAGCGTGCGCAGGAGCAGGCGGTCGGTGGTGAGCGTGACGGGTTCCATTTCCCGATTCTGCGCGGGGGCCGCGAGGGCCGCCATACCTTTTCCCGGTGTGCGAGGGGTCGGTCGCGTTCTCCCTGCGTGAGGAAGTGTTCACAATTCACGCAAATCGTCGCCGGAACACGGCACCATCCGCGCCCCCCGGACGTTGTTCCCGTGAGAGCCCCGCAAGCTGCGGACGGGTGGCCTTGCGGCAGGCCCTCCCGGCCCGGCCGTGTCCTCGCATACCATGGCCGTTGCTCAGTACGTCAATGGAAACCGACCGTCCCAGGCCCGACCGGCAAGGAGACCAACCCCCGTGTCCGTCCTCTCGAAGATCATGCGTGCAGGCGAAGGCAAGATCCTGCGCAAGCTGCACCGCATCGCGGGCCAGGTCAACTCCATCGAAGAGGACTTCGTCGCCCTCTCCGACGCCGATCTGCGCGCTCTCACCGACGAGTACAAGCAGCGGTACGCGGACGGCGAGAGCCTGGACGACCTGCTGCCCGAGGCGTTCGCCACGGTGCGCGAGGCGGCCAAGCGTGTCCTCGGCCAGCGGCACTACGACGTCCAGCTGATGGGCGGCGCCGCCCTGCACCTGGGCTATGTCGCCGAGATGAAGACCGGCGAGGGCAAGACCCTGGTCGGCACCCTGCCCGCCTATCTGAACGCCATCTCGGGCGACGGCGTGCACATCATCACGGTCAACGACTACCTGGCCGAGCGCGACTCGGAGATGATGGGCCGCGTCCACAGGTTCCTGGGTCTGTCCGTCGGCTGCATCCTCGCGAACATGACGCCGGCCCAGCGTCGCGAGCAGTACGGCTGCGACATCACCTACGGCACGAACAACGAGTTCGGCTTCGACTACCTCCGCGACAACATGGCGTGGTCCCAGGACGAGCTCGTCCAGCGCGGCCACAACTTCGCGATCGTCGACGAGGTCGACTCCATCCTCGTCGACGAGGCGCGCACGCCGCTGATCATCTCCGGCCCGGCCGACCAGGCCACCAAGTGGTACGGCGACTTCGCCAAGCTGGTCACCCGCCTGAAGAGGGGCGAGGCGGGCAACCCGCTCAAGGGCGTCGAGGAGACCGGCGACTACGACGTCGACGAGAAGAAGCGCACGGTCGCCATCCACGAGGCCGGTGTCTCCAAGGTCGAGGACTGGCTGGGCATCGACAACCTCTACGAGTCGGTGAACACCCCGCTCGTGGGCTACCTGAACAACGCGATCAAGGCCAAGGAGCTCTTCAAGCGCGACAAGGACTACGTCGTCATCGACGGCGAGGTCATGATCGTCGACGAGCACACCGGCCGTATCCTCGCAGGCCGCCGCTACAACGAGGGCATGCACCAGGCGATCGAGGCGAAGGAAGGGGTGGACATCAAGGACGAGAACCAGACGCTCGCCACGATCACCCTGCAGAACTTCTTCCGCCTCTACAGCAAGCTCTCCGGCATGACCGGTACGGCGATGACCGAGGCCGCCGAGTTCCACCAGATCTACAAGCTCGGCGTGGTCCCGATCCCGACCAACAAGCCGATGGTCCGCAAGGACCAGGCGGACCTGATCTACCGCACCGAGGTCGCCAAGTTCGAGGCGGTCGTCGACGACATCGCCGAGAAGCACGAGAAGGGCCAGCCGATCCTGGTCGGCACCACCTCGGTGGAGAAGTCCGAGTACCTCTCGCAGCAGCTCAGCAAGCGGGGCGTCCAGCACGAGGTGCTCAACGCCAAGCACCACGAGCGCGAGGCGTCGATCGTCGCCCAGGCCGGCCGCAAGGGCGCGGTGACCGTGGCGACGAACATGGCCGGCCGCGGTACGGACATCAAGCTCGGCGGCAACCCCGAGGACCTCGCCGAGGCGGAGCTGCGCCAGCGCGGCCTCGACCCCGAGGAGCACATCGAGGAGTGGGCGGCCGCCCTGCCGGAGGCGCTGCAGCGCGCCGAGGCGGCGGTGAAGGCCGAGAAGGACGAGGTCGAGAGGCTCGGCGGCCTGTACGTGCTCGGCACCGAGCGGCACGAGTCGCGGCGTATCGACAACCAGCTCCGCGGACGTAGCGGCCGTCAGGGCGACCCGGGCGAGTCCCGCTTCTACCTGTCCCTGGGCGACGACCTGATGCGTCTGTTCAAGGCGCAGATGGTCGAGCGCGTGATGGCGATGGCGAACGTGCCGGACGACGTGCCGATCGAGAACAAGATGGTCACGCGCGCGATCGCGTCCGCCCAGTCGCAGGTCGAGCAGCAGAATTTCGAGACGCGCAAGAACGTCCTGAAGTACGACGAGGTGCTCAACCGGCAGCGCGAGGTCATCTACGGCGAGCGGCGCCGCGTCCTGGAGGGCGAGGACCTGCAGGAGCAGGTGCAGCACTTCATGGACGACACCATCGACGCGTACGTCGGGGCGGAGACCGCCGAGGGCTTCCCGGAGGACTGGGACCTCGACCGGCTGTGGGGCGCCTTCAAGCAGCTCTACCCGGTGAAGGTGACCATCGAGGAGCTTGAGGAGGCGGCCGGCGACCGCGCGGGTCTGACGGCGGAGTTCATCAGCGAGTCCATCAAGGACGACATCCGCGAGCAGTACGAGGCCCGCGAGACGCAGCTCGGCTCGGAGATCATGCGTGAGCTGGAGCGCCGGGTGGTGCTGTCGGTGCTGGACCGCAAGTGGCGCGAGCACCTCTACGAGATGGACTACCTCCAGGAGGGCATCGGCCTGCGGGCGATGGCCCAGAAGGACCCGCTGGTCGAGTACCAGCGCGAGGGCTTCGACATGTTCACCGCGATGATGGAGGGCATCAAGGAGGAGTCCGTCGGTTACCTGTTCAACCTGGAGGTCCAGGTCGAGCAGCAGGTCGAGGAGGTGCCGGTCGAGGACGCGAAGCCGGTGGCCGACCTGGAGAAGCACGACGCGGTTCCGGCGCAGGCCGGCGCGCGCCCGGAGATCCGGGCCAAGGGTCTGGACGCGCCGCAGCGGCGTGACCTGCACTTCTCGGCTCCGACCGTGGACGGCGAGGGCGGCATCGTCGAGGGCGAGTTCGCCACGGACGGCGAGCCCGTGCGCTCGGAGGCCGACGGCCTCACGCGTGCGGAGCGGCGCAAGCAGGCGAAGGCCGGGCGCCGCCGCAAGAAGTGACCGACGCGTTCACCGGCGCTCTCTGAGAGCGCCGGCAGCGGACAGGAGGGAAGGGCCGGGCACCCGAGGGTGCCCGGCCCTTCGGCTTGGCCGCGGTCCGCGGTCAGGGCAGGTCGTCCCTTGTGCGGGGCATACGGGGGCCGCCCAGTTCCACCGCCGTGCAGCGCCAGCGTCGGTCCCGGCCCTGCTCCAGGCGGAACGCCATCGCGCGCAACTGGTCGCCCGCGCCGATGCGGGCGAAGGCCTCCACGGCGCCCGGGCGGGGCTCGTAGTAGCCGATGTCGCGCACGACGGGGCGGACGCCGCGGGTGCGCAGCGCGCCGCGCTCGGCGAGCCACGCGAGCTCGTCGTAGGCGCGGCCCGCGGTGTGCCGGAGCATCCAGTGCACGGGGCGCTGCCCGCTGAGCACGGCGAGCAGCCGATCGGCGAACAGATCGGTGGCCACAGGCAGCGAAACGGCCCGCACGGCACCGGGAGCGCCGGCCCCGGCCGGGGACGCCCCGCCGGCGTGGACCCCCGCTGCGCCGACGGCGGCTGCGGCGCCTGCGGCGCGGGCCGCGCCCGCTGTGCGACCCGAGGCGGTCCCGGCGGTTGGGCCCGCCGTCCGGGCGGCGGCGCGGGCCGTGGGCCCGGCGTTGGCGCCCGGATGCGCCGCACCGGTGGCACGGCCTGGAGCCGCTCCGGCCGTTGCGGCGGCCGTGCGGGCCGCCGCGCCGCCTGTCGGTGCCGGACCGGCACAGGGGTGCCTCGTGCCCGTGCGGGCAGCGCCTGCCGGGGCGGCCCCGTCGGTGCGGGTGCCTGCCGCACGGGTGACCTCACCGGTGCGGATGCCCGCCGCGCTGTCCGCTCCGCGGGCACGGACGCCCGCCGCGCCGCCTGTCGGTGCCGGACCGGCACCGGGGTGTCTCGTGTCCGTGCGGGCAGCGCCTGCCGGGGCGGACCCGTCGGCGTGGACCCCTGCCGCGCGGTCCGCTCCGTGGGCACGGATGCCCGCCGCGTGGGTGGCCCCGTCGGCGTGGGGCCCCGTCGCGCCTGCGGCGCCTGCGGTGCGGGCCGTGCTCGCGTCGTCGGCCCGCGTGGGCCTGTGGGCACCCACCCGGCGGGGGGCCGATGGGGGGCGGGTGTCGCGGGGGCCCGTCGGGAGAGTGGGGCTGTGGCGGGGTGGGGGGTTGTCGTCGGCTGTGCGGGGGAGGGCTCCTCCTGGGGTGCGTGGCGGGTGGCCACCGGGGCGGCGGGTGTCGCGGCGGCCCGGCGGGTGGGTGCCTGGGCGGCGCTGGGTCCTGGTCATGACCTTGTTCATGAGTCCCCGTTCGGTGTCGTTGTCCGGTGCCGGCGCCCAGAGGCATGGGACGGCCCAGGGCGAACCGGTTCGTACCGGGCAGTAACTTCCTGCTGGGGCTCTTGTACGGGTCCGAGGCCTTCACGGCAAGGAAGGCGCGGCGCGCGTCGGACCGTGGACGAGTTCACCCCTCCGTGTGATCGCGAGGGCCGCGAGCCGTGCGACGACTGGGGTGTACCGGGTGAGGTGAGGGGCGCGCGGTGGACGGACAAGGAGGTGTGGCCGGGGACTCGAAAGGGGGCTCCCGCACGTATCCTGAAGGCCGTCCGGGCGGCGAGCCCTCCGACCACGAAAGCGGCCTGCCATGCGTGTCTACGTCCCCCTGACCCTCTCGGGCCTCGCCGAGGCGCACAAGTCGGGGGAGCTGGGGACAGGGGCGTTCACCGCGTACGCCGTGACGCCCGCGCTGCGCGAGTGGTACCTCTCCGACGACATCGAGGAGCTGGAGTACGCCGCCCTGAACCGGGCCGCGCTCGCCTCGCTGCGCCTGCTGGCGCTGGAGCCGGGCGCACCGCGGCGCCGCGTGGTGGTCGCCGTGGACGTGCCCGACGGCGCCGCGATGGCCGACCCCGACCGCGGGCTCGACCCGGCCGCGCTCGGCGAGGTGCGGGTGGCGGGTCCGGTGCGGCTGGCCAAGGCGGCCGCCGTGCACGTCGACTCGGATGAGGCGGAGACGGACGTGACCGCCGCGACCGAGGCCCTGGGGGCGGCGGACGCGGGCGACGACGACGCCCAGTTCGTCGTGGACGGCGCCGAGGACCACGAGCTGCTCTGGTACGCCACGCAGGAGATCCCGAACCTCGTCGGGCTCGGCGGCTGACGCCCGCGGACCGCGACCGCACCCGCCTCCGCACCATGAGTCGCGACCTGCCGTTCTCCTGATTGTCAGTGGCGGCGGGTACGTTTTCCGGTATGGGGAAACAGTCAGGGGCGCACATCGTCTGGGACTGGAACGGCACGCTGTTCCACGACAACGACGCGGTCATCGGCGCGACGAACGCGGCCTTCGCCGAGCTGGGCATGGAGCCGATCACACTGGAGCAGTACCGCGCGCTGTACTGCGTGCCGATCCCGAAGTTCTACGAGCGGCTGCTGGGCCGGCTGCCCACCGAGGCCGAGTGGGACACGATGGACGGCGCCTTCCACCGGTACTACTCCGTGCACCGCACCGCATGCTCCCTGACCGAGGGCGCCGTGGAGCTGCTCACCGGATGGACGTCGGCCGGGCACAGCCAGTCGATCCTCAGCATGTACGGGCACGAGGACCTCGTCCCGCTGGTCCGGGGCTTCGGGATCGAGGCGCACTTCCTCCGGGTCGACGGGAGGACGGGCAGATCCGGCGGCAGTAAGGCCGATCACATGGTGCGTCACCTGGGCGCGCTGTCCGAGACGGTGAACCCCGCGCGCACGGTGGTGATCGGGGACGCGGCGGACGACGCGGTGGCCGCTCGGCACGTCGGGGCGCGGGCGGTGCTCTACACCGGCGGTTCGCACAGCCGGGCCAGCCTGGAGGAGGTGGGTGTGCCGGTGGTGGACACCCTGCGGGAGGCGGTCGTGGAGGCCCAACGGCTGGCCGACTGAGCGGCGCGCGGCGAAAGGCAAGGGAGGCGTACGGGGGAGCACGGGAGGAGCACGGGGAGAAGCGCGGGGAGGCGCCAGGAAGGCGCGGGGAGCGACGGGGTGAGAAACGTGGAGTGGGAAGCGCGCAGAGGGAAACGCGGAACGGCGGGGTCCGGTGGAGTCATACGCCGCCTTCGCCGCCGCCACCCCTGTGCAGAACGTCAAACTTCCACCCCCGGTTTTGTACACATACGGCTCATGACGGGCCCCCCGTGAGGAGCGATAGCCTTGTGGCGTGATCAGCGCGATAGTTCGCGGAGGCACCGTCGCCTCCGCTGTGCGCCCGGTGAGCACGGACCGCATCCGTGTCCGGGCGGCGGTCGCTGGTCCTCGCGGGCGGGAAGGGGCCATGGCGGCCCCCAGGACGCCGTGTCATCCACGGGTACGGACGCGGCGGAGAGCAGCGTCACACCCGTCGGACGCGTCGAACATGGCTGATATCCCCCCGCTCATCTCACTTTCCGGCATAGCGTCGAAGCACACCGGACATCCCGGGCCGCGGCGTCACGCCGGAGGGGAAGAGACCGTACTTCCTTCTACGTCACGCAACGGCGCGCGACAGGAGCCAGAGGACAATGCAGACCAAGCTGGACGAAGCCAAGGCCGAGCTGCTCGAGAGGGCCGCCCGGGTAGCTGAGAACAGTCCGCTCGGGGGACACGCCCCGACCGGGTCGCCAGGCGAGGGCATGCCGGACCGGGAGTCCGTGCTCGCGTTCCTCCAGCGCTTCTACCTGCACACCGCGCCCGAGGACCTCGCCGGCCGCGACCCGGTCGATGTCTTCGGCACCGCCTACTCCCACTACCGCCTGGCCGAGAGCCGCCCGCAGGGCACGGCCAACGTCCGGGTCCACACCCCGACGGTCGAGGAGAACGGCTGGACGTGCAGCCACTCCGTCGTCGAGGTCGTCACCGACGACATGCCGTTCCTCGTGGACTCCGTGACGAACGAGCTGACCCGTCAGGGCCGCGGCATCCACGTCGTGATCCACCCGCAGTTCGTGGTGCGCCGTGACGTCACCGGCAAGCTCATCGAGGTGCTGCCCACCACGGCGCCTGGCGAGGAGCTGCCGCACGACGCGCACACCGAGTCCTGGATCCACGTCGAGACCGACCGCGAGACCGACCGCGCCGACCTCAAGCAGATCACCGCCGACCTGCTGCGCGTGCTGTCCGACGTCCGCGAGGCCGTCGAGGACTGGGAGAAGATGCGCCAGGCGGCGACCAGCCTCGCCGAGGAGCTTCCCGGCGAGCCGGCCCCCGGCGACCTGCGCGCGCAGGAGGTCGAGGAGGCCCGCGAGCTGCTGCGCTGGCTGTCCGACGACCACTTCACCTTCCTCGGCTACCGCGAGTACCGGCTGCGCGACGACGACTCCCTGGCCGCCGTCCCCGGCACCGGTCTCGGCATACTGCGCGCGGACCCGCCGCACGCCGGCGACGACAGCCACCCGGTCAGCCCGTCCTTCGAGCGGCTGCCCGCCGACGCCCGCGCCAAGGCGCGCGAGCACAAGCTGCTGGTGCTGACCAAGGCCAACAGCCGGGCCACCGTCCACCGGCCGTCCTACCTGGACTACGTGGGCGTCAAGAAGTTCAACGACAAGGGCCAGGTCGTCGGCGAGCGCCGCTTCCTCGGCCTGTTCTCCTCCGCCGCCTACACCGAGTCCGTGCGCCGGGTCCCCGTGATCCGCCGCAAGGTCGAGGAGGTCCTGGAGCGCGCCGGCTTCTCGCCCCACAGCCACGACGGGCGCGACCTGCTCCAGATCCTGGAGACCTACCCGCGCGACGAGCTCTTCCAGACCCCGGTCGCCGAGCTCCAGGCGATCGCCACCTCCGTGCTGTACCTCCAGGAGCGCCGCCGGCTGCGCCTGTACCTGCGCCAGGACGAGTACGGCCGCTACTACTCGGCCCTCGTCTACCTGCCGCGCGACCGCTACACCACCGGCGTCCGCCTGCGGATCATCGACATCCTGAAGGAGGAGCTGGGCGGCACCAGCGTCGACTTCACGGCCTGGAACACCGAGTCGGTGCTCTCCCGGCTGCACTTCGTCGTCCGGGTGCCGCAGGGCACCGAGCTGCCGGAGCTGTCCGACGGCGACAAGGAGCGCATCGAGGCCCGCCTGGTCGAGGCCGCCCGCTCCTGGACGGACGCCTTCTCCGACGCGCTGACCGCCGAACTCGGCGAGGAGCGCGCCGCGGAACTGCTCCGTCGCTACTCGGGCGGCTTCCCCGAGGGCTACAAGGCCGACCACTCCCCGCGCGCCGCGGTCGCCGACCTGTGCAACCTCGAGCAGCTCAATGCGGACAAGACCTTCGCGCTGAGCCTGTACGAGCCGGTGGGCGCCGCCCCCGAGGAGCGCCGGTTCAAGATCTACCAGAAGGGCGGCTCCGTCTCCCTGTCCGCCGTGCTGCCGGTGCTCAGCCGGCTCGGCGTCGAGGTCACCGACGAGCGGCCGTACGAACTGCGCTGCGCGGACCGCACGACGGCGTGGGTCTACGACTTCGGTCTGCGGATGCCGAAGGAGTCCGCCGGCACCGGCGACCACCTGGGCGACGACGCCCGCGAGCGCTTCCAGGACGCCTTCGCCGCCGCCTGGACGGGCAAGGCGGAGAACGACGGGTTCAACGCGCTGGTGCTGGGCGCCGGGCTGACCTGGCGCCAGGCGATGGTGCTGCGCGCCTACGCCAAGTACCTGCGCCAGGCGAGCTCGACCTTCAGCCAGGACTACATGGAGGACACCCTCCGCAACAACGTCCACACCACCCGGCTGCTGGTCTCCCTGTTCGAGGCGCGGATGTCGCCGGAGCGCCAGCGCGCCGGACACGAGCTCGTGGACGCGCTGCTGGAAGAGGTCGACGCGGCCCTTGACCAGGTGGCCTCCCTCGACGAAGACCGGATCCTGCGGTCCTTCCTCACCGTCATCAAGGCGACGCTGCGCACCAACTTCTTCCAGGAGGCGCAGGGCGGCGGGCCGCACGACTACGTGTCCATGAAGTTCGACCCGCAGGCCATCCCGGACCTGCCGGCGCCGCGTCCGGCGTACGAGATCTGGGTGTACTCGCCGCGCGTGGAGGGCGTGCACCTGCGCTTCGGCAAGGTCGCCCGCGGCGGTCTGCGCTGGTCCGACCGGCGCGAGGACTTCCGTACCGAGATCCTCGGCCTGGTCAAGGCGCAGATGGTGAAGAACACCGTCATCGTGCCGGTCGGCGCCAAGGGCGGGTTCGTCGCCAAGCAGCTGCCCGACCCGGGCGTGGACCGGGACGCGTGGATGGCGGAGGGCATCGCCAGCTACAAGACCTTCATCTCGGCGCTGCTCGACATCACCGACAACATGGTCGCCGGCGAGGTCGTGCCCCCGCAGGACGTCGTGCGGCACGACGGCGACGACACCTACCTGGTGGTCGCCGCCGACAAGGGCACGGCGCGGTTCTCCGACATCGCCAACGAGGTCGCCCAGTCGTACGACTTCTGGCTCGGCGACGCCTTCGCCTCCGGCGGCTCGGCGGGCTACGACCACAAGGGCATGGGCATCACCGCCCGCGGCGCCTGGGAGTCGGTCAAGCGGCACTTCCGGGAGCTGGGCGTGGACACCCAGACCCAGGACTTCACGGTCGTCGGCATCGGCGACATGTCCGGTGACGTGTTCGGCAACGGCATGCTGCTGAGCGAGCACATCCGCCTGGTCGCCGCCTTCGACCACCGGCACATCTTCATCGACCCCGACCCGGACGCGGCCGTCTCCTACGCCGAGCGCCGCCGCCTGTTCGAGCTGCCGCGCTCCTCGTGGGAGGACTACAACGCCGAGCTGCTGTCGGCGGGCGGCGGGGTGTTCCCCCGTACGGCCAAGTCGATCCCTGTCAACGCGCACATCCGCGAGGCCCTCGGCATCGAGGCAGGCGTCACCAAGCTGACCCCGGCCGACCTGATGCGGGTGATCCTCAAGGCCCCGGTGGACCTGCTGTGGAACGGCGGCATCGGCACGTACGTCAAGGCGTCCACCGAGTCCCACGCCGACGTCGGCGACAAGGCCAACGACGCCATCCGTGTCGACGGCCGCGACCTGCGGGTCCAGGTGGTCGGCGAGGGCGGCAACCTGGGCTTCACCCAGCTCGGCCGGATCGAGTGCGCGATGCAGGGCGCCCGGATCAACACCGACGCCATCGACAACAGCGCCGGTGTGGACACCTCCGACCACGAGGTGAACATCAAGGTCCTGCTCAACGGCCTGGTCGCGGACGGCGACATGACCGTCAAGCAGCGCAACAAGCTGCTCGCCGAGATGACCGACGAGGTCGGCGCCCTGGTGCTGCGCACCAACTACGCGCAGAACACGGCGATCGCCAACGCGCTGGCCCAGTCCAAGGACATGCTCCACGCCCAGCAGCGCTTCATGAAGCACCTGGTGCGCGAGGGCCACCTGGACCGGGCGCTGGAGTTCCTGCCCACCGACCGGCAGATCCGTGAGCGGCTGGTCGCCGGGAACGGCCTGACCGGTCCGGAGACGGCCGTGCTGCTGGCGTACACGAAGATCACGGTCGCCGAGGAGCTGCTGCACACCTCGCTGCCGGACGACCCGTACCTGCGCGGCCTGCTGCACACCTACTTCCCGGCCCCGCTGCGCGAGCAGTTCACCGAGCGGATCGACAACCACCCGCTGCGCCGCGAGATCACGACGACCGTCCTGGTCAACGACACGGTCAACACGGGCGGTACGACGTATCTGCACCGCCTGCGGGAGGAGACCGGCGCGTCGCTCGAGGAGATCGTCAGGGCGCAGACGGTGGCCCGCACGATCTTCCGCTCGGCCCCGGTGTGGGACGCGGTCGAGGCGCTGGACAACAAGGTCGAGGCCGACGTCCAGACCCGTATCCGCCTGCACTCGCGCCGACTGGTCGAGCGCGGCACGCGCTGGCTGCTGAACAACCGGCCGCAGCCGCTGGAGATCGCCGAGACCGTCGAGTTCTTCTCCGAGCGGGTCGGGCAGGTGTGGGCGGAGCTGCCCAAGCTGCTCAAGGGCGCGGACCTGGAGTGGTACCAGCAGGTCTACGACGAGCTGTCCGGCGCCGGCGTCCCGGACGAGCTGGCCACGCGCGTGGCCGGGTTCTCCTCCGCCTTCCCGGCGCTCGACATCGTCTCGGTGGCCGACCGCATGGGCAAGGACCCGATGGACGTCGCCGAGGTGTACTACGACCTCGCCGACCGCCTGCACATCACCCAGCTGATGGACCGCATCATCGAGCTGCCGCGCGCCGACCGGTGGCAGTCCATGGCCCGTGCGGCGATCCGCGAGGACCTGTACGCGGCGCACGCGGCACTGACCGCGGACGTGCTGGCCGCGGGCAACGGCACCGCCACGCCGGAGCAGCGCTTCAAGGTGTGGGAGCAGAAGAACGGGGCGATCCTGTCCCGGGCGCGTGCCACGCTCGAGGAGATCCGCAGCTCGGACGCGTTCGACCTGGCCAACCTGTCGGTGGCGATGCGGACGATGCGCACGCTGCTGCGCACGCACTCGTAACACGCGGAGGCCGACCCCGTACATGAGGGCGCCCCGGACCTGTCCGGTCCGGGGCGCCCTCATGCCGTCCCCGCACCCGCCCATGCCGTCGTCCGGGAAACGTGTCGCCGACCGGGAAACGCCGCACGCTGAATTTCCCCTTTCCTGCTAAACGGGATCATTCGTATAAAGTTGCCGCGTGATCTCCCTCGGCAGTCGCACCCGGCTCCTGCGGCACCATGCGCACCGCGCCGCCTGAGGCACCCTCAGCGGGTGCGGCCGTCGCCCGGCCGTCCACCGCCCCGGCAGGGGCCTACGCGCCCCGCGCGGCCGCCGCGTTCCTCGTCGCCCTGCTGCTCCTGGTGATCGTCCGGCTGCCCTGGGCCGGTGACCTGGGCATGCACGCGGCGACGATCCAGCGGCTGCGTCACAGCCTGCTCCAGCCCGGCAATCCGCTCGTCGCCGCCGACACCCCGAGCCCGTACTACTCGCCGTGGATGGTGCTGCTCGGCTGCGTCGCCCGGGCCGGCGGTCTTTCGGTGTTCGTGGTCCTGCGGCTCGCCGCGCTCACCGGGCTCGCGCTGCTGGCGACGGGCGTGTGGCGGTACGTCAGGACCTTGAGCGCACACCGGGCCGCGCCCGCCCTGGCCGCCCTGAGCCTGGTGCTCCTGTGGGGTACGGAGCTGATCAACTGGAGCGGGTTCCTCGCCCTCAACTCCCTCGCGCTGACGGTGTCGTACCCCAGCGTGTTCGCCCTCGGCCTCGCCTTCCACCACTGGGCCTGGCTCACCCGGGCGCTGCGCACGGCGGCCGGATGGGAGGTGTGGCTGGGGCTCGGGACCCTGTGGGCGCTGATCCTGCTGTGCCATCAGTTCACGGGGGTCGTCGCCACGCTCGGCGGTCTCGCCGCGGTGCTCGCGGCCCGGCCGCCGCGTGCCCTGTGGCCGCGGCTCGGCGCCGGAGCGGCCCTGGGGCTGCTGGTGCTGTGGCTGTGGCCGTACTACGACTTCTTCGCCCTGTTCTCGGCCGGAGGCGATCTGGAAGAGGTGCACCGGGCGCTCTACGAGCACTTCCTCGGCCGCTACTGGCTGGCCCTGCTCGGCGTGGCCGCACTGGTCCTGCGGTGGCGGCGCGACCGGCGGGACCCGCTGGCGATCTTCTTCCTGCTGGGCGCGCTGATGTGCGCGGCGGGCTTCGCCACCGGCCACTACGCCTGGGGCCGGACCCTGCCCGCCGCCCTCGTCCCCGCCCAGCTCGCCGCCGCGCTGGAGGTGCTGCGGCACAGCGGCCCGCGGACCGTGCGGATCCGCTGGGCGTGGCTGCTGGGCGGCGCGCTGGCCGTGGGTGCGTGGGCCCAGGCCGGCGTGCTCGGGTACGCCGTCGGACGGGCGGCGCTGCCGGACGTGCTCGCGGCCGGCTACACCCGGACGTGGAACGGGTACTACTGGATCACGCCGTACGTGAAGTACGGGGACGTGGTCATGGCCCGGGACCTGCCCTCCCGGCTGATCCCGGCCTACGGCCCCTACACGGTCGCCCCCGGCTACCCGGACTTCTTCCTGCCGGACGAGTCGCGGCGCGTGTGGGCCGTGCGGCGCTACTACACGCGCCGCACGCCGGAGGATGTGCGCCGGGACATCCTGCGCACCTACGACGTGCGCTGGGTCGTGGACCGGAGCACGCCCCGCCGCGACCCCGAACTGCGCGCGGTGACCCACGGCCCGGGCGGCCAGATCCTGTACGCGGTGAGGCCCTGACCGGCCCGCCGTGGGCAGGCCGGCACGGGCCGCGGCCGGCGCTGCCGGCTAGCGCTTGGCCTTCTTCTTGTCGGAGCCGCCCGTGAAGGCCTCGTAGGCCTCCAGGACCTCCTCGGTGGGGCCGTCCATGCGCAGTTCGCCGCGTTCCAGCCACAGGACGCGCTCGCAGGTGTCGCGGATCGAGGAGTTGCTGTGGCTGACCAGGAACACCGTGCCGGCCTCGGCGCGCAGCTCGCGGATCCGCTCCTCCGAGCGCCGCTGGAAGGAGCGGTCACCGGTGGCCAGCGCCTCGTCGATCAGCAGGACGTCGTGGTCCTTGGCGGCGGCGATGGAGAAGCGCAGCCGGGCGGCCATGCCGGAGGAATACGTGCGCATCGGGAGCGAGATGAAGTCGCCCTTCTCGTTGATGCCGGAGAAGTCGACGATGCCCTGGTAGCGCTCCCTGATCTCCTCGCGGGACATGCCCATGGCCAGTCCGCCGAGGAGGACGTTGCGCTCGCCCGTCAGGTCGTTCATCAGCGCCGCGTTCACGCCGAGCAGCGAGGGCTGGCCGTTGGTGTAGATCCTGCCGTTCTCCACGGGCAGGAGTCCGGCGACGGCCTTGAGCAGGGTGGACTTGCCGGAGCCGTTGGTGCCGATCAGGCCGATGGCCTCGCCCTTGTAGGCGACGAACGAGACCTTCTTGACCGCGTGCACCCGTCGTACGCCGGCTGCCTTCTCGGCCTGCTCGCGGCGGAGGATCCGGTTGAGGGCGGCGGTCGCCGAGCCCCGGCCGGAGCCGGTGCCGTTGACCCGGTAGACGATGTCGACGCCGTCGACGACGACGGTGGGGACCCTGTCGGTGTTCAGCTCAGCCACGGCCGTACGTCTCCTCAGCCTTCCAGAAGTAGATGAAGCCGCCGACCCCGGCGAGCAGGGCCCAGCCCAGCGCGAACGCCCACACGTGGTGGGGGAGCTGGTGGGCCTTGAAGCTGTCGATCAGCGAGAAGCGCATCAGGTCGATGTAGACGGCGGCCGGATTGGACTGCAGCAGCACCTTCAGCAGGTGCGGCATGTGACTGCGGTTCAGCGTCGTGTCGATGCTCCACATCACGCCGGAGACGTACATCCAGGTGCGCAGGATGAACGGCATCAACTGGGCGATGTCCGGCGTCCTGGCACCCAACCGCGCCATGACCATGGAGACGCCGGCGTTGAACATGAACTGGAGCAGCAGCACCGGGACGGCCAGCGCCCACGACATGGACGGTGTCATGCCGAAGCAGAAGAGGATCACCACGAGGGCGACCATCGAGAACAGCAGCTGCTGAAGCTGCTGGAGCGCGAAGGAGACCGGCAGGGCGGCCCGCGGGAAGTGCAGGGCCCGCACCAGGCCGAGGTTGCCGGAGATCGCCCGGGTGCCCGCCATGATCGAGTTCTGTGTGAACGTCCAGATGAACACGCCCGTCACCAGGAACGGGATGTAGTCCGCGACGCCGCGGCTGGTGCCCATGAGGATGCCGAAGATGAAGTAGTACACCGCCGCGTTCAGCAGGGGGGTCGCGACCTGCCAGATCTGGCCGAGCTTCGCCTGGCTGTACTGGGAGGTGAGCTTGGCGGTGGCGAAGGCGCTGATGAAGTGGCGCCGTGCCCACAACTGGCGGACGTACTCGGGCAGGGAGGGGCGGGCGCCGCTGACCGACAGGCCGTGGTGCACGGCGAGCGCCGAGAGGGTGTCGTTCTCGACCGCGGCCGGAGTGCGGGGCGGTGTGTGGAGGACCTGGCTCACATCCGCTGCTTTCGCTCGGGGGGAGGTGGTGCGGGGGTCCGGCTCCGGGGTCGCCGATCGTTTCCTTACGGTTCTCTTTACGTTTTCTTACGTCGGAACGGGACCGTATCGTCGCAACGCGAGCGTACGGCGAATGAGCGACGCAACGCAACCGTTGCGTCGTAACGCCCTATGCTGGGCCTCATGACGACGAACGCCGACGAGCCCCAGACGCGCCCACGCCGCCGGGTCCCCGCCGGAGCGGCCGTGCTTCGCGAGGATGTGACGGAGGCGATCCGCGCGGCGGTCTTCGAGGAACTGGCGTCCGTCGGCTACGCGCGGATGTCCATCGAGGGGATCGCGCGGCGGGCGGGCGTCGGCAAGACGGCCGTCTACCGCCGGTGGCGTTCCAAGCTGCACCTGGTCCTCGACATCGTCTCGGCGCTCGCCGTGCAGGGCCTGCCCGCGCCCGACACCGGCTCCCTGGAGAGCGATCTGCGGCTGCTGTACGAGGTGACCTCCCGCGCCCTGCGCCACCCCATCGCCTCGCAGATCATCCCCGACCTCCAGGCGGAGGCGGCCCGTAATCCGGACATCGCCGAGGCCATGCAGAAGGCCCTGCGCGACGGGCAGGAGAGCGTGGCCAGCAGCATCCTGGCGGCGGCCGAGCGGCGCGGCGAGATCAGCCCCGGTCTGGACCGTGACCTGGCCCTCGACCTGATCTCGGGCCCGCTGTACTGGCGCGCGGTCGTCATCCGCACGCCCAAGCTCCCCAAGGGCTACCTGAACGCCCTCGCCCACGGCACGGCCGAAGCGCTCAAGGCCCTGTGACAGTGACCACGGCCCCCGCACACGAGGACGCCACCGGATCCGCGCGCGGGGCGGAGCCGGTGGCGTCGGAGCGCGCGGTCAGGGCCGGGGGTGGTGGTGGAGCCAGCCCTGCCAGGCTGTGCTGATCATGTCGGAGAGGTCGCGGCGGGCCTTCCAGCCGAGTTCCGCGGTGATGCGGTCGGCGGAGGCGACGACGCGTGCCGGGTCGCCGCGGCGGCGGGGGGCGACCGTCGGGACGCTGTCGTAGCCGGTGACGGCGTTGATCGTGTCGATCATCTCGCGCACCGAGACCCCCTCCCCGCGGCCGATGTTCAGCGTGAGGTCGCGGCCGGGGGAGGAGCGCAGGGCGCGCGCCGCCGCCACGTGCGCCTCCGCGAGGTCCGCCACGTGGATGTAGTCACGGACGCAGGTGCCGTCGGGCGTGGGGTAGTCGTCCCCGAAGATGAGCGGGGGCATGCCCTCGGTCAGCCGTTCGAAGACCATCGGGATCAGGTTGAAGACGCCGATGTCCGCGAGCTCCGGGCTCGCCGCGCCCGCCACGTTGAAGTACCGCAGGGACGCCGTGGACAGTCCCGCCGCCCGACCGGTCGCGCGCACCAGCCACTCGCCGGCCAGTTTCGTCTCGCCGTACGGCGACATCGGCACGCACGGCGTCTCCTCCGTCACCAGGGCGTCGTCCCGCTCGGCGTGGGGCATGCCGTACACGGCCGCCGAGGAGGAGAACACGAACGCCCCGACCCCGGCCGCCGTCACCGCCTCCAGCAGGACCCGCAGGCCCTCGACGTTCTGCCGGTAGTAGCGCAGGGGCTGCTCCACCGACTCGCCCACCTGCTTCTTCGCCGCCAGGTGGACGACGCCGGTCACCTGGTGCTCGGCGAGGACACGTGCCACCCGGTCGCCGTCCAGCGTCGAGCCGACCACCAGCGGAACGCCCTGCGGGACGCGCTCGGCGATGCCGGTGGACAGGTCGTCGTACACCACCGCCCGCTCGCCCGCCTCGGTCATCGCGTGGACGACATGCGCTCCGATGTAGCCGGCGCCGCCGGTGATCAGCCAGGTCATACGGGCGTCTCCTCGTCAGTTGGCCCAGGTGGTCGTGGGGATGCGGATCGCGGCGTGCTCACCGGGGCGCGGCCCGGTGAAGCAGACGGCGCAGCCTGCCCCGCAGCACGGACGTCACTCCGCTCAGTCCCGCCGCCAGCCGCAGTGCCAGCGCGCCGGAGTGCGTGGCGTAGGGCTGGACCAGCAGGACGCCGTAGCGCACGCTCGGAGCGACACGGCGGCGCAGCAGACCGGCGCCGGTGCGCGCGTGCGCCGTCACCTCACGGCTCGTGCCGTCGGCGAAGCACACCCGCAGCCGCAGGTCCCAGGTGCCGGCGCCCAGCCCCGCGAGGTGCACGGCCGTCCCGGCCGACCAGGTGCCGTCCTCGGACGGCGTGAGCGGGACGGTGGCGTGCTGGACGGTGCGCCCCGCCTCACGGTGCCGCCACTCCACCTCCAGGGCCTCGGGCCCGGCGGACGCCACCCTGCCGTACAGATCGTGCAGGCGCAGCCGCAGCAGGCTGGTGCCCGCGTGGGGGCGCAGTTCCGCGTCCACGGCCAGGGGCAGGACGTGGACCGGCCGGACCAGGTAGGGCTCCAGGCTGATCCCGGGAAGGTCGTCCGCCCAGACGGGGGTGCCGTCCTTGTCGCGGGCGTAGGGCGGGCACAGCCGGGACGGGCGGGCGGCGAGCTCCTTCAGGCGCGGCAGATCGCGCGGCTCGGGCGACGCGAGAATCACCCGTCCGAGTAGGCGCCCGGAGGCCGTCGGGTTGACCTCCCAGTCGGCCGCGTCGTACTCGCCGAGGTACTTCCGTGTGTGCTCCCACCACGCGCGCCGGTACCCCGCGTCGCGAAGCCCCAGCTCACGGGCGTACATGCGCAGTTCGTGGTCGAGGAACTTGGCGCGGGCCGCCCGCGCGAGCTCCTTCTGCCCGGCGTTCAGCAGGATGTCGTACGCCGACCGGCTCGCCTCGGTGCGCGCCCGCCAGTTCTCGATGTTCGAGCGGTCCAGCGAGATCGACAGCTGCCCGGCGGAACGGCGCACGTTCCACACGTACACCTGGTCCGGAATGAGGGCCATGCGTGGCCCGGCGGCCAGCAAACGCGCGGTGAACACGAAGTCCTCGTACGGAAAGTGCCCCTCCGGGAAGCGGATCGCGTGCTCGCGCAGGAAGTCGGTGCGGTACAGCTTGTTGACGCACAGGGTGTCGTGCACGACGCGGGGGAGGTGCGCGGGGCGCGTGAGGACGGCGCTCTCGCTGTACAGCTTGCGCTGCCACGGCACTTCACGCCCCGAGGGCAGCTCACGGCGCACGCACAGCCCGCTCACGACCTCCGCCTGTTCCTCCCGGGCGGCGGCGAGCAGCGCGTCCACCGCGCCCGGCGGCAGGACGTCGTCGCTGTCGAGGAACATCACGTACGGCGTCGTGACCGCGTCGAGGCCGGTGTTGCGCGGGGTGCCGCAGCCACCGCTGTTGTCCTCACGCCGGATCACCCGCACTCTCGGTTCGGCCGCGGCCAGCCGGTCGAGCAGCTCGAAGGTGCCGTCGGTCGAGCAGTCGTCGACGGCGACGATCTCGGTGACGGAGGGGCCCTGCGCGAGCGCCGAGCGCACGGCGTCGGCTATGTGGGCGGCGTCGTTGTAACCGATCACGATGACGCCGACGTCGGTGGACTGGTGGGGGTGCAGAGGCATGGGATCCACGAGCGGGAATAGTAGGGGTGGTCGGTAATCTCCGGTTAAGACGGACTTAGCGTCCCGTGCGGAAGACGGTGTGTTCCCGGTTCGGGTTCCCCTTCCTGCCTCATCCATTTCGGAGATGTCGTCGATCGCCACAACCGGGCGAAAGAGAATAGCGCGGCGGCGGCCAGCAGAGCGTTGCGCATCACCATGAGCGCGCAGCCTGTCCAGGTGCAGGCCGCGACCTGCTGGTACAGCACGGGATAGGCGATCACGCTGACCAGGCTCGCCAGTGCGATCAGCGCGGCGACCGGCCGCTGTGTGGTCAGCGGCGACGTCAGGCACACCGCCGCGAGGCCGAGCAGCCACACCATGTACTGCGGGCTGATCACCCGGCTGGTGACGGTGAACAGCAGGACGGCGCTCAGCGCGGCGTCGTACGGGGTCGCGGGCGTCCAGTGCCGGGCCCGGATCCGCCACAGCAGCAGCAGTCCGAAGGCGCCGGCCGACAGGGCCAGCGAGAGGTGTGCGACGGTGGAGACGTACGGTCCGGTGAACTCCAGGGACCCGTACCGGTAGCGCACGCGGCCCGGCCAGCCGGCGTGCGTGGCCAGTGCGAGGGCGGTGCCGCCGAACGACTCGATCTGCACGCCCCGGCCGCCCTGCTGGCGCGCGAAGGCGAGCGGGTTTTCGAACAGGCCGGCGAGGACGGTCAGCAGGACTGCGCCGGTGGCGGCCGCCCAGGTCCACGCCGAGCGGGTCGGACGGCCACGGGGCGGTCCGAGCAGCGCCAGAGCGGGCCACACCTTCACCAGGGCGCCCAGCGCGGCGAGCGCGCCGCACGCGCGCGGGGAGCGCGGCAGGGCCAGCAGGGACAGCACGGCCAGAGCGGTGGCCTGGACGTCGTAGCGGGCCAGCGGGACGTGCAGCAGGAGCGGCAGGCCCAGCGTCCAGTAGCCGGCCCCGCGCAGGCTGCGCCCAGGCCGGGTGCCCGCGTGCGCCAGCGCCAGCGTGACCAGCGCGTCGACGGCGACGGTGAGCACCACGAAGGCCCGGAAGTAGGTCAGGCCCGGCAGCAGCGCGGGCGACAGCAGCACCGGACCGGCGCCCGGCGGGTACTGCCACAGCGTGTCGTGCGCCGGGAACGCGCCGTGGGAGAGCAGGCCGTACCAGTGCTGGTACAGCTTCCACACCTCGCGCGCCACCGAGCCCCCGCCGAGCAGGGGCAGCCCGTCGTGGGCGAGCAGCCACAGCATCAGGGCGCGCGTGAGGAGCCAGGCGGCCGTCAGGCCGAGGAGGCGGTGTCTCGTCGACGGACGCGTGAGAAGACGCGTCACGCTCTGGCAGGCACTCATCACGGCGGATCGTAATCCGACGGAAAGCTTTAAATAGGCTAATACGCGTCCTGGCATCGGCAAGAGACTGCCAAGTAGGACAAACCGGCCGCGGCGCCTTCACCGGCTGCGCCGGGTGCGCAGGGTCCGTCGGGGTCATCGCGTCACCGGGCTCCACTCGGCTGGCACGCTGCGAGGACGCGGGCCCGGGACGTCCGCCGCGGACCGGCGCGTCACACGCTCCAGCAGCAGCGGCACCCCCACCACCGGCAGCAGCCAGGCCAGCACGATCAGCCGTTCGCCCCACACGGTGATGTCGGGATGTGCGGCCTGGGTGAGGAACCCGGTGGACGCCGTCGCCACCACGAAGAGCCCGAACGCCCCCCGCCGCCGCAGCGCACCCCACGCGCCGGCCGCGAGCAGGGCGGCGAACAGCGGCTGCCAGAGCTGCCGGCGCAGCCACTCCAGCCAGAACGCGCCCTCCAGCCGCAGCAGCTCCGGCCAGGGACGGTCGCGGTCGGGCAGGGCGTAGTGGCCGGTGAGCAGGTCCTGAAGGCTGTCGGTCCAGGTCGGGTAGCGCAGCGCCCGCGCGAGGAGCACCGTGCCGACGGCCGCGCCGCAGGCCACCGCCGTGACCGCCAGGACACCCCGCCCCGCCGGTCGCCGCCGCGTCCACCGCCGTACGGCGACCGCCGCGCCCGCGGCCGCCAGGCTCAGCCCGAGGAACAGCGCCTGGGAGTGCTTGACGGTGAACAGCGCGAGCAGCGCGCCCGCGACCAGGGCGGTGCCGGCCCCCGTGCGGCCGTCCAGCGCCAGCGAGCACCCCCACAGCGCCGCCAGGGTCAGCGCCAGCATCAGGCCCTCGGTCATCGGCCGCATGGCCGTCGTGCCGCACGGCAGCACGTAGTAGAGCCCCTGGCCGGTCAGCGCCAGGGGCGCGGGCACGCGACGGCCGCGCAGCAGCAGGAAGACGAGGACGCCGCCCGCCGCCGTGACGACGACGCCCGCCGCCCACACGCCCCACGTCACGCCGAACACCGTGATGAAGGGGATCAGGAACGCCGGGTAGCCCGGCCGCGCCTCGAAGATCCGCATGAAGCGTTCCGGCATGAACGGCAGGGTGTGCCCGCCGGTCTGCCCGGCCCGCAGCCGTGCCTCCACCTCGCGCCGCAGCTCGGCCCGGCACGCGTCCGCCACCCGGGCCGCCGGGCTCGGCCCGCGGAAGCGCAGCACGTCCACGCTCCGCGCGCGGCTCGCCCGGGCCGCCCTGCCGGCGCACACGTAGTCGATCGTGACGGCCGCCGCCTCCCACTTGTCCGCTCCGCGCAGACTCAGCGCGTACGACAGGTAGTTCTTGGTGTCGGGGGTGTCGCGGCCGGTGACCGTGCCGAGCTGGAGCAGCGCGAAGAGGGCGGCCAGGACCAGCACCCAGGTGCCCGGCCGTCCCGCGCGCGGTTTCCACCGGGGCCGTCTCACGAGGGCGCCAGCAGGTCGCGGCCGGAGGCCTGGGAGGGCAGGTGGGCGACCGCTCCGGGGGCCGCGGGCGCCGCCGCCGGATCCGGTGTCCACTCCGCGTCGCCGAGGATCAGGGTCCGTACCACCCGTTCGGCCGCCCAGCCGTCGTCGAACTCGCAGAAGCGCTCCCGGAAGCCGGACCGCAGCCGCGCCGACTCGGCGTCCCGCCAGCTTCCGGAGGCGAACAGCCGCGCCAACTGCTCGTAGGAGCGCGTCACATGTCCCGGCGGTTCGGCGGTGATGTCGAAGTACGTGCCCCTGCTCGCGGTGTACGCGCCCCAGTCGTCGGCGTGCACCACGATCGGCCGGTCCAGGTTGGCGTAGTCGAACATCAGGGCCGAGTAGTCGGTGACCAGCACGTCGGAGGCGAGCATGAGCTCCTCCACGTGCCGCTCGTCGGTCGCGTCGACGAGCACTCCGCGCCGGTGCAGCTCGGCCAGTCCCATGCCGCGCGCCGGTCCGGTGGCCAGCGAGGGGTGCAGGCGTACGACGAGGGTGTGGCCCTCGCCGAGGTCCGCGGCGAACCGGGCCAGGTCGAAGCGCTCGACGTGGCCGCCTCGCCGGTAGTCCCTCCGGGTCGGCGCGTACAGCACCATCGTGTGCTCCGGCGGGACGCCGAGCCGGTCGCGGAGGGCGGCGCCGTCGTCCGCTTGCGCGGTGACCAGCACGTCGTTGCGCGGGCTGCCGGTGCGCGCGGAGGCGAACCGGCAGGGGTAGGCCCGCTCCCACACCAGCTCGGAGTGGCGGTTGGCGACCAGGCTGTGGTCCCAGCGGTCGGCGCGGTCCAGCAGGCCCGGCACGTCGACGCCGTGCCGGGCGCCGGGCTTGCCCAGAAGGTCGGCCCCCATGAACTTCAGCGGGGTGCCCTGATGGGTGTGGATGTGCGTGCTGCCGGGCCGTTTGGCCTGGCTGGAGGGCCAGTTGACGTTGTTGACGAAGAACGCGGCCCGGGCGGCGAGCTGCCGGTGGCGCAGGGTGCCGGGCAGGACGTACTCCACGTCCGGCGGCAGCAGCGCGGCCTGCTCCCGGTCCCGCACCACCCACACCCCGCGCAGATGCGGCGCGATCTCGCGTGCCTTGCGGTGGACGGCCGCCGGGTCGCCGAGCATGCCCCGGTGCGAGAACGCCGAGTACAGGACGAGGTCCTGGTCCAGCGTCCGGCGGGTGTGCAGCGCGGCCCAGCCGCCCTTGACCCGCCCGGCCGCCGCGCGGCGGACCCGCAGCGCCCGGCGCCCGAGTTCCCGGCCGGCCCGCCCCGCCTGCCGCCTGACCCGGTAGGCGGCCCAACCGCCCTCCAGCCACCGGACCTCACCGCTCGTGTCCGCGTCCGGGGGCCGGTGGGCCCGGAACATCCGCGCCGTGCGGCGGAAGAACTCGGCCTTGTCCGACGGGGGCAGCCGGTCCGGCTTGGCGAGGATGTCCAGGCAGTGCTCGCCCATCTTCCGGTGCAGGTAGGGCCGCCAGCCCGCCAGCTCCGGATGGGAGTCCAGATGGGTGAAGACCCGCTCGTACTGGTCGTGGATGTCGAAGTGCTTGCGGCTGGTGGTGGACAGGATGTTGCCCTGCCGGCGCTGGCGGTAGTACAGGCAGATCCGGTCGAGCGTGGCGATCCGCCGGGCCGTGAGCAGGACCGGGAACGTCCAGGGTGTGTCCTCGTAGTAGCCGGGCGGGAAGGCGAAGCCGTGCTCCTCGACGAAGCCGCGCCGGTAGACCTTGTTCCACACCACCATCAACAGGTCCAGGATCCTGGGCTGTTCGGCGGCCGTGAAGGTGCCGGGGCCGGCCTCGGCGAGCACAGCGGCCAGTACGTTGCGCCGGGTTCCACCCCACCAGTAGGTGCGGGCGTAGTCGAAGACCAGCACGTCCGGGTCGCCGGTCTCCTCCAGCCGGTCGGCGATGGCGCGCAGCGCGCCCCGGGTGAGGGTGTCGTCGCTGTCGAGGAAGAACAGGAAGTCGCCGGTGGCGAGCGGCATTCCGGCGTTGCGGGCACGGCCGAGCCCGACGTTCTCCGGCAGATGCAGCACCCGGACGCGCGGGTCGCGGGCGGCGTACTCGTCGAGGATGGCGCCGCTGCCGTCGGGGGAGCAGTCGTCGACGGCGATCACCTCGACGTCGTCGAAGGACTGCGTCAGGACCGAGTCCAGGCATTCGCGCAGGAACCCCTGCACCTTGAAGCAGGGGACGATGATGCTGAAGCGGGGCACGGCTGCGTCAGCTCCTTAGTGCGTGGCGGCGGGGGCCGGGGCGCGCTCGGCGAGCGGGATCACGGGCGGGAGCGCCTCGGGCGGTTCGCCGAGGAACACCCGGCGGACGGTCCGCTCGGCGGCCAGCCCGTCGTCGAACTGGCAGAACCGCTGCCGGAACCGGGCCCGCAGCGCCGCCGACTCCGGGCCCGCGTACCCGCCGTCGCGGAAGACCGCCGCCAGTTCCCCCGGGGTGCGGACGACCGGGCCGGGCGGTGTGTCCATGAGGTCGAAGCAGACCCCGCGGATCTCCCGGTAGACCTCCCAGTCGTCGGCGTACACGACGATCGGGCGGTCCAGGTTGGCGTAGTCGAACATGATCGACGAGTAGTCGGTGACCAGCGCGTCGGCGGCCAGGCACACGTCCTCCGAGGAGCGGTGCGCGGTGACGTCGATGATCCGGCCGCCGCTGCGCGGCCCGCCCTTGTCGTAGAAGTAGTGGGCGCGCAGCAGGACGACGACGTCCTCGCCGGCCGCCGCGCAGAAGGCCTCCAGGTCGAGGCCGGGCTCGAAGCCGGTGTGGTGGTCGCGGTGGGTGGGCGCGTACAGGACGGCGGTCTTCCCGTCCGGGACGCCCAGTTCGCGGCGGACGCGGGCCACGTCCTCGGCGCGGGCCGTGCAGTAGACGTCGTTGCGCGGGTAGCCGTACTCCAGGGGCTCGTAGGAGCCGGGGAAGGCCCGCTCCCACATCTCGGTGGAGTGGCGGTTGGAGGAGAGGTTGTAGTCCCACCGGTCCACGCGGCGCAGCAGCTTGGTGAAGCTGCCGGACCGCGCCGCGACCACCGGGTACGTCGACTGGTCGCAGCCCATCGTCTTCAGCGGGGTGCCGTGCTGGGTCTGGAGGTGCACGCTGCCGGGGCGCTTGACGACGGCGTCGGCGAAGTTGGCGTTGTTCACCAGGTACTTGGCGCGGGCCAGCACCTTCCAGTAGCGGCGGCTGCCGATCACCGCGTACTCGACGTCGTCGGGAACGGTGTCCTCCTTGCCGGGCTCCACCAGGAACACACCGCGCAGGTGCGGGGCGAGTTCGCGGGCCTTGGCGTGCAGGGCGGCCGGGTTGCAGGCGTAACCGCGGCCCCAGTAGGCGCAGTACACGACGAGGTTCTCGTCGAGCGGCCGGAGCAGGTGCAGGCGGTAGGCGAGGCGTGAGCGCAGCCGGCCCCCGCGCGGCAGGCGCCGGGCGGCGGCCGCGGCCGTACGGCCGGCGGCGCACCGTACGCGGAACACCGTGTACGCGCCCGCCGCCAGCAGCCGGTGCGGCGTGCCGGACGAGCCGCCCGGGGCGCGGTGGCCCGCCGGGCGGTGGCGTCGGTACAGGCGGTGGGCCCGGCGGAAGAACGCGCGGCGCCGGTGCGAGGGCACCGTTTCCGGATCCGCGGCCACCGCCAGCACCGTGTCGAAAAGCTGCTCGAACAGGGGTGTGAACCGCTTCCTGGGCAGTCCTTCGGCGGCGGCCCGGACGAGCACTCGCTCGGTCTGGTCGAGGAGGTCGAACTGGTGCTCGCCCGGAAGGTCGAGCCGGCTGCCCTGCCGGCGCAGCAGATGCCGTACGACGACGCGGCGCAGCACCGCGACGCGCTCGGCCGCGACGGTGACCAGGCCGCCCCAGCCGACGTCGGTGCGGTGCCCGGCGGGGAAGGCCAGACCGTGTTCGGTCACGAAGGAGCGGCGGTAGGCCGCGCTCCACGCGGGCAGGGGAACGCCCGTCAGACGCGGGGCCTCGGCGGGGGAGAAGGCGGACCCCTCGACGGTGACCGGCGGCGGCCCGGCCGTGGTGGCAGGCTCGCCCTCCCACCAGGGACTGCGCTCGTGCTCGAAATACAGCACGTCGACGTCGCCCGTCTCCTCCAGGCGGGCGGCCAGCGCGGACAGCGCGCCCGGCACCAGGACGTCGTCGCCGTCGAGGAACAGCAGATAGGCGCCGCTCGCCGCCCGCGTCCCGGCGTTGCGCGCCGCGCCGAGGCCCTCGGACGGCGGCGAGTGCACCAGGACCACCCGCGAGTCCCGCCCCGCGTGGTCGGCGGCGACGCCGGCGGCCGGGACGGCCGGACCGTCGCACACCGCGATCAGCTCGAAGTCTCCGAAGGACTGGGCGAGGACCGAGTCCAGCGCCAGGGACAGCCGGCCCGCGACGTCATGCGACGGGACGACGATGCTGAATCGGGGCATTCCGCTCTTTCTCGTGTTGATCCGGTCCGCTGCGTGCATACGGACTCCCAAAAGAGCAAACGGTGTTCAAAGGCTTCGGGTGACGGCCTGCCGGCCGGCGGGTTGCGGCACGGTTGCGAGCGGGCGTCGGATCGGGGGCGCGACCTGCGACGACACCCCACGGCACGGGAGGACGGCGACCGTCCCGGCCACGCCGTGCGCCGCCCTGCGCGCAGCACGGCCGCCCGCAGCAGCAGCACCGGCTTGACGGCCCGCTCGGCCGTCCGGCGGCACCGGGCCGCCATCAGCCGCAGCACCCGGAGCGCGCGGTGCGGGCCCAGCCGGACCAGGGCGTACCGCAGGCCGGTCCACAGCGCCCGCCGCAGGCCGAGGGAGCGGCAGCGGCGGCGGCACGCCGCGAGGCAGGTGCGCGGATACGCCGGGACCCGGTGCGCGGGGGCGATGACACTGAACCTGGGCAAGGGGCATCCAAGGGCCGGGCGGGCGTTCTGCCCGGGAACGGCCGGTGGAGTGGGTCGGTCACGGCCCGCTGAGGCATCCGGGGGACGGCACACCGGCGGCGGTGGAGGGCGGCCCGTTGCCGGTCCGCCCCCAACCGCCGGGGCCATGCGGTCATTTGACCGCGCCCGCCATCACGCCCGAGACGAACTGCCGCTGGAAGGCGAAGAACACGGCCAGCGGGATCACCATGGAGATGAACGCCCCGGGTGCCAGGACGTCGATGTTGTTGCCGAACTGGCGTACCTGCGTCTGGAGGGCGACCGTGATCGGCTGCGTACCGGACTTGGTGAAGACGAGCGCGACCAGCATGTCGTTCCACACCCACAGGAACTGGAAGATGCCCAGGCTGGCGATCGCGGGCCCGCCGAGCGGCATCACCACGCGGGCGAACAGCCGCAGTTCACCGGCGCCGTCGAGGCGGGCCGCCTCCAGCAGTTCACGGGGGATCTCCGCGAAGAAGTTCCGCAGCAGGAACACCGCGAACGGCAGGCCGAAGCCCGTGTGGAACAGGATCACTCCGAAGACCGTGCCGAACAGGCCGAGCTTGCCGAACAGTTCGGCGATCGGGATGAGCGCGACCTGCACCGGCACGACGAGCAGGCCGACCACGGCCAGGAACCACCAGTCCCGGCCGGGGAACTCCATCCACGCGAAGGCGTAGCCCGCGAGCGAGCCGACGAGCACCACCAGGAGCGTCGCGGGCACGGTGATCAGGACGGTGTTGACCAGGGAGTCGGTGATGTCCCCGTTCTCCAGGAGTTTTTGGTAACTGCCGAAGGTGAGCTGCGCTGGCTTGCTGAACACCGTCCACCAGCCGCTCGCGCTCATGTCCTCGGGCGTGCGCAGCGACGACAGCAGCAGGCCGATCGTGGGCACCAGCCAGAACAGGCCCACCACGATCAGGAAGACGCGCACCGCACCGCCGCTGACGGCCTCCGTCAGCCGCGACCCCAGGGACGGCCCGACCGTCACGGCCTCGGGCGTCTTCGCCGGACTCTCGACTCGCGCCGTCATCGCCGCACCTCCCGCCGAAGCCTGCGCATGTTGCTGTGTTCTTCCGGGGGGCGACCCCCGGACCCCCGGCCGACAGCGGGACGCGCCGTCATCGCCGCACCTCCCGCCGAAGCCTGCGCATGTTGAACAGCATCACCGGGATGACCAGAAGCAGCAGGAACACCGCGATGGCGCTGGCGATGCCGGGTTGTCCCTCCGAGAAGCCCTTGCGGTACAGCTCCAGGGCCAGCACGTTGGCGTCGTCCTGGGAGGAGCCCGGGGCGATGATGTAGACCAGGTCGAAGATCTTCAGCACGTTGATCATCAGGGTGACCGCGACCACCGCGAGCACGGGCGCCAGCAGCGGCACGGTGACCCTGCGGAACACCTGCCACTCGTTGGCGCCGTCGACCCGGGCCGCCTCCAGCAGTTCCCTGGGCACCCCGGCGAGCCCGGCGGAGATCAGCACCATCGCGAACCCGGCCCACATCCACACGTACGCCCCGATGATCGCCGGGGTCACCAGCGACGGGCCCAGCCAGTCCAGACCGTTGTACGGGGCCTCGAAGTTGCTCGCCGGGAGCCGGAGCCGAGCGCTGTCCGCCTGCGCGGGCAGGGTGAACGTGCCGTCGTCGGCGGCCTTCGCCGACGCGACCACCCTGCCGTCCTTGACCGCCTCGATCCGCATCCCGGCGTAGCCGAACTCCGCCGGGTCGACCGCGCCGAGCTTGCCGACGCCCTTGCCTCGCGTGAAGTCCTGCCAGGCCGTGCCGGTGATCTTTCCGGGCTCCGGCTCGGCCTGTACCGCCTTCTTCGCGCTCTTCGGCATCTGGTCGGGGGCGACGCCGACGAGGGGCAGCGCCACCGACTCGCCGGTGCGGACCGTGGCCGAGGTGATGAAGCCACCCTCGTCCGGCTTCAGCGGCGAGTCGCGGCCCGGGTGGGCCTTCGGAAACGCCGAGGACTGCGCGAAGGTGTCGTGCACCCCGACCCACACCGCGTTGGCGACGCCCCGGTCCGGGTCCTGGTCGTACACCAGCCGGAAGATGATCCCGGCCGCCAGCATGGAGATCGCCATCGGCATGAAGACGACCAGCTTGAACGCCGTTCCCCAGCGCACCCGTTCGGTCAGCACCGCGAAGACGAGGCCGAGGGCGGTGGCGACCGTCGGCGCGAACACCACCCAGATGATGTTGTTCTTCAGCGCGGTGCGGATGCCGTCGTCGGTGAACAGGGCCTTGTAGTTGTCGAATCCGGCGAAGCCGTCGCCGGAGGCGTCGTAGAAGCTGCGGACGACCGAGTACCCGATGGGGTAGACCACGAGCGCGCCGAGCAGCACCAGGGCGGGCAGCAGGAACAGAGCCGCCACTGTCCTGCGGGTGCCGGTCACGCTCTTGCGACGACGGGGCGCGGCGGTGCCCGTCCGGGCTCCCGCCGCCGTGGCCGGCGCCATCGCCGGATCAGCTCCCGCCGCCGTACGCCGCCGCCGCGTCCTTCTCCAGCCTCGCCTGGGTGCCCGCGACGTCCGACGGGTTCTTCAGGAAGTCCTGGAGTTCCTTCCACTCGCCCTTGCCCGGCGTGCCGCCGAACGCTTGCGGGGCCTGGTCGGACATGTCGAAGCGGAAGTCGTCGCCCGAGTCGATCAGCGCCTTGGCGATCTTCCGCTGGACCTCGTTCGGATACGCCGAGTCCGGAACGTTCTTGTTCGGCGACAGATAGCCGCCGAGCTTCGCCTGGATCGTCGCCGCGTCCGCCGAGGCCAGGAAGGTGACCAGGGCCTGGGCCGCCTTGGAGTCCTTCAGGATCACGGCCGCGTCGCCGCCGGAGACGACCGGCGGGGTGGAGCCCACGGCCGGGAACGGGAACACCTTCGCGTCCGTGCCCACCTCTGCCTTGGTCTCCCCGATGTTGACCTGGGCGAAGTCGCCCTCGTAGACCATGCCGGCCTTCGGCTGGTCGCCGCCGGTGAACGTCTGGGTCACCGAGGCCGGGAACTCGGTCTGCAGCGCGCCGTTCGGGCCGCCCGCGATGTAGTCCTTCTTGGACCAGATCTCGGCGAGCGTGGTGAGCGCGTCCTTGACGGACGGGTCCGTCCACTTGATCTTGTGCTGAGCGAGCTGGTCGTACTTCTCCGGGCCCGCCTGCGAGAGGTAGACGTTCTCGAACCAGTCGGTGAGGGTCCAGCCGTCGGCGCCGCCCACGGAGAACGGGGTGACCCCGGAGTCGTAGACCTGCTGCGCGGTGTTCAGCAGGTCCTTCCAGGTCTTGGGCTCGCTCGCGCCCGCGTTCTCGAAGACCGCGGCGTTGTACCAGATCAGCGACTTGTTGGCGGCCTTGTAGTAGGCGCCGTACTGGGTGCCGTCGACCTTGCCGATGTCCTGCCAGCCCTGCGAGTAGTTCTTGGCGAGCTGGGCCCGGGCCTCCGGGCCCAGCGGCTTGGCCCACTTCTTGTCCACGGCCTGCTTGATGGCGCCGGGCTGCGGGAGCAGCGCCACGTCCGGCGGCCGGCCGCCCGCGATCTTGGAGCCGAGGAAGTTGATGATCGGGTCCTGGGCGGGAACGAAGGTGACCTTGGCGCCCGTGCGCTTCTCGAACTCGGCGAGGACCTGCTTGAAGTTCTTCTGTTCGCCGCCGGTCCAGACGGCGGCGACCTCCAGTGTCGCGCCGTCCAGCTTGGGGAGGGTGACGACGCCGCTCGGCTTCGTGCCCATGCTCTGGTCGTCGCCGCTCTTCTTGTCGTCGCTTCCGCCGCCGCACGCGGTGAGGGAGAGGGCCAGTGCTCCCGCGGCGACGACCGCGGCGGTCCTGGCGGCCCTGTGGCTGAGGATGGTGCTGCTCGTGCTGCGCATGACTGCCCCGTTCTCCGTTGCCTCGTCGAACGTCCGAGCGCTGTCCCGTGGGCTCTGGTGTACGCCGGGGTCCGGGAGTCGGCAAGGGCGCCCACGGTGTCAACCGGGCGATCGTGACCACGTCGTGACTCACAGTCAGGTATTGATCACGGCGGCGAGGGATGGTGACGGGGCCGCCGGCGGTGAAGGCCGGGGGTGACTCGCGGCAACGGGGCCCTGGTTACAGCAACGGGGGAATCCGGGCCGCCGACACCTCCCGCGCCGCCCGCTCCAACGCGCTTGCCAGCAGCGCCAGATCCGTCGGCCCGTTGCCCAACTCCCGCACCGAGCGCCGGGTGGGCGGGTCGCCCATGCGGTGCCACTCCAGGGGGACGACCGTGGGGCGCTGGGTCGCGGTGCGGGGGATGCGGCCCGTGACGCGACCGCCCTGGAACGCCGTCACCCGGCCGTCCGCACAGGCCAGCCGGCCGCGTCCGGGCGCCGGCTCGTCCGGTCCCTGGGCCGGCGCCTCCAGCGTGACCCGCAGCGCGGCCCGGCGCGCCGGTTCGGTCTGCGCCGTACGGCCGCCGGGCGTGGTGGCCGCCACCAGGTGGACGCCGAGCCGTTCGCCCTCGCGGGCCACCGCTTCCAGCGCGCGGATCACCGACCCGGCGGAGGGCCGGCCGGGCGAACCGAGCGAGGGCGAGACCAGGGCGTCCAGATCGTCGACGACCACCACAAGACGGGGCAGCGGCGGCGCGGTCTCGGCCTGCCTGCGGGCGGCGGCGGGCCGAAGCCGCATCGTCGAACTGGGCGGGCTGTCGAGGTCTCCCGCACCCCCGCCGCCGCCCGGTCCGGCCGGGCCCGTGCCGGTGTACCCCGGGGGGAACGCGCCGTGGGCGGTCGCCGTGCGCTGGGGGGCGCGGGCCGTGTCGGGACCAGTGGGGTCCGTGTCGGTGCCGGTCGTGCGCGCCCCGGTCGTCCTCGGGCCGGGCAGAGCCGTGTGGGCCGTGCCCGTGCCGGTGGGGTCCGTGGGGGCGTACGCCGGCTCGTACGCGCCGCGGGCCGCCGTCCCCCCGGACGACGCCGGTGTGCGTTGGGGGACGAGGCGGCCGGAGATCTCGCGGCGGGTGTGCCACTCGGCGAAGTCCGTCAGCCCCACGAGTTCGGCCCGGCGTTTCAGCTCGGCGCTCAGCGACTGGGCGAACTCCCGCATGCGGACGGGGTCGTTGGCGGTGAGGTGGGTGGTCACGTGCGGCACGTCCGTGCAGACCCGCAGGCCGTCCCCGTGCCCGCCGCCCGCGCCGGTGCCGTCCCGGCCGTCCACCAGCACGATGCCGAGGCGGTCGGGGCGCTCGGCGGCGGCGAGCGAGGCGACGACGGATCGCAGCAGTTCCGTACGGCCGCTGCCCGCCGGACCCTCGATCAGCAGATGCGGTCCGTCCGCCACGAGGTCGGCGCAGACCGGCCCGCGCGGACCGGCGCCCAGTATCGCCCAGGCGCGCCCGCCCAGGGCCGTCGTGCCGTCGGCCGCGTCCGCCCAGCGGGACTGGAGCGAGGCCGGGGTGGCGCGGGCCAGCCCCAGTTCGTCCAGCAACCGCGCCGACAGGGGCAACGGCGCCGACACCCGGACCGGCCGGTCCGCTCCGGGCCCGTCCGTCCGCAAGGGCGCCAGGGCCCGGGCGAACCGCTCGGCCCACGCCGGGGACACCGCGTCGACGACGGCGACGGTGCCGGGGGGTATGGGGTCGCGGTACGGGCCCCGTGCCCCCGGCGCCCCGGAGGTCACGTTGGCGCGCAGGGCGCCTAGGTCGTCCGGGTGCCGCCGGATCCGCTCGGACCCGCTGTCCGGATGGGCCGCGGCCGGGTGTCCCGCGACGCGCATCAGCCGCAGCGCCGTCGCCACGTCACCGCTGAGCAGCGCGACGGCCCCACACTCCCCGAACCCCGGTGACACCGCGCACGCGGCCTCGTAGGTGTCCGTCACCGGGGACGCGGGCGAGGCGGGCGTCGTCTCGGCGAGACACACCACGTGTATCCCCGCCTGCGGACCCTCGTGCGCCAGGCGTGCCACCGCCTCGCGCACCGCCGCGCCGCCGGGGTCGCCGTCCACGACCACCACCGTGTACGGCCCCGGGAAGTTCCGTTCGCCCGCCGGATCGCCGTCCCGCGCCCACGAGGGCCGCCGGGCGCCGTCGCGCGCGTCCGACGCCGACGCCCGGTGGTCGCCGGCCGCGGGGTCCGTCCCGGCGGCGGGGGCGCCGCCGGGGTGGTCCGTCATGTGGTCCGTGTGGTCCGCGCGGTCCTCGACGCGCCGCAGGAGTTCGTCGGTGCGGGCCGCGGCCTGCTCGCGGTCGTAGGCGAGCAGGAGGCGGCAGTCCTGGCCGTGGGCCGGGCGGACGTGCGGCAGCCAGCCGAGCCAGGACCACTCGGCGGTGCGCTCCGCGAGCGGGCGGCCGCCGTCGGCGCTGAGCAGCACGATCTCGAGCGTGTCCGGGGAGTGCGCCGCGGCGAGCTGGGCGAGCACCGCGCGGGCCAGCCCCGACAGCCGGGCGCGCGGTCCGGCCAGGCCCAGTGCCCCCACCTCGCGCAAGTCGGCGGTGACCGGGACCGCGGGCAGCAGTCCCGAGCCGTCGGGCGCCGGCCGGTCGGCCGTGCCGAGCCGCACGGTTAGCGCCTCCGGGTGCCCCGGCCCGCGCTCCCACAGCCGCGGTCCGGGACCCAGGGCCGCCAGGAGCAGCGCCGCCGGGTCGGGCCAGGCCTCCGGCTGCTGCGGCGCGGAGCACCACGCGGGCGCGTCCTGCGCGCGCGTGTCCGCCGCGCCGTCGTCGTACGTCCCACGCCGGTCGGCCGCCTGCTCGCCGCGCCCGCCGGTCAGCCGGCGCGCCCACGCCCCGAGTCCGCCGCGCCGCCGCAGGACCTGCGGCACGCCGGTGCCGCCGTCGGCCGTGATGGCGAAGGGCACGGGCGGCAGCGCCGAGCCGTCAGGGCCGTGGCCGCTCTCGATCCGGGGCGCTCCGGCCTGCGCGGGAACCACGGTCGGGTCGGCGGGCCCGTGCTCCCGGGGTTCCGGCGGGTGGGGCGCGAACGTTCCCCGGTGGGCCACGGTCGGGCCCGCGGCATCGCCGTAAGCGCGCGTGGCCGCCGCCTGCGCGCCGCCGCCGGCCTCGTCGTCGTCCCGTACGCGCGTGTGTGCCGGGGTGGTGGCCGCCGGTGCGGGGGCGCTCTGGGCGGGGAGCCGCACATGGCCCTCCCCGTCGGGTGCCGTCCGTACGCGGGCGTCCGGCCCCGCGGCCGGTGTCAGGCGCAGGGCCGACTCGCCGATGCGCAGCAGCGCCCCCGGGGCGAAGCGGACCGGGCGGGACCCGACGGGCCTGCCGCCCAGCACCGTGCCGTTGGTGGAGCCCAGGTCGGCGACCGAGACGCCGCCGTCGGGTGCGACCGTCACCGCGCAGTGCACGCGCGAGACGTCGGGGTCGTCCAGCGGCACGTCGGCGTCGGCGGAACGGCCCACCGTGATCTGCCCGCCGTGCAGCAGGTGCACCCCGCCCGCGTCCGGCCCCGCGACCACGTGAAGCTGGGTCGGGGCGTCGTCGAGCTCGGGGTGCGGCTCGGGGTCCGCGGGGGCGCCCAGGGACAGGACCGCGCCGTCGAGCAGCGGGGGCTCGCCGAGGGTGCAGCGCTGGGCGTCGAGCCGCTCCGCGCCCGCGTACAGCACCACGGGGCCCGCGCCCGGCTCACGTCCGCCGGACGCGCCGCGCTCCCGGCCGCCCCGCTCGGACGCCGGGTTCCCCTCGCCGCAGACCGCCGCGGCCAGCGCCGCCGCCACCGCGGCCAGGGCGGTGCCGGCGGGGGCCGTGACCAGTACGTCGCAGCTCGCGGCGCGGCTCCGCGCGGGTGGACGGCCGCCCCGCTCCTGCGGGGCCGAGATCGTGGGGGAGGGCGGGCCCAGCGGATCTACGACGGTCAGCCGGATCTGCATCGCCGTCAGCGGTCCCTTCTGCGCGGGCGCCCGCGACCGGCGTCGGGCGGAACCGCCCCGCGGTCCCCCACCGCGGACTTTCCCCCACCACCGCACGAGCACGTCGGCCAGTTCTGGAGGCATCCTCGCACCTACCACCGACAGCGCGCCCGCCGCCCACCGCCAAGTGATCTTGATTGGTCGGCTCTGCCCGCAAAAGTTCCCGGCATGTGCCCATCGAATGTCCGCTCGATGCTTGCTTGAGATCGTTCATGTCCGTACGGGGCAACCAACCGACGCGAGCCGAGCGTCTTTCCATCGAACATGTACGGGCCCCCGTGCGTACGTCGCCGTGGAAGGAGCCGGCGCGGCGCGGCCGCGGCGCCGGGCGCGGCAGCTCGACCGCCCGGCATCGCGGAGGACGGCACTAAAGTGGGTCGGAACACCCGCGCGGCGGGTCGCGGCACCCGCGGGACGCCCCGGGAGCGCGGGTTCAGGCAAGCAAGCAGCAGGGAGCACATGACGTGCGGCCGGTAGGCAGCAAGTACTTCCTGGAGGAGCCGCTCGGACGCGGTGCCACCGGGACCGTCTGGCGGGCCCGCCAGAGGGAGGCGGCGGGCGCTGAGGCGGCCGTGCCCGGACAGCCCGGTGAGACCGTCGCCATCAAGGTCCTCAAGGAGGAGCTGGCGAGCGACGCCGACATCGTGATGCGGTTCCTGCGGGAGCGGTCCGTGCTGCTCCGGCTGACCCACCCGAACATCGTGCGGGTGCGCGACCTGGTGGTCGAGGGCGATCTGCTGGCGCTGGTCATGGACCTCGTCGACGGCCCCGACCTGCACCGCTACCTGCGCGAGAACGGCCCGTTCACGCCCGTGGCCGCCGCGCTGCTCACCGCCCAGATCGCCGACGCGCTCGCGGCGAGCCACGCCGACGGGGTCGTGCACCGCGACCTGAAGCCGGCCAACGTCCTGCTGAAGCAGGACGGCGGGCAGATGCACCCGATGCTCACCGACTTCGGCATCGCCCGTCTGGCCGACTCGCCGGGACTCACCCGGACCCACGAGTTCGTCGGCACGCCCGCGTACGTCGCGCCCGAGTCCGCCGAGGGCCGTCCGCAGACCTCCGCCGTGGACGTCTACGGCGCCGGGATCCTGCTCTACGAGCTGGTCACCGGCCGTCCGCCGTTCTCCGGCGGGTCGGCGCTCGAGGTCCTGCACCAGCACCTGAGCGCCGAGCCGCGCCGCCCGTCCACCGTCCCGGACCCGCTGTGGACGGTCATCGAGCGCTGCCTGCGCAAGAACCCCGACGAACGGCCCAGCGCGGAGAACCTCGCCCGGGGCCTGCGCGTCGTCGCCGACGGCGTGGGCGTGCACGCGGGCGCCGCGCAGATCGCCGCCGCGGAGGCCGTGGGCGCGCTGCTGGCGCCCGATCCGGCACCCGCGACCGTGCCTGCCCCCGACGTGCCCGGCGCCGCCGACCCCACGCAGGTGCTGCCGCAGGGCGCGGCGTCGTACGACCCGAACGCCGCGACCAGCGTTCTGCCGCACACGGGCGTGCCCGGCGCGGCCGATCCGACCACCGCGCTGCCCACCCACGGCGGCGCCGACGCCACGCGCGTGATGCCGCCGATGCCGCAGGGGTCGCCGGGCGACATGAACGGCGGCGGCGGGCCGTACGGGGACCAGCAGCCCGAGCAGCCGCATCCCTGGCAGAACCAGCTCCGCGCCGCCCGCGACCGCAACGAGCAGACGCAGGTCCAGTACCTGGACCCCAGCGAGGACCCGCTGCGCCGCCGCCCGCAGCGGCAGGTCGCCCGGCCTCAGCAGCAGCCGCCGCGCCGGGCGCAGGCCCCCCAGGCGCAGCCCGGCCGCGGCTATCAGCAGCAGCAACAGCCGCAGCGGTACGCACCCCAGCCGCAGCGGTACGCGCCGCCCGCCCAGCCGGAGCCCCGGCGGCCGGTCCGCGAGCCGAGGCCGCCGCGGCAGCGGAGCGCGAACCCGATGAAGATCCCCGGACTCGGCTGCCTCAAGGGCTGCCTGTTCACGATCATCATCCTGGTGGTGGCCGGCTGGCTCGTCTGGGAACTGACGCCGCTGCACACCTGGGTCGGCAACGGCGAGAGCTACTGGAAGCAACTGAGCTCCTGGGCCGACACGGTGGGCGGCTGGATCAAGGACCTCGGCGGCGGGGGCGGCGGCAACTAGGCGCGGGTCGGCGCGGGTCTGGGGATTTGTCGACAGCCGGCGGGTGAATTCCGGCTCCGTGGTGAGGGTTGGCTCGCCGGACGCGTAGCTTTGTCGGCAACACGCGTCTGTAGGAGCAGTCTTGGCACGGAAGATCGGCAGCCGGTACACCGCGAACCAGATCCTGGGGCGGGGCAGCGCCGGCACGGTGTGGCTCGGCGAAGGACCCGACGGCCCTGTCGCCGTCAAGCTGCTGCGCGAGGACCTCGCGTCCGACCAGGAACTCGTGGGCCGCTTCGTGCAGGAGCGGACGGCGCTGCTGGGTCTTGAGCACCCGAACGTGGTCTCCGTACGGGACCTGGTGGTCGACGGCAACGACCTGGCCCTCGTCATGGACCTCGTCCGCGGTACGGACCTGCGCACCCGGCTGGAACGGGAGCGGCGGCTGGCACCCGAGGCGGCCGTGGCAATTGTGGCCGACGTGGCCGACGGGCTCGCCGCGGCCCACGCGGCCGGGGTCGTGCACCGGGACGTCAAGCCGGAGAACGTGCTGCTTGACATGCAGGGGCCGCTCGGACCCGGCGGCGCGCACCCGGCGCTGCTGACCGACTTCGGTGTGGCCAAACTCATCGACTCGCCGAAGCGGACCCGCGCGACGAAGATCATCGGTACGCCGGACTATCTCGCGCCGGAGATCGTGGAGGGGCTGCCACCGCGGGCCGCCGTGGACATCTACGCGCTGGCCACGGTCCTGTACGAGCTGCTGGCGGGCTTCACTCCGTTCGGCGGCGGGCATCCGGGCGCGGTGCTGCGCCGGCACGTCACGGAGACGGTGGCGCCGCTGCCGGGCATCCCGGACGAGCTGTGGCGGCTGATCGTGCAGTGCCTGGCCAAGGCGCCGGCGTCGCGGCTGCGGGCCTCGGAGCTGGGCGCCCTGCTCAGGGAGCTCCAGCCGATGCTCGCGGGGATGCCGCCGCTGGACGTCGACGAGCCGGACGCGGAGGTTGCGGGGGAGGCGGCGGGCGAGGACGCGTCGCCGTCCGACCGGCCGGTTCCGCCGGCCGGGGCCGGCGAGCGGGTACGGCGGGGAGCGGTCCCGTTGGTGCCCGGGGCGAAGCCGGACTCCAACCGGGACACGCACACGTCGATGCGGGTGCCTGCGCCGGACGAGCTGGCGGGAGGTGCGCGGGGTACGGCCCGGGTGCCGCGAGCGGCGGGTGCGCCGCGGCCCGGCTCCGCCGCCCGCCACCGGGCCGCTGCGCGGCGGCGGAGGCTGACGCTGGGGGTGGCGGGGCTGGTGGTCGCGGGGGTGCTCGGGGCGGGTGTGTGGTGGGCGTCGTCGGAGGACGGGGCGGACGGGGCCCCGGGGACGCCGGGTCACTCGGCATCGCCGTGACGGCCCCGGCGCCCTGGGGCCGCGCCGCCTTGCCCACCCGCCCGCCCGTCTCGGTGGGCTGAGGGGGCTCGGCCCTGGGGCTCCGCCCCAGACCCCGGCGGGGGCTTCGCCCCCTGCACCCCCTGTTTCCCACCCACCCGCCCGACTCGGTGGGCTGAGAGGTCCCGGCCCTGGGGCTCTGCCCCAGACCCCGGCGGGGCTTCGCCCCCTGCACCCCCTGTTTCCCACCCACCCGCCCGACTCGGTGGGCTGAGGGGGCTCGGCCCTGGGGCTCTGCCCCGGACCCCGGCGGGGGCTTTGCCCCCTGCACCCCCTGTTTCCCACCCGCCCGCCCGTCTCGGTGGGCTGAGGGGTCCCGGCCCTGGGGCTCCGCCCCAGATCCCGGCGGGGGCTTCGCCCCCTGCACCCCTGCCCTTCTGCCCGTCCGTCCCGGGGGCTCTGCCCCGGGGCCCAGCGGGGGCTTTGCCCCCTGTGCCCCTGGGCTGGCCCCGGCTTCTCCTCCCTGGTGGCGCTTCCGGGTGTCCTGTCCTGCGCGGCCCGCGGCCCGCGGCCCTCTGTGATTCGGTGCATGCTCCGCCCCTCCGGGGCTTCTCACCCACCGAGTCGGGTGGGTGGGTGGGAAAGGCGTTGTGAGGGGCCCGAGGGGCCCTGGACCCCGAGGGCGCGGGGGTGTGCGGCGTTTGTCGGTTGGCGGAGCCGTTACGCTGGTTGCGTGGCAGTCGTCGATGTATCCGAAGAGCTGAAGTCCCTCTCCTCGACCATGGAGTCGATCGAGGCCGTTCTGGACCTCGACAAGATGAGGGCAGACATCGCCGTGCTCGAGGAGCAGGCGGCCGCGCCCTCCCTGTGGGACAACCCGGACGAGGCGCAGAAGATCACCAGCCGGCTCTCCCACCTCCAGGCGGAGGTCAGGAAGGCGGAGGCCCTGCGCGGCAGGATCGACGATCTCGACGTGCTCTTCGAGCTCGCCGAGGCCGAGGACGACCCGGACACCCGCGCCGAGGCCGAGATCGAGCTCGCCGACGTCAAGAAGGCGCTGGACGAGATGGAGGTCCGGACACTCCTCTCCGGCGAGTACGACTCCCGCGAGGCGCTCGTGAACATCCGGGCCGAGGCCGGCGGCGTCGACGCCGCCGACTTCGCCGAGCGGCTCCAGCGCATGTACCTCCGCTGGGCCGAGCAGCACGGCTACAAGACCGAGATCTACGAGACGTCGTACGCCGAAGAGGCCGGCATCAAGTCGACCACCTTCGCCGTGCAGGTGCCCTACGCCTACGGCACCCTCTCCGTCGAGCAGGGCACCCACCGCCTGGTGCGCATCTCCCCCTTCGACAACCAGGGGCGCCGCCAGACCTCCTTCGCCGGTGTCGAGATCCTGCCCGTCGTCGAGCAGTCCGACCACGTCGACATCGACGAGTCCGAACTGCGCATCGACGTCTACCGGTCCTCCGGGCCCGGCGGCCAGGGCGTGAACACCACCGACTCCGCGGTGCGGATCACCCACATCCCCACCGGCATCGTCGTCTCCTGCCAGAACGAGCGCTCGCAGATTCAGAACAAGGCCACCGCCATGAACGTCCTCCAGGCCAAGCTGCTCGAGCGGCGCCGCCAGGAGGAGCAGGCCAAGATGGACGCCCTCAAGGGCGACGGCGGCAACTCCTGGGGCAACCAGATGCGCTCCTACGTCCTGCACCCGTACCAGATGGTCAAGGACCTGCGCACCGAGCACGAGGTCGGCAACCCCGAGGCCGTGTTCAACGGCGAGATCGACGGGTTCCTTGAGGCCGGGATTCGCTGGCGCAAGCAGCAGGACCAGGGCAAGTAGCAGTCCGGGACACCGCAAACAGACCCTATGTCGACAAGGCAACTGCCGCTTCTCCAGCGGCAGTTGCCTTTTCTGTTGCCCAATGTCCGGGTTCTACGTCACGCTCACATACTTCAACCCCGTCCAAACAGTGCGCAGTTGGACATCACGTCCGCAAACGACCTTGACGGCCCTTCAAAAAACGGCAAAGGTGAAACGTGGCATGCGCATTTCTGGGGCGCATGTGAACCGGGGGGATCTGCAACTGCGCCAACCACCCCCGTTGATCACTGCCCCGCGCGCCGCTCGAAGACGATTCAGCTACTGGGGGTAGCAACCATATGACGAAGAAGACGCGGGTTCGTGTCGCGCGGATCGCGGCCGGTGCCGTGATCGCCGCCGGCGCCTCGCTGACCGCCGCGGGCGCGGCCTCGGCCCTCGACCTCGGCATCAACGCCGGCGTCGGCGGCACCGGCATCAAGGCGAATGTCTCCCTGACCGCCGGCGATGACGACAACCAGGGCGGCGACGGCGAGGGCGACCCCTGCGACATCGGCGCCGGCCCGGAATGCAACCCGGACGACCCGGGCGACGGCGGCACCGACCCGGGCGACGGCGGTACCGACCCTGGTGACGGTGGCACGGACCCGGGCGACGGTGGCACGGACCCGGGTAACCCCGGTGACGGTGGCACGGACCCCGGCAACCCCGGTGACGGTGGCACCACCCCCGGCAACCCGGGCGACGGCGGCACCACCCCCGGCAACCCCGGCGGTGGCAGCACCCCGGGCAACCCCGGTGGCGGCAGCAGCACCCCCGGCGGCAACGGCGGCGGCAACGGCACCACCCCCAACGGTGGCGGCAACCACACCGTCCCGCAGGAGCAGGGCTCCTCGGCGCTGACCGAGACCGGCTCGGACAGCAAGCCGACCGCGCAGGGCAACGGCCAGGAGCTCGCCGAGACCGGTGCCGCGGAGACCACGTTCCTGCTGATCGGTGCCGCCACGATGATCGCCGGCGGTATCGGCTTCCGGTTCCTGCCGCGCCTCATGGAGGGCCGCGGCGGCGCTGCTGCCTGAGGTGCGGCGGGCCACGTACGCATGGTAAGCACGCGCGCGCGTACGGGTGAGTGAACGACGAGGGGCCCGGAGCGGCAAGCTCCGGGCCCCTTCGCGTTCGGCGTCCTCGGGGTGCGCCCTACACCGTCTGGTGGGCCAGCAGCGCCACCGCGGCGATCAGCGCCACCAGCAGCGCGACCAGCGCCAGCGGGTTCAGGCCCGCGAGGAAGTTCTCCTGCTGCAGCCGCTCGCGGTTCGCACGGCACACGGGGCACCGGCCCTCGCTCACGGGCGCCGCGCAGTTCGCGCACACCAGCCGGTCGTACGTCATGCGCCTCGCCCTCCTCGCACCGGTCCTACTCCGTCAACGCCCACGCGCGCGCGAACGTTCCCTCCCCACAATGCCAGGTTCGCCGGGGCGGCGCGCGGGTCGCTCCACAAGCGCGGGCCCCGCGCGGGCCACGCACCGACTCCGCGCGGCACCGGCTCCGCGAGAATATGCCCCGCACAAAAACACACAACCCACACCCAACCGTGACCGGCGACTGCGCACCCCTACCCGGTTCGCGTAAGGTCACGCTCACCTACCCCCGGCGATCCGTGGTGCATCCGTGATCCGATTCGACAATGTCTCCAAGGTCTACCCCAAGCAGACCCGCCCGGCCCTCAGGGATGTCTCCCTGGAGGTGGAGAAGGGCGAGTTCGTGTTCCTCGTGGGGTCCTCCGGCTCCGGAAAGTCCACCTTCCTGCGGCTGATCCTCCGCGAGGAGCGGTGCAGCCACGGGCAGGTGCACGTCCTGGGCAAGGACCTCGCACGCGTCTCCAACTGGAAGGTCCCGCAGATCCGCCGCCAGCTCGGCACGGTCTTCCAGGACTTCCGCCTCCTGCCCAACAAGACGGTGGCGGAGAACGTCGCCTTCGCGCAGGAGGTCATCGGCAAGTCCAAGGGCGAGATCCGCAAGTCCGTGCCGCAGGTGCTCGACCTCGTCGGGCTCGGCGGCAAGGAGGACCGCAGGCCGGGCGAGCTGTCCGGCGGTGAGCAGCAGCGCGTCGCCATCGCGCGCGCCTTCGTCAACCGGCCCAAGCTGCTCATCTGTGACGAGCCCACCGGCAACCTCGACCCGCAGACCTCCGTCGGCATCATGAAGCTGCTCGACCGCATCAACCGGACGGGCACCACCGTGGTGATGGCGACCCACGACCAGAACATCGTGGACCAGATGCGCAAGCGCGTCATCGAGCTGGAGAAGGGCCGTCTCGTCCGCGACCAGGCGCGCGGCGTCTACGGCTACCAGCACTGACCAGTCCACGACGGAAAGGCTTGACCAGACGCCATGCGCGCCCAGTTCGTCCTGTCGGAGATCGGTGTCGGTCTTCGTCGCAATCTGACGATGACCTTCGCCGTCGTCGTCTCCGTCGCCCTGTCTCTCGCCCTGTTCGGCGGGTCGCTCCTGATGAGCGACCAGGTCAACCAGATGAAGGGCTACTGGTACGACAAGATCAACGTCTCGATCTACTTCTGCAACAAGAGCAACGCCCAGAGCGATCCCAACTGCGCCAAGGGCGCGGTCACCGAGGACCAGAAGAAGACGATCCTCGTCGACCTGAAGAAGATGTCGGTCGTCGAGAACGTCACCTACGAGTCCCAGGACGAGGCGTACAAGCACTACCAGGAGCAGTTCGGCGACAGCCCGCTGGCCAGCACCATCACGCCGGACCAGATGCAGGAGTCGTACCGGATCAAGCTGAAGAACCCGGAGCAGTACAAGGTCATCGCGAGCGCCTTCAACGGCCGGGACGGCGTGTACTCCGTGCAGGACCAGAAGGGCATCCTGGACAACCTCTTCGGGCTGCTGAACGGCATGAACTGGGCCGCGCGGGCGGTGATGTCGCTCATGCTGGTCGTGGCCCTGATGCTGATCGTCAACACCGTGCGCGTCTCGGCGTTCAGCCGCAGGCGTGAGACCGGGATCATGCGTCTGGTGGGCGCATCCGGCTTCTACATCCAGGCGCCGTTCATCATGGAGGCGGCGGTCGCCGGACTGATCGGGGGCGGGGTCGCCTGCGGATTCCTGGTCACCGCGCGGTACTTCATCATCGACCACGGTCTCGCCCTGTCCGAGAAGCTGAATCTGATCAACTTCATCGGCTGGGACGCGGTGCTGACGAAGCTGCCGCTGATCCTCGCGACCAGCGTGCTGATGCCGGCGTTGGCCGCGTTCTTCGCGCTGCGCAAGTACCTGAAGGTGTGACGCACGCCAAAGAGGTCGTACGGTCGAGCAACCGTGCGGCCTCCGGGCGTTGTCCTAGACTCACCGCCATGTCAGGCCGTGACCTGTTTCGTCAGCCCCGCCGCGGCCGCGCCGGGGCCGCCCTGACATTGGTCTTCGCGAGCGTGCTGGTGGCGGGCGCGGCGACGGGCTCCCTGCCCGGCCACGACGACCGCAAGTCCCGGCCGGACCAGGCCCGTTCGGTCCGGCCCGTCGGCCGGCCGGAGGAAGTGACCCGGGCGGCGGCCGAGGCCATGGCCGACGGCGAGTCCCCCATGCAGGCCGCCGAACGCGCCGTCAGCCGCAGCGGCGACCGCTGGGGCGCCGTCTACTCCCGCGGCGAGTACGAGGAGTTCCAGGAGGCCCTGGACGGCCAGTACACCGGCGTCGGACTGTCGACGCGGCGCCGGCAGGACGGCCGGGTCGAGGTGGCGAAGGTCCAGGCGGGCTCGCCCGCGGCGGCCGCCGGCATCCGCCGGGGCGACCGGCTGCGCACTGTCGACGGCGAGCGGACCGACGGGCTTCCGGTCACCGACGTGGTCGCGCTGCTGCGGGGCGACGCCGAGGAGGCGCCCGCCGGCACCCCCGTCACCCTGGGGCTGCAACGCGGCAAGCGCGCGTGGTCCCGGATGCTGCGCCGGGCCCGCCTGTCGACGGACCCGGTCACGGTACGGCGGTCGGCGGACGGTGTGACCGTCATCAGGATCGCCGCGTTCTCGAAGGGCGTGGGCGAGGAGGTCCGCACCGCCGTACGCCGCTCCCCGGCCGCCGGCGGGATCGTCCTCGACCTGCGCGGCAACTCCGGCGGCCTGGTCACCGAGGCCGTCACCACCGCCTCCGCCTTCCTCGACGGCGGCCTGGTCGCCACCTACGACGTCGACGGCGACCAGCGCGCCCTGCACGCCGGCTCCGGCGGCGACATCACCCGGGCGCTGGTCGTGCTCGTCGACGGCGGCACGATGAGCGCGGCCGAACTGCTCACCGGCGCCCTCCAGGACCGCGGCCGCGCGGTCGTCGTGGGTTCCCGCACCTTCGGCAAGGGCTCGGTGCAGATGCCGAGCCGGCTGCCCGACGGCTCGGTCGCCGAACTCACGGTCGGGCACTACCGCACCCCCGGCGGTCACACCGTGGACGGCCACGGCATCACCCCGGACCTGGACGCCGGGCAGGACGCGCTGCGGCGCGCGCAGACGGTCCTGACGGGCCTGGGCGACTCGACCTGAGGCTGTTTTAATGCGCTTCCCACACACCGCCTCCGTAGTGCGAAAATGGGCTGCACTATGGCTAAGGAAAAAGGGCGCAAGCTGATCGCGCAGAACAAGAAGGCGCGGCACGACTATCACATCATCGACACCTACGAGGCCGGTCTGGTGCTGATGGGGACAGAGGTGAAGTCGTTGCGTCAGGGGCGGGCGTCGCTGGTCGACGGCTTCGTACAGCTCGACGGGCACGAGGCGTGGCTGCACAACGTGCACGTGCCGGAGTACAGCCAGGGCACCTGGACCAACCACAGTGCCCGCCGCAAGCGGAAGCTGCTGCTGCACCGGGCGGAGATCGACAAGCTGGAGTCGAAGTCCCAGGAGACGGGTCACACGATCGTGCCCCTGGCGCTGTACTTCAAGGACGGCCGGGCCAAGGTCGAGATCGCGCTGGCGAAGGGCAAGAAGGAGTACGACAAGCGGCAGACGCTCCGCGAGAAGCAGGACCGCCGCGAGACGGACCGCGCGGTGGCGGCGGTGCGGCGCAAGCAGCGGGCGTAGCGGTAGGTCCGGGACGCGGTCCGCGACGCGGGGAATACGCTGGCACGGACCTGCGTTGGTCACGTACGATGACACCAGCACCGCGAGGCCGGTGCGGATCCCTCCTCGGAGGGCTTTGAAAAATCCACATGGGGATGATCGGTTTCGACAGCGGCTGTCGAAGCAGGGGAAGCGTGTCGAGGAAGCGGCCATGATCTCGTAAACCACAGGCCGAAAAAATAATCGCCAACACCAAGCGCGATTCCTCCCAGCAGGCCTTCGCCCTCGCTGCCTGATCTCAGGTAGCAGAGCGAGCCTCCTACTAAGGGAGTGTCAGCCCGGGGCTGTTCCCGACCCGGATCCTGGCATCAGCTAGGGGACTAAACCTTGATCCCGGTCACGGGGTGAAGAGGGAAACCAAACAGTGACTGAGCCCGTCGGAGACTTGTCCGCGTGATCTCCGGGGCCGAGAAAATCGAAGCGGACTGCACACGGAGAAGCCCTGGTTCCGCACCGTTGGACGCGGGTTCGATTCCCGCCATCTCCACTCATCCCATGCGGGCAGAGCCCCGTCGCTTCGAGCGGCGGGGCTTTTCTCGTTGCGCGCCTGGCCGGCCGCGGTCGCGCGGTCAGTCAGGCGCGAGGACCGTCGTGCACATTGTGCTGGCTCAGTTCCACCGCGAACCGGGCCGCCGTGACGAAGTCGGCGTCGTCATGGAGCACGACGAGTCCGTGGTGCGCGGCCGTCGCGCAGATCTGGAGGTCGACGGAGGACAGAGCCCTGTGTGCCCCCTGATCCGCCGCCCGTTCCTGGAAAGCACTGATCCACAGGCACGCGCTCTTGGGCAGGGAGACGTCGTCGTAGAGATCGGTGAACATGTCGCTGAACGCCCTGTACTCCTTGGCGTCACGCGCGGACCGGAGGAACTCGGCCCGTTGCGGGTAGCACGAGAGCACGTAGCCGTCCGTGACCACCGGTCGCCACGCCTCGTGCAGGTCGCGGTCCCGGAGCAGGCGCCACAGCGCCGACGAGTCGAGCAGGTAGCGCATCACCGGCGTGCCGCGTCCTTGTCCGCTCGATGCGCCTCTTCGGCTCTCTCGATGTCCCAGCCCTGGGCCATCTCGAAGTACTTGTCGTAGGCGGCGTCGCGAGCCAGGCGCTTGTTGTACATCTCGAGCGCCGCCGCGACGGCGGCCGTCTTGGTCCGATGTCCGCCCAGGCGCTTCGCCGTATCCAGGGCTTCGTCGTCGATATCGATGTGGGTGAGTGACACCGGGTCCTCCCGGATGTACATAGCGGCGCATGAATCAGATGCATTATTGTACATCCCGCTGCTTCTCACCTGGCGGAGAGGCCTGCGCCCGTGGCGGCCTCAGGGCAGCAGGGGCAGGGTGGCCGTCACGGAGAAGGTGCGGTCCTTCGGGGTGGTGTGGAGGGTGCCGCCGAGGGCGACGACCCGGCCTCTGAGGCCGGACAGGCCCGTGCCGCGGCCTGGTGCGGCAGAGGGCGAGGCGGTGGGGACGCCGTCGTTGCGGACGGTCAGGCGGATGTCGTCCGGGTCGGCGTGGAGTTCGATCTCGCAGAACGTGGCACGGCTGTGTTCCAGCAGGTTGCCCACCGCCTCGTGGAGCACCGACCGCAGGCACTCCGTCACCGCGTCGTCCAGTTCGAGGCGCGGCGGCAGCGAGGCGTGCACCCCTATCCCCGAGGTGGTCAGCAGTCGCTGTGCCCGGGCGAACTCGTCGGCCAGCGAACGGATCGCCCCGGGGCTGCTGATGCGCCGTACGTCCTCCTGCGTCCGCCGGGCCATCTCGACGACCTCGGTCAGCGCCGCCCTCGCGGACTCGACGGAGGCCTCCCCGCGCAGGGCGTTCTCCGCCCGCACCACGATGGCCACCAGCGACGAGCCCACCAGATCGTGCAGGTCCTGGCGCATACGCGCCTGGGCGCGCTGCTCGGCGAGCCGGGCCGTCTGCTCCTTGCTGCCGTGCAACCGGGAGGAGAGCAGGGCGAGATGGGTGACCGCGAAGACCGTGCTCGCCGTGATCGCCGCACTGAGCAGGGCGACCAGCGAACCGCGACTGCTCTCGACCACTCCCGTGTGAATGAGCAGCGGCCCGCTGGCGACGACCCCCACGGCGACGGGAACGGAGTTGGCGGGAGGCAGGGTGAGCATCACGGCGCCGGCGAGGAAGCCGAGCAGTGTGAACCACCGGTGCTGGAAGACCACTAAGGGCACGTAGGTGAGCACGGCCTGCACCAGCAGCAGGCCCCACCTCCACCGGTACGGCAGCCGGTAGGGCGGAGGCGCGTACTGGCCGAGCAGCACGGCCGGCGTCAGCACCAGCACGGTCAGACCGGCGGCGACGGTGCGCTTGTGGAACGGCGAGGCGGCGACATCCAGCGCCACCAGCCCCAGTGATCCGATCACCACCACGGCCAGCGCGCCCAATGCGACCCGCGCTCCCGGTGGAGCCGTCACGCCCTTCACTGCTTTGCTGCGCATCCCTGCCCCGCTCCATTTTCGATCATCAACGGTCGATTATGGACCGGTCCGGGAGAGGTGATCGGACCCCGCCAGAGGCGTCAAAGCGCGCTCTGACCTGCATATTCGAGCAGTTTCACAAGATCTTTGCAGCTTGTGAACTCTTCACTTCTTCGGCCGTGGTGCCCCTGATTTGATCACGTCTGCGTCATGTCCATACCAAGGAGAGATGACTGAACGTGTCGAAGAGAACACGCCCGACCGGCGGGTGGGAAAGTTCGACGGTCGCCCTGCAGAGGCACAGACGGTTGCTGCCGCGGATCGCGGTCTTAACCGCCATGGTGCTCGCGGCGGAGACGGCGCTGGTGGTTGCCAACACCGGCCAAGCGGTGGCACTCACGCGCGAGAAGATACAGCAGACGGCCGCCAAGGACACGCCCAAGAGCCCCGACACCGCTGCGGACATCCCGTCGGCGAAGGTCGCGGCCCGGCTCGGCGGCAAGCGTGTCGAGGCGCTCTCGGAGCGTACCGAGACCTCGACGACCTGGGTGAACAAGGACGGCTCGCTCACCACGGAACTCGCCGCAGGGCCGGTACGGTTCACGGACGAGGAGACGGGAGAGTGGCGCGAGGTCGACCTGGACCTCGTCCAGGGCGCCGACGGGACCGTCGAACCCAAAGCCCACCCGGGCGGGCTGCGCCTGTCCGGCAGGTCCGGGACGCCGGCGAAGTCGCTGACGGCCGCTCAGCAGGCCGAGGCCACCGACCTGGTGACCCTGGGCGAGGGCGATGAGCAGATCACCCTTCAGTGGAAGGGCGGCCTGCCCAAGCCGAAGCTGGACGGCACCCGGGCGGAGTACGTCGACGCCTTGCCCGGCGCGGACGTGGTCGTGGAGGCGACCAGGACCGGCTTCGAGCAGTACGTCGAACTCAAAGAGCGTCCCGGGACCGGTGACGCGGGCGACTACTCCTACACCCTGCCGCTGAAGGCCGAGGGCCTGAAGGCAAAGCAACTCGCGGACGGCAGTGTGCTGTTCACCGACAAGAAGAACAAGAAGCGGGCCGTGATGCCCGCGCCGGTGATGTGGGACGCCACCGTCGACGAGCGCTCCGGCGAGCACACCCGCAAGGCCGCGGTCGGCCTGAAGGTGGTCCAGAAGGGCGCCCTGGTCGACCTGGTGATCACCCCGAACGCCGAGTTCCTCGCCGACCCGGACACCACGTACCCGGTCACCATCGACCCGTCCACCTCCTCGCTCTCGAACGTCTTCGACACCTACGTGCAGCAGGGCGTGACGGTCGACCAGTCGACCGACACCGAGCTGGACTGGGGCAACCCCGGCACCAAGAACGCCGACGGCACCCCGCGCACCGCGCAGACCTTCATCTCCTGGAACACCACGCCCATCCAGGACGCGCTGGTCCTCGACGCGAAGCTGTCGCTGTGGAACTTCCACTCGGGCAACAACGTCGACTGCAAGGCGTACCCGTGGGAGGTGTGGTCCTCCCCGGCTGCCTCCACCTCCAGCCGGTGGAGCAACCGTCCCACGATGACGGCGAGGAAGGCCACCTCCACCGAGACCCGCGGCAACAGCGACTGCACCACTCAGCCCAAGGGCTGGATCAACGCCAATGTGACCACGCTGGTGCAGGAGTGGGCCTCGGCCAAGACCACCCGCGGCCACATGGGCATCCGCGCCACCGACGAGTCGGTCGTGGCGCAGTGGAAGCGCGTCAACTCCGCCAACGCGGCCACGAACCCGCCGAAGCTGGTGGTCAACTACAACTACCGCCCGCGCACCGGCACCAAGCAGGAAGCCGGCCCGCCGTACTTCTCCTACGGCGGCGACTACATGGTGAACACCACCACGCCCACCCTGCGGGACACCTTCGTCGACCCCGACGGTGACAAGGTCAACGGCACCTTCCAGATCTACGACAACGCCACCAACACCCAGGTCGGCAACGTCCTGGTGTCGAAGTACGTGGCATCGGGCCAGCCCGCCTCGGTGACCGTCCCGGCCGGGCTGCTCGCGGACGGCAAGACGTACAAGTTCCGCACCAGCCCCTACGACGGCACGCACTACAACACCGGCTGGTCGGCGTGGAAGACGTTCACCGTCGACACCAAGGCGCCCTCCGCTCCCACGAAGATCGTCTCCACGGACTACCCGTCGGACAAGTGGGTCAAGGGCACAGGCAAGGCGGGCACCTTCACCGTCACACCCCCGGCTGCCGACCACAACTGGCTCGAGTGGTCGCTGGACGGCGTCACCTGGACCAAGGTCGCCACCGGCGGTGCCGCCGGCGACAAGGCCCTCTCAGTCACCCCGCCCAAGGACGGCACCCACACCCTCCAGGTACGGGCCGTCGACAAGGCCGACAACAAGTCCGAGCCCATCGAGTACACGTTCCACGCCGGCCCCGGCGGCTTCGTCCAGCCGTCCGAGGGCGAGCGCACCGCCCGTCGCCTGCCGCTGGCCGTCGAGGTCGAGGCGGCCAAGTACAACGCGGTGTCCTTCTCCTGGCGGCGCTCTGAGGCGGACCCCTGGGTGAAGATCCCGGTCGGTGACGTCACTTCGGGCGGCAACCGGCTGACCGCCTGGCCCGTCCCACTGACCAACGGCAAGAATGCCCCGCTGGTCTGGAACGCCACTGACACGGTCGACCCGGACGGCACGATCCAGATCAAGGCCGACTTCACCGGACCGGGCAGCGCGGCCGGCAGCACCGAACCGCTCACGGCGGTCGTCGACCGCAACGCGTCGGGCGCGGCATCGAGGGAGGTGGGCCCCGGCACCGTCAACCTGCTGACCGGCGACTTCCTGCTGTCGGAGGGCGACGCCTCGTACTTCGGCCTCTCCGTGGGCCGTACCGCCTCCTCCCGGGAGCCCAACGCGCAGACCGACGGCCAGGTGCCGATCTTCGGCAAGGAGTGGTCCAGCAGCGCCGTAGCCGACAATGCCGGATCGGACTACGTCCAGATCGAGAAGGTCTCGGCCACGGCCCTCTCCGTCGTCGAGGAGGGCGGCAAGGCGATCGCCTTCACCGCCAACGCCGCGCAGAACGGCTGGATTCCGGAGCCGGGCTCCGAGGATCTGACCCTCAAGGGCACTTTCGCCACCAGCTTCACGCTGACCGACAGCGACGGCGTCGAGACCCTCTTCACCAAGCCGGACGCCTCGGCGACCACCTGGGTCGTCGACACGTCCAAGCTCAACGGCCTGGCCTCCAGCACCTCCAACGTCGTCTCCGAGACGGTCGTCGTCGGCGGCAAGGTCCTGGCCCGCCCGAAACGCATCATCGCACCGACCTCGGCCGTGTCCAACGCCACGTGTGCGGCGACCCCGGCCACCGTCGGCTGCCGCTCACTGGAGTTCGTCTACGCGACCTCGACCACCGCCACCGCCGCCTCCGACGGCGACTACAGCGGTCAGGTCAAGGAGATCCGGCTGTGGGCCACCGAGGCCGGCGCCAACGTGGCGACGTCCAGGGCGGTACAGAGCTACCTGTACGACACGGCCGGCCGTCTGCGGCAGGTGTGGAACCCGCAGATCACGCCGTCCCTGAAGACGACGTACACCTACGACGCCGCAGGCCGGGTCACCCAGTTGACGCAGCCGGGTCAACTGCCGTGGACGCTCACCTATGGCAAGGCCGGAAACGCTGCCACCGCCGGTGACGGCATGCTGCTCAAGGCGAGCCGGCCCGGCCTGAAGCGTGGCACGGCCGACGTGGCCGAGGACACCAACGCCACCACGCTCGTCTATGACGTCCCGCTGACCGGGTCGGCCGCCCCGTACAAGATGGGCGCGTCCGATGTACGGGCCTGGGGCCAGACCGACGCGCCGACCGACGCCACGGCCGTGTTCCCCGGTGACGTCACTCCGCCGTTGAACTCCGGCTCCGGCCTCGCCGCCGCCGACTACAAGCGCGCGGACGTGTACTACCTCGGCGTCTCGGGACATGAGGTCAACACGGCGCAGCCGGGCGGTCACATCAGCACCGAGGAGTTCGATCGCTTCGGGAACACGGTTCGCAGCCTGACCGCCGGTAACCGCGCATTGGCCCTGGGCACGGCGCCGGGGGCGGCCGAGACGCTCCTCGACCTCGGCATCAACGCCCTCACCACCTCCGAGCGGGCCATGGAGCTGTCCAAGCTCACGTACTACAGCGCCGATGGCTTGCGCGAGACGGAGAGCTTCGGCCCGCTGCACCGGGTCGAACTCACCCAGGACCTCAAGAACGGCTCGACCGTCCTGGTGCCCGGCGGCGATTCGGTCCCGGGCCGCGAGTGGGCGGTCAGCGAGTACGACACCGGGCGTCCCACCGACGGCAGCGCCGTCGTCAAGGACCAGCTCACGCTCACCGTCAGCGGTGTCCGGGTCCGCGGTTACGACTCGAACATGGGCGAGAAGTACGTCAACGAGACGCTGTTCGACTGGGCCAAGGGCCTGCCGAAGATGTCCATCACGGACTCGGGGGGCCTCAACCTCGTCACCTCCACGGCGTACGACGCCCAGGGCCGCGTCACCGATGTGAGCCAGCCCGGATCCACCGGCTCCGACCCGGCGACCCGTGTCTCCGTCTACTGGTCGGGTTCCGGTACCGGCTGGTGCAAGGGCCGCCCGGAGTGGGCCGACGCGGTGTGCTGGACGGGTCCCGCGGGTGAGATCACCGGCGGCGGCTCGGAGCCCAAGCAGGTGGTTGACAATAGCTACGAGTACGGCTTCTTCGGTCAGAACACCAAGCGGATCGAAACGGCGAACGGGGCGAGCCGCACCACCACTGTCACGTTCGACAACGCCGGCCGCCAGCTGAAGACCACGGTGACCGGGCCGGGCCAGGCGGTCCCGGACTCCACCCGTGTGTACGACTCGGCCACCGGCCTCCCGGCCGGTACGACCTCGTCCACCGGGGGCACGACCACCAAGGCGTACGACAAGCTCGGCCGTCTCATCTCCTACACGGACGCCGACGGTGGTGTCACCAGGACCGAGTACGACCTGCTCGACCGCCCGGTCAAGGTGTCCGACTCCGTCCCGTCCTCCGTCACGTACACCTACGACACGACGGCCGAGCCGCGCGGACTTCCGGTCTCCACCACCGACTCGGTGGCGGGCACCTTCTCCGCCGGGTACGACGCCGACGGCACTGTGATCAGCCAGAGACTGCCCGGCGGTTACACGCTCGCCCAGGAGGTCGACACGGCCGGCGCGATCACCAGCCGCGTGTACACGCGGAACAGTGACGGTGCCACGGTCATGTCGGACAGCGTGAGCAAGTCCGCACACGACCAGGTCGTCCGGCACTCCGGCTGGTCAAGCCAGACCTTCGGGTACGACAAGGCCGGCCGCCTGACGTCCGTCGACGACATCGCCTCGGACGTCTGCACTCGCCGTACCTACACGCTGGACAAGCGTTCCAACCGGACTTCGGTCACCAGCGCCACCGCGGTTTCCGGCGCCGACTGCCCGACGACCGGTGGCACCGCCAGGACGAGCGCGTACGACAGCGGCGACCGGATGGTGGACAGCGGCTACGTGTACGACGCCTTCGGCCGCACCACGGCACTGCCGGGCAGCACGGTCGGTTACTACGCCAACGACCGTGCCTACCAGCTTACTTCCGGCACCCAGCGGCAGACGTGGCAGCTGGACTCCGCCATGCGCTTCCGCTCCTGGAAGACCGAGAGCGGCAGTGGCAGCACCTGGACGCAGACCGGGTCCAAGCTCAATCACTACGACGGTGACGGCGACAGCCCCCGCTGGATCGTGGAGGATACCGGTACCGGCGCTCTCACCCGCAACGTCACGTCCCTCGGCGGTGATTTCCTCGCCACCACGAGCAAGACCGGTGAGGCCGTCCTGCAGTTGGCCAACGTGCACGGTGACGTCGCCCTTCAGCTCCCGCTGGACAGTGAACAGCCCCCGGTGGTGCTGGACAGCGATGAGTTCGGCAACGCCCGCGTCGGTCAGGAGCCTGCCCGGTACAGCTGGCTGGGTGCCAAGCTGCGTTCCGCCGAGACCGTGGCGGGCCTGACCCTGATGGGCTCGCGTCTGTACAACCCCGTGACCGGGCGCTTCCTGAGCCCGGACCCGGTGTACGGCGGCAACGCCAACCCGTACGTCTACCCGGCCGACCCGGTCAACGCCTACGACCTCGACGGCAACAAGAAGCAGAAGAAGCCGCGTTCCTGTAACTTCTGGTGCTCTCTCTTCATTGACGGCCTCGGTATCGTCGTTGCCGCGGTCTGCACCCCGGCCCTGGGGCCGGTCGTTTGTGGTGGCATCGGCGGCGGTCTCGCAGGCTTCGCCAAATACTGGTGGACCCACCGCGGCGGTCACGGGTACACCCACAAAGGCGCTGCCTGGGCGACCCTCCAGGGTGCCGCGATCGGCGGATTCGGCGGAGCGGTAGGAAAGGGCATCCTGAAAATCGGAGGCAAGGTCTTCCGGGGCTACGGTGACCGCGCCTCCATCAAGGCGTGGGACAAGTTCCAGAAGGCCATGAAGAAGTAAGGCCTCGCTTCTCCGGTGCCTGGTGGCTGTCTTGCCACCAGGCACCGGACCCAGTCCGGTTCACCCCTCACACAGAAAACGGGATTCCACCCATGTTCAGCTACTGGCTCGCGGTCGTACGCCGTGCCGCCGGGACCATCGCCGCGATCTTCGTAATCTGTGGCGGTGCCATGGCCGGTGTAACACTCTGGGACGGCGGGACGTGGGCGACCGTGCTGTTCCGGGGGGCGCTGGCCGGCTTCGTGCCTGGCGCTGTCATGGCCGTCGTGGGAGCCACGTCGAACACGTGGAAGGCCGCGCGTGCGGCTTCGCGGCACGGCCTGACGTTGTCCGCGGAGGCCGTGCCCCTGCCATGCACCGCGGAGATCCGTGTTCCCATACGTCCCGGCATCACCGCCTACCAGCTCACCGACAGTGTGCTGCACGCCCTCAAGCAGCTCCCGGCCCCCGAGATCGACGAGGTGAAGGAATTCACCCACGGCAAGCTCACCCTCATCTGCAGGAAGTCGCTGAGCGGACCGGTGAGGTTCCATGTTTCCATCACCACAGACCAGGACTCCGCGACCGTTGCGATGGACGCGCGCCCCACGGCCACCTGGAAGCTCCTTGATGACGGCGCCAGTTGGAGCGTCCTCAAGGCTTTCGAGCCGCATGTCGGCAAGGCCGTCAAGGACGAAGTGGACGGCATGACCGCGACGTGATCGCTTCGGCTCGGTGAGGGACAATCGGTCGGTGATCAGAGTGCTGGTCGTCGAGGACCATGCCGTCGTGCGGTCAGGGCTGACGGCGTTGCTTTCGGGGGAGTTGGGCATCGGTGTCGTCGGCGAGGCCGCCGACGGCTCCTCGGCGCTCACGGAGGCCGAACGACTGCGGCCCGACGTGGTTCTCCTCGATATCGACCTGCCCGTCGTGGACGGCATCGCCGTCGCCTCCGCGCTCGCCGAGCGACTGCCCGAGTGTCGCACCCTGATGCTCACGGCGCTGGACCGGCCCGGGCATTTGGGGCGTGCCATGAGTGCCGGAGCCTCTGGCTACCTCCTCAAGTCCGCGACCCCCGCCGAGACCGCGGATGCGATTCGGCGGGTCGCTGCCGGGGGGAGGGTCATCGACCCACGGATGCGGGGCGGTCGGGCCGACGAGGTCAGTCCTCTGACCGAGCGGGAGGCCGAGGTGTTGCGGCTGGCGTCCTCGGGAGCCCACGCCCGTGAGATCGCCGCCGAACTCTTCCTGAGCCTGGGCACGGTGCGCAACCGGCTCTCGTCCGCAGTCGGCAAACTCCACGCGCGCACCCTCGTCGACGCCGTCCGCATCGCCGAACACCACGGCTGGCTGTAGGCCGTGGGACCGAAGAAATGGGAAACCCATCATGATCAGCTATTGGGGCGCGGTCATACGCCGTGGCGCCGTGGGCCTTGCCGCACTCGTCGTTCTCTGCGGGGGTGCCATGGCCGGTGTCATGATCTGGGACGATGCGACCGCCTGGGTGGCCGCGCTGCTTCAGGGGACGCTCTTCGGGCTTGCGGTGGCTGCCGTCCTGGCTGTCGCCGGCTCCGCGTCGAACGTATGGCAGGCCGCGCGTATGGCTTCGCGGCACGGCCTGACGCTCTCCCCCGAGGCCGTGCCTCTGCCGTGCACCGCGGAGATCCGTGTTCCCATACGTCCCGGCACCACCGCCTACGAGCTCACCGACCGTGTGCTGCACGCCCTCAAGCCGCTCCCGGCCCCCTACATCGAGAAGGTCACGGAATTCACCCACGGCGAGCTCACCGTCATCTGCAGGGGACGGCTGAGTCTCCCGGTGAGGTTCCATGTCTCCATCACGACGGACGGGGACACGGCGACCGTGACCATGGACGCCCGCCCCAAGGCCACCTGGAAAGTCCTTGATGAAGGCTCCAGTTGGTGCGTCCTCAAGACCTTCGAGCCGTACGTCGGCAAGGCCGTCCAGGACCAGGCGGACGGCGCGAGCGCAGGTACGTGAAGATCTCACTTCCGGCATCCCCCGCCGCATGATCGGATCAAGGTCGACCGATGCGCGCCCGCCGCCGCTCGGGCACGGCGCGGCAGGCGTGCGCAGTAGTTGGGGAGTGCACGGTTTCAATGGCGGGGCGGCTGAGCAAGGCGGGGCGCGCGCGGGCCGAGATGATCGGGGTTTGCGCCCTGGCCGTTCTGGTTCACGGATCGGCCGTGGTGGGCTTGGTGATCGGTGGGCTGTGGACGCTCGTATGGTTCCTGCCGGCCATGCTGGGTTCCCTGGTGGCGATCTGGTTCGTCCGTGAAGGCATCCGGGGGGACCAGCAGTGACATCACATCTCTGTCTGTGCGTGCGGGTCCCGGGCGAGTTCGAACCACACCGTCTTGCCGATGCCGCCCTGGCGGGGTTCCGCGCCCCAGTCGTTCGCCAGTGTCTCCACCAGCGCCAGGCCCCGGCCCGACTCGTCCTCCGGTGACGCCTCGCGGGCCGTCGGCAGCGTGCCGTTCGCACTCCAGCTCCCGCTGGACGCGGGCAAGGCGCCAGTCGCCCTGGAATCGGACGAGTACGGCAACTCGCGCCCCGGCCTGGAGCCCACACGCTACAACTGGCTCGGCGCCAAGCAGCGCTCTTCGGAGACTCTGACCGGCGTGGTCCTGATGGGCGTACGCCTCTACAACCCCCAGACCGGCCGTTTCCTCTCCGCCGACGCGGTCTACGGCGGCAATGCCAACGCGTACGACTACGCCCACGCCGGCCCGCTGAACCGCTTTGATCTGGACGGCAAGTGGAGCTGGCGTAAAACGTTGCGAAGGGCGTCGACCATCACAGACTTCGTCGCTGTCGGGGCCTGTTTGGTGGCGACGGCTGGTCTGTGCGGCGTAGCGGCCGGAGCCGCCCTGGCGGCGAGCACGGCATGGAACGGCCGTGGGTACCCGGTTCCGGGGAATCCGGGGAGCTTACAAATACCGTCCCGTCCGCAGGCTTCCGAGCCATCGTGCGCATGGTCGGTATCGGGCCTCGCGTCCCAAGGTGATCACCAGCCCTCGGGTCGGCGTGGCGTCGCCATCCGGCTCGCTCTTCTTTCCGTACCGGAGTCCAGGCCTACTACGGATACAGAGCCTATGACAACGGCTGGTAAGTCCCACTGAGCTGAGCCGCTGTTCCTGCTCGAGCCGGGGGGTGATTCCCCTTCACCACCCCGGTGAGCCCCCAGAAGGAGTACACCGGTGGAAACGGAAGACTGGGGCCTGACTTTTCTGGCGTTGGCAGCATTTGCTGCGGCGTTTGCGCGCGCGGGTCAACCGTGGCGCTACAAATGGATCTTGCCGACCGGATTGCTGGCCGCCGTGGCGGTTGGGCTGCTCTCCGGAAATTCCGACTGGAATTGGTACGGAATTCCTTTCCTGCTCATCGCCGTCGGAGGAGTGCTGGACGGCCTGTGGATATCCGGGATCTGGCGTCCTGGGGGCAAGAGTTTCCGATCGAACGGAAAGCGGCGCCGTCAGGGCTGATCGGACCGGTAGTGACGTCACAACTCTGCCTGTGCTTGCGGGTCCCGGGCGAGTTCGAACCACACCGTCTTGCCGATGCCGCCCTGGCGAGGTTCCGCGCCCCAGTCGTGCGCCAGTGTCTCCACCAGCGCCAGGCCCCGGCCCGACTCGTCCTCCGGTGACGCCTCGCGGGCCGTCGGCAGCGTGCCGTTCGCGTCCGTGACCGAGACGCGCAGGCGGCCCTCCTCGGTCAGTACGCAGCGCGCCCGGATCTCCCTTCCGGGCGCCTTCGCATGGCGGTAGGCGTTCGTCATCAGCTCGCTGAGCAGGAGCACCGCCGTCTCCGTCACCTCGTCGGGCAGCTTCCACGACGTCGCCTGTTCGCGCAGGAGCAGCCTGGCCCGGCCCACGCTCCGCGCGTCGCGGGGGAAGCGGAACTCGATGTCCTGGGGGAGCGCGGTGGGTGAGCGGTGCGGTGTCGGCATACGGGCTGGTTCCTTGCGTGTGATTCTCCGTCGTTCGGCGGGAAAATGCTGCTGGCCTGTGCCTAGCCTCGGAAGTATCGGGTCGGGTACGCAGCGTGGCTGTACACGGTGCGGCGGCGGGAGGCGGGTGAGGGCGCGTGGTTACGGGGGACTCCCAGCAGGCGCAGCAGAACTGGCGTTACTGCGGTGCGCAGATCAAGCTCTGGCGGGAGGAGGCCCAGGTCACCCGGCAGGCCCTGGCCGAAGAGGCCGGTTACGACTACGAGTACGTCAAGTCGATGGAATGCGGACGCCGTCGGCCGACGCTGAGGTTTTTGCAAGTCGCTGATCAACTGTGCCGGGCGGGTGGGAAGTTGGTCGCCGCGCATGAGTTCCTGAAGCCTGAGCCGTTCCCGCAGCGTACACAGCAGTACGTGGCGTTGGAGGCCGAGGCCATCACAGTGCAGTGGTACGAGCCCCTGTTGATCCCCGGTCTGTTGCAGGTCGAGGAGTATGCACGCCAGTTGATCGGCAGTGACTGCCCGCCGCTGGACGAGGAGACTGTGGAGGAGCGCGTAACTGCCCGGCTCAAACGGCAGGAAAAGCTGGTCAGCAAGCCGCTTGCGCAGTTCACCTTCGTCATGCATGAGGCTGCTTTGAAGGCGGTGATCGGTGACAGGGCCGTCATGCGAAGGCAGCTTGAGCACCTGCTGGAAGTCGGCGGACTGCGCAACCTGACGCTCCAGGTGCTGCCGTTCGCGCTGGCTCCCACTGTGGCGCTCAGCGGAGCCCTCATTCTTGTCGAGACTGCCGAGCATGATGTGTACGCACATGTGGAAGGCCAGGAGACAGGGGCGTTGTACGCGGACGGAACCAAGATCAGCGCGCTCGCACAACGCTATGGCATGATCCGCTCGCAGGCGCTTAGCGTTGACGAGTCGGCCCGGTACATCGAGAAGTTGGCGGAGGAGCTATGAGCGAGCAGCTGTCTTGGTTCAAGTCCAGCTACAGCGATTCCTCAGGCGGCGCCTGCCTCGAAGTCGCCGCCTCCCCCCGCACCGTCCACGTCCGGGACTCCAAACTCGACGCCGACAGCCCCCGCCTCGCCGTGGACGCCGACGCCTGGTCAGAGTTCGTCGCGTACGCCGCTCACTGAGATCAGCAGCGCGACCGCCGCCGCCGTCACCGGGACCGCGTAACCCGCCGTCGCCGAGACGTGTTCGACCGTCCAGCCGCCGGTCGCGCTGCCGCAGGCGATGCCCCCGAGCAGGCCGGTCACCGCGAGCGTCATGCCCTCGTTGAGGCGGCCCTCGGGGGAGCGCTGCTGGACCAGGGTCATGTTGGTGACCATGGTGGGCGCCGTCGCCGTACCGGCGACGAGCAGTGCCGCGGACAGCGCGAGCAGGGAGCCGGTCAGGGCGGCGGCCAGCAGCGGCAGGGTCATGAGGGCCGTCATCGCCGCCACGCACCACGGCAGCCGCCGTCCGGCCGGGCCCGCCGGTCTCAAGGAGCCGTACATCAGCCCGGCCACACAGGAACCGGCCGCCTGGAGGCCCAGCGCCACACCCGCCACCGACCGATGGCCCCGCTCGTCCGCGAACGCCACGGTGACGACCTCCATCGCGCCGAACACCGCGCCCATGGCGAGGCACACGGCGAGCTGGGCCGGCATTCCGGGGGCGCGCAGGGGAGCCCGCGCGGGCGTGCGGGGACTCGGCGGCGGCTCGGTCGAGCGCTGCGCGGCGAACAGGAGGATGCCGGTCAGCAGCAGTACGGCGCCGACCAGCGTGCCGGCCTCCGGGAAGAACGTGCCGGTGAGGAAGGCCGCGAGGACCGGGCCGAGCATGAAGCACAGCTCGTCCGCGGCCTGTTCGAAGGAGTTGGCGGTGTGCAGGGCCTCGGGGGCGGACTTCAGCAGATGCGCCCAGCGGGCGCGGGACATGCCGCCGGTGTTGGGGGTGGTCGCGGTGGCGGCGTACGCGGCGAACAGGGTCCAGTCGGGGGTGTCGTAGCGGACGCAGAGCAGGAGGGCGAGGCTGCCCAGGACCGCGCAGACGGTGGCGGGCACGGCGATCCGGGCCTGTCCGTAGCGGTCCACCAGCCGGGCGACCCAGGGGGCGGTCACCGCGGTCGCCGCGAGGCCGGTCGCGGTGACGGCGCCGGCCAGCGCGTACGAGCCGCGCGCACCGGCGATCATGACGACCGCGCTCACGCCGAACATGCCCGACGGCAGCCGGGCTATCAGGTTCCCGGCGGTGAAGGCACGGGTGCCGGAGAGGGCGAACAGGCGGCGGTAGGGGGCGAGGAGGGAAGTACGGCCTTCCACGGCGGCGGCCGGGGCGGGAGGTTTCGGCATGCCGTCACCGTCGCCCCCGCACCGACCTGCGGTCCAACACCTGATCGGATGCGATTGACGCACCAGCGTTGTAAGTTCGGCCGATGCCTGCCCAACCCGGACCGCCGTCCCTGCCGGCCGAGGAGATCGCCCCCCGCCTGCTGCGCGCCTTCGTCGCCGTCTCCGAGGAACTGCACTTCACCCGCGCCGCCGCGCGGCTGTACGTCGCCCAGCAGGCCCTCAGCCGGGACATCCGGCGGCTGGAACGGGAGTTGGGCGCCCAGTTGTTCGTACGGACGACGCGGCAGGTGACGTTGACCGCGGAGGGCACCCGGCTGCTGCCGTACGCCCGCCGGGTGCTGGAGGCGCAGCGCGCGCTGCTCGACGCCTTCGGCCGGGGCGAGCCGGAGCGACCGCTGCTCGTCGACGTCAACAGCCCGGGTCTGTTCGGAGAGCGGGTCCTCGACCGGGCCCGGTCCCGGGTCCCGCACCTGGAACTGATGACCCGCTTCGAGAGCGGCCTGACCGGGGCCGCCGCCGAGATACTGGCCGGCCGGCTCGACGCGTCGTTCGGACGGTTCGCCGGGCTCGACCCCGCGGTCCGGCGGGGACTGCTGCACCAGCCCGTGAGGTACGAGCCCATGGCCGTCATCCTGCCCGAGGGGCATCGGCTCGCGGACCTGGAGCAGGTGCCGCTCGACGCCCTGGCCGGGGAAACCGTGTACGCGGGGGCGGGCAATCCGCGCACGCCGGAGTGGACCGATCTCGCGCGTGAGCTGTTCGAGGGGCGCGGCATCGGCATCGCACCACCCGCTCCGCTCGCGATCGGTGTGGCCGAGTTCCGTCGGATCATGGCCAAGTACCGGAATCCGATTCTCGCCGTGGTCGACTTTCCGGCGATGCCCCGGACGGTTCTTCGGCCTCTTGTCGAACCCGTTCCGTTGTCCCCGGTATCACTGGTGTGGCGCAAAGGCCTGATTCATCCCGGATTGGATGCGCTCAGGTGTTCTGCCGCCGAACTGGCGCACGAGGAAGGATGGTTGCGCAGGCCGGTGGAGGGATGGATTCCGGCCATGGACGCGGTGGTGATGGGTGCACACATCTGAGACCCATCTCCATGGCATGGCCACATGCGATACATTCGGGACCCGGGTGCACCGTGGTAAAGGGGGCGCTCGGGCCGGGTGGGGGTCCTGGCCCGACGACAGTACGTAGGCCCGGATTCGTACGCCTACCTGGAAGTCATGCCCCTGGGGGGGAAGCACGTGCGCGTCGACAAATGGCCAGATCACGCCCAACCGAGCGGCTCCGGATATTCATCCGGGGGCGGCCTGGGGAGGGGTGGGGCCGCGGACCCGAGCGAGTCGTTCATATCCGGCGACGCCCTCGGCCCGGAACCGGAATCAGGCCACCCCTCGGGAGTGGCGCCTGAACCCGGTGACCAGGGCATGTGGCCGGATACCGCCGGGCGGGCGGCGGCCTGGCCGGCGACCGGTCCTGGAGGTGCGGGCGGCGTCGGCGGCGGGCAGAGACACCCGCAGGGCGCCGGCGAGCACCGCGTCCCGGACGCGGGCTCCTGGTTCGACAAGGGCCACCCCGCCGAGCCGGCCCACGGGGCTGAGACGCGGCTGCTGCCTGGATCGGGGCATATGGCGGACTCCTGGATGACGGCCGACCCGTCGGCCGCCGAGACGCGGTTCCTGCCCGGTTCGGCCGCCGCCGAGACGCAGATGCTCCCCGGACCCGCGGCCGCGGCGGAGACCCAGATGCTGCCCGGAACGCCGAACGCCACAGCACCCGGCGGGGGCCGGGCAGGGGCCGGTCCCCTGCGCGTCCAGGTCGAGGACCCGTGGGAGACCCACGACCCGCACGAGGTCACCGTGCAGCTCGACGCCGTGAGCCTGCGGCCGGGTGGCACCCTCGGATCGGCCGGCCCCGCCGGCAAGGAGGCCGACCGGCCCGTCTTCGTCGACGAGTCGGGCCGCCGCAGCCGCCGCTTCCGCCGGCTCGGCATGGCGATCGGCCTCGCCTGCGCGGTCTACGCGGTCGTCATCGTCGTCACCCTGCTGTCCGGCAACGCCTCCGCCCCCTGGGTGCCGGTCCCCGTCCCGGGCGCCGACGACCAGCCGGCGAGCAAGGTCGAGGAGTCCCCGAAGCCGTCGGAGTCCGCCAGCCCGTCCGCGGACGCCGGCACGGAGCCCGAGGCCGGCACCGACCCCTCCGCCCCCGTCGTCCCGAGCGCCGGTGTGAACGCGCCCGCGGGATCCACCGCCGCACCGGGCGCCCCGGTCGTGCCCGCCGGCACGCCCGCCGCGCCGAGCAAGCCCGCGCCTTCCGTGTCGAATACGAAGAAGGCCACGGACGGTCCGTCCACGCCCGCCGAACCCGGCGGCAACGACTCGCCGCCGGACACGAAGACGCCGCCGGACACGAAGACGCCGCCCGACACGAAGCCGACCGGCTCCGGCAGTCCGGACCCCGGCGGCAACGGCACCGCCACCACCAACAACAGCGCCGGGGGAGCCGCCACGGCGCACCCCGTCGCCTCCACCGTCCCGGCCGCCACCGACCGGCCCGGCGCCACATCCGTCCACTCTCCGGAGAACGTCCTCTGATGGCCTCCCGTTCCAACCGTCGCCGCTCCACCAGAGGCGACGGGCGATCCCGGCGTGCCCCGGCCCACGTCAATCTGAGACGCCGCCGGCTGCCCATGCGCTGGGTGCTCCCCGTCATGCTGCTGGTCGCGATGACCGCGATGCTGATGCTGCGCGGCTACGTGCACAGCGAGATCCTCGCCGACTACCGCATCCGGCCCGAGGCCGCGTACGACAAGGTGCCCGAGAAGATCCTCGAGGGCGGCCCGGTCATCGACACCCGCGGCGGCAAGACCGCCAGCCTGAGCGTGCCCAGGCACCGGCTCGTCCTCACCTTCGACGACGGTCCGGACCCCACGTGGACCCCCAAGGTGCTCGACGTGCTCAAGCAGCACAACGCGCACGCGGTGTTCTTCATCACCGGCACCATGGCCTCGCAGTACCCGGACCTGGTCCAGCGCATCGTGCGCGAGGGACACGAGATCGGGCTGCACACCTTCAACCACCCCGACCTGTCCTACAAGTCGCCCAGCGGCATCGACTGGCAGCTCTCCCAGAACCAGATGGCCCTGGAGGGCGCCGCCGGCATCCGCACGTCGCTGTTCCGGCCGCCGTACTCGTCCTTCGCCGAGGCGATGGACAACGCCTCCTGGCCGGTCACCCAGTATGTCGGCTCCCGCGGCTACCTCACGGTCCTCAACAACACCGACAGTGAGGACTGGCAGAAGCCGGGCGTCGACGAGATCATCCGCAGGGCCACCCCGAAGCACGGCGACGGCGCCATCGTCCTGATGCACGACTCCGGTGGCGACCGGCACCAGACCGTCGAGGCGCTCGACAGGTTCCTGCCCGAACTCCAGGCCAAGGGCTACAAGTTCCAGAACCTCACCGAGGCCCTCGGCGCGCCCAGCGCGCACACCCCGGTCACCGGCGCCGAGCTGTGGAAGGGCCGGGCCTGGATCTTCCTGGTCCAGGCCTCGGACGAACTCACCGGAGTGCTGGTCGTCGGCCTCGCCGTCATCGGCACCCTCGTCCTCGTCCGCTTCGGCCTGATGCTCCTGCTCTCCGGGGCGCACGCCCGCCGGGTGCGCAAGAAGAACTTCTGCTGGGGCCCCGAGGCGCCGATCACCCGGCCGGTGTCGGTTCTCGTTCCGGCGTACAACGAGGCCAAGTGCATCGAGAACACGGTGCGTTCACTCGTCGCGAGCGACCACCCCATCGAGGTGCTCGTCATCGACGACGGCTCCAGCGACGGCACCGCGCGCATCGTCGAGAACCTGAACCTGCCGGGCGTGCGGGTCGTCCGGCAGCTCAACGCGGGCAAGCCGGCCGCGCTCAACCGGGGCCTGGCCAACGCCCGTTACGACATCATCGTGATGATGGACGGCGACACCGTGTTCGAGCCGTCCACGATCCGCGAGCTGGTGCAGCCCTTCGCCGACCCGAAGGTCGGCGCGGTCGCCGGCAACGCCAAGGTCGGCAACAAGGACTCGCTCATCGGGGCCTGGCAGCACATCGAGTACGTGATGGGCTTCAACCTCGACCGCCGGATGTACGACATCCTCGGCTGCATGCCGACGATCCCCGGAGCCGTCGGCGCCTTCCGGCGCACCGCGCTCGAACGGGTCGGCGGCATGAGCGAGGACACGCTCGCCGAGGACACCGACGTCACCATGGCGCTGCACCGCGACGGCTGGCGGGTGGTGTACGCGGAGAACGCCCGCGCCTGGACCGAGGCCCCGGAGTCCGTGCAGCAGCTCTGGTCCCAGCGCTACCGCTGGTCGTACGGCACCATGCAGGCGATCTGGAAGCACCGCCGGGCCGTCGTGGAGCGGGGCCCCTCGGGCCGCTTCGGCCGCGTCGGACTGCCGTTCGTCTCCCTGTTCATGGTGGTGGCCCCGCTGCTGGCCCCGTTGATCGACGTCTTCCTGCTGTACGGGCTGGTGTTCGGCCCGACGGAGAAGACCGTCGGCGCCTGGCTCGGCGTACTGGCGGTGCAGGCGATCTGCGCGGCGTACGCCTTCCGGCTGGACCGCGAGCGGATGAGCCACCTCGTCTCGCTGCCGCTCCAGCAGATCCTCTATCGGCAACTGATGTACGTGGTCCTGCTCCGGTCCTGGATGACGGCGCTCACCGGCGGCCGGCTGCGCTGGCAGAAGCTGCGGCGCACCGGCGTGGTGGAGGCGCCGGGTTCGATCCCGCAACAGCGCACGGCGGACAGCGGCAGTGAACGGAGGCCCGTCGGATGACGGCACACGAGTACGGGCGGGCGGACGGCACACCGCCGCCGGGCATGCAGGGGACGTCTCCGGGCCCGGAGCCCGTGTACGGCTCCCCGGCACCCGCCGGCTCGGGGCCGGCCCCGGGGAACTGGCCGTACGGGGACACGACGGGGACGACGGCCGGCGCCGCGGTCGGACACCCGTACGGCCACTCGGCCGGGACCCCGGCCGAGTGGCCGTACGACCGTGCGGGCGCGGGGCGGATCCCCGCCCAGAAGACGGCGGACGCGGTGAGCGGGACGGTCCCGGCGGACACGACCGACTTTGCCGACACGACCGGCCCGACCGGCCCGACCGGTGGGGCCGACGCGGCCGGCGCGGAGAAGAAGCCGGCGGTCCCCGGCCGTGACCGCTACCTGGACCTGCTGCGCTCCATCGCCCTGGTGCGTGTGGTGGCGTACCACCTCTTCGGCTGGGCCTGGCTGTCGGTCCTCTTCCCGTCCATGGGCGTGATGTTCGCGCTGGCGGGCTCGCTGATGGCGCGTTCGCTCAACCGTCCCGCCGTGTCCGTGATCAAGAGCAGGGTGCGCAGGCTGCTGCCCCCGCTGTGGGTGTTCAGCGCGCTGATGCTCGGCCTGCTGTTCCTGCAGGGCTGGAGTCCGGCGAAGGACCCGGACCTCGGGGGCCGCTTCTGGGGCCCGCTCAGCGTGTTCAACTACCTCGTGCCGGTCGGCGCCCCGCCCTACCCCCTGAGCATCGGCTCCGAGTCCGGGTGGCTGGAGAACAGCTGGGCGGACCAGGCGGCGGGTCCGCTGTGGTACCTGCGGGCCTATCTGTGGTTCGTGGTCGCGTCCCCGCTGCTGCTGTGGGCGTTCCGCCGGGTACCGTGGGCGACCCTGCTGTTCCCGCTGGCGCTCACCGCGGTGGTCGGCACCGGACTGGTCACCATCCCCGGCGAGTTGGGCAACGCGGTCGAGGACTTCGCCGTGTACGGCGGCTGCTGGGTGCTCGGCTTCGCCCACCACAACGGCATGCTGAAGCAGATCCCGCGCTATGCGGCGGTGTCCGGCGCGGCCGCGACGATGGCGTTCGGCCTGTGGTGGGCGTCCGGACACCTCGGCCCGGACGGCTGGGACCTGAACGACATCCCGCTCGCGCAGGCGACGTGGTCGTTCGGCATCGTGGTGATCCTCTTGCAGTACTCCCCGTCGTGGCAGACGCTGCCGGGCCGGCTGGCCAAGTGGGACAAGCTCATCACCCTCTCCAACAACCGGGCGGTGACGATCTACCTCTGGCACAACCTGCTCATCATGGCGACGGTGCCGATCCTCGACCGGGCCTACGACCTGCCCTTCATGCAGAGCGACAGGGCCTCCTCGTGGCTGGACTCGACGGAACTCTTCTGGCAGTTCGTGCTCGTCTGGCCGCTGATAGGGCTGGCGATACTCTCCGTCGGCTGGGTCGAGGACCTGGCGGCGAAGCGCAAGCCACGGCTGTGGCCGAACGGGGCGAAGAAGAAGCGGGCGGCCAGGGCTCACTGAGCCGGGCCCGCCGGGCCGGATCCGCTGGGCCGGGCCCGCCGGGCCGGATCCGCTGGGCCGGGTGCCCCGCGTCCTCTGGGCGCGGGGCACCGTCCTTTTGCCCGGCGGGGAGTCGCCGGAGTGCCGCAGGGCTCTGGCCAACGCGCGTAGACGGGCGCATCATGGGGATGCTTTGTGCGCACAACCCTCGCACTGAAATTGTCATGCACGCGTCAAGTTCGACGTGTCATGCACGCCCGTGCACGCGCGTCATTCAGCGACAAAGGGAGACGGCACGATGGCTTGCGGATCGACCAGCCTATGGGCCGGTGAAACGAGCTGGTTCTGTTGCGGATCCTCCTGGGGTCCGTGCGGCAGTGCGGGCGGCGGCGCCTGCGGGAACTGCCGGTCCAGCGCGAATCACGGCGCCTGGCCCAACGCGTCACAGGCATGCTGGAACATCACCCGGCCCGACCTGTGCGGCGAGAACATCCCCAGACGGGGCTGCGGTGCGGTGATGAACATCAGGCACCAGTGCTCCGGCGCCACCGTCTGCATCACGATCACCGACTGCGGACCGCGCACCAAGGACTGGTGCGGCGAGGCCGCCTGCTGCAACGGCGCCTGCCGCACCAACCGCGTCCTCGACCTGACCCCGGCCGCCTTCTCGGCGATCGGCAACCTCAGCTCCGGCAAGCTGCCGGTCTACATCTACGAGTGAGGGGGAGTTCGTCATGACCTACCGTCACAAGGGCGACGGCGGCGGCCTGGGCCGCCGGCGCTTCCTCACCACGGCCGCGCTCAGCGGCGCCACCATCGTCGGCGCGTCCGCCCTCGGCGGCTTCGACGCCGACGCGGCCTTCGCCGCCGAGCCGTCGCTCGACCCGGCGATCCCCAAGTCGGCCTTCGTGGAGGGCCGGATCACCGGCATCACCGGCAGTGTCCTGGAGGTCGCGGGATCCTACGGCGACCACTCGCGGGTACAGATGACCAACGTCACCAGCGTCTGGAAGGTCCGCCCGACCACCGCCGCCGACATCGAGATCGGAGACGGGCTGTACGCGCGGGGCGTTCCGATGCCGGACGGCACCGTCGCGGCCGACGCGGTGTGGGTGAACATCGTGAACCTCGACACCACGATCCGCGGCATCGCGAAGAGCCGGGTGCACCTCTCCCACGGGCAGCACGAGATCGTCGGCCACGTCCACCAGGACACGACGAACGCCTCGTACGCGGGCCGTGCGCTCACCTCGGACCTGTCCCGGCTGCGGATCGGGCAGAGCGCCCAGGTGCTCGGGGCCTGGCGGCCGTCCGACAACTCGGTGGACGTCGTCCGTATCTCCGTCGGGCACTGACGGCCGGATCGGAGGAGGAGAAGGGGAGGGAAGGATGCTCTCACTGACAACGGGCCTCGTACCGCTGGTCCTTGCGGGACTGCTGGGGTGGACCGGCTCGGTCAAGCTTTTCGACCGGGACACCGTGCGCCAGGCGCCGAAGACGGCGCTGGCCCGGATGCTGCGCAGCAGCGAGCGGGCGGCGCTGGTGCTGCGCGGCACCGGCGCCGTGGAACTCCTGCTCGCGGCAGGGCTGTTGGCCGTACCGGCCAACCCGGTGCCGGGCGCGGCCACGGCGGTCCTCGGGGCCGGGTTCCTCGGCTATCTCGGCTACGGCCGGGCGCTGGCGCCGGAGTCCTCCTGCGGCTGTACGGCGAACGAGGACACCCCGATCACCTGGCGCGCGTTCGTGCGCGCCGCGCTGGTGCTCGTGGGCGGTGCGACGGCGGCGGTGGCGCACGTCTCCTGGTGGTCCACGCTCACCGAACGGCCCGGTGGCTCACTGGTGTTCGTGACCGTGGCGGCGGCCGTCCTGGTGGCACTGTCGGTCGATCTCGACCGGTGGTGGCTGCTGCCGCTGCGCCGGCTGAGGCTGCGTGTCTTCGGGCATCCGCTCTTCGGCAGCGAGCCGGGGGACCGGGTGCCGGTCGCCGCCAGCGTGGAACTGCTGGAGAACTCCCTCGCCTGGCAGACCGCCTTCCCGGTGGTCCGGTCGGGTCTTCTGGACCACTGGGAGGAGGACGGCTGGCGGATCCTCCTGTACTCGGGTGTGTACGGCACGGGGGAGAACGCCCGCCCGGTGTCAGTGGTCTTCGCCCTGGACGCCACGGCAAGCCGGGACACCCCCGGCGACCCGGCGGTCCGCGTCAGCTTCATCGACGCGAACACAGCCGAGCCGCTGGCCGCGGACCTGCTGCACGCGGTCCCACCCCGCAGGGCCCTGCCAACCCTCGGCTGACGGACCACCCCCCACGGCTCGCCGCCCCCGCCCCCCACGCGGGGGCGGTGAGCCGTCCGCCTCGCGCTGGTGTGAGTGCGGGTGGTCTCGGTAGCGTGTCGGCTGTTTGTCCTGCCCACCTGCCTCACCGGGAGTCTGCTGTGATCCGCCGCTCAACTCGCCTGCTCACCACAGCCGTCGCCGGCACGGCGGCCGCGCTGCTCCTCGCCGGTTGCGGCGGGGGAGACGGCGACTCGAAGGCCAACGACAAGATCGCAGGCGCGGACACGGAGACGGAGCCGTCGGCGTCCCCGACTCCGTCGGCGACAGCAGGGCGACCGGAGATCGCGTTGCCGCCGGATCTCACCTACACCTTCGAGTGGCCCAAGACGGGCGACAAGGCCAAGGACGCCGTCCTCTACGACAGCCAGCAGTTCATCAAGGCCGTGGACATGGCGATCGCCGAACAGAAGCCGCTCGACAAGGGGTATCGCTTCTACTCAGAAGGCGAGGCGGCGGCGGGAAGCCAGAAGTTCATCCAGGAGTTCGTGGACTACAAGGACCGGATCACCGGCGCCAAGCGGTACTACGCCGCCAAGGTCCAGGTCAACGACGGTGGAACGGCCAGCCTCGTCTACTGCGAGGACCAGAACAAGGCGTACAACAAGAGCCTGAAAACCGGAAAGACGGAGGTGACCCCGCAGTCGAAGGACGACTACGTCCTCTACAGCAGCCGACTGCGGGTCAACAAGCAAGGCATCTGGGTCACTGAGAAGCTGATGTCGCAGCGGGGGAGCTCCGTATGTCAGCCCTGAGCAATCTGCGACGCGCAGGCGTTGTCTCCGCCGCAGCCGCACTGTTGCTTTGCCCGGCACCGGCATGGGCGGGCTACGGCCATGGCGGCAGCGCCAATGGCGAGAGCGACCCCACCGCTTCGGGTGGTGCCGACGGCGACACGATTTCCGCGACGGTCGGTGGCATCGTGTTCGATCGTTCCAAGAACGGCACCGGCCGCTCCGCCGGACCGGTCGCGCCGGTTTCGGCGTGGACTCCGCCTGCCTGCTGGTATGCCCCGAAGTACACGCCGGAGCAACTGCAGAAGTACCTGGAGCCGATCTGGGAGGCCGAGTCCACCGGGTACGAGTGGGACGCCAAGCAGCGCGACCGGTACGTCGACGGCCACCCGTACAAGGACTTCAACAAGGACAAGGCCGGCAAGGGCTACTGGTGGGACTCGTACGTCAACAAGGACTTCCCGCCGGGCTGGGACAAGTGCGAAGAGCCGATCTTCTGGGTCGACCAGGACGCCGCTCCACCCGCGAACATCGAGAACGCCGTGACCCCACGGATCCTCGCCGAACTCGCCTACAACGAGATCCGTGTCCCCGGTACCGAGGTGACGCTCGCGCCGGCCGGGGTGACCAAGGTGAATCTGCCGACCTGGGCCTGGCTGGACGGGGCGCGGTTCCGGCCGGTCTCCGTGACGGCTTCCGTGCCGGTGCTGGGGATTCACGCGACGACCACCGCCGAGCCGGTCTCGTTGAAGATCGATCCCGGTACGGCGGACGCCGAGGTCTACCCCGCGTCGGGAGTCTGCGCGATCGTCGACGGCCGTATCGGTGAGGCGTACGCCAAGGGGAAGGCCGACCGGACGCCGCCCTGCGGGGTGAAGTACCTGCGGTCGTCCGGCGACGGTTCGTACCGGTTGAGGGCCACCATCACCTGGAAGATCCACTGGACGGGTACCGGCGACGTGGGCGGTGACCTGCCCGAGGGAACCTTCGGCGACACGCAGGACGTCATGGTGCAGGAGATCCAGGCCGTGAACCGCTGAGCAGGAGTCGGACAACAGAAAAAAAGGGGGGCGCCGCGGTGAACAGGTGGCGGGTTCGGAAGGTGCTCGAGCAGGTGCGGCAGGGGCAGCGCGTGGAACTGCGCCTCAGCAAGTCGTCCGTGGCGAAGGCCGCCGGACTCGCCTGCCTCGCCGAGCAGTTCGGGTACGAGTACGTGCATGCCGAACGCGTGCGCGACAACAAGATGCTGCTGGTTCTCGCGCCCGACCCCAGCCCGCAGGCCCAGGCGCGGGCCGCGCAGAACTGGGCGCGGTATCCGAACGCCGCGGACGGTGTGTCGCTGCCGCCGCTCGTGCCGGCCGCGTTCGAGGTGATGACGGCGCGCATCAACGTCGACATGTCGGGCGACAGCGACCAGATAGCCATGGCGCTCGTCGGCGTGATCGCGACCTTCGGGTGCGCCTACGTCGCGGTGCAGGCCCCGGGGGACGGGCTCTTCCTCCTCGTCATCGGGGTGCTGTGGGTCTTCTTCCTGGTCGCCTCCGCCGGCGGGTTCCTGTCCCTGCGACGGCGCCACGCCAGGGCCGTGGCCCTGCTCCAGGCCGCCGGGTTCGTGCCGGTGACGGAGGAGCGCGGGAGGGTGCGGTACCGGCCGGGGCCGGCATGGCAGGCCGGACCGTATGGGCAGGGGGTGTACGGACAAGGGGTTTACGGGCAGGGTCCCTACGACCAAGGCCCTTACAGCCAGGGCCCGTACGGCCAGGGACCCTACGGCAATGGGTCATACCCCCCGCAGTAGGCAGCCGCCCCCGCGCCGCCCGGGGTCTACCGGTCCCGCCCGTGGACGGGCACTGTGGGAGAGAACGGATTTCCGGCCTCCGACGATGCCCCGGCGAGGCCTGCCGGGGTGAGCCTAGGCGGTGACAGGCACATGGCACTGGCTGCGGCCACGGTCCCGTACGAGCTGAGGTTCGACTCCGGGCGGGTCTGCCTGGATCTCCTCTCCACCACCCACCCCGCGGAACGGCTCGACTCCCTCCCGCCCCTGCGCGCGTGGATCAGCGGAGCGGGGCTGGTGCCGGCCGGCTGCCCGCTCGCGCACGCCGACCCGCCCTGGCTCACCGGGTTCCGGGAACTGCGGCGGGACATAAGGGAGTTGGTGCGCGGTTACCTCGGTCAGGAGACGCGGGCGTACGACCTCGCGCTCGCCCGCGTCAACGACATCGCCCGTACGGCGCCGCCCGCACCCCGCGCCGTACGCGGCGAGGACGGCGCCCTCGTACGCGAGTTGGCGGGCCCACCCGGCTGCGCCACCCTGCTCGCGGCCGTCGCCCGGGACGCCGTGGAACTGCTCACCGATCCGGTTGCCCGGGCGTGCCTGCGCCAGTGCGAGGGCGACAACTGCCCGATCGTGTACCTGGACACGTCCCGGGGTCGCCGGAGGCGCTGGTGTTCCAGCGAGGTCTGCGGGAACCGCGAACGGGTGGCCCGTCACCGCCGACGCGCCGCTCTCTCAAGGACGTAGAGGAAGCTCCATCAGTAAGTCCCGTGTCCTGTTTGCCGGTTGTGCGTGTTCCGTGTTCAAGTGATTTGCGTAACACTCTGTTTGACTCCCGCCTGACGCGGGCAGCGCGCCCAACCCCCGCGTCTGTGTCGGAAATGTGAAGGCAGGGCGGGGGGAATGTGCGTCCATGTCCTCCCTCGTCATGTCACCCCACAGAAATCCGTCGGCCGGTTTTGAACGCCCCGCCCCCCGGATCCGTACCCGTCGGCGAGCGACCGACTGGGGGGAAGCCCCGGACACCGGAGGTGGGCGTGCGCAAGGATGCGGCCGTGGCCAATGAACGTGGAGCGAGGGCCCGACATCGCATGTCCCAGTCCTCGGAACCTGATGAGGAGTTGATGCGTGCGCTCTATCGCGAGCACGCCGGACCTCTCCTCGCCTATGTCCTCCGGTTGGTGGCCGGTGACCGGCAGCGCGCCGAGGACGTGGTGCAGGAGACGCTCATCCGTGCCTGGAAGAACGCCGGTCAGCTCAATCGAGCCACCGGTTCGGTACGCCCCTGGCTGGTGACGGTCGCCCGGCGCATCGTCATCGACGGCCACCGCAGCCGGCAGGCCCGGCCGCAGGAGGTCGATCCGTCGCCGCTGGAGGTCATCCCCGCGGAGGACGAGATCGACAAGGCGCTGTGGCTGATGACGCTGTCGGACGCGCTCGACGACCTGACCCCGGCCCACCGGGAGGTGCTCGTCGAGACGTACTTCAAAGGGCGTACCGTCAACGAGGCGGCCGAGACACTGGGCATACCCAGCGGCACCGTCCGCTCGCGGGTGTTCTACGCCCTGCGATCGATGAAGCTGGCGCTGGAGGAGCGGGGGGTGACGGCGTGATGAGCGTGTACGGGGGATTCGGAACGGGTGGTGCGGGTATGTCTGGGGCCATGCAGGGAACCCCGGCTCCGAACGAGCACGAGACCGTCGGCGCCTACGCCCTCGGGATCCTTGACGACACCGAGGCAACCGCTTTCGAGGCGCATCTCGCCGGCTGCGAGTGGTGCGCTCAGCAGCTCGACGAACTCGCCGGGATGGAGCCGATGTTCGCCGCGCTCGCGGACCTGCCGGGCTCCGGCACACCCGCGGTCGGGGAGTCCCTTTCGGCCAAGCCCAGCCCGCGCCTGGTGGAGAAGCTCGTCGACGAGGTCGCCGAGCGCCGCGCCCAGAAGCGCCGGCGCGGCTTCTACCTGGTCGCCGCGGCGGCAGCGCTGATCATCGGCAGCCCGCTGACCGTGTTCGCGGTGAGCGGCTCGGACGGCGGAGACAACACCACGGCGGGCGCGAGTCCCGCGCAGTCCGCCTTCGCGTCGATGCCCGACAAGGTCACGGCGACGGACCCGACGACGAAGGTCACCGCGACGGTCGCCGTCGAGAAGAAGGACTGGGGCACGAACGCCGTTCTCGAACTGAGCAACGTCACCGGTTCGCAGAAGTGCTCGCTCATCGCCGTCGGCAAGAACGGCGAGCGTGAGACGGTCACGTCCTGGTCCGTCCCGGAGTGGGGCTACGGCGTCCCGAACGCCAAGACGGAAGAGGCCAAGAACCCCCTCTACGTCCGCGGCGGCGCGGCGCTCGAGCCGAACCAGATCGATCACTTCGAGGTGATGACCTTCGACGGGAAACAACTCGTCGAGGTGCCCTCCTAACTTCCGCCGACGGGCCCCTTTCGCGTACGGTTGACGGCTGCCCAGCACGTCAGAAGGGGGCCCGGTGGCCGCACAGGCTCAACAGGATTCCGCGGTCGGATCGGTCCACGGCGCGGCGCACGAAGCGGCGCACGACTCCGTACGGGACCGTGAGATCAGTGTGGAACAGCAGCACCTGGACCGGGTGTACCGCCGCCTCGAGGAGAAGATCCACGAGGCCGAGTTCCTCATGCGCGACGCGGCGCAGCGCGGCCAGGTGGGCACACCCGGCGCGCTGGCCGAGCGCGACGCGCAGGTCTTCCGGGCGGGCGTCCACCTCAACCGGCTGAACAACGAGTTCGAGGACTTTCTCTTCGGCCGTATCGACCTGCTGCTCGGCAAGGACGGCAGGAAGGGCCCGGACGGCGCCTACACGGCGGTGGAGCCGGCCGAGGGCGCGGTCCGCGAGGACGGCACGGCGGACATCGCCGAGACCCTGCACATCGGCCGTATCGGCGTCCTCGACGAGGACTACTCCCCGCTGGTCATCGACTGGCGGGCACCGGCCGCGGCCCCCTTCTACCGCTCCACCCCGGTCGACCCCGGCCGGGTCGTGCGCCGGCGCGTCATCCGCTCCAAGGGGCGGCGCGTGCTCGGCGTCGAGGACGATCTGATGCGTCCCGAGCTCAAGGCCGTCCTCGACGGCCACGAGCTGCCCGCGATCGGCGACGGCGCGCTGATGGCCGCGCTCGGCCGGTCCCGCGGCCACACCATGCGGGACATCGTCTCCTCCATCCAGGCCGAGCAGGACCTGGTCATCCGCGCCCCCGCTGCCTCGGTGACGTACGTCGAGGGCGGCCCGGGGACGGGCAAGACGGCGGTCGCGCTGCACCGGGCGGCCTACCTGCTCTACCAGGACCGGCGCCGCTACGCGGGCGGCATCCTGATCGTCTCCCCGACGCCGCTGCTCGTGGCCTACACCGAGGGCGTGCTGCCCTCGCTCGGCGAGGAGGGCCAGGTCGCCGTCCGGGCGATCGGCTCGCTCGTCGACGGCGTCGAGGCCACGCTGTACGACTCCCCGTCGGTGGCCCGGGCCAAGGGGTCGCACCGGATGCTGAAGGTGCTGCGCAAGGCGGCGCGGGGCGCGCTGGAGGCGAACGGCACACCGGACCGGCTGCGGGTCGTCGCCTTCGGCCGCCGGCTGGAGCTGGAGGCCGAAGAACTCGACCACGCCCGGCGTACCGCCCTCGGCGGCACCGCGCCGGTCAACCTGCTGCGCCCGCGCGCCCGCAAGCTGCTCCTCGACGCGCTGTGGCAGAAGTCGGGCGCCGGCACCCGGCACACCGACCCGGAGCTCGCCGCTGAGCTGCGCTCCTCCTTCGACGAGGACGTCACCGGCGAGGACTCCTTCGCCGCCTTCCTCGACGCCTGGTGGCCGGAGCTGACCCCGGCCGCCGTGCTCACCGCCATGGCCGACGAGCGGCGGCTGGGCCGCTGGGCGCGCCGGATCCTCAACCCGGGGGAGGTGCGCCGGGTGGCCCGCTCGCTGCGGCGCGGCGGCCACTCGGTGCACGACATCGCCCTGCTCGACGAGCTCCAGGCGATCCTCGGCACCCCGGCCCGCCCGCGCCGCAAGCGCGAACTGGATCCGCTGGACCAGCTCACCGGTCTGGAGGAGCTGATGCCGGTGCGGGAGGAGTCGCAGCGGGAGCGGGCGGAACGCCTCGCGCAGGAGCGCACCGAGTACGCGCACGTCATCGTGGACGAGGCGCAGGACCTCACGCCCATGCAGTGGCGGATGGTCGGCCGCCGCGGCCGGCACGCCACCTGGACGGTCGTCGGCGACCCCGCCCAGTCCTCCTGGTCCGACCAGGACGAGGCGGCCGAGGCGCGCGACGAGGCCCTGGGCACCCGGCCGCGCCGCCGTTTCGAGCTGACCGTGAACTACCGCAACCCCGCCGAGATCGCCGAGCTGGCCTCGAAGGTCCTCGCCCTGGCCATGCCCGGCTCCACCGCGCCGACGGCCGTGCGCTCCACCGGGGTGGAGCCGCGCTTCGCCGTCGTCAGGGGTTCCCTGGAGAAGAGCGTGCGGGCGGAGGCGGAACGGCTCCTCGACCTGGTCGACGGCACGGTCGGCGTGGTCGTCGCCATGAACCGGCGCGAGGAGGCCCGGCGCTGGCTCGCCGGGCTCGGCGACCGGGTGGTGGCCCTCGGCAGCCTGGAGGCCAAGGGTCTCGAGTACGACGCGACGATCGTCGTCTCGCCCGCGGAGATCGCGGACGAGTCACCGGCCGGCCTGCGGGTCCTGTACGTGGCCCTGACCAGGGCCACCCAGCAGCTCACGGTGGTCTCCGCGGAGCGGGACGAGCCGGACGGGGCCGGGGTGCCGGATCTGCTGAGGGACTGAACAACGGGTGAACCTCGGCGACGGGAATGGCCACCGCGGATCCGTTTGTTAGCCTGGATACGGCACCGGCCCGATCCAAGCCCCCGGGCCCAACCTTTGTCGCTACGAGCGACCACTTGCCGCGAGGCGAGCATGGCGGGTCGGTGTCATACAAACTTCGAGAGGCCCACGTCACGGTGTGACGTGGGCCTCTTTTGTCACTCCGGCATCTTCCGCCACCGCGAAGGTTCTCGTATGGTGGAATTCAAATTCCGAAAATGTCACCTCCCGGTGAACACTACGTCCGCAACCCGGGGCGGCTACCACGTACTCAGGGGTAGGTGCGACGATCGGACGGCAGAACTTCGCGACACGGTGAAAGCAGAGGAAGTCGGCCATGGCAACGGCGCCCAGCGTCTCCTACTCGATGACCATCCGTCTGGAGGTGCCGGCGGGCGGAACCGCCGTATCGCAGCTCACCACGGCCGTGGAGTCCTCCGGAGGCTCGGTGACCGGCCTCGACGTCACGGCCTCGGGCCACGAGCGGCTCCGTATCGACGTCACCATCGCGGCCACCTCGACGGCCCACGCCGAGGAGATCGTCGAGAAGCTGCGCGGCATCGAGGGCGTCACGCTGGGCAAGGTCTCGGACCGTACGTTCCTCATGCACCTCGGCGGCAAGATCGAGATGGCGTCCAAGCACCCCATCCGCAACCGTGACGACCTGTCCATGGTCTACACCCCCGGTGTGGCCCGCGTGTGCATGGCGATCGCGGAGAACCCCGAGGACGCCCGGCGCCTGACCATCAAGCGCAACTCCGTTGCGGTCGTGACGGACGGCTCGGCCGTGCTCGGCCTGGGCAACATCGGCCCGAAGGCCGCCCTGCCGGTCATGGAGGGCAAGGCGGCCCTCTTCAAGCGCTTCGCCGGCATCGACGCCTGGCCGATCTGCCTGGACACCCAGGACAGCGACGCGATCGTCGAGATCGTCAAGGCGATCGCCCCCGGCTTCGCGGGCATCAACCTGGAGGACATCTCCGCGCCCCGCTGCTTCGAGATCGAGGCCCGGCTGCGCGAGGCCCTCGACATCCCCGTCTTCCACGACGACCAGCACGGCACCGCGATCGTCGTGCTCGCCTCGCTGACCAACGCGCTGCGCGTGGTCGGCAAGTCGATCGACAGCGTGCGCGTGGTCATGTCCGGCGCCGGCGCGGCCGGTACGGCGATCCTGCGGCTGCTGCTCGCCGCGGGCGTGAAGAACGCCGTCGTCGCCGACATCCACGGTGTGGTGCACGCCGGCCGTGACGACCTCGTCGGTGCCGCCCCGGACTCCCCGCTGCGCTGGATCGCGGACAACACCAACCCGGAGGGCCTGACCGGCACCCTGAAGGAGGCCGTGCACGACGCGGACGTCTTCATCGGCGTCTCGGCGCCCAACGTGCTCGACGGCGACGACGTGGCCGCCATGGCGGAGGGCGCGATCGTGTTCGCGCTCGCGAACCCCGACCCCGAGGTGGACCCGGCAATCGCCCGTCAGACGGCGGCAGTTGTGGCCACCGGCCGCTCCGACTTCCCCAACCAGATCAACAACGTGCTGGTCTTCCCGGGTGTCTTCCGCGGCCTGCTGGACGCACAGTCCCGTACCGTCAACACGGAGATGATGCTGGCCGCCGCGCAGGCGCTGGCCGACGTGGTCACCGGGGACGAGCTGAACCCGAACTACATCATCCCGAGCGTATTCAACGACAAGGTCGCCGGAGCGGTGGCCGGAGCGGTCCGGGAGGCGGCCGCGAAAACGGCGGCTACGGCGTGATGATTGCCACCGTGCCGGGAAACCGGCGCGTCGTGAAGCACCCCGCCGCCGGCGGAGCCTTATCGTGACGGCCAGGCTCGGGCATCTCTTCGTGTGACTCCCAAGGGTGTTCTCACGACTCCTATGGGTGCCGGATTGGCATTCGCGCCGCAGGTGGGGGCAGGATGCCTCCCTGGGCGCGAGGGTTCGGCGACGGACCCGGGTCCGGGGACTCACCGAGGACCCTGGCAGCATCGGCTTCGCTGGCCCAACATGCGGCCTCGCCGCAACGGCAAGAAGAACACGGGAGTAAGAACATGAACCGCAGTGAGCTGGTGGCCGCGCTGGCCGACCGTGCCGAGGTGACCCGCAAGGACGCCGACGCCGTGCTGGCCGCGTTCGCCGACGTCGTCGGCGACATCGTCTCCAAGGGGGACGAGAAGGTCACCATCCCTGGTTTCCTGACCTTCGAGCGCACCCACCGTGCCGCTCGCACCGCTCGCAACCCGCAGACCGGCGAGCCGATCCAGATCCCGGCCGGCTACAGCGTGAAGGTCTCCGCGGGCAGCAAGCTCAAGGAAGCGGCCAAGGGCAAGTGACCCCAGCCGTCTCGTGCGCCGCGGGACGGCGCACGGGGCGCTGAGGGCCGGTCCTTTCAGGCCACCACGACGCCAATGGGGCGGCCCCTCGCCGGGGGCCGCCCCACCGTCGTACCGACTTCCCGGTCAGCCGAGCGCCTGCCCCGGGAGTTCCACCTTGGCGCCCAGCTCCACGAGCTTCTCCATGAAGTTCTCGTAGCCGCGGTTGATCAGCTCGATGCCGTGGACGCGGGACGTGCCCTGGGCGGCCAGGGCCGCGATCAGGTAGGAGAAGCCGCCGCGCAGGTCGGGGATGACCAGGTCGGCACCCTGGAGCCGGGTCGGGCCCGACACCACCGCGGAGTGCAGGAAGTTCCGCTGGCCGAAGCGGCAGTCCGAGCCGCCCAGGCACTCGCGGTAGAGCTGGATGTGGGCGCCCATCTGGTTGAGCGCGGAGGTGAAGCCCAGACGCGACTCGTACACCGTCTCGTGGATGATCGACAGGCCCGTGGCCTGGGTCAGGGCGACGACCAGCGGCTGCTGCCAGTCCGTCTGGAAACCGGGGTGCACGTCCGTCTCCAGCGCTATGGACTTCAACTGGCCGCCCGGGTGCCAGAAGCGGATGCCCTCGTCGTCGATCCGGAACGCGCCGCCCACCTTCCGGTAGGTGTTCAGGAAGGTCATCATCGACCGCTGCTGCGCGCCGCGGACGTAGATGTCGCCCTCGGTCGCCAGCGCCGCCGACGCCCAGGACGCGGCCTCCAGCCTGTCCGAAAGCGCCCGGTGGTCGTAGCCGCCGAGCTTCTCCACACCCGTGATCCGGATCGTCCGGTCGGTGTCCATCGCGATGATCGCGCCCATCTTCTGCAGAACGCAGATCAGGTCCTCGATCTCCGGCTCGACGGCCGCGTTGGACAGCTCGGTGACGCCTTCGGCCAGCACGGCCGTCAGCAGCACCTGCTCGGTCGCGCCGACCGACGGGTACGGCAGCCGGATCTTCGTCCCGCGCAGGCCCTTCGGCGCCTCCAGATACTGCCCGTCGGCCCGCTTCTCGATGACCGCGCCGAACTGCCGCAGCACGTCGAAGTGGAAGTCGATGGGCCGGCCGCCGATGTCGCAGCCGCCCAGGCCGGGGATGAACGCGTGCCCCAGCCGGTGCAGCAGCGGCCCGCAGAACAGGATCGGAATGCGCGAGGAGCCCGCGTGGGCGTCGATGTCGGCGACGTTGGCGCTCTCCACCCGGGTCGGGTCGAGCACCAGCTCACCCGGTTCCTCACCCGGACGGACCGTCACCCCGTGCAGTTGCAGCAGACCCCGCACGACACGCACGTCACGGATGTCCGGAACGTTGCGCAGGCGACTTGGCTCACCGCCCAGCAGGGCGGCGACCATGGCCTTCGGTACGAGGTTCTTCGCACCGCGGACTCGGATCTCGCCCTCCAGCGGGGTTCCGCCATGGACAAGCAGTACGTCGTCAGTGCCGTTGACGGTCATGTATCTCGCGTTCCGATGAGGGTGGTCAGGGGCCGGCCGATCACAGCGGAGGGGGCCGGAGAGACAGGGTAATCGCCGTGCGCCCCCCTGTAGGAAGCCCGTGGGCGGCCCGGGTCGGCCATCGGGCCCGCGCCGACACGCCCCGTTGAGCGCCGGGCACGTGCGGTCACCATCGCCGCCGTGCGCCGGTGACGCTTCCGTGTCCCCTGAGCTGCGCTCACCCCCGCAGCCGGATTGGCTCCCCATGCGAAGGGAAGATGCGGGATCATGTCTGGCATGACCGAGGTGTCCTCGCTCACAGGGCGGCTGCTCGTGGCCACGCCCGCCCTGGCGGACCCGAACTTCGACCGCGCGGTGGTGCTCCTTCTCGACCACGACGAGGAGGGTTCCCTCGGTGTCGTCCTCAACCGTCCCACCCCCGTGGACGTGGGCGACATCCTGGAGGGCTGGGCGGACCTCGCCGGGGAGCCCGGCGTCGTCTTCCAGGGCGGCCCGGTGTCCCTGGACTCCGCACTCGGCGTCGCCGTCATCCCCGGCGGCTCCGGCGAAGGCGCCCCGCTGGGCTGGCGCCGGGTGCACGGCGCGATCGGTCTCGTCGACCTGGAGGCGCCTCCCGAACTGCTGGCCTCCGCCCTCGGCTCGCTGCGGATCTTCGCCGGGTACGCCGGCTGGGGCCCCGGCCAGCTCGAGGACGAGCTGGAGGACGGAGCCTGGTACGTCGTCGAGTCCGAACCCGGCGACGTGTCCTCCCCGGCCCCCGAGAAACTCTGGCGCGAAGTGCTGCGCCGCCAGCGCAACGAGCTGGCGATGGTCGCCACATATCCGGACGACCCTTCGCTCAACTGATGCCCAGGGCCTTCAGTACCCTTGCGGTATGAGCACTCTCGAGCCCGAGCGCGGCACTGGTACGGGTACCCTCGTCGAGCCGACGCCGCAGGTGTCCCACGGCGACGGCGACCACGAGCGCTTCGCCCACTACGTCCAGAAGGACAAGATCATGGCGAGCGCCCTCGACGGTACGCCCGTCGTGGCGCTGTGCGGCAAGGTGTGGGTGCCGGGCCGCGACCCGAAGAAGTACCCCGTCTGCCCGCTGTGCAAGGAGATCTACGAATCCATGAGCGGCGGCGGCGAAGGCGGCGACGACAAGAAGAAGTAACCGGCTCCCCGCTCGGCAGAGACTCGCAGGGCCCCCGAGGCGCGCACAGGCGTGCCCCGGGGGCCTGTGTCGTCGACGGGCCCGTGCACCATGTGCAACGCCCGTTGCGTTGAGTCGCCGCCGACGCTACCCATGGGGCATGACCGATGTGATTCCGGCCCCGCGCGCCGCGGCCGGCTCCCAGGACCGCGCCGTCCCGCTCGACCGGAACACCACGCTGTGGGCCGCGGAGGGCACCGGCGGCACGGAACGCTGGCTGCGCGGCACGCTCGGCGCGGCCCTCGGCCTGCCCCTCCCGCCCGGCGCCGAGGACGACCCGGACTCCGTGCGGCTGCGCCTGGACGACTCCCTGGAGCCCGAGGCGTACCGGCTCGCCGCCGTCGCCGGCCGAGGTGTCGAGATCAGCGGCGGCTCCCCGGCCGGGGTGTTCTGGGGCGCGCAGACCCTCCGCCAGCTCCTCGGACCCGACGCCTTCCGGCGCGCCCCCGTACGGCCGGACGCCGCCCACGCGGTCCCGGCGGGGGTGATCGAGGACGCACCCCGCTTCCGCTGGCGCGGCCTGATGCTCGACGTGGCCCGCCACTTCATGCCGAAGGACGGCGTGCTGCGCTACCTCGACCTGATGGCCGCGCACAAACTCAACGTGCTGCACTTCCACCTGACGGACGACCAGGGCTGGCGCGTCGAGATCAAGCGCTACCCGAGGCTGACCGAGACCGGCTCCTGGCGGGCGCGGACGAGATTCGGCCACCGGGCGTCCCCGCTGTGGGAGGACAAACCGCACGGCGGTCACTACACCCAGGACGACATCAGGGAGATCGTCGCCTACGCCGCCGAACGGCACATCTCCGTCGTCCCCGAGATAGACGTGCCCGGGCACTCGCAGGCCGCCATCGCCGCGTACCCGGAACTCGGCAACACCGACGTCGTCGACACCGCCGCCCTCACCGTCTGGGACGACTGGGGGGTCAACCCGAACGTCCTCGCCCCCACCGACGCCACCCTGCGCTTCTACGAGGGCGTCTTCGAGGAACTGCTCGACCTGTTCCCCGCGGACGCCGTGGCCTCCACCGGATCCGCGGGGTTTTCGGGTTTCTCGGGTTTCTCGGGTTTTTCAGAGTTCTTCCACATCGGCGGCGACGAGTGCCCCAAGGAGCAGTGGCGGGCCTCGCCGGCCGCGCGGGCGCGGATCGCGGAACTCGGGCTGGCCGGCGAGGACGCGCTCCAGTCCTGGTTCATCGGCCACTTCGACGCCTGGCTCACCGCGCGCGGGCGCAGGCTGATCGGCTGGGACGAGATCCTGGAGGGCGGTCTGGCGGCGGGGGCCGCGGTGTCGTCCTGGCGCGGGTACGCGGGCGGGATCGCCGCCGCGCGGGCCGGCCACGACGTCGTCATGTGCCCCGAACAGCAGGTGTACCTGGACCACCGCCAGGCCCCGAGCGCGGACGAGCCCGTGCCGATCGGCTACGTGCGCACCCTGGAGGACGTCTACCGGTTCGAGCCGGTCCCGCCGGAACTGGACGAGGCGCAGGCCCGCCATGTGCTGGGCGCACAGGCGAACGTGTGGACCGAGGTGATGGAGGATCAGGCCCGCGTGGACTACCAGGTGTTCCCCAGGCTGGCCGCCTTCGCCGAGGTCGCCTGGAGCGCCCTGCCCGCCCCGGCGGAACGGGACTTCGCGGATTTCGAGCGGCGGATGAACGCCCACTACGGGCGTCTGGACGCCCTGGGAGTCGGCTACCGGCCTCCCGCCGGGCCGCACCCGTGGCAGCGGCGTCCGGGCGTCCTCGGGCGGCCTCTGGAGGGTCCTCCGCCCTCGCGGTAGCCGCCGAGGCGGTGGGGCGGCCGATTCCGCTCAGGGCCCAGCCCGCCGGTTCCGCCGTCTCGAACAGGTGCCGGAAAAAGACCGTAAGAGTCAGCGAAGAGTGGGAATTCGCCCGCACCGGTGATGATGTGCCAAATCAGGCCATGTCCCCGATGAGGTGGGCGAATGCCACCTAGCGGACCCCTGTCTTCGGGCCCTGCGAAGATGTGCCAGAGTTGCCACGTCCGGCCTGTCAGCACGTACCGTACGGCAGCACAGGTGGGACCAGTGGGGGCAGCGGGAAGGGGCAGCCGGTTTTGACCACGCACGCACCTCGGGCGGCGCAGGCCGTCACACTGCCCACGACACTGAACGAGGCGGTGGCGGCACTGGCCGCCATGCCCGCGGCGGTGCCCGTGGCCGGCGGCACCGACCTCATGGCCGCAGTCAACTCCGGGCAGCTCAGGCCCACCGCGCTGGTCGGGCTCGGCCGGATCAGCGAGATCCGCGGCTGGCAGTACCAGGACGGCCACGCGCTGCTCGGCGCCGGACTCACCCACGCGCGCATGGGACGCCCCGACTTCGCCGCCCTGATCCCGGCGCTGGCCGCCGCCGCCCGCGCCGCGGGCCCGCCGCACATCCGCAACGCGGGCACCCTGGGCGGCAACATCGCCTCCGCCGCTCCCACCGGGGACGCGCTGCCGGTGCTGGCCGCCCTGGAGGCGACCCTGATCATCGCGGGCCCGGGCGGAGCCCGCCGGGAGATCCCGGTGTCGCACCTGCTGGCCGGCGTGGAGATGCTCCGCGCGGGCGAGCTCATCGGCTACGTGCGCGTACCGCTGCTGCACGCGCCGCAGGTCTTCCTCAAGGCGACCGGCCGCACCGGACCGGGCCGCGCGGTCGCGTCCGTGGCGCTGGTCCTCGATCCGGCCCGGCGCGGGGTGCGCTGCGCGGTGGGCGCCATAGCGCCGATGCCGCTGCGGCCGCTGGACGCCGAGCACTGGGTGGCCCAGCTCATCGACTGGGACGCCGGCCGCGTGATCGTCCCCGAGGCGCAGACCGCCTTCGGCGAGTACGTGGCCGCGGCCTGCATCCCCGATCCGGTCCCGGCCGAGGACGGCTCCGTGCAGCAGCTTCCGCCCGCCGTACTGCATCTGCGGCGCACCGTCGCCGCGCTGGCCCGACGAGCACTGGGGAGGGCGCTGTCGTGACCGACGACCAGCACGCGGAGGGCACGCCGGGCAGCGGCGGCCGATGGGACCCGCTGCCGCAGGGCGAGTACGACGACGGCGCCACCGCGTTCGTGAAGCTGCCCGAGGGAGGCATCGACGCCCTCCTGGCCGCCGACAGCCCGCTCGCGGCGCCGGGCCACGGCTACGTGCCGCCGCAGATAGCGGTCACGCCCGCCCCCACGGGGGGCACCGACCCGGCGGCGCCCGGCGGTTGGGGCGTGCCGGGCGCGCCCGCGCAGGGCGCCCAGTGGCCCGACCCCAACGCGGTGCCGCAGGACGCAGGCACGGGTGACCGGTTCACGTACCGTCCGGAGGCCACCCAGCAGTGGAACTTCGACGAGGGCCAGGCGGGCCCGGCCGCTCAGGCCCCGCCCGCGCCCGGGCAGGACGTGACCGGGCAGTGGTCGATCCCCGTCGCCGGGGGTGACATCCCGGACGAATCCGGCGAGTTCACCACGTCGTCGCTGGTCCAGCAGTGGGGCGGCACCCCTCCGTCCACGCTCCCCGGTGGCGCGGCTGCCCCATGGGCCACGGAGGAGGTCGGCCAGGCCTGGAGCCGCCCCCGCCCCGAGCACGGCGGCCCCCAGGCGGGCGGCCCCTACGAGACCGGCCCGGGCTCGCCCGAAGCCGCGTACGGCACGCACGGAGACGGACGGATGCCGGGGGCTCCCGCCGCGGGCGGGCACGGCGCCGGGGCGGGCCAGGGCGCGTACGGGGCGCATGGCGCGCCCGCGGACGTGCGGCCCCCGGGGTCTTCCGCCGCGGACGGTGTAGCCGGTGGCGCGTCTTTGGCCGGGCGGCCGGGCGGAGTTGCGCCCGGTGCCGGGGCGGCCGAAGCGGCGTACGACACGAGCGGAGACGGGCGGCTGCCCGGGGCTTTCGCCGCGGGCGGAGCGACCGGTGGTGCCTTCCCGGCCGGAGGGCCCGGTGCGCGCGCGGAAGCGCAGTCGCCGGGAGCTTCCGCCGCGGAGGGCGTGCCCGGTGCCGGGGCGGCGGAAGGCGCGTACCGGACCGGCGCCGACGGCCGTCCGGAGGAGGCCGGGCACGCGCCCGGGGAATCCGCGCCGGAGGCCGCGACCGCCGGCCCGCTGCCGCCGGCCGTGACCGGAACCGGCGCGGACGCCGCACAGGGGCGGGGCAGCGGCGCCACGGCGGCGGAGGCCCAACTCCGCGCGGAACAGGACTCCCAGGACTCGCAGTCCCGGCCCGAGTCCCCGGCGGAGTCCGGCGCGGACTCCCCACGGCCGGCCTCCGGCGCGGCCGCGGCCGGACGGGACATCCGGGGGACCGGCAAGGCCGCCGAGGGGCCCACCGGGCGCCCCGCGCGGCCCGGCCCGGCCGAGGACACCCAGCCGCCCTCCGGGGCCGCCGAGCAGCCCGTCACGACCTCCGGCTCCGCGACCGCGGACGAAGCATCCACCGCCCCGGGCCCGGACGCCGGACAGACGGACGCCGCCGCCCAGGAGGACCCGCCTGCCGCGCCCCCGCAGGACGAGCACCCGCTCGCCTCGTACGTGCTGCGCGTCAACGGCGCCGACCGGCCCGTCACCGACGCCTGGATCGGCGAGTCGCTGCTGTACGTGCTGCGCGAGCGGCTCGGGCTCGCGGGCGCCAAGGACGGCTGCTCGCAGGGCGAGTGCGGCGCCTGCAACGTTCAGGTCGACGGACGCCTGGTCGCCTCCTGCCTGGTGCCCGCCGTCACCGCGGCCGGCAGCGAGGTGCGCACGGTCGAGGGACTGGCCGTGGACGGACAGCCCTCGGACGTGCAGCGGGCGCTCGCCCGCTGCGGCGCGGTGCAGTGCGGCTTCTGCGTGCCCGGCATGGCCATGACCGTGCACGATCTGCTGGAGGGCAACCCGGACCCGACCGAGTTGGAGACCCGCCAGGCGCTGTGCGGCAACCTCTGCCGCTGCACGGGCTACCGCGGCGTCCTCCAGGCCGTCAAGGAGGTCGTCACCGAACGCGAGGCGCACTCCGCGGCGGACGAGGCCGATCAGGAGGCCGACGAGCCGCGCATCCCGCACCAGGCGGGCCCGGGCGCGGGCGGGATCCACCCCTCCGCGTTCGACACCCCCGCACCGCACGACCCCTACGGCCAGGACGGAGGCCAGGCGTGAGCAACGAAGCCGCCACCGCCGCCGCGGAGACCGCCCCCGCACCCGAACCGCTGCCGCACGGGCTCGGCTCCTCGCTGCCGGCCGCCGACGCCCGCGCCAAGACGGAGGGCACCTTCCCGTACGCGGCCGACCTGTGGGCCGAGGGCCTGCTGTGGGCGGCGGTGCTGCGCTCGCCGCACCCGCACGCGCGCATCGTGTCCATCGACACGGCACACGCGCGCGAGATGCCCGGCGTACGGGCCGTCATCACCCACGAGGACGTCCCGGGCCGCCCGGTCCACGGCCGCGGCACGCCCGACCGCCCGGTGTTCGCCTCCGAGGTCGTGCGCCACCACGGCGAGCCCATCGCGGCCGTGGCCGCCGACCACCCGGACACCGCCCGGATGGCCGCCGCGGCCGTCATCGTCGAGTACGAGGTGCTCGACCCGGTGACCGACCCCGAACAGGCCTTCGAGGCCGAGCCGCTGCACCCCGACGGCAATCTGATCCGGCACATCCCGCTGCGCCACGGCGACCCGGACGCGGCCGGCGAGGTCGTCGTCGAGGGCCTGTACCGCATCGGCCGACAGGACCCCGCCCCCATCGGCGCCGAGGCCGGCCTCGCGGTGCCCCGCCCCGACGGCGGCGTGGAGCTGTACCTGGCCTCCACCGACCCGCACACCGACCGCGACGCGCTCGCCGCCTGCTACGGCCTGGAACCCGAGCGCGTGAAGATCGTCGTCACCGGCGTGCCCGGTGCCACGGCCGACCGCGAGGACCAGGGCTGCCAGCTCCCGCTCGGCCTGCTGGCGCTGAAGACCGGCTGCCCGGTGAAGCTCACCGCGACCCGCGAGGAGTCGTTCCTGGGGCACCCCCACCGCCACCCGACGCTGCTGCGCTACCGCCACCACGCCGACGCCGAGGGCACGCTGGTCAAGGTCGAGGCGCAGATCCTGCTGGACGCGGGCGCCTACGCCGACACCTCCTCCGAGGCCCTCGCCGCCGCCGTGTCCTTCGCCTGCGGCCCCTACGTCGTCCCGAACGCCTTCATCGAGGGCTGGGCCGTGCGCACCAACAACCCGCCCTCCGGCCATGTCCGCGGCGAGGGCGCGATGCAGGTGTGCGCCGCCTACGAGGCGCAGATGGACAAGCTGGCCAAGAAGCTCGGCCTCGATCCGGCCGAGGTGCGCCTGCGCAACGCCATGGCGACCGGCGACGTACTGCCGACCGGCCAGACCGTGACGTGCCCGGCCCCGGTCGCCGAACTGCTCCAGGCCGTACGGGACCACCCGCTGCCGCCGCTGCCCAAGGACGTCCCCGAGGAGGAGTGGCTGCTGCCCGGCGGGCTCGAGGGAGCGGGCGAACCGGGCGCGGTGCGCCGGGGCGTGGGCTACGGCCTGGGCATGGTGCACATGCTCGGCGCCGAGGGCGCCGACGAGGTCTCCACGGCGACCGTGCGGGTGCAGGGCGGTGTGGCGACGGTGCTGTGCGCGGCGGTGGAGTCCGGCCAGGGCTTCACGACGCTCGCCCGGCAGATCGTCCAGGACACCCTCGGCATCGACGAGGTGCACGTGGCACCCGTCGACACCGACCAGCCCCCGGCCGGCGCCGGCTGCCGCGGCCGCCACACCTGGGTGTCGGGCGGCGCGGTCGAACGCGCGGCCAAGATGGTCCGCACCCAGCTCCTCCAGCCCCTCGCCCACAAGTTCGGGATGTCCACCGAACTGCTCCAGATCACCGACGGCAAGATCACGTCGTACGACGGCGTGCTGTCCACCACGGTCACGGAGGCGCTGGACGGCAAGGAGCTGTGGGCGACCGCCCAGTGCCGCCCGCACCCCACCGAGCCGCTGGACGGGGCGGGCCAGGGCGACGCCTTCGTGGGCCTGGCCTTCTGCGCCGTGCGCGCGGTGGTGGACGTGGACATCGAGCTGGGCTCGGTGCGGGTCGTCGAGATGGCCCTCGCCCAGGACGTGGGCCGGGTGCTCAACCCAGCCCAGCTCGCCGCCCGGATCGAGGGGGGCGTCACCCAGGGCGTGGGCATCGCCCTCACCGAGAACCTGCGTACCCCGCGCGGGCTGGTCCGCCACCCCGACCTCACCGGCTACGCCCTGCCCACCGCCCTGGACGCGCCCGACATCCGGATCGTGAAACTGGTCGAGGAGCGGGACGTCGTCGCCCCCTTCGGCGCGAAGGCGGTCAGCGCGGTACCGGTGGTGACCTCCCCGGCGGCCGTCGCCTCCGCGGTGCGCGCCGCCACGGGCCGTCCGGTCAACCGGCTGCCGATCCGGCCGCAGGCCGCGGTCGTGACCACGCAGTGAGAGGTGCCCGCCCGCAGTGAACCGGGCCGGAAGGGAACGCCGGGCGCCCGCCCGGCGTCTTCCGTTTTGGGACGTTGTCAGTGAGGGGGCGTAGTCTTCCGGCAGTGGGGACGAGGGCACTCGCCCGAGACGGAGCGCCCGGACCCGAACAGCCCGGGGCGCGGTCCGCCCCGGAACCTGAACCGAACCGCGCGGGGGAGCGATGAGCACGACCGACACCGTTGTCAGGGTGATCACCCTGCCCGAGATGGCCCGCGAACTGCGCCGTGCGTACGGCGAGTTCGCGGCCCGGCCGGCGGCGGCCGCCACCCGCCCGGCGGCCCGTGTCCGCCCGGCGGTTCTGGCCGTCAGGCCCGGCACGGCCTCCGGGCTCACCCTCGATCTGCGCGCCCGCCTGCTGCACCGCGAGTTCGGTCGCGGCCGGATCGCGCGCTACGAGGACGTCGACTTCCCCGCCGCCCTCACCCACGAGCCCACCCGCCGCTTCCTGCGCGACACGGGCCTGCCCGAGGACGGCGTACTCCTCCAGTCCGACACCGACGTGCCCCTGCCGACGCTCGCCGAGTTCTGCGCCGACGAGTGCCCCGACGACTTCTGGCCGGACGAACTGCCCGCCCGCGCCGACCAGTTGATACGCCTCGGCCGCTTCGCCGGCGGCAGCAGCCTGCTGGTCGACGGCACCACCGGCGAGGTCCTCACCTGGACCGGCCCCGAATCCGCGCCGACCCCCCTCACCAAGGACGTCTCCACCCTCGCCTTCACCCTCTGGCTCCTGCGCCGCCGGGCCGCCCGCCGCTGAACCGCTCGGTCGCACGGCTTAGGACCAAGGTCCCGGCCGTGAGGCGACTCCCGACAGGGGCCAAAGTGGGCTGCGCACCTTACTCTGGCGACCATGAGCGCCCTGGAACCGCGCGACGCAGAGGTCGCCGACATCTCCGACAGACCCGGCCCCCACGACGCGGCGGCCGACACCGTGCTGAGCCGCGACCACCGGGCGCTGAGCATCGGGATCGTCTCCGTCGTCCTGCTGATCGCCTTCGAGGCGACCGCCGTCGGCACGGCCATGCCCGTGGCGGCGCGGGAACTGGACGGGGTGTCGCTGTACGCGTTCGCGTTCTCGGGGTTCTTCACCACCAGCCTGTTCGGGATGGTGCTCTCCGGGCAGTGGTCCGACCGGCGCGGCCCCCTGGCCCCGCTGGCCACGGGGATCGGCTCGTTCGTGGCCGGGCTGCTGCTGGCGGGGACGGCCGGCACGATGTGGGTGTTCATCGCGGGGCGCGCCGTGCAGGGGCTCGGCGGCGGCCTGGTGATCGTCGCCCTCTACGTCGTCGTCGGCCGGGCCTATCCCGAACGGCTGCGCCCGTCGATCATGGCGGCGTTCGCGGCGGCCTGGGTGGTCCCGTCGATCGTCGGCCCGCTCGCCTCCGGCGCGGTGACCGAGCACCTGGGCTGGCGCTGGGTGTTCGTCGGCATCCCGGTGCTCGTGGTGTTCCCGCTGGCCATCGCCCTGCCGCAGATACGGCGGCGGGCGGGCGGCCCGGTGGGCGAGGCTGCCGGACAGTCCTCCTTCGACCTGCGCCGCATCCGGCTCGCCCTCGGCATCTCCCTGGGCGCCGGGCTGCTCCAGTACGCGGCCCAGGACCTGCGCTGGCTGTCGCTGCTGCCCGGAGCGGCGGGCGCCGCGCTGCTGGTCCCGGCCGTGCGGGGGCTGCTGCCGCGCGGCACGTACCGGGCGGCGCGCGGGCTGCCCTCCGTCGTGCTGCTGCGCGGGGTCGCGGCCGGTTCCTTCATCGCCGCCGAGTCCTTCGTGCCGCTGATGCTCGTCACCCAGCGGGGGCTGTCCCCGACGCTGGCCGGGTTCTCCCTCGCGGCCGGCGGGGTGACCTGGGCGCTGGGCTCGTGGGTGCAGTCGCAGCCGCGGATGGCGCCGCACCGGGAGCGGCTGATGACCTCCGGGATGGTGCTGGTGGCCGCGGCCATCGCCGCCGCGCCCAGCGTGCTGATCGCCGCGGTCCCAGTCTGGACGGTCGCCGTCGCCTGGGCCTTCGGCTGCTTCGGCATGGGCCTGGTCATCGCCTCCACCAGCGTGCTGCTGCTGCGGTTGTCCGCCCCGGAGGAGGCCGGCGCCAACTCCGCGGCCCTGCAGATCTCCGACGCCCTGTCCAACGTCGTCCTGCTCGCCGCGGGCGGCGCCGCGTTCGCCGCGCTGGGCGGCGGCACGGTGGCCCACACCACCGCGACCACCGCCTCCGCCTCCCACCCGGCGGCGTTCGCGGTGGTCTTCCTGCCGATGGCGGCGGTGGCGCTGACGGGGGCGTGGGTGACGCGGCGGCTGCGGGTTCACTCCTGAGCGGGATAGGTCTGCTTCCGGCGCCCCGCTACCTTTTGGGCATGGCCATGGACCTGCACCTGCGCGACGACCAGGCGGAGGCACTGAAGCGGTGCGCCGAAGCAGAGGGCGTCAGCGTGCACTCCATCGTGCTGCGTGCCGTGGACGACTACCTGGCCGCCACGGCGCACGCGGCGCTGGTGCGCAAGGCCGCCGAGGAGCAAGCCGCCAAGTGGGCGGAGCTCCTGGAGCGGCTGAAGTGACCGTGTACCTCTCGGCCGAGAACGTCCTGGCCATCACGGAGTACGCCGTCGGCAGCCAAGGCGCCGTCGTGCGTGACGTGGGGCTGGTGGCCGCGGCCGCCCGCCGCCCGTCCGCCCCCGCGCTGCGCGGCGCGGAAGCCTACCCCGACCTGTTCGACAAGGCAGCGGCGCTGCTGCACTCGCTGGCGTTCGACCGTGCCTTCGTCTACGGGAACAGACGCACCGCCTGGCTGTCCTGTGTCGTCTTCCTGGCGCTGAACGGCGTGCAGCTACGTCCGGACACCGACGCCGCCGAGCGCCTGATCAGCGCCGTGGCGACGGGGGCTCTCGAAGAGGTCAAGGTGATCGGTGAGGCGCTGCGTGAGCTCGCGGAGCGAGAGATGTGACCTCAGTCCCATCCCCGGGGGACGCCGTGCCGTCGGCGGGTTGGCACCGTCGGGCCGCCGGTAGGGTGGCCCGGTCGTCATACGTAGCCGAGACCCCCAGCACAGCGAACCGGAGACCGTGACTACCGCCCGCCCGTCACCCGCCACCACCCTCAACGGAGGGCCCTCCGGGCCCACGCCTATGTCTGCCAGCTCGTCCCACTCGCATCATCTCTCGCCCGCCTTTCCCGGTCGTGCCCCCTGGGGTACGGCCGGGAAGCTGCGCGCCTGGCAGCAGGGGGCGATGGAGAAGTACGTCCAGACCCAGCCCCGCGACTTCCTGGCGGTGGCCACCCCCGGCGCCGGAAAGACGACCTTCGCGCTGACGCTGGCCTCCTGGCTGCTGCATCACCACGTCGTCCAGCAGGTGACCGTGGTCGCGCCGACCGAGCACCTGAAGAAGCAGTGGGCCGAGGCCGCAGCGCGGATAGGCATCAGGCTCGACCCGGAGTACAGCGCGGGCCCGCTCGGCAAGTCGTACCACGGCGTCGCCGTCACCTACGCCGGTGTCGGCGTACGGCCCATGCTGCACCGCAACCGCGTCGAGCAGCGCAAGACCCTCGTCATCCTCGACGAGATCCACCACGCCGGCGACTCCAAGTCGTGGGGCGAGGCGTGCCTGGAGGCCTTCGAGCCCGCGACCCGCCGGCTCGCCCTGACCGGTACGCCGTTCCGCTCCGACACCAACCCCATCCCGTTCGTCACGTACGAGGAGGACTCGGCCGGCATCCGGCGCTCCGCCGCCGACTACACCTACGGCTACGGCTCCGCCCTCTCCGACGGCGTCGTCCGGCCCGTCATCTTCCTCTCCTACAGCGGCAACATGCGCTGGCGCACCAAGGCGGGCGACGAGATCGCGGCCAAGCTGGGCGAGCCGATGACCAAGGACGCCGTCAGCCAGGCCTGGCGCACCGCGCTCGACCCGCGCGGCGAGTGGATGCCGGCCGTGCTGCGCGCCGCCGACCAGCGGCTGACCGAGGTCCGCAAGGGCATCCCGGACGCCGGCGCCCTGGTCATCGCCTCCGACCAGGAGTCCGCCCGCGCCTACGCCAAGCTGATCCGCGAGATCACGGGCAGCAGCGCGACGCTCGTCCTGTCCGACGACGCCGGCGCCTCGCAGCGGATCGACGACTTCAGCGGCAACGAGGACCGCTGGATGGTCGCCGTCCGCATGGTCTCCGAGGGCGTCGACGTGCCCCGGCTCGCGGTCGGCGTGTACGCCACCACCATCTCCACCCCGCTCTTCTTCGCCCAGGCCGTCGGCCGTTTCGTACGGTCCCGCAGGCGCGGCGAGACCGCCTCCGTCTTCCTGCCGACCGTCCCTGACCTGCTGACCTTCGCCAACGAGATGGAGGTCGAGCGCGACCACGCCCTCGACAGGCCGAAGAAGGACGGCGAGGAGGACCCGTACGCCGAGTCCGAGAAGGAGATGGACGAGGCGAACCGGGAGCAGGACGAGGACACCGGCGAGCAGGACATGCTGCCCTTCGAGGCGCTGGAGTCCGACGCCGTCTTCGACCGGGTCCTCTACGACGGCGCCGAGTTCGGCATGCAGGCCCACCCGGGAAGCGAGGAGGAGCAGGACTACCTCGGCATCCCGGGCCTGCTCGAACCCGAGCAGGTGCAACTGCTGCTCCAGAAGCGGCAGGCCCGGCAGATCGCGCACAGCCGCAAGCGCCCCGACGCCGAGGCCGACCTGCTCGAACTCCCCGCCGACCGGCGGCCGGTGGTGAGCCACAAGGAGCTGATGGAGCTGCGCCGGCAGCTCAACACGATGGTGGGCGCGTACGTCCACCAGAGCGGCAAGCCGCACGGCGTCATCCACACCGAGCTGCGCCGGGTGTGCGGTGGCCCGCCCAGCGCCGAGGCGACGGCGGGTCAGTTGCGCCAGCGCATCGCCAAGGTGCAGGAGTGGGCGACGCGCATGAAGTGACCCGGGGTGCGACTCCGCGTTCCTGACGCGCGGTCCCCGGGCACCGCCGGAGTACGTATCGGGACGAACTCCGCACTCCGTACCGGTCGATGACCGGATTCTGGACGGAGGCTTCCGCTCAGCGAACTGCTTCCGCTAATGTCCGGCTACGCCGACGCACCGTGGCAGCACCGCCACGGAGCGCGGCCGTGAGGCGACTTCAGTCCGGGGCGGCCCGGAGCGCCGGCCGATCGGGGGCCTCTGCCGCGCGTCACCGACGGGACACGGTCACGCGCGCGATGCGGAGAGGCCGCCGACCTCACCACTAAGGAGTGGGCGTCGTGACCGCGGAGACCTCCCAGACGCTCGACCGGGGACTGAGAGTCCTCAAACTGCTGGCCGAGACGGACCACGGGCTGACCGTCACCGAGCTGTCGCAGAGACTGGGCGTCAACCGGACCGTGGTGTACCGGCTGCTTGCCACCCTGGAACAGCACATGCTCGTCCGCCGTGATCTGGGCGGTCGGGCCAGGGTCGGGCTGGGTGTGCTGAGGCTGGGCCGCCAGGTGCATCCGCTGGTACGGGAGGCGGCGCTGCCCGCGCTGCGGTCGCTGGCCGAGGACATCGGGGCGACCGCGCATCTGACGCTGGTGGACGGCTCGGAGGCGCTGGCCGTCGCCGTGGTCGAACCGACGTGGACCGACTACCACGTGGCCTACCGGGCCGGCTTCCGGCACGCCCTGGAGCGGGGCGCCGCGGGCAAGGCGATCCTCGCGGCCCGCCGCAAGCCGGCCGAGGGACCCGGCTACACCCTGACGCACGGCGAACTGGAGGCCGGGGCCTGCGGGGCGGCGGCACCCCTGCTCGGCGTGACCGGCCTCGAGGGCAGCGTCGGGGTCGTCATGCTGGCGGACGCCGTACCGGAACGGGTCGGCCCCCGGGTCGTCCACGCGGCCCGCGAGGTGGCGGAGGCCCTGCGCTGAACGCTGGGGCGCTCGTGCGGCAACCGTCGCCGGCTGGCCGGATTTCGTGCGGGGGATAGATTGATCCCGTGCTCTCTCGCCTCACACGTTCCCAGGCCCTCGCCGTCTGTGCGCTGCCCGTCGCGGCTCTGATCGCCACCGCGGTGTTCGCGCCGCTGCCGTTCTCGGTGGCGCAGCCCGGGATGACCGCGAACGTGCTGGGGGAGAACAAGGGCACCCAGGTCATCACCATCTCCGGCGCGCCCACCCGCACGACCAGCGGCCAGCTCCGTATGACGACCATCGAGGCCACCGGCCCGGACGCGCGCGTCTCGTTGGGGGACGTGATCGACGGCTGGTTCGCCACCGACCGGGCGGTCATGCCGCGCGACGCGGTCTACCCGAGCGGCAACAACGTCAAGGAGATCGAGCAGCACAACGCGGAGCAGATGAGGCAGTCCCAGGACGCGGCCACCCGGGCCGCCCTGAAGTACCTCGGCATCAGCGACAAAAAGGTCAGGGTCACGCTGAAGCTCGCCGACGTCGGCGGCCCCAGCGCCGGCCTGCTGTTCTCCCTCGGCATCATCGACAAGCTGCACGGCAACGGCAGCGGCGGCGACCTCACCGGCGGCCGCACCGTCGCCGGCACGGGAACCATCAACGCCGACGGCACGGTCGGCGCGGTCGGCGGCGTGGCCCTCAAGACCCAGGCCGCCCACCGGGACGGCGCCACCGTCTTCCTGGTCCCGAGGGCCGAGTGCGCCGACGCCAGGGCGGAGCTGCCGAAGGGGCTGCGCCTGGTCCCGGTGACCACCCTCAAGAGCGCGGTCGACGCCCTGGTCGTCATGGAGAAGGGCCTGGACAAGGTCCCGAGCTGCTAGGCCCCCCTCCGTCGCCCCTAGAGAGCCGCGGCCGCCCTCGGTCCGGTGGCCAGGCGCAGGCCGAGTTCCACGAGGGTCCAGCCCAGCCGGGTGCGCAGGGCGCCGGGTGTGTCGGCCGGGGTGGCCGGCCGGTGCGCCTCGGCCTGGAGTTCGGCGGCGCGGGTGCGGTGCAGTGCGAGGTGGATCTCGGGAAGCATGGGTCGGCCTCTCAGTCCGTGCGGGTGGGGAGGACGTGCGTGTGGATGCGCACCGTCTCGGTGTCCGGGGTGCCGTCCTCGGGGGCCAGGGCCCGGTAGCTCTCCAGGAGTTCGTGCATCTTCTCGATGAGGCCGAGGGCGAGTTCGGGCGTCAGGCGCAGGGTCCAGTCGCTCATGTCCGAGGCGCGGATCCAGTCCTCGGACCAGTCGTGCCTGGTAGCGAGCCAGGTCGACAGCTCCTGCGTGCTCTGGTTGGCGAGTTCGTGCAGGAACAGGTCCGCGGCACCGCGGACTTCGGAATCGGCGTCCTTCAGCAGCGTCTCGTCGAAGCTGACTCCTCCGTGCGTCGCCCGCCACCAGCGCTCCCGCCCCTTGCCGTGCTCGGGCGCGTCCTCGACGAACCCGTGCGCGGCGAGCTGGCGCAGGTGGTAACTGGTGGCCCCGCTGGACTCACCGAGTTTCGCGGCGAGTTGGGAGGCAGTGGCGGGCCCGCCGTGGCGCAGCGTGTTCAGCAGCCGCATGCGCAGCGGGTGCGCCAGACCGCGCAGCGAGCGGGCGTCAAGGGTGCGGACCTGATGGTCCGGGAGCTCGTCCATGCATGCAAAGGTAGCGTTGCAAAGACAGCTTTGCAACGGGTTCTTTGTAAGTCGGTCTCACTCCTCCGAGGCGGCCTGCTCCACCAGCGGGATGATCCGCAGCGGCACGGGGTTCTCCATCACGATCGCCGTCGACGCCCGGTCGATGCCCTCGAAGTCCACCACCCGGTCGATCACCCGCTGGAGATCGGCGTTCGAACGGGCCACCAGCCGGCACAGCATGTCTCCCGAGCCGGTGGTGGTGTGCAGCTCCAGCACCTCCGGCACGGCCGCCAGATGCGCCCGTACGTCCGCGCCCTGCCCCTGCCGGATCTCCAGCGTCGCGAACGCGGTCACCGGATAGCCGAGCGCCGCCGGGTCCACCTCCGGGCCGAAGCCGCGGATCACCCCGCGCGCCTGGAGGCGGTCGAGGCGCGCCTGGACCGTCCCCCGCGCCACCCCCAGCCGCCGCGACATCTCCAGCACGCCGATGCGCGGCTCGCGCGCCAGCAGCACGATGACGCGGCCGTCCAGATGATCGATCGCCATCCCCTCTCCCCAATGGTCATCCTGTACAGAAAGCCCGCACGCTCCCCGCCTGTGCTGAGCACATTGCCCAGTGGATGCGCGAACTATTGCGCACCTTGCGAGACCGGGTGACCCTTCCGCTATGACGCAGACCACACACCTCACTCCCGACGCGACCGCCCGGCAGGCCGACCCCTTCCCGGTCAAGGGAATGGACGCGGTCGTCTTCGCCGTGGGCAACGCCAAGCAGGCGGCGCACTACTACTCCACCGCCTTCGGCATGAAGCTGGTCGCCTACTCCGGACCGGAGAACGGCAGCCGCGAGACCGCGAGCTACGTCCTGGAGAGCGGCTCCGCCCGGTTCGTGTTCACCTCGGTGGTCAAGCCCTCCACCGACTGGGGCACCTTCCTCGCCCAGCACGTGGCCGAGCACGGCGACGGCGTCATCGACCTCGCCATCGAGGTCCCGGACGCGCGCGCCGCGTACGCCTACGCCATCGAGCACGGCGCCCGCTCGGTGACCGAGCCGTACGAGGTGAAGGACGAGCACGGCACCGTCGTCCTCGCCGCGATCGCCACCTACGGGCAGACCCGCCACACCCTGGTCGAGCGGTCCGGCTACGAGGGCCCGTACCTGCCCGGCTACGCGGCCGCCGCCCCCATCGTCGAGCCGCCCGCACAGCGCTTCTTCCAGGCCGTCGACCACTGCGTGGGCAACGTCGAACTCGGCCGGATGAACGAGTGGGTGGAGTTCTACAACAAGGTCATGGGCTTCACGAACATGAAGGAGTTCGTGGGCGACGACATCGCCACCGAGTACAGCGCGCTGATGTCGAAGGTCGTGGCCGACGGCACGCTCAAGGTCAAGTTCCCGATCAACGAGCCCGCCGTCGCCAAGAAGAAGTCCCAGATCGACGAGTACCTGGAGTTCTACGGCGGCGCCGGCGTCCAGCACATCGCGCTCAACACCAACGACATCGTGCAGACCGTACGCGCGATGCGCGCCGCCGGTGTCGAGTTCCTGGACACCCCCGACTCCTACTACGACACCCTCGGCCAGTGGGTCGGCGACACCCGCGTGCCCGTGGAGACCCTGCGCGAGCTGAAGATCCTCGCCGACCGCGACGAGGACGGCTACCTGCTGCAGATCTTCACCAAGCCGGTCCAGGACCGCCCGACCGTCTTCTTCGAGCTCATCGAACGGCACGGCTCCATGGGCTTCGGCAAGGGCAACTTCAAGGCCCTGTTCGAGGCGATCGAGCGCGAGCAGGAGCGCCGCGGCAACCTCTGAGCCCGCCCGCCGCGAGCCCGCCCCGCTCCCGGCACCCCGTCCGTCCGCCCGCCGCGACACCCGCGCGGCGGGCGGGCCGCGTCGCGGTGCTCACCGGGCCGGGACGACGCCCGCCGGCACCTCCTGCGGCGACGGCTCGCCCAGCGCCCGCAGCGCCGCCCACGCCTCCGGCACCCGCAGCGGCGAGAAGGCGGGATTGGTCCGCAGCGCGTTCTCCAGATGCCGCCGCGCCGCCCCCGGCAGCCCGAGGCCCTGCTCGATCACCCCCCGGTGAAAGGCGTACAGCGCGTTGCGCACCCCGCCGCCCTCGGCCGGCTCCGTGGCCCTCGTGGCGAACCGCAGCGCCTCCTCGTCCCGCCCGTCCCGGTGCAGCGCCCACCCCAGGGCGTCGGCCACCACGGTCCCGGGCCGCCGCGCCCACTCGGCGCGCAGCCGCCGCACCGCGGACGCCGGGTCGCCGTGGTCGGCCTCGAACCGGCCCAGCACCACCTCGTCGTCGACCCCCGCCTCCTCGTCCTGCCCGGCCCACGTCCGCAGCAGGCCGTACTGCTCCCGCGCCTCCGGCCGGCTGCCCAGCGACTCGTACAACTCGCCCAGCTCCAGGGCGTATTCGGGCGCCGGCCGGTTGCCGATCGCCTGCCGGTACGCGGTCAGCGCCTCCGCGGTGCGGCCCAGCGCGGCCAGCGCCCGCGCCCGTCCGGCCCGCGCCTCACGCTGGTCGGGGTCGAGGCGCAGCGCCGCGTCGAAGTGACGCAGCGCGTCCTCGCCGTCGCCGCGCTCCAGCGCGATCCGGCCGGCCTGCTCCAGGTACGCGGCCCGCTCGGCGGGCGAGGCCGCGGCGGCCGCCGCGTCCGCCAGCTCGGCCGCCGCGTCCTCGCGCCACCCCCGGTCCCAGTACACGGCCGCCGCCTTGGCCTGTACCGCCGGGGAACGGCCGAGCGTCAGCAGCCTGTCGAGGGTGCGCTGCGCGGCCTTGTCGTCGCCGAGCCCGGTGTAGGCGTCGATCAGCGGCGGATACACCGTCCACCGCCCGGGCGCCTGCTTCACCGCCGCCTCGCCCCACGCACGCGCCGAGGCGAAGTCACGCCGCTCGTTGCCCAGCATCGCCAGCGCGTTCAGCGCGTCCGTGTTCTTCTCCTGCGGCAGCAGCCGCAGCGAGGTCCGCAGCGCCTCCTCGGCCTTCGAACAGTCCGCCGGGTCCGCCGTGCGCCGCCCCCGCTCGACGTAGGCGGCCCCGAGCACCGCCCACGCCCGGGCGTCCGCCGGCCGCGCCCGCAGGTGCCGTTCCCGCTCCGCGATCAGCGCCGTCAGACCGGGCAGCGAGGCCGGCACCCCGGCACCCACCGCGGCCGGCGCCGCCGCCCCGGGAGCCGGCGCCGGCGGCCGGGGCGGCCCGGGCGCCCTCGTCCCGTCCCGCTGCGCCGGCAGCGTCAGCCACACCAGCCCCAGCGCCCCGGCCACCACGAGCAGCGCGAGGAGCACCCGGCGCACCCGGCGGGGAAGGCGTCGCCGGGTCTCGCTGGTCACGGACGTGTCCGGGCTCGGCAGAGGGTTCTCCATGGCGCACACTGTGCGTCAGGACGGCGACCGTCACCCGGCAGGCCGAGGGGCGGGGCCGACGGGGTTCACACCGATGGCCGCGGGTGCGAGGCTGTGATCGTGAGCCGTATTGAAGCCGCACCTGACGAAGCACAGGGCAACCTCCTGACCGATCGGCTCCTCGCGGGCCTGCCGGCCGAGGCTGTCCTCATCGATCCCGATGTCACGGCCTCCTACGCCAACGACATGGCGAGCTTCTGCCCGTCCGGCGTCCCGGCCGTCGTGGTCCTGCCGCGCACGGTGGAACAGGTCCAGCACATCATGCGCACCGCCACCGAGCTGCGTGTCCCGGTCGTGCCGCAGGGCGCCCGCACCGGCCTGTCCGGCGCGGCCAACGCCTCCGAGGGCTGCATCGTGCTGTCCCTGACCAAGATGGACCGCGTCCTGGAGATCAGCCCGGTCGACCGGATCGCGGTCGTCGAGCCGGGCGTCGTCAACGCGGCGCTCTCCCGCGCGGTGAACGAGCACGGCCTGTACTACCCGCCGGACCCCTCCAGCTGGGAGATGTGCACCATCGGCGGCAACATCGGCACCGCCTCCGGCGGCCTGTGCTGCGTGAAGTACGGGGTCACCGCCGAGTACGTGCTCGGCCTGGACGTCGTGCTGGCCGACGGACGGCTGATGTCCACCGGCCGCCGCACCGCCAAGGGCGTCGCCGGATACGACCTGACCCGCCTGTTCGTCGGCTCCGAGGGCTCGCTGGGCATCGTCGTACGGGCCGTCCTGGGGCTGAGGCCGCAGCCGCCGCAGCAGCTCGTGCTGGCCGCCGAGTTCGCCTCCGCGGCCGCCGCCTGCGACGCCGTGTGCCGGATCATGACGGGAGGGCATGTGCCCTCCCTGCTCGAACTGATGGACCGTACGACGGTGAAGGCCGTCAACGACCTCGCCCACATGGGCCTGCCGGAGACCACCGAGGCGCTGCTGCTGGCCGCGTTCGACACGCCGGACCCGGCCGCCGACCTCGCCGCGGTCGCCGAACTGTGCGAGGCGGCCGGAGCCACCCAGGTCGTCCCCGCCGACGACGCCACCGAGTCCGAGATGCTGCTGCAGGCGCGGCGGCTGTCGCTCACCGCGCTGGAGGCCGTCAAGGGCACGACGATGATCGACGACGTGTGCGTGCCCCGCTCCCGGCTCGGCGAGATGCTCGAAGGCATCGAACGGATCGCCGAGAAGTACCAGCTCACCATCGGGGTCTGCGCGCACGCGGGCGACGGCAACACCCATCCGACCGTTTGCTTCGACGCGCAGGACCCCGACGAGTCGCGGCGCGCCCGCGAGTCCTTCGACGAGATCATGGCCCTCGGCCTCGAACTCGGCGGCACCATCACCGGCGAGCACGGCGTGGGCGTGCTGAAGAAGGAGTGGCTGGCGCGGGAGATCGGCCCGGTCGGGGTCGAGATGCAGCGGGCGATCAAACACGCCTTCGACCCGCTGGGCATTCTCAACCCCGGCAAGCTGTTCTGACGTCCCCGCGTTCACCGGGCGAGCAGCCCGGCCAGCTCGTCGTCGAGGCCGAGCAGCTCGCCCTCGCTGCCCGGCGGCACCAGGCGCAGCGTGCGCTCCAGCCAGGCCGCCACCTGCGCGGCCGGCGCCTCCAGCAGGGCCTCGCCGTCGGGCGCGCTCAGCGCCAGCAGGACCATGCTGCGGCCCAGCGCCTTCGACGGCCACACCCGCACGTCGCCGTCCCCGCACGGCCGGAACACCCCCTCCACGAGCAGTTCCCGCGCGAACGTCCAGTGCACGGGGTGCTCGGAGTCGATGTGGAAGACGACGTGCACGGCGTACGGGTCGTCGGTGCGGTAGACGAGCCGCGCCGGGACGGGGAGGCCGCACTCGGGCGACAGGATCAGTCTCAGCTCCAGCTCGCGCTCGACCACGGTGTGCCACATGGGTCCTCTCCTCTCTTACACGGGCCCCTCGGCGGGCCCGTGTGAAGGGAGAGGCCGCCGGACGTCGGCCATTACGCGAGTCGCCCGAACTTTTTCGGTCCGAATGTCTCGTGATCGTGAAGTACGTGTACGAGGTTGCCCGGAAAGGAGTGGGTCCGGCCGGACCGGACGTGTCGCCTGCCTCGGTCTGATAGATGTGGAGGCCCCCAAGACGGCCCCCGAGCAGATACGGGACGACGGACATGAGCGCCCCAACCCCGGCACCCGGTGACGACAGGCCCCGCGAAGGCTACTACCCGGACCCGTCCATCCCTGGCTACGTCCGGTACTGGAACGGCACCGCCTGGGTGCCGGGCACCAGCCGCCCGGCGCCGGCAGACGGCGAGCCGCTCGTCCCGCCGCCGTCGGCGGTTCCCGCGGTCGAGGAGACGGGACCGCACTTCTTCGACGAGGACCCCGTCGCGCCACCGCAGAGCGGTCGGCCCGAACCGGCGTCGCCGTGGGGCGCCGACCGCGGCCGGCAGTCCGGCTTCGACGATCAGGACCGCCGCGTCTCCTGGGGCGCCCCGGCCCCGGCCGACCCGAGGGTCGCCCACACGCCGGACCCCGCCCCGACCGACCCGGACCAGCCGGGCACCGGCCGCTCCGACGGCACCTTCGTCTTCCGCCGCCCCACCGCGGGGGCCTCGGGCACCGCCGGGACTCCGGACACGCCGGGCACGGCCGGGGCTCCGGGTGACGCCGCCCCCGGGGTTCCGGGCCCGGGCGCGCCCGTTGACGAGGGCACGATGACCTTCCGGACGGTGCCTCCCAGGAACCCGGCGGCAGGCACGCCGGGCGTCCCCGGTCAGGGCACGCCCGCGTCCGGCGCCGTGTCCGGGACCCCGTCCGGCGCCGGCCGGCCCGGCTCGTCCGGCGGCGCCGGACCGGCCGGGTCCGCTGGGGCTCCCGCTGCCGGTGGGGCCGCCGCGAGCGGTGCCGGCGGCCCCGGTTTCGGGGCCGGAAAGGCCGCCGCCGCACGGGCCGCAGCAGCGCAGACGCCGGGGCAGCCCGGCACCCGGCCGGACGCTGCTTCCGCGCAGGGGCCGGGTCAGGCCGGTTCCTGGCCGGGCGCCGACTCGGGCCAGGCCGGTACCCGGTCGGGTGCCGCCTCGGGCCAGGTGCCGGGGCAGGGCGGACCCCCGCCGGGTGCCGGCTCCGCGCAGGGGCCCGGTCAGGTCGGATCGGGGCCGGGTGCCGCCGCGGCCCAGGCGGCGGGCCGGGTCGGATCGCAGCCGGGTGCCGCTTCCGGGCAGGGGCCGGGCCAGGCCGGTTGGCCAAGTGCCGCCCCGGGCCAGGTGCCAGGGCCGGGCGGAGCGCGGCCGGGTGCCGCCTCCGCGGGGGCCTCCGCGGAGGCCGTATCCCCTCAGCCCGGTGCGCCGCAGGGTCCCGGTGCGTCACCCATGTCCAGTGGTTCCGGTGGTGGGCAGTCGTCCTGGGCGCAGCAGGTGCACCGGCTCGCCGGGTCGGGTGAGCAGCAGCCCGCCGCGCCCTGGAAGCCGCCGGTCGAGGACCCGTTCCAGGCGGTGGCGCGGCGGCAGGCGTCGGCCCGGCCCGCCGGGCTCGGCAAGCGGCTGGCCGCCCGGCTCGTCGACTCCGTCGTCCTCGGGGGCGTCACCGCCGTGGCCGCCGTACCGCTCGGCACCAAGGCGATCGACCACGTCAACGGCAAGATCGACGAAGCCAGGCTCTCCGGGCGCGCGGTGACGGTCTGGCTCCTGGACGGCACCACGGGGACGTACCTCGCCGTCGTCCTCGCCGTCCTACTGCTCGTCGGCGTCGTCTACGAGGTGCTGCCCACCGCCAAGTGGGGCCGCACCCTGGGCAAGAAGCTGTGCGGACTGGAAGTGCGGGACATCGAGGGGCACGAGCCCCCGTCGTTCGGCACGGCCCTGCGCCGCTGGCTGGTCTGGGGCGTCCCGGGGCTGCTCGGCATCGGCCTGGTGGGCATGGCGTGGTGCCTGTTCGACCGCCCGTGGCGCCAGTGCTGGCACGACAAGGCGGCGCACACGTTCGTGGCGGGCTGAACAGGCCGGCGGGGGCGGCTGCGCCCTCATCCGGACGGCCGCGCACCGGATGCGGGGCGGCCGCGGCCGCGATCCACTCGGCGCATGAGCACCGAACCGCCCCCCGGCTCCGGACCGCGGCCGCCTTCCCCCCAAGGACGGCGACCACCCCACGGCGACGGCACCTGGGGCGGCGGCCAGGGAGCGGGAACGTCCGGAGGCGGCCGGTCCTCCGGCGACCCGCCGGCAGCCGTGCCCCCGCCCCCGGGGGAGCAACCCCCGCCCCCCGGCGAGCAGCCGCCCCCCGGCGGCGGGCCGTACGGCGGTGGTCCGGAGGGCGGCGGCGGCCCCCACGGCCCACAGGGCGGCGGTTACGGCGGCGGCCCCTACGGCGGCGACCCGCTCGCCGGTATGCCCCCGCTCGCCGACAGCGGCAAACGCACCCTCGCCCGGATCATCGACCTGGTCATGGTCGGCATCGTCGTCACCTTGGTCACCTGGGGCCTGCGGGTCAACGAGTACGCGGTCAACGCCGGGAACGTACAGGTCGGCAAGTCCGTGGCACAGTCGGTCGTCGGCCTCGTGCTCTACATGGCCTACGACACCTTCATGATCTCCCGGTACGGGCAGACCCTGGGCAAGAAGTGGCTGGGAATGCGCGTGGCCAACCTCGACGACGGCTCCACCCCGTCCGTCCCGGCCGCGCTGGGGCGCGCGGCGGTGCTCTGGATCCCGTTCTGGTTCTGCTGCGCCTGCCTGTGGCTGGCGATCAGCGGCGGCTGGAGTTTCTTCGACCGCCCCTACAAGCAGGGCCTGCACGACAAGGCGGCCAAGACGGTGGTGGTCAGCACCAGTTGACCGCGCCCCGGGTGCCGGGGCGGTCAGGGCGCCGTCGGCCCCCGTACCGGGTCGGCTCCGGCCGGGACGGGCTCCCGGTGTGCCCGCGCCCGCACCCGTGCCTGCCTGGCGTCGGCCTTCCGGGCTCCGGCCGGCTCGGCCGCGCGCGCCTTCGGCATCGGCACCGTCATGGCGACCAGGAGCCCCAGCGTGAGCGCCGCGAGGGCGATGACCACGATTCCCGGGCCCGAACTCGTCCGGGACAGCAGCAGCATGGCGAGCGTCGAGAGGATCACGGTGCAGGAACCGTAGGCGAGCTGTGCGGCGGTCGGACGAGGCATGGCAATCGGTCCTCGGAAGGTGGGGGTCTCCCCCCGTGCCTCTCGCTGCGGGGGAGGGTGCGGACAGGGATCTGTAGCTGTGACGCGGGTGTCGGCCTGGCTTTCCACCGGGTTCCTGGCGGTCCGCCAATCGACTCTATTCGCCTGTGTGCCCGAGAGGAACGGTTGGTAAGCACGACCTAACCCATGGTGCCGGTGCACAGGGGGCGCACGGAGTCATGCGGTCCACCCAGTGGACGGACGCACGCGCCCGGAGGGGCCGTTCGGCCCTGGCTCGTCCGCGTCCCTGGAACGGCGCCCGCTCCGCATAGTGCACTTGACGGGTCCAAGTCAAGATCTGTTTTTTCTTGCGAACGTCTAGTCGAATGACGTCACTTGACTACACGCGTTCATCGTGCGCGGACCTTTCCATGGCCCATGATCTCCCTTCCGCGCGCGCGGACGCGGCAGGGGAGGACCACAAGTGACCAGTAGACGCTGGACGTTCAGAACGACCGCGATCGGTGTCGCGCTCGCGGCGGCCACCGCCACGTTCTCGACGTTCGCCGTGGCGGAGGCCGCGACGACGGCCGACTCCGCCGCCGTGAACCGGCACGACCCGCAGCCGGTGGCACAGCACTCGCACGACCTGGACGGCCCGCTGAGCAAGACGCAGAAGGCCCAGCGCCAGGAGGCCCTGAACCAGGTCATCGCCGGCAAGGCCAAGGTGCAGGACCGCAAGGGCTCCAAGGTCGTCGAGCTCAAGGGCAAGAAGGGCGACATCAAGTACGTCGAGCTGGGCCGGGAGAAGACCGACAAGATCTTCACCATCCTGGTCGAGTTCGGCGACAAGGCGGATCAGAAGTACGGCGGCACCCCCGGTCCGCTGCACAACGAGATCGCCGAGCCGGACCGTAAGAAGGACAACTCCACGGACTGGCAGAAGGACTACAACCAGAAGCACTACCAGGACCTGTACTTCGGCACCGGCAAGAACGTCGAGTCGATGAAGAAGTACTACGAGACCCAGTCCTCGGGCCGCTACTCGGTCGACGGCACGGTCTCCGACTGGGTCAAGGTGCCGTGGAACGAGGCCCGTTACGGCAACAACGCGTGCGGTTCCAGCACCTGCTCCACCGTGTGGAACCTCGTCAGCGACGGCGTGAACGCCTGGGCCGCCCAGCAGAAGGCGGCCGGCCGGACCGACGCGCAGATCAAGGCGGACCTGGCCCAGTACGACCAGTGGGACCGCTACGACTACGACGGCGACGGCGACTTCAACGAGCCGGACGGCTACATCGACCACTTCCAGATCGTGCACGCCGGTGAGGACGAGTCCGCCGGCGGCGGCGCCCAGGGCACCGACGCGATCTGGGCCCACCGCTGGTACGCCTTCGGCACCGACGCCGGCGCCACCGGCCCCGAGTACAACAAGCTCGGCGGCGCGCAGATCGGCAACACCGGCATCTGGGTCGGCGACTACACCATCCAGCCGGAGAACGGCGGCCTCGGCGTCTTCGCCCACGAGTACGGCCACGACCTCGGCCTGCCCGACGAGTACGACACCGCGGGCGGCGAGAACTCCACCGGCTTCTGGACGCTGATGTCCTCCGGTTCCTGGCTCGGCCGCGGCAAGGAAGCCATCGGTGACCTGCCGGGCGACATGAACGCCTGGGACAAGCTCCAGCTCGGCTGGCTCAACTACGACGTCGCCAAGGCGGGCGTGACCTCCGCGCACAAGCTGGGTCTGTCCGAGTACAACACCAAGCACCGGCAGGCCGTGGTGGTCTCGCTGCCCGACAAGGCGGTCACCACCACGATCGTCACTCCGGCCCAGGGCGCCACCCAGTGGTGGAGCGGCAGCGCCAACAACCTGAAGAACACGCTGACCAGGCCCGTCGACCTCACCGGCAAGAAGTCGGCCGCCCTCACGCTCGACGGCTGGTACGACATCGAGGCCAACTACGACTTCCTCTACGCAGAGGTCTCCACCGACGGCGGCGCCAACTACACCGCGCTCGACGGCACGGTGAACGGGCAGCCGATCCCGCGCGACGGCAGCGGCAACCCGGCCCTGACCGGCTCGGTCAGCGGCTGGAAGAACCTGTCGTACTCCCTGGACGCCTACGCGGGCCAGAAGGTCCTGTTCCGCTTCCGCTACCAGACCGACGGCGGAGTGGCGCTGAAGGGCTTCACGGCGGACCGGATCACGCTGACCGCCGACGGCTCGGTGGTCTTCGCGGACGACGCCGAGAGCGCGGACCCGGCGTGGACGGCGAACGGCTTCTCCCGCATCGGCGCGTCCTTCAGCAAGGACTACAAGCAGTACTACATAGCCGAGAACCGCCAGTACGTGTCGTACGACACCACGCTGGAGACCGGCCCGTACAACTTCGGCTTCGCCGACCGCCCGGACTGGGTCGAGCACTACCCGTACCAGAACGGTCTGCTGATCTGGAAGTGGGACACCTCCGAGGCCGACAACAACACCAGCAAGCACCCGGGCACCGGCCGGATCCTTCCGGTCGACTCGCACCCGGACGCGCTGCGGTGGTCCGACGGCACGCTGATGCGCAACCGCATCCAGACCTACGACTCGACGTTCAGCCTGTACAACACGGACGGCATCACGCTGCACAAGGCGGGCGTCCCGACGAAGATCAAGTCGTCGAAGGGTGTGTCGGTCTTCAACGACCGCACCAACACCTACTACGACCCGGCGAACCCGGCCGGCGGTGTCAAGATCACTGACACCAACACCAAGATCAAGATCACCAAGGAGGCCAAGGACGGCTCCACGATCGAGCTCGAGGTCGGCAGCGCCCTGAAGTAATCGGCGTCTGCGCAGGTCAAACGCGTATCGGCGGCAACCCCCTGGCGGGTTGCCGCCGATCGTGTTTAGGTGCGTCCTGTGACCCGCTTATTGACACCGACCGGAACGGGGAAGTGACCGCATGGCCGCAGGAGGTTTCTGCAAGCTGCCGAACGGCACCGTGGTGGTGGCGCTGAACCTGCCCAGCCCCGCCCTCGACGGCACCGGCGGCGTGCGTGTGCTCGTCCACGCGCAGAACCGCGCCCGGGCCCTGACCCGGCTGCGCAACCTGGGCCTGCGCGCCGTCTACCTGCGGGGCAACGCGGCCCCGCCGACCCCGGACGAGGTCACCGCGGTCCTGCACCACCCCGACGGCCTGATATGGCGCACGTCCCCCGGCGACACCGTGGGCCCCCCGGAGCTGTGGCACCCGATCAGAGCCCTGCTCCGCAGACCCCCGGCCCACCAGCAGACCTCGTGAAAGCCGGTCCCGCGACCGACGGCGTCCGCCCCGGACCGGCCCAGGCGCCGGTCAGGCGACCACCGGCTTGCCGGTGAGGGTCACGCCCGCCTGGCGCAGGTCTTCCAGGGCCCGGTCCGTGGTGGACCGGGAGACCCCGGCGGTGAGGTCCAGGAGGACCTGGGTGCGGAAGCCCTCCTTCACGGCGTCCAGGGCGGTGGCGCGGACGCAGTGGTCCGTGGCGATGCCGACCACGTCCACCTCGTCGATCCGCCGGGCCCTGAGCCAGTCGGCCAGCGGCTCGCCGTTCTCGTCGGTGCCCTCGAAGCCGCTGTAGGCCGCCGAGTACGCGCCCTTGTCGAAGACCGCGTCGACGGCCCCGGAGGCGACCGCGGGGGCGAAGTTCGGGTGGAAGCCCACACCCTCGGTGCCCGCGACGCAGTGCGCCGGCCAGGAACGTACGAAGTCGGGGTTGTCGGCGAAGTGGCCGCCGGGCGCGATGTGGTGGTCCCGGGTCGCCACCACGTGCCGGTAGCCCGCGGGAGCCTGCCCGATGAGCTCGGTGACGGCGGCGGCGACGTCGGCGCCCCCGGCCACCGCGAGGCTGCCCCCCTCGCAGAAGTCGTTCTGCACATCGACGACGATCAAGGCGCGACGCATGGGCGGTGTCCTTCGGCTGTCGGATCGGTGGGCGGAGAAGGCACGGGTCCGGTCGTGAGGCCATGGGCCCGGTAACTCCGCCACTGGGACGGGAGGGGACCTTCGGGGTGTACCGAAGCGGGGGCACGCGCTTCAGGGGGTGTCTGACACATGCCCGCGGCGTCCTCATATGTCAGACACCCCCTAGCTACCCGAGCGCCGGTGCACGTACTCCGTCGGAAGGACGGGTTCCCCTCGGGAGAGCTGGGTCGCCGACAGCGGCAGGTTGGCACGGGCGGCCGCGTGCCGCTCCCGCGCCGCGTCCAGCGGCTCACGCGCGACCACCTCGCCGCCCTTGACCAGCTCCACCAGAAGCTGCCGGTCGGCCAGCGCGTCCGGCACCGGACCGGTGCCCACGACCTCGGCCTCCGCGACCCCGGACGCGTCCAGCCGGCGCGCCGCCCACTTGCGGCCGCCGATGGAGGTCTTGCCGCCGGTGGACTTCTTCGCCACCGGCACCAGCGGCGCCCCGGCGTCGTCGCTCTCGGCGCGCGCGACCAGCTTGTAGACCATGGACGCCGTCGGGTGGCCGGAGCCGGTGACCAGCTGGGTGCCGACGCCGTAGGCGTCCACGGGCGCCGCCGCCAGCGAGGCGATGGCGTACTCGTCCAGGTCCGAGGTCACGATGATCCGCGTGTCCCGGGCGCCCAGCTCGTCGAGCTGCTGGCGCACCCGGTGCGCGACCAGCAGCAGGTCCCCGGAGTCGATGCGCACCGAGCCCAGCTCGGGCCCGGCGATCTCGACCGCCGTACGGACCGCGTCGGTCACGTCGTAGGTGTCCACCAGCAGCGTGGTGTCCCGGCCGAGCGAGTCGACCTGCGCCTGGAAGGCGTCCCGCTCGCTGTCGTGCAGCAGGGTGAAGGCGTGCGCGGAGGTGCCCACCGTCGGGATGTTGTAGCGGAAGCCGGCGGCCAGGTCGGAGGTGGAGGTGAAGCCGCCCACGTAGGCGGCCCGCGAGGCGGCGACCGCGGCCAGTTCGTGGGTGCGGCGGGCGCCCATCTCGATCAGCGGGCGGTCCCCGGCGGCCGAGGACATCCGGGAGGCGGCGGCCGCGATCGCCGAGTCGTGGTTCAGGATCGACAGGATCACGGTCTCCAGCAGCACGCACTCGCCGAACGACCCCTCCACCCGCATGATCGGCGAGCCCGGGAAGTACACCTCGCCCTCGGGGTAGCCCCAGACGTCCCCGCCGAACCGGTAGCCGGCGAGCCATTCCAGGGTCGGCTCGTCCACCACCCCGCGCTCGCGCAGGAAACCGAGGACGCCCGCGTCGAAGCGGAAGTTCTCCACCGCGTCCAGCACCCGCCCGGTGCCGCCCACGACCCCGTAGCGGCGCCCGTCGGGCAGCCGCCGGGTGAAGACCTCGAAGACGCTGCGCCGCCCGGCCGTCCCGGCCTTCAGCGCGGCCTGGAGCATCGTCAGCTCGTAGTGATCGGTGAACAGAGCCGTCGAGGGAACGTCCACCGGCAGCCCAAGGTCCGCAACGCCCACCGAAGCTCTCCTAGCCATCTCGTGCGGGTGCCCCCGACGCCGGCCGGGGGTCCGGGGGCCGTCCCCGGATGATGCCTGGCGAAGAATCGTACTCCCATTTCGTCAGACTGACGATTTGGCCCACCGTTTATGCGAGTACCCCCTCGGGGTGGCAGCATGGGCCGTGTGACGGCAGCCGCACCCATGGAGATCGAGAAGACCGAATCGGCCGAGGAGGTCTTCGCCGTACCCGAGCCCGATGTGCCCTGGGTGACGATCGTCCACAACGACCCGGTCAACCTCATGAGCTATGTGACGTACGTCTTCCAGACGTACTTCGGCTACTCCAAGGACAAGGCCACCAAGCTCATGCTCGACGTCCACCACAAGGGCCGGGCGGTCGTCTCCAGCGGGAGCCGTGAGGAGATGGAACGGGACGTGCAGGCCATGCACGGCTATGGTCTGTGGGCCACCCTCCAGCAGGACCGGAAGTAGCGACTGCCTCCATGCCCGGAACCTTCGAACCGCTCCCCGGCGGCGGCGCGTCCGTCGCCCTCGACGACGTCGAGATCTCCATCATCCGCTCGCTGGCCGTGCAGCTCCTCGAGCTCATCGGTCCCGGCCCCGCCGAGGACGACGCCCCCGCCGACCCGCTCGCCGAGCTGTTCGCCGAGGGCCCGAGCGAACCGCCGTCCGACCCCGTCCTCAAGCGCCTCTTCCCGGACGCCTACCGCGACCCCGAGCAGTCCGGCAACCCGCAGGAGGCCGCCGAGCAGCGCGCCCACTCCGCCGAGTTCCGCCGCTACACCGAGAACGACCTGCGGGCCGGCAAGCGCGAGAACGCCCTCGCGGTGATCCACTCGCTGAACGCGCTCACCCCCGGTGAAGGGGGCCTGGCGGTCCTCGAACTGACGCCGGCCGAGTCCCGGCGGTGGCTCGGCGCCCTCAACGACCTGCGCCTCGCCATCGGCGCCCGGCTGGATATCACCGACGAGGACGACACGGACGACTTCTACCGGCTGCCGGACGAGGATCCGCGCAAGCCGATGGTGATGGCCTACCTGTGGCTGGGCGGCCTCCAGGAGACCCTCGTCTCCACGCTCATGGCGTAGCCCCTGCCGGGGCCCGGCGCTCGCACCCCGTGGCCGTCCGATCGCGTGCCGTAGTCGCGCGCCATGACCACATGCCGTGATCCACCCCGTATATCCGGATTTCGCGTTCGCTCAGAGGACGCTCAAATCCGGATAACGATCCGGTCACTGCGGCGGCCGGGTATGGGTGCGCTCTGCGCGCTTCGTCCGCTTCTTCCCGTGGGATGCATCACACAGCTCCCCGTCGATCAGTGTTGCGGCCGTGATAAATCTTCACGACCGCCCGGCGGACACCACCCATGTCCGGCCGGGTGCGCCACCGAGCCGGCAACAGCCGGCCAGGCACAGCGGATCCGGGGAGACCCGGGCACGCACTCCATCAATCCGGGGGGATCGAAACCCGATCCAGGGCCGACCGAAGGCCCGGGTCGGCATGGAGAAAGGCGCACACCACATGACCTCAGAGCAGGTCACGGAAGCCCCCGAAGAGGGGTACGAGCGCGGTCTCGGCAGCCGCCAGGTCCAGATGATCGCCATCGGCGGCGCCATCGGCGTCGGGCTCTTCCTGGGCGCGGGGGCGAACATCGCCAAGGCCGGACCCAGCCTCATCGTCATGTACGCCCTCGCGGGCCTGATCATCTTCTTCATCATGCGGGCGCTCGGCGAGCTCCTGCTGTACCGCCCCGTCTCCGGCTCCTTCGCGGAGTACTCCCGCGAGTTCCTCGGACCGTTCTTCGGCTTCTTCACCGGCTGGACGTACTGGCTGATGTGGGTGGTGACCGGAATGGCCGAGCTGACGGCCGCCGCGATCTACGTCCACTACTGGTTCCCCGCCATCCCGCAATGGGTGACCGCGCTGGTGTTCCTGGTGGTCCTGTTCGTGGCCAACCTGATCTCCGTGAAGGTCTTCGGCGAGATCGAGTTCTGGTTCTCGATGGTCAAGGTCACCGCCCTCATCGGCATGATCGTGATCGGTCTCGGCGTCCTCACCTTCGGCTTCAGCGCCGCCGGCGACACCGCCGCCGTCAGCAACCTCTGGGAGTTCGACGGCTTCTTCCCCAAGGGCGTCGGCTCCTCCCTGATGACCCTCCAGGGCGTCATGTTCGCCTACCTCGCCGTCGAACTGGTCGGCGTCACCGCGGGCGAGTCCGAGAACCCGGAGAAGACCCTCCCCAAGGCGATCAACACCCTGCCCTGGCGGATCGCCCTGTTCTACGTCGGCGCCCTCACCGTCATCCTGTGCGTGGTGAAGTGGACCGAGTTCGCCCCGGGCGTCAGCCCCTTCGTGAAGGCGTTCGCGGTCATCGGCATCCCGGCCGGCGCGGGCATCGTGAACTTCGTGGTGCTCACCGCGGCCCTGTCCTCCTGCAACTCCGGCATGTACTCCACCGGCCGCATGCTGCGCACCCTCTCCGACAACGGCGAGGCCCCCCGGATCTTCAGCCGCCTGTCCAGCTCCAAGACCCCGGCGCTCGGCATCACCATCTCCGTCGCCTTCATGGGCATCGGCGTGGTGCTCAACTACATCGTCCCGGAGAAGGCCTTCGGCTACGTCACCTCCGTCGCCACCGCCGCCGGCATCTGGACTTGGCTGATGATCCTGATCAGCCACGTCCTGTACCGCCGCGGCGTCGAGTCGGGCCGGCTGCGCGCCTCCTCCTTCCCCGCCCCCGGCGGCGCCAAGTGCTCCTACGTCGCCATCGTGTTCCTGCTCTTCGTCACCTGCCTGATCGCGTACGACGCCGACTCCCGCGTCTGCCTGTACGTGATGGCCGGCTGGGCCGCCGCCCTGGCCATCGGCTGGGCGGTGCTCAAGAACCGCAACCCGCAGGTCGCCGACCGCGAGCCGCAGCTCGAGAAGGTCGGCTGACCCGGCGGTACTCCCGACGGACGTCCCGGCGGGGGCGGGCCCCCCAACCCGCTCCCGAGGCCGCTCAGGATGTCCGCGATGCGGGCCGTTCCGTACCGCACTCCGGTACGGAACGGCCCGCCCGTCGCCCGCCACCGCCCTGCCTGACGCTCCCCCAGGGCTGAACGCCCGGGGGTACCCCCATCGCGCGGCCCTGCTTCTCCCCGCCTGTTTATGCTGGCCGCCATGCTGACCCTTACCCAGGCCCTCCACGACCAGATCGTCGCCCACGCCCGCAAGGACCACCCCGACGAGGCCTGCGGCGTCGTGGCCGGCCCCGTGGGATCCGGGCGGCCCGAGCGTTTCATCCCCATGGTGAACGCGGCCCGCTCGCCCACCTTCTACGAGTTCGGCTCGCAGGACCTGCTCAAGCTCTACCGCGAGATGGACGACCGGGACGAGGAACCGGTGATCGTCTACCACTCGCACACCGCGACCGAGGCCTACCCCTCCCGCACCGACATCAACTACGCCAACGAGCCCGGCGCGCACTACGTCCTCGTCTCCACGGCCGACACCGACGGACTCGGCGAGTTCCAGTTCCGCTCCTTCCGCATCGTCGAGGGCCAGGTCACGGAGGAGGAGGTCAAGGTGGTGGAGGCGTACTGAGCGCGGAACGTCTCGTGACGTGGATGGGAAGTGTCCGAGTCCCGAGATCGCACTCCGGGTCCCGGACCGGGAATCGATACGATGACCGCATGGTTTTCCAGGACGTGAGCGACAAGACGCCGGGCATGCTGCTCGTGGCGCGGCTGCACGTCGACCTGTGCAGGCTGAACAGCGCCATCTGTTGACGTTCCGCGCCGCCGCACGGCCGTGAGGGCCGCGGCGCTCCCCAGTGCCGAAAGCCTGGGGGTCACCCCCTTCCGCGCGCCCGGCCGCGTCCGAGCCGGGGGAACCACACCCCGACGACATCCTTACCGACAGGAGCCCGCAACCATGGCCATCGAGGTCCGCATCCCCACCATCCTCCGCCAGTACACCGACGGCCAGAAGGCCGTGGACGGCAACGGGGAGACCCTCGCCGAGCTCTTCGCCGACCTCGAGACCCGGCACCCGGGCATCCAGGCCCGCATCGTCGACGGCGAGCAGCTCCGCCGCTTCGTCAACGTCTACCTGAACGACGAGGACGTGCGCTTCCTGGACGGCATCTCCACCAAGCTCGCCGACGGCGACAACGTGACGATCCTGCCGGCCGTCGCCGGCGGGATGCGCTGATCGGCCGCTGAGCAGCGATGCGTTACGACTCCCCGCTGGCCGCGGTGGGCAACACCCCCCTGGTGTGCCTGCCGCGGCTGTCGCCGTCGGCCGAGGTCCGTCTCTGGGCCAAGCTGGAGGACCGCAACCCGACCGGCTCGATCAAGGACCGGCCCGCCCTGCACATGATCGAGCAGGCGGAGAAGGACGGCCGCCTCACCCCGGGCTGCACGGTCCTCGAACCCACCTCCGGCAACACCGGCATCTCGCTGGCCATGGCCGCCAAGCTCAAGGGCTACCGCATGGTGTGCGTGATGCCCGAGAACACCTCGCAGGAGCGCCGGGACCTGCTGGGCATGTGGGGAGCGGAGATCATCCCCTCCCCGGCCGCGGGCGGTTCCAACACCGCCGTACGCGTGGCCAAGGAACTGGCCGCCGAGCACCCGGACTGGGTGATGCTCTACCAGTACGGCAACCCGGACAACGCCGGCGCCCACTACGCCACCACCGGCCCCGAGATCCTCGCCGACCTGCCCTCGATCACGCACTTCGTCGCCGGCCTCGGCACCACGGGCACCCTCATGGGCGTCGGCCGCTACCTGCGCGAGCACAAGCCGGACGTGCGGATCGTCGCCGCCGAGCCGCGCTACGACGACCTGGTCTACGGACTGCGCAACCTCGACGAGGGCTTCGTCCCCGAGCTCTACGACGCCTCCGTGCTCACCACCCGCTACTCGGTCGGCTCCGCCGACGCGGTCACCCGCACCCGTGAACTCCTCCAGCGGGAAGGCATCTTCGCGGGCGTCTCCACCGGCGCCGCCCTGCACGCGGCGATCGGCGTCGGCAAGAAGGCGGTCAAGGCGGGCGAGAGCGCCGACATCGTGTTCGTCGTCGCCGACGGCGGCTGGAAGTACCTCTCCACCGGCGTCTACACCGCGGCCACCACCGAGGAGGCCATCGAGGCCCTCCAGGGCCAGCTCTGGGCGTAGGGGCCGCCGCCCGCATCGTCCATGTCCGCACACCGGGGCCCCGGCCGTCGAATCGGCCGGGGCCCCGGCGTGCGGGGGCGACGGGATCCTGATGTGCTGGAGAAACGTCACACCGGTAGGTCGTACCGGTACGTCACACGGGCAGAAGTACAGGAGCACGGCACCCCGGGCACAGCAGAAAGGCGGCCGCCCCCATGCGCCGTTCGACGCTTCACGCCGGCATCGTCACCGCCGCCGCGGCGACCCTGCTCCTCGTCGGCTGCGGCGCACAGCCCGACGGCGCGGGCTCCGGCAAGGACGGCGACCCCTCCCGGCCGACGACCACACCGGCCTCCCCGCCTGCCTCCCAGCGCGCATCGGCGCCGCCGCCCGCATCCGCCCCCGGCTGCACGGACCGCGCCGAACTCACCGCCGCCGACTCCGGCCGCACCCTCTGCCTCACCGTCGGCGGGCAGATACGGCTCACCCTGGACGGCACCGAGGACCGCCCCTGGACACCGGTCAGGTCCAGCGGCACCGCCCTGCGCGCCGCCAACGCCGGCATCGTGATCCTGCCGGGCGACGCCGTCGCCGCCTTCGACGCCGTCACGCCCGGAACGGCCCGGCTCACCTCCACCCGCCCGCTGTGCGCGGCAGGCCACGGCCGGACCGCGTGCCAGGGCATCCGTCAGTGGACGGTCACCGTGCGGGTGACGGGGTGACGGGGCCATGATCCCGACACGCCCGGGCCCACGGACACGGCAGCGGCACACCCGTCCCGTTCGGCGTGTTCGTCCCGTTCGGCCCGGGCGCGCCCGTCCCCGTCAGCCCGCCAGGTACCGCACCTGGTCCCAGAGCACCGGGTCCACGATCCCCACCCGGCGGCGGAAGTCCCACAGCGGCACCTCCCGGACCTCGTCCGTCTCCACGAAGCTGGTCCGCCCCTGCGCGTCCCCCACCGAGCCCGGCGGCAGCGGGATCACTCCGGAGCGCTCGTCGTGGTACCTGCTGCTGATCTTCGCGACCCGGGCGCGCTTGCCGTGCACCGCCAGCACCAGACAGGGCCGGTCCTTCGCCCCCGGACCCTCGCCGTGGGGCACGCTGGCCCACCAGATCTCCGCGGGCTGCGGACGCGCCGCGGCACGGCGGCCCGCCGGGCGGCCGGGACGCAGCCTGTTCCGCGGGGGCCGGTGGCCCCGTCCCCAGCCGTCGACGAGCGTGGCGACGAGAGCGAGCAGCACCACCGCCGCGAGTGCCAGCCACCAGGACGTGTCCACAACCACGACGTTACCGGCGCGCGACCCTCGGTGCGCGCCCTTGAGCGCTCCTCCTGAGCCCCAGGTCCAGCCGAACCGGTGACACCACAGGTGAGTTCGCCCACAACAGCCCTTGCCGGAGGAGCGACCGGACGTATCCCGCCTTACTCTCGACGGACCGCACGACCCCCGTCACCTTCCTCTTTTTGAAGTTTTCCCGCCAGCGGAGGTTTCTGCTTCATGAAGCTCACCGTCGTCGGCTGCTCGGGGTCGTTCCCGTCCGCGGAATCGGCCTGCTCGAGCTACCTCGTCGAGGCCGACGGCTTCCGGCTGCTTCTCGACCTGGGCAACGGCGCCCTGGGCGAGTTGCAGCGCCACTGCGGTCTCTACGACCTCGACGCCATCTTCCTGAGCCATCTGCACGCCGACCACTGCATCGACATGCTCGGCTACTTCGTCGCGCGCTACTACCGGTACGACGGAGGCCGTTGCGACCCCATCCCGGTGTACGGGCCCGAGGGCACCGAGCACCGGCTGACCACGGCCTACGCCGACACCCCCACGGCCTCCTCGATGAGCGAGGTGTTCGACTTCCACACGGTCAAGCCCGGCACCTTCGAGATCGGCCCCTTCACCGTGCACACCGAGCGGGTGGCCCACCCCGTGGAGGCCTACGCCATCCGCGTCGAGCACGGCGGGCGGGTGCTGACGTACTCCGGGGACACCGGGGTGAGCGACGCGCTGGTGGAACTCGCCCGGGACAGCGACCTCTTCCTGTGTGAGGCCGCCTTCACGGACGGCAAGGAGAACATCCCCGATCTGCACCTCAACGGCCGCGAGGCAGGTGAGACCGCCGCGCGCGCCGGAGTCCGCCGCCTGGTCCTCACCCACATCCCCCCGTGGACCGACCCGCAGATCAACCTCACCGACGCCCGCGCGGCCTACGCGGGCACGGTGGAACTCGCGGCGCCCGGAGCGTCGTACGACGTCTAGGCCCAGGACAGCAGGTCCAGGAAACGAAAGGCCCCCGGAGTCACGGAACTCCGGGGGCCCTGTCATGCCGTGGCCCGGCTCATGCCTTGATGAGCGACTCGGTCTCCTCCTCGGGCTCGCGGCCCGGGGTGGGGAGGTTGAACTTGATGATCGCGAACCGGAACGTCACGTAGTAGACGGCCGCGAAGACCAGGCCGATCGGGATGATCAGCCATGGCTTGGTCGCCAGGTTCCAGTTGAGGGCGTAGTCGATGAAGCCCGCGGAGAAGGTGAAGCCGGCGTGTACGCCGAGCGCCCAGGTGATCGCCATGGAGGCGGCGGTCAGCACCGCGTGGATCGCGTAGAGCACCGGCGCGATGAACATGAACGCGAACTCGATCGGCTCGGTCACACCGGTCACGAAGGAGGTCAGCGCGAGCGAGACCATCATGCCCGTCACGACCTTGCGCCGCTCGGGACGGGCGCAGTGGGCGATCGCGAGGGCGGCGGCCGGCAGGCCGAACATCATGATCGGGAAGAAGCCGGACATGAACTGACCGGCGGTCGGGTCACCGGCGAAGAAGCGGTTCAGGTCGCCGTGGACCATGTCGCCGGCCGCGTTCTTGTAGTCGCCGATCTGGAACCAGGAGACCGTGTTGACGAACTGGTGCATGCCGACCGGGATCAGCCCGCGGTTGATCAGACCGAACAGGCCGGCGCCGAGAGCGCCGAGGCCGGTGATCCACTCACCGAGGTTGGAGATCCCCTCACCGATCGGCTTCCAGACCAGTCCGAAGAAGACACCCATCGCGGTGCCGACGAACGCCATGATGATCGGCACGAGTCGACGGCCGTTGAAGAAGCCGAGCCAGTCCACGAGCTTCTTGCGGTGGTAGCGCTGCCACAGCACCGCCGACAGCAGACCCATCAGGACGCCGCCGAGCACCCCGGGGTTGTTGTAGGTGGCCTCGACTATCTTCCCGCCCTCGATGTGCTGCTCGGTCAGGGGGAAGGCCTTCAGGACATTGCTGTAGACCAGGAAACCGACCAGCGCGGCCAGCGCCGTGGAGCCGTCCGACTTCTTGGCGAAGCCGATCGCGACACCCAGGCAGAACAGCATCGGCAGATTGTCGAAGATCGCGCCGCCGGCTGTGGCGAACACCGCCGTGACCTTGTCGGGCAGGTGCAGCTTGTCGTGCACGTCGCCCTGGCCCAGACGCAGCAGGATGCCCGCGGCCGGCAGTACGGCGATCGGCAGCTGAAGACTGCGGCCGACCTTCTGAAGGCCCTGGAACAGGCCGGAACCCCGCTTCTTCGCGGGCGCCGCCGTCGATGTCGCGCTGGCGGTGGTCATGACGTCCTCCATCGGGTGGTGGTCTACACCACTCACTGGTGTAGACCTGTTGTAGCACGATGAAGGGGGCGTAAGGAACCCGCGATTCCGGCGACCGAACCACTACACACCGTGTGAAATCGAGGTTGGAGTTGTGATGTGAGGCAGGGAACGGTAGGCGTCGAGCCGCGTTTGGTCCCCGCGCCTACGCTGGTGTAGACCAGTCGGCGGACGGTTCCGCTGCCGTGAGCGCACCATTCTGCACCCATGGCACGGCCCCTCGCAAAGACGGTCCAACTATGGGTTACTGCGACAAAGCGGATCGGATCAGGGAGAAGGACATGGCCACCAAGGCTGAGAAGATCGTCGCCGGGCTCGGCGGCATCCAGAACATCGACGAGATCGAGGGCTGCATCACCCGGCTCCGCACCGAAGTGCACGACGCCTCCCTGGTCGACGAAGCCGCCCTCAAGGCCGCAGGCGCCCACGGCGTCGTCAAGATGGGCACCGCCATCCAGGTCGTCATCGGCACCGACGCCGACCCGATCGCCGCGGAAATCGAAGACATGATTTGAGTGATCCCCTCCCTGTAGGGAGGGGATCCCTGGCTCAGGCTGCCTCCTGGAGCAGCGCTCCAGGAGGTCTTGCGCCCTCGACACCAGCCGGGTCCAGACCTGCCCGGACGAGCATCACGCGGGCGGAGTTCTTGTCCCTGGGACAGACGGCTCCGCATGCGGTGCAGGTATAGGTGCGTTCCGACAGCGGCAGTGCGTGCTTGGCTCTCGCTCCGCACCGCGCGCAGTCCATCGTGGTGTACGCGGGATGCACCAGACGCACATCCCGCCCATGCTTGCGGCCCATCTCGATCAGCGCCTGCTTCGTGGCGCCGATCGCGGCGTCCGCCGCCCTGCGGGCCATCGACGTCCGGGCGAGGAACTTGGGCCGGAAGTCCTCCACCGCGATCACGTCATGGTCGCGCACGACTCTCTTCGCCCACTTACGGGCGGTGTCCTGGCGCTGCCGGGCGATCTTCGCGTACGTCTTCGCCCGCCACTTCTTCGCCTCCCGGTAGCCCTTCGACGCGGCCTGCCCCTTCTTCGGCCTGCGGCGGGCCATCATCCGGTCGTACCGGCCCAGCTCGGCCTGGGACTTCTGGCCGTGCTGGGCATGAGGGAGGTCGTGGGCGTCGGAGGTCGTGGTGGTGGTCTCCCTCACGCCCCAGTCGACGCCGATCACGCGGCCGGTGGCGGGGAGAGGTTCCAGCGGGGCAGGGATGACGAACGAGCAGTACCAGGTGCCGAGACAGTCTCGGTACACCCGCACCGAGGACGGCTCGGCCGGCAGAGGACGGGACCACACCACGGTCAGGACGATTCCGCCCGCCAGGTGCAGGCGCCCGCCCTTGAGCCGGAAGCTGTGCCGAGTGTAGTTCAGCGTCGGATCGGCCCCGCGTTTCCTCTTGTGCCGGGGCATTCCGGCCCGCTGCTTGAGCGGCAGCCGGTTCTTGACGTCCTTCAGGGCCTTCGTGCGGGATGCGGCGAAGTCGCGGACGGTCTGCTGCTGAGGCACCGAGGCACCCGCGGCCAGCCACGGTGTCACCGCGCGGGCCTGGGTGAGCATCCGGTACAGGCGGGCCGGACCGCACGCCTCGCCCTCGGCGTAGGCCTTCTTGGAACGGGCCACGCACTCGTTCCAGAGCCACCGGCAGCGGTCCCACTCCGTCTCCAGCCCGGTCCGGGCCGTGGCCGACACCCGCAGCCGGTACGTGTACCGGGCGTGCCCGCCCCCATCGGCCTCGCGCACCACCGCCATGCCCGTCACCCCCCAGGACTCGCCCCGATCACCCGGCACCCGCCATGCGACCGTACGCACGACACCCGAACGCCCGCACCCTTCTTTCGGCGCGACCACCCCGATCAGTGAACGCCAGCACGCGCGTTCGCGTTCGCCCTGCTCCGCAGGGCCTGCCGTCAGAGCACTTCGCGCCGCCGCCGAAGGATGCGATTCCCACCCGGCCTGGATGCCGGGCCCTCCTCGCAGGAGAGCAGGCTCTTCCCGATGCGGGACGAGCCCCTTGCGCATGGGGGACTACGCTCGACGCCATGTCTCGTATCGACGGCCGCACCCCCGAACAACTCCGCCCGGTCACCATCGAACGCGGGTGGAGCAAGCACGCCGAGGGCTCCGTCCTCGTCTCCTTCGGCGACACCAAGGTCTTCTGCACCGCCTCCGTCACCGAAGGCGTCCCGCGCTGGCGCAAGGGCAGCGGCGAGGGCTGGGTCACCGCCGAGTACTCCATGCTGCCCCGCGCCACCAACACCCGTGGCGACCGCGAGTCGGTCAAGGGCAGGATCGGCGGCCGCACCCATGAGATCTCCCGCCTCATCGGCCGCTCCCTGCGCTCGGTCGTCGACTACAAGGCACTCGGCGAGAACACCATCGTCCTGGACTGCGACGTCCTCCAGGCCGACGGCGGCACCCGCACCGCCGCCATCACGGGCGCCTACGTGGCACTGGCCGACGCCGTCGCCTGGGCCCGCGGCAAGAAGCTGATCAAGGCCGGCCGCCAGCCGCTCACCGGCACGGTCAGCGCCGTCTCCGTCGGCATCGTCGGCGGCGTGCCGCTGCTCGACCTCTGCTACGAGGAGGACGTCCGCGCCGACACCGACATGAACGTCGTCTGCACCGGGGACGGCCGCTTCGTCGAGGTCCAGGGCACCGCCGAGGCCGAGCCCTTCGCCCGCGAGGAGCTGAACAGCCTCCTCGACCTCGCCGTGGCCGGCTGCGCCGAACTCGCGGCGATCCAGCGCACGGCACTCGAGACGGCCCTGGCGAAGTAGAAGTAGAGGAGAAGCCCCGTATGACCCGCTTGATCCTCGCCACCCGCAACGCCGGCAAGATCGTCGAACTCAGGGCGATCCTGGCCGACTCCGGCCTGCCCCACGAACTCGTGGGCACCGACGCCTACCCGGACGTCCCCGACGTCAAGGAGACCGGCGTCACCTTCGCCGAGAACGCCCTGCTGAAGGCCCACGCCCTGGCCCAGGCCACCGGCCTGCCCGCGGTCGCGGACGACTCCGGGCTCTGCGTCGACGTCCTCGGCGGCGCCCCCGGCATCTTCTCGGCCCGCTGGGCCGGCCGCCACGGCGACGACAAGGCCAACCTCGACCTGCTCCTGGCCCAGCTCTCGGACATCGCCGACGACCACCGCGCCGCCCACTTCGCCTGCGCGGCGGCCCTCGCCCTGCCCGACGGCACGGAGCGGGTGGTGGAGGGCCAACTCCGCGGCACCCTGCGCCACGAGCCCGCGGGCACGAACGGCTTCGGCTACGACCCGATCCTCCAGCCCGACGGCGACACCCGCACCTGCGCGGAACTGACCCCCGAGGAAAAGAACGCGATCAGCCACCGCGGCAAGGCGTTCCGCGCCCTGGTACCGGTGGTACGGGAACTGCTGGGATAAGAGAAGGGCCGCCCGGCTGGGCGGCCCTTCTTCTGTGCGGCCGGTGGGATTCGAACCCACACGGGCTTTCGCCCAAGGGCTCCTAAGACCCTCGCGTATGCCGTTCCGCCACGGCCGCGCTGGCGACATGGTACCGGTCGTTTGGCGCTGCGCTACGTGGAGTTACGGCGCCCCCCTCGGCACCAGGTGTCGGTAATCGCATGACAGTTGGGACACAACAGCCGAAGGTTCTCCCGCCGGTCGTCGCTCCAGTCCCCGTTGATGTGGACGATCTCCAGAGTCATCGGTCTCCCGAGCCATGCGGGGCCGACGCCGCACTCGGCGCACTTCTCCGGTCTTCCCACCTCGTGGAGCGCACGGCGCAGCACGTGGGTTCTCGTCCTGCGTCGGCCATCGTGCTTGACCAGGACGTCCTCGGCGCGCTTGATCTGATCCGTGCGGGTCTTGCCCCGTTGATGGGCCTGCCCCAGGAAGTGCGCGGTCGAGATGTCGTCCTCGGCGACCCACTGACGCAACAGCGCGCGCTGTGTAGGTGGAGCGTGAGTCGCTCATGCTGCGCCACCCTGAGCACGGCGCTTGCCGCGACCGCGGTAATTGTCGGTCGTCGAGTGGCAGTTCGGGCAGAGAAGCTGCAGGTTCTCGATCCGGTTGTCGCGCCAGTCGCCGTCGATGTGATCGACCTCCAGCGGGAGTGGACGGCCACGCCATACCGGCTCCGTGCCGCAGCCGGCGCATCGCTCCGGGACGCCGGTAGCCCTCATCGCCCACTTGAGCCGGTCGCCAGGGATGCGCCGAGCCCGGTCGGTTTGCTGCTCGACGAGCAGGGCCTCCGGCGTGCGTGGGCGCCATGGCTTTCCACGGCGCGTCGGCACCCGGAAGTGCGAGTTGTCGATGCCGTACGCCTTGATCCGGCGGCTGATGTGGGTGTGGTGGCCGCCGACGACTTCCAGGCCGAGACGGCGGAGTACCTCGCACATGTTCGTGGATGCCGCGACCGCGCGCTCAAGAACCTCCTTCGTCCACTTCGCCCCCTCCTTTTCGAAGTGGGAGACGTCCACTCCGAGCTTTCGCATGCGTCCAAGCAGGTACCGCCGCGTAGGACTCTTCGGATCCACCCCCAACCTCTCCAGCGCCTCCGACAGCGTTCGCGATCCGCGGGCCGCCTCCTCCAGGCGCTCCTTCGTGTACGCGCTGGCCCCCATGGGTCCCCTCCGTTCTCGGCCATGTGTTCATGGCTCACACGGAGTAACGAACGGGTTATCCGACAGTCACGTACGGGTATGCGGAACGGCCCGCGCCGGGTGTACCGGGGCGGGCCGTGCTGGTGGGGGAGCGGGTCTCAGATCCCCAAGTCCTTGATGATCTTGGCCACGTGGCCGGTGGCCTTGACGTTGTAGAGGGCGCGTTCGACCTTGCCCTCCTCGTCCACGACGATCGTGGAGCGGATGACGCCGACCACGGTCTTGCCGTAGAGCTTCTTCTCGCCGAAGGCGCCGTAGGACTCCAGGACCTTCTTGTCGGGGTCGGCGAGCAGGGTGACCTTGAGGGACTCCTTGTCGCGGAACTTCGCCAGTTTCTCCGGCTTGTCGGGGGAGATGCCGATCACGTCGTACCCCGCGCCCGCGAGCAGGTCCAGGTTGTCGGTGAAGTCGCAGGCCTGCTTGGTGCAGCCGGGGGTGAGGGCGGCCGGGTAGAAGTAGACGATGACCTTGCGGCCCTGGTGGTCGGCCAGCGACACCTCCTTGCCGTCGGCGTCGGGGAGGGCGAAGGCGGGGGCCACGTCCCCGGGCTGGAGTCGCTCGGTCATCGAAGCTCTTCTCCTCGTGCGTGCGCGTCGGGTGTGCGAATACCGTGTCGCTCCGAGGGTAACCGGGGGTGCCGACAGTGCGGTCGGAGTAAGAACTGACAGACTGTCCCGAACAGGCATCAGTTGACTTCGGAGGCGGCACGGTGGCGGACACCGCGGACACCAGGACACCGGCTGAGATCGAGGCGGACATCAAGCGCCGCCGCGAGGCGCTGGCCGAGACGCTCGACGAGATCGGGGTGCGGGTGCACCCGAAGACCATCGTCGGGGACGCCAAGGCCAAGGTCGCCGCCAACATCGACCACACGCTCGGCCGGGCCTACGTGCAGGTCAACCGGGTCGTGAGCGATGTGCGGGCGCAGTTCGTGGACGAGGACGGCGCCCCGCGCCTGGAGCGGGTCGTGCCGGTCGCGCTCGTCGCCGTCGGGCTGGTCGGACTGCTCGCTCTGGGCACCCGCCGGCGCCGCCGCTGAGCGGCACGCCGCCCCACCGCGTGACGATGCGCCGAAGGCAGGTAGGTTCGAGGCGTGAGCGCCAAGAGAAATGAGCACAGCAGCCCGCACGACAAGCTGCCCATCCGGATGCTGCACGACCGGGTGCTCGTCCGGCAGGACACGAGCGAGGGCGAGCGGCGTTCGGGCGGTGGCATCCTGATTCCCGCGACAGCGGCGGTGGGACGCCGGCTGGCCTGGGCCGAGGTCGTCGCGGTGGGGCAGAACGTGCGGACCGTCGAGACGGGCGACCGGGTGTTGTTCGATCCGGAGGACCGCGCCGAGGTCGAGGTGCGCGGAGTCGCGTACGTGCTCATGCGCGAGCGTGATCTGCACGCGGTGGCCGCGGACCGCTTCGAGGGCTCGGAGGACTCCACCGGCCTGTATCTGTAGGGGTACGTATTGAGGAGAGGGGCTGGTGACCTTGGTCACCAGCCCCTTTGTCGTTCCTTTGCTAGCCTCGGGAGCCACCCGACGAGACGCGCCGTACCGGGATGAACGCAAAGACGACGCACCCCCGTTCCGTCACGTCGTCCCGGAGGTGCCCGTCATGGCCTGGGTCCTGCTCGTTCTCGCCGGTCTGCTGGAGGTGGGCTGGTCGATCGGCATGAAGTTCACCGACGGGTTCACCCGCCCCCTGCCCAGCGTGCTCACCGGCGCGGGGATCGTGACCAGCATGGTCCTGCTGTCGTACGCCGCCCGTTCCCTGCCCATCGGCACCGCCTACGGCGTGTGGGTGGGCATCGGGGCGGCCGGTGCGGCGGTGATCGGCATGGTGGCGCTGGGGGAGCCGGCGACCGCCGCCCGGATCTTCTTCGTGTGTCTGCTGCTGGTGGCCGTGGTGGGGCTCAAGGTGACGTCCGGCCACTGAACACGCCCTGCAGGCCGGTGTTCGTGCCGCCGTCGCCCGAGGCGCCGGCCCCCGCGCTGCCGCCCGGGGTGGTGCCGCCCGCTCCGCCGGGCACACCTCCCGGGCCGCCCGGCTGGGTGCCGCCGACGTCGCCGGACTCCCCGCCGGTGGGACCGCCGGGCGGGGTGCCGCCGTCGGTCCCGCCGGTGGTGGGGTCGACGCCGTCGTCGCCCGTGCCGCCGTCGCCTTGGCCCTGGCTCTGCCCCTGGTCCTGTCCCTGGTCCTGTCCCTGGTCCTGGCCGCCGGTGTCGGTGCCGGGAGTGGCGCCGTCGTCCGGAGCGCCGTCGCCCGGGTGGTTGCCGGGCTCCGAGGGCGGCGACTGGATCTGGTCGGCACCCGGCTGGAGCTGGAGGTCGAAGTCGGTGGCCAGGGTGTTCTTCAGGGCGGCCGCGGTGTACTGCGCCCAGATCTGGGTGGGCGGCCCGCCGCCGTTGATGCGGGGGAGGCCCAGGGCGCCGTAGAGCGACTTGTGGTGGGCGGTGTCCGGGTCCTGGCCCATGACCGAGACGACGGTGGCGAGGTCGGGCGTGTAGCCGGCGAACCAGGCGGCCTGGTCCTCCTCGGCGGTGCCGGTCTTGCCGGCGGCGGGCCGGCCGGCGCCCTGGGCGGCGGTGGCGGTGCCGGTCTGGACGACGCTGCGCAGTATCGAGGTGGTGGTGTCGGCGGCCTCGCGGCTGACCGCCTGGGACTCGGTGCGCTGGGGCAGCTCGATGGTGTCGGCGCCGTCCTTGGTGATCTTCTTGATCATCGTGTACGGCATGTGCTTGCCGTGGTTGGCGAGCGTGGCGTAGGCGTCGGCCATGTCGACGACGCCGGCGGTCGCCGTTCCGAGTGCGATGGCCGGGGCGGGGTACAGCTCCGGGGTGTCGGCCGGCAGGCCGAGGGCGACGGCGGTGTCCTTGACCTTGTCGGAGCCGACGTCGGCGGCCATCTGCGCGTACACCGCGTTGACGGACTTGTCCGTGGCCTCGCTGACGGTGATGTTGCCGTAGGACTGCTGGTCCTCGTTCTCGGGCGCGTAGGAGCCGCTCCAGCCCTGGACGGGGCGCTTGTTGGTGCCGTCGTAGTAGGTGTTCGGGGTGATCGGGCGGCCGTCCTGGGTGGCGGAGCCGTTCTGGACGGCGGAGGTGAACACGAACGGCTTGAAGGTGGAGCCCACCTGGAAGTCCCGGCGGGTGGCGTTGTTCGTGTACTGCTTGACGTAGTCGATGCCGCCGTACATGGCCACGAGCTCGCCGGTCTTGGGGTCGACGGAGGCGGCGCCGGCCCGGACGTAGTTGTCGACCTTGCGGTTCTTCCGGTCGAGCTTGCTCATCACCTGGTCGTCCACGGCCTTGACCAGGGCGTCCTGGTTGTTCTTCTGCAGGGTCGTGGTGATCTGGTAGCCGCCGGCGTCGAGCTGCTCCTCGGTCAGGATCTTGTTCTTGGCCAGGTAGTCCTTCACGGCGCGGACGATGTAGCCGCGCTGTCCGGACATGCCCGTGGGGGCGGTGGCGTCCTTCGGCATCGGGAACTTCATCCCGGCCCGCTGCGAGGCGCTCAGCCAGCCCTTCTTGACCATGCCGTCCAGGACGTAGTTCCAGCGGGCCAGGGCCGCGGACTTGTTCTCCGGGTGGGCGACGACGTCGTACTCGCTGGGCGCGTTGACGAGCGCGGCCAGGTAGGCGGCGCGGGCCGGGTCGAGGTCCTTGGCCTTGACGCCGTAGTACGCCTGGGCGGCGGCCTGGATGCCGTAGGCGTTGCGGCCGAAGTAGCTGGTGTTGAGGTAGCCCTGCAGGATCTCGTCCTTGGACTGGGTGCGGTCCAGCTTGATCGAGATGAAGAACTCCTTCACCTTGCGGGTGACGGTCTGCTCCTGGCCCAGGTAGTAGTTCTTCACGTACTGCTGGGTGATCGTCGAGCCGGACTGCTTGCCCTTGCCGAGTGCGGTGTTCCAGCCGGCGCGCAGCATCGCCTTGGGGTCGACGGCGGACTCGGTGTAGAAGTCGCGGTCCTCGGCGGCGAGCACGGCGTGCTGGGCGTCCCTGGAGACCTGGGCGAGCGTGACGTTCTCCCGGTTGATCTCGCCGTCCCGGGCGATCTCGGAGCCGTCGGCGTACAGGTAGACGTTGGCCTGCTTGACGGCCATGGCGTTGGCCGACGGGATCTTCACCAGGGAGTAGCCGAGGAGGAACGCACCGATGACCAGGAGCATGGCGGTGAGGAAGCCGCCGAGCACCATCCGCCAGGTCGGCACGGCGCGGCGCCAGCCGGTGCGCCGGGGCCGTCCGGTCTTCTCGGGGCCCCGCGCGTCGGCCGTCTCGTCCGCTGACTCGTTCGCCGGCACGTTCCCCGTCGCGTGCGCGGTCCGAAACTGCGTTGCGGGTGCCGGTTGTGCGGGTGCGGGCGCGGGCGCGGTGGCGTTCGCGTTCGTGTTCGCCGTCCGGCTCCCCGCCGCGTTCTCCGTCTCGCGCCCGGTCTCGTTCTCCGCGTCGTTCTCCGCCTCGTTCGTCGTCCCGCTCTCCGTCCCGCTCTCCGCCTCGCCCCTGGTCTCGGGTGCCGCCGGTGGCTGGTGGTCGGCCACGCCCTGGTTCGGCTGCTGCGGCTCGTCACTCATGTCGTGCTCGGACTCCTGTGTCACGTCGTACGTCCCCGTACGATCCACGTCGTACGTCCCCGTACGCCCTCATGCGCCATCGGCGCCCCCAGATGAAGACTCTCGCAGCAACCGTTCCGTTCCCGGTCCAGGGCATTGGTCCGGAGCGGAAAATGCGTGGCATGTCACGCCCGGCGCGCACTAGGCTCCCTCGCTTTCGGTGTCGTGGCCTGGGAGGCGGTGCGCGTGGGCGCTGGACGGTTGTACGCGGCCGTCGCGGCGGGGGGATTCAGACGGTACGCGACGTATCGGGCGGCGACGGCGGCCGGGGTGTTCACCAATACGGCATTCGGGCTGATCCTGGTGTACACGTACCTTGCGTTGTGGGATGTCCGGCCGCATCTGGGTGGTTACGACCAGGCACAGGCGGTGACGTACGTGTGGCTCGGGCAGGCGTTCCTGGCGGCCCTGGCGATCGGCGGGGGCGGCGTCGAGGACGAGCTGATGGAACGCATCCGAACGGGTGACATCGCGGTCGACCTGTACCGGCCGGCCGATCTCCAGCTGTGGTGGCTGTCGGCGGACGCGGGCCGGGCGATGTTCCAGCTCCTCGGCCGCGGGGTGCTGCCCTTCGTGTTCGGCGCGCTGTTCTTCCCGGTGTACCTGCCCTCGGATCCGCTGACCTGGGTGGCGTTCCTCGGCGCGGTGCCGCTGGCGCTGCTGGTGGGCTTCGGGATCCGGTTCCTGGTGGCGATGAGCGCGTTCTGGCTGCTGGACGGCACGGGTGTGGTGCAGATGGCCTGGCTCGCCGGGTTCTTCTGCTCGGGGATGCTGCTGCCGCTGAACGTCTTCCCGGGTGCGCTGGGCGAGGTGGTCCGGGCGCTGCCGTGGTCGTCGCTGCTCCAGGCCCCCGCCGACATCCTGCTGGGCCACGCGGACCCGCTCGGCACGTACGTCTTCCAGGGGGCGTGGGCGGTGGCGCTGCTGGCGTCGGGGCGGCTGGTGCAGTCGGCGGCGACGCGGCGGGTGGTGGTGCAGGGTGGCTGACCTCACCGCGGACCCGGCCGGCAACCGGCTGGCGGAGGGGCTGCGCGCCTACCGCCTGATCGCCGCGATGTGGATCCGCTCCACGATGGCCTACCGGGCCTCCTTCGTCATGACCACGGCCGGGAGCTTCGTCGCGACCGCGCTGGACTTCGTGGCGATCCTGCTGATGTTCTCCCGTGTGGACGCGCTCGGCGGCTACGCGCTGCCCGAGATCGCCTTCCTGTACGGGCTGTCGGCCACCTCCTTCGGGCTCGCCGACCTGGCGATCGGTTCCATGGACCGGCTGGGGCGGCGGGTGCGCGACGGCAGCCTCGACACGCTGCTGGTCCGGCCGGCGCCGGTGCTGGCGCAGGTGGCCGCGGACCGGTTCGCGCTGCGCCGGCTGGGCCGGGTGACGCAGGGGGCGCTGGTGCTGGGCTGGGCGCTGATGCGGCTCGACGTCGACTGGACGCCGCTGAGGCTGTTGCTGATGCCGGTGATGGTGGTCAGCGGCTGCGTGATCTTCTGCGCGGTGTTCGTGGCGGGGGCGGCCTTCCAGTTCGTGGCGCAGGACGCCTCCGAGGTGCAGAACGCGTTCACCTACGGCGGCACCACGCTGCTCCAGTACCCGCCGACGGTGTTCGCCAAGGAGCTGGTGCGCGGGGTGACGTTCGTCCTGCCGCTGGCCTTCGTCAACTGGCTGCCGGCGCTGTACGTGCTGGGGCGGCCGTATCCGCTCGACCTGCCCCGGTGGACCGCGTTCGCGTCGCCGCTGGTCGCGGTGGCGTGCTGCGCGCTGGCGGGGGCGGCCTGGCGGGTCGGCCTGCGGTCGTACCGGAGCACCGGGAACTGAGACGGCGAGGGCACGAAGGGCGAAGGGGCGTACAGGGCGCATGGCGATGACGGCGGACGGCGTGGAGGGCAGGGACAGCGTGGACGGCGCGGGTGGTGTGGACGGCGCGGGTGGTGGTCTCATCGAGCTCGACCGGGTCGAGAAGGTCTTCGACGTACGGAAGAAGACCGGGTTCCTCAAGCGGGAGCGGCGGCAGGTGCGGGCGGTCGACTCGATCTCCTTCAGCGTGGCGCGCGGTGAGATGGTCGGCTACATCGGCCCGAACGGGGCGGGCAAGTCGACGACGATCAAGATGCTCACCGGCATCCTGACGCCCAGCGGCGGCCGGCTGCGGGTCGCCGGCATCGACCCCTCCCGCGAGCGGACCCGGCTCGCCCGGCGTATCGGGGTGGTGTTCGGGCAGCGTACGACCCTGTGGTGGGACCTGCCGCTGATCGACTCCTACCGGCTGATGCACCGCATGTACCGGATCCCGGACGACCGTTACCGCGACAACCTCGACCGCTGCGTCGAACTCCTCGAACTCGGCGACCTGTTGGACGTGCCGGTCCGGCAGCTCTCGCTGGGCCAGCGGATGCGCGGCGACATCGCGGCGGCCCTGCTGCACGATCCGGAGGTCCTGTACCTGGACGAGCCGACCATCGGCCTGGACGTCATCAGCAAGGCCAGGGTCCGTGCGTTCCTGCGCGACCTGAACGCCGAACGCGGTACGACGGTGCTGCTGACCACGCACGACCTCCAGGACATCGAGCAGCTCTGCTCGCGGGTGATGGTCATCGACCACGGGCGCCTGATGTACGACGGCCCGCTCACCGGCCTGCACGAGGCGGGCGAGAGCGAGCGCACCCTGGTGGTCGACCTGGAGCGCGAGATGCCGCCGGTCGAGCTGCCGTCCGCGCGCGTGGTGCGGGTCGAGGGGCCCCGGCAGTGGCTGGCCTTCCCGGCGGCCGAGTCGGCGGCGCCCCTGGTGGCGCGGATCGCGGCGGAGTACCCGCTGGTGGACCTGTCGGTGCGCGAGCCCGACATCGAGGCGGTCATCGCGAGGATGTACGCCGGGAAAGCGGTCTCGTAGGCTGCTGCCATGACCGAGGACCTGCCGGAGCTCCGCGCTTCCGACGCCGATCGTGAACGAGTCGCCGAGCAGTTGAGGGACGCCCTCGCCGAGGGGCGGCTCGACATGAGCGAGTTCGAGGAGCGGCTCGACGCGACGTACCGGGCGCGCACGTACGGCGAACTCACGCCGATCACCAGGGACTTGCCCGTGGCCGGCGTGGCCGCCCCGGCGGTGAACATGGTCAAGCAGCCCGCCCAGGACGGCAGTTGGGCGTCGCGGGTGGTCGGCGGCGGGGGGACCTCGTCGTGGGCCGTCGCCATCATGGGCGGGTTCGAGCGCAAGGGGCGCTGGACCGTCCCCAAGAAGTTCACCTGCTTCACCTTCTGGGGCGGCGGCGGCATCGACCTGCGCGACGCCGACTTCGCCGATCACGAGGTCGAGATCAACTGCGTCGCGATCATGGGCGGCGTGGACGTGATCGTTCCGCCCGGCGTCGAGGTGGTGGTGCGCGGCATCGGCATCATGGGCGGCTTCGACCACCGCGAGGAGGGCGTCCGCGGCGAGCCGGGGGCCCCACGCGTGATCGTGACGGGCGTGGCCTTCTGGGGCGGCGTGGGCATCAGGCGGAAGCAGACCGAAGCGGAGCGCCGCCGTCTGAAGGAGCAGCGCCGCCAGGAGAAGCTGGAGCGCAGGGAGGAACGCCGCAGGCTCGAATAGCCACGGCGGTTCGACTCCCTACAACTGCGCCTGCCCGGCGCCCTTCAGGAGCCCCAGCTCGAACGTCTCCGCCATCGTCCGGTACCCCAGGTCACTGGGGTGCAGATGGTCCCCGGAGTCGTACGCGGCGCGCAGCCTCCGCGGATTCTGGGGGTCCCGCAGCGCCTGGTCGAAGTCGACCACGGCGTCGAACACCCGTCCGTCCCGGATCTCCGCGTTGACCTGCTGCCGTACTGCCTCCCGGGCGGGCGTGGACGCGCGGTACCCCTCGAACGGCATCAGCGTCGCCCCGACGACGTTCAGCCCGCGTGCGTGCGCCCGCGTCACCAGGGCGCGCAGCCCGCCGGTGATCAGCTCCGCGTCGCCGCGTCGCGGATTGCGCAGGATGTCGTTGACGCCGAGGTCGACCACGACGACCTTCACCCCGGTCCGCTCCAGCACGTCCCGCTCGAACCGGCTCAGCCCGCCGGGGTTGTCCGAGGGCCGTCCGAGCCCGTCGGCCAGTACCTGGTTGCCGCTGATGCCCTCGTTGACGACGCTGTAGCGGGGGACGTCCTCGCCCGCCTCGACCGCGGCCCGCAGCCGGCCGGACAGGACGTCGGTCCAGCGGCGGTCGGCGCCGACGGTGGAGGTGATGCCGTCGGTGATCGAGTCGCCGAGGACGACGGCCGTTCCGTCGGCCTCGTCGCTGAGCACGTCCAGCGCGCTCAGATAGCGCCAGACCGTCGTCTGCTCGGTGTACGGCGCCCCGGTCACGTCCTCGGTGCGGTCGCCCTGGGCGACGTAGGAGATCTGGCGGGCCTGCGGGTGGTAGGTGACCGGGCCCGACGGGGTGGGGGAGTAGGTGGTGACCAGGACGTCGGCGCCCCGCGGCACGGCGATGGACGCGGAGTCGCTCATCACCTGCCCGCCGGGCGGTACGACGACGGAGGGGGCGCCGGCGAAGGTGAGCCGCCGCATGGTGCGCGTGGCGGCGGCCGCGGTGGCGTCGCCGGCCGCGACGGCGATCGAGGCGTGGGTGACGCGCAGCTGCGAGTGGCCGTAGAGGTTGGACAGCGTGATACGGGCACTCGTCCCGGCGACGCTCGTGTGCACGACGTTGCGCACCGAGCGACCCGCCAGGCCCGTGGTCTCCGTGCCCGGTTCGGCGGCGGCCGGGGATGCGGCCCAGGTGGCGACCCAGGCGCCGGAGGACGCCGGGGCGGCGGAATGGCCCGGCGCACGGCCCGCGGCCGGAGCGGCGGCCAGACGGCCGGTGCCGGAGGCGCCCCCGGCGCAGAGGGCGGCGAAAACGACGACGATCAGTGCGACGATCGCGGTCAGCAGGACGTAACCGTGCCGTCTGGTCATGCTGGTGATGCTCTCCTCGGGCGGAGCCGGCCGGAGCCCCGGGGCTCCGAACTGATGGGCACATGGTGGGGCATGGGCCCGGGGAGAATCGGCAGGATCCTGCCGAACCCCCCTCCGGACAGACGCCGGGAACTCTTGTTCCGTTCCGGGAGTCGGTCAGGAAGGGACAATTGTGTGCGGGATCACCGAACGGGTGGAGTGGATGGAACAGACGACCCAGGCCGGTCCGGACACGGCGGACGCCGTCTCCCACCGCGCGATGACCGTGTTCAGCCCCGCCGACGAGGAGCGGCGCCGCGGGGTGCGCCGCATGAAGCTGACCGCCACGGGGCTGCTGCTGTTCGTCGCCGTGGTGTACGTGCTCGCCAAGTGGGGCGAGCACGCGGGCGCCGGCGCCTGGACGTCGTACGTCGCCGCGGCCGCCGAGGCCGGCATGGTCGGCGCGCTCGCCGACTGGTTCGCGGTCACCGCCCTCTTCCGCCACCCCCTCGGCCTGCCCATCCCGCACACCGCGATCATCCCCACCAAGAAGGACCAGCTCGGCATCTCGCTGGGCGAGTTCGTCGGCGAGAACTTCCTCTCCGAGGACGTCGTACGGCAGCGGCTGCACGCCGTCGGCATCGGCAACCGCCTCGGCGCCTGGCTCGCCCAGCCGGAGCACGCCGACCGGGTGACCGCGGAACTGGCCACCGCGCTGCGCGGCGCCCTGGCCGTCCTGCGCGACTCCGACATCCAGGCCGTCGTCGGCGAGGCGATCACCCGCAGAGCCAACACCCAGGAGATCGCGCCCGGCATCGGCAAACTGCTGGAGCGGGTCGTCGCCGACGGCGGCCACAAACGGGTCGTCGACCTGGTCGTCTCCCGCGCACACGACTGGCTGGTGCTGCACGGCGACTCCGTGATGGACGCGGTGCAGGGCGGCGCGCCCGGCTGGACGCCGAGGTTCGTCGACCGGAAGGTCGGCGAGCGGGTCTACAAGGAACTGCTGCGCTTCATCACCGAGATGCGGGACATGCCCTCGCACCCGGCGCGCGGCGCGCTCGACCGCTTCCTCACCGACTTCGCCTCCGACCTCCAGTCCGACACCGACACGCGCGCGCGTGTCGAGCGGCTCAAGGGCGAGGTGCTGCGTCGCGGCGAGGTCCAGGACCTGATCGCCTCCGCCTGGACGGCCGTACGATCCATGATCGTCGCGGCGGCCGAGGACGAGCGCAGCGAGCTGCGTCTGAGGGTCCGCGCCTCGCTGCTGTCCCTGGGCGCCCGGATGGCCGAGGACTCCAAGGCGCAGGGCAAGGTCGACTCCTGGGTCGAGGGCGCGGCGGTCTACGTGGTGACGACCTACCGCAAGGAGATCACCTCCCTGATCACCGACACCGTCGCCGGCTGGGACGCCGAGCACACCACCCGCAAGATCGAGGCCCACATCGGCCGCGACCTGCAGTTCATCCGCATCAACGGCACGGTGGTGGGGTCGATGGCGGGAGTGGTGATCTACGCGGTGACACGGGTTCTGGGAGCGTAGGGCCGGCGCGGGGGCGGCGGTGGCGCTGGGCCGGTCGGCCGTGCGCGGGGCGTGATCCACGCGGTTGGGGGGAACCCGCTTGACGTTCCGCTCATGTCGTCCGTGTCGTCAGCGTTGCCCGTGTCGTCGTGGAGGGAGCCCATGGCCACCGCCGAGTCCGAGACCGGCCGTACCGTGACCACCGACATCCCCGCCCGCCTGGACCGCCTTCCGTGGTCGCGCTGGCACTGGTCGATCGTCGTGGGTCTCGGCACCGTATGGATCCTCGACGGCCTGGAGGTCACGGTCGTCGGCAACATCGCCAGCCGGCTCTCGGAGCCCGGCAGCGGCCTGTCGATCAGCTCCGCACAGGTCACGGGCACCGCGGCCGCCCTCTATGTGGCGGGCGCGTGCGTCGGCGCCCTCTTCTGGGGCCGCCTGACCGACCGCTACGGCCGCAAGAAGCTCTTCATGATCACCCTCGCGGTGTATCTGGCGGCCACCGCCCTGACCGCGGTCTCCTTCGAGGCCTGGTGGTTCTTCCTCTTCCGCTTCCTGACCGGCTTCGGCATCGGCGGCGAGTACGCGGCCATCAACTCCGCGATCGACGAGCTGATCCCCGCCGCGTACCGCGGCCGCGTCGACCTGATCATCAACGGCAGCTTCTGGGTGGGCGCCGTCGGCGGCTCGCTGCTGTCGATCCTCGCCCTGAACACCGGCATCCTCGCCGCCGACGTCGGCTGGCGGCTGACGTTCGCGCTCGGCGCTGTCCTCGCCCTCGTCATCCTCCTCGTCCGCAGGCACGTCCCGGAGAGCCCGCGCTGGCTGCTGATCCACGGCAGGGACCGGGAGGCGGAGGAGGTGGTGACCGGCATCGAAGACCGGGTCGTGGCCGAGCGGGGCGAACCGCTTCCCGAGCCGCGCGGCGAGATCACCATCCGCCAGCGCCGCAGCGTGAGCTTCGTCGAGATCGGCCGCACGGTCTTCGCCGACTACCGCAAGCGCGCGGTCCTCGGCTTCTCCCTCTTCATCGGCCAGGCCTTCCTCTACAACGCCATCACCTTCGGCTTCGGCGCGATCCTGACCAAGTTCTTCCATGTGCCCGCCGACCACACCGGCTACTACTTCGCCGTCATCGCGGCCGGCAACTTCCTGGGCCCGCTGCTGCTGGGCCGCCTCTTCGACACGGTCGGCCGCCGGGTGATGATCTCCTCCACCTATCTGCTGTCCGGCCTGCTCCTGTTCGGCACGGCCTGGCTGTTCGACCGCGGCACGCTGAGCGCCGGCACGCTGACGGCCTGCTGGTGCGTGGTGCTGTTCTTCGCCTCGGCCGGCGCCTCCAGCGCCTATCTGACGGTCTCCGAGATCTTCCCGATGGAGACCCGGGCGATGTCCATCGCGTTCTTCTACGCCCTCGGCACCGCGGCCGGCGGTATCAGCGGCCCGCTCCTCTTCGCCGACCTCACCAGCACCGGCAGGGTCGGCGACACGGTCCTCGCCTTCCAGGTCGGCGCCGCGCTGATGTGCGCGGCGGGACTGGTCGCCGCGTTCCTCGCGGTCAGGGCCGAACGCCGCTCCCTGGAGGACATCGCCACACCGCTGACGGCGGTGGCGAAACCGGAGACGGAGGCGCTGCCCTAGGAGGGCGGATGCCGCCTGGGGCAGCCCTACGGGCAGCCGCCGCGGATCAGCCGTAGAAGTACCGCGTGCCCTTCTTGATGAAGTGGGACGCGTAGATCCCGCCGATGAAGGGCCTGCCGCGGTACATGCCCACGTGGTGCTGCCCGCAGTCGACCACCACCGGCCGGGCCAGGCAGGCGAACCGGTTGCGCTGCTGCTCCTCCGCCCAGCGCACGGCGTCCGGATCGACGTCGTCGCTGACCAGGACAGGGAAGGCGCCGACCCCGGTCTGCAGGCCGACGGGCAGTCCGCCCTTGGTGTCCTTGGCGTACTTCAGGACTCCGTAGGTGAAGCCGCTGATGGCCTCCACCGTGATCCGGGGAACCGCCGCGGCGACCGTGAACAGGTGCAGGTTCGTGGCCGCCCAGCGCATCCGGAAGTCGGAGCGGCGTCCGACGAGCACGGGCATTCCCTGCCAGTCCTCCCAGCGGGTGCCGCACCCGTCGGCCCGCAGCCGGCCCTCCAGCGTGGTGAGGTAGGCCGCTGCCGCCGACTGCTGCTGTCCGAACTCGTGCTCGTGCATGGGCGGGATCCTATGCGGCGCCGGGCGTCGCGCGTCAGGCTCCCGTCGTGGAGCCCGGCCTGACGATCATCAGCACCGTCACGGCGGCCCACAGCAGGTTGAACACGCCGGTGAACATGGCCAGCCGTACGGTCGCGGCGCGGGCGTCACCGCCCTGCCCCGCGCGCTGTTCCCCGTCGAGCGCCTCGGCTATGGCGGTCTGCCGGGGCAGCACCAGCGCGACGAGGACGACGGCGGCCAGCACGGTGAGTGCGATCGACGCGATCAGCCAGGTGTCGCCGAGCACGCCCATGTTCTTGGCCGTGGCCAACCCGAACACCGGGACGGCGACCCCGACGACGGCGTAGACCCGGCAGACGCGCAGCAGCACCCGCACGGTCTCCACCGCCCGCGGATCCTCGGGCGCGGCCAGAGCCTGGCGCGCGGCGGGTGGGAACATGCTGGCGGCGACGGTGACGGGCCCGATCGCGACGATCGCGGCCAGGACGTGCACGGCGAGAAGGAACTTGGTCACGCCCCGACGCTAGAGACCGCGCCGATCTTGAAGAAGTGGCGAGAGTGACAGGGGTCAACGGATTCCCGCCACCGTCGACAGGGAGCGGCCCGGCCGGGGGCGCCCTCCGAAGCCGGACCGAGGCCTACCGGGCGTCGCGTCGGTCGGCGACGGCCCAGGAGGTGAGGGCGACCGCGCCCGCGACGGTGAACACGGACGGCCAGGCGCCCATCTTCTTGGCCAGCGGATGCGACCCCGCGAAGGCGGCGACGTAGGCCGCGGTGAGCGCGCCCGCCGCCTTCCCGCCGGCCCGCTGCCGCCACTGCCACGCGGACGCGGCCCCGGCGACCGTCAGCACGGCCCCGCCCAGTTCCCGCTTCCCGGTCCACCGGGCCACGCCGTACCCACCGACAAGCCCGCTCGCGGCGACCACTGCCGCAGGAACCCTCGCCATCACTGCCTCCCGCACTCGTGGGACAAAACAGGCTAACCCGCACGTCCACGCGCCGGACCGACGGGCTGACCGCTTCCGCCGAGCGGTGAGACGCAGGTCACAGGAATCGCTCCGGCGGGTCTGTCACACATCGCGGACCGCTTCCGTCGTAGGTATGTAAGCGAAACCAAGCGAAGTAGATCGAACGAGAATTAAGCAGACCGAAGCGGAACGAAGCAGCAGCAACCGCCTCGAACGACTGTGAACAACCACAAGGAGCCCAGGATGGAAGCCCGTCTCAACCTCTTCGGCAACGCCCTCGCGGCCAAGTTCCTCCGTCAGATCAACGCCGCGGGCAAGACGGTGACGGACTCGCCGCTCCCGGCGTCGACCCAGGAACTGGTGAAGATCCGCGCCAGCCAGATCAACGGCTGCGGCTTCTGCCTCGACATGCACACCAAGGACGCCGCCCACGCCGGCGAGACGGCCGTACGCCTCAGCATGGTCGCCGCCTGGCGCGAGGCCAAGGTCTTCACCGAGGCCGAACGCGCCGCCCTGGAACTGGCGGAGCAGGGCACTCGCATCGCCGACGCGGCGGGCGGCGTCAGCGACGAGGCGTGGGCCAACGCCGCCAAGCACTACGACGAGGACCAGTTGGCGGCCCTGGTCACCCTCATCGCCATGATCAACGCCTACAACCGCCTGAACGTGATCGTCCAGCAGCCGGCGGGCGACTACGAACCGGGCATGTTCGGCTGACCTGCTCGGCCCGGGCGAGCCCTGAAGGGGGGCGCCCGGGCCGTAGGGGGTGCTGCCGTCAGCTCGTCAGACGCGGGTCCGAGTGCTTGGTCCGTGTGACGCCGGTGACGGACGCGGGCGAGGGGACCTGCCGGTAGAAGATGTCGATGTCCACCTCTTCGCCGCCGACGGTCAGGGTGTCCCAGGCGCCGCTCGCGAGCAGGACGCGAACGGTTTCGGGCTTCAGTTTCCGCAGGTGGTCGCGGAGGGTCGCGTCGTCCGGCATGCCCGGCACCCGTGGTGCGAGGCGGTCGCGGATCTCCCGCAGCCGGTCCATGAACGCATCGAGGTCCGCTTCGTTCGCCTTGTCCGCCGCGCCGTCCGCAGCCTCCGGCGCGGACGCCTCGATGCTCTGCGCGATCGTGTCCTTGATCGCGCAGGTGTCGCCGTGTTCGTCGGTGGTGACCATCGCGTTCCAGGCGCGGCTCTTGTGCCGGTACTGGAGCATCGACATCGCCGCCTCGTGACGGACGAAGTCGGCGTCGCGGAAGGCCTTCCCCCGCCAGGAGTTGCTGAGGGAGCGTGCGAGCGAGATGGCCGACGCGAGACCGCTGTTGAGCCCGCGTCCCGGCCAGAAGTGAATGGCGTTGGCGGCGTCCCCGAGCAGGAACCCGTACGTCCCCGGGGTGTTGGACGTCGCGGAGTGGAGCCGCGCGGTGAAGCGCGGCCGCTGCACCATGTCCAGGCGGAAACCGGTGACGGCGCTCAGGTTCTCCTCGGTGACGCCGAAGAGGACCAGGCCCTCCAGCACGCGCTTCCACAGGGCCGAACCCCTGACCAGGGCGGGCAGGAACAGCGTGCCATGGGTCGAGCAGCGGAAGTCGCCCTCGTCGTTGCGGCCCATCAGGCAGGGCCGCGAGGCGACACACTGCTCGAACACGTGCCGCACGGGGTCGACCCCGATGACCTCCTGGGCCTCGGCGTCGGTCAGGCGCATGTTCAGGAAGCCCTCTCCCCGCAGGGAGTTGAGCAGAAAGCGGTTCTGGGCCACCGTCAGCAGCACGGCCATGGGGTCCGGCAGGTCGGACTTCACGCGCAGGCCGAGCACGACGTCCTGGACGTGCCGGCCGCTCAGGGAGTAGATCGACGCGTCGGGAGCGCCGAACTTGTCGGCGAGGTGGTCCCGGGTCCGCGAACGACCGCCCTCGCAGATGGCGAGCACATGGTCCTTGACCACCGCCTCGCGCTGCTCGGCCGGGTCGAAGCGGGTGGGAACGAGCCGGATCCGGTCGGACTTCTCGTTCGCCATCTCGAGGAGCACGTCCTCGACGTAGGCGATCCGGACGTTCCGCGGACCGTGACCCTGCACGGAGTCCGGCCCGGCCGGCCACATCTCGGTGTACGCGCCGGCGCCGAACAACCGCTCCTGGACCTCCTCGGGGAGGCTCAGATACTGGCGGCTCTGGACGGTCACGACCTGCTGCCGCCGGACATTGCCCTGCGCCTCGTTCTTCCACACGACCCGCGAACCGTCCTCGGTCCAGCGGCCGTCGTACAGCGTGACGGCCACCCGACGGCCCATCAGATGCTCCAGCAGCAGGGCGAAGCTCAGCCCCACGGGACCGCCGCCGGAGACGGTGACGTTCAGGACCGGCCCCGGCGCGGCGGTCACGAGCGGGTTCGGGACATCCGTGATCGTCTCCATCGCCTCGGGAATCTCGAAGCAGAAGACCTCGTCGCCGATCGTGATCTCGTCGCCGGAGGCGAGGACGTGGGACGTCACCTTCGTGCCGTTGACCAGCGTCCCGTTGCGGCTTCCGCGGTCGTACAGGACGTAGCGGCCGGCCTCGCGCAGCACCTCCGCGTGCAGGCGCGAGGCCCGCCCACTGGCGATCACCACACTGCTCTCACCGCTGCGCCCGAAGGTGACCGGCGCGGCACCGACGGGAAACCGCCGCCCCGCCAGCGGCCCCACACGCCCCGTGATCGAAGCCGGCATGGCCACTCCCCCCTGGAGCTGTCCGTACTGCCCCCACGCCCGTTGCGGCAGCCCGCGACAGGCGCCTACCAGATTCACCCCGAGCCCGCCCCCGCGCAAGGCCGCACAACAGGAAGGTGCAGATCAGGAGTGGTGGGGCGGGAGAGGGGGCGGAGAACTCAGGGGAGTTGTCGGGGGAGGAGGGGAGGATGGTCTGCCCCTTCCGAGGAACACCTTCGAACACCTTCCGAGGAACATGGCAACCCGCCGCCTCAAAGATCCCCAGCGCCGAAGTCGCTACTGCTGCTCGATGCTGATCGCGGCGGTGGCCCCGGCGGTGTCCATGCTGATCGTGGCCTTGCCGAGTTCGAGGTGTTCCACCTGCATGCCTGCCTTGCCGAGCATGGCGGGCAGCTTGGTCTGGATCCAGGCGCCGACCTTGGCGTTGTCGATGCCGTCGAGACCGGCGGCGGTGACGCAGTCGGTGAAGATGGCGACCTGCTCGGAAGAGCTGCCCTTGGGGATGCCGGCGGCGTCGCAGGACAGGCTGAGGATGCCTCGGTGGGTGTCGGTGATGCCGTGGGCGACGAAGGAGGGCGCGCTGAAGGTGGCGCTCTTGGCTTCGCCGAACCAGTCGCGGGTGGGCGGAAGGCCGGCGATGCTCTCCTTGGTGCCCTGCTTCTCCCAGGTGACACCGTGGCTGGTCATCTTGTCGACCCAGGAGGTGATGTCGCCGCCGAGGGTGGAGGTCGTGGTTCCGGCGAGATCGTCGGCCTTGACGTCTCTGCTCGGGGCGCTGCTCTTGGCGGAGCTGGTCTTGTCGTCGTTCTTGCTGTCTCCGTCGCCGACGATCGCGCCGACGATGCCGCCGATCACGAGGAACAGAGCGAAGGCACCGAGGCAGCCGAACCCGACAAGCTTCCCCGTGCTGCGCTTCTTCGGTGGCTGGGGCATGGGCGCCCCCGGCTGCTGCGGGCCGGCCCAACTGGGCTGCTGGGACTGTTGCGGGTACTGCTGGCTCATTGGTTCCCCTGGTGCATGTCTTACGTGTTGCCCTCGTGTGACTGGTGAAAGGCATGTGCAGTTGCACCGAAACGGCGAAAGTCACATGATCGTGACTAAAGTTGCCCATGGCGCAGTGGAGATGAGCGGGGCTCAGGCCGTCGCACTCGTGCAGCGGATCATGGACGTGGAATTACGCCTCTGATGAGGAGGCGAGCGACTGGCTTGACATGCTCGACAGAGCCCTGGCCTGTCCAACCGGGTGGGTCAGCGGCTTGATCTACTGGCCGCCAGAGCGGGAACTCTCGGCCGACGAGGTGGTCGATCAGGCCTTGGCGTATCGACCGATCGCTTTGTGAAGGGCCCCGTTCGTCGACGCCCGGCCCGCCGCGTCACGAGACTGCACCGGGCGACAGACGGCGCTCACGCAGCGGGGAAGTGGCGGCGGCTGGCGAATCGGCTGTGCCGTGCGCCGGCGACGAAGTCCGTCCATGCCTCGGGTGACACGGTGAGATGGGGACGCTCGGGCCGCTTGGAGTCCCGCACGAGCACGCCGGACGGGACGAAGGCGGTCTCTATGCACTCGGTCCCACTGCCGCCGCTGTACGACGTCTTGAACCAGTGCAGTTCTGACGATGCTGTCATCAAAGCTCCTTGCTGATTCGGTCGATGAGCTCGGCCGTGGATTCGAACCGATGAGGTCTGCGTACACAGCGTCGAGTTCGGGAGCTTGTCCATGGAGGACGGTGAAGCTGCCGACGGCTGCCGCGTGTGCACCGCATGCGAATTCGTTCCCTGACGGTTACGGGCTGACCGGTGCGGTTGGCGTCACGCCATGACGTCTCGTATCGAAAACGCCTGGCGCGCGCCAGTCATGAAACCTCTCCAGGCCTCCGCTGACACGGTGAGGTGGGGATGCGTGGGCTGCTTGGAGTCGCGGACGAGCACGCCGGACGGGACGAAGGCGGTCTCTATGCACTCCGTTGCGTTGCCGCCGCTGTACGACGACTTGAACCAGGCGAGGTCGGAGACGGGCCGGGGACGGACAGACATTCACAGCTCCTTGCGGGCACGATGGATCACGGCGGAGGAGGCCTCCATGTCCAACGCTTGTGCGCGGAGGTACTCGAACGCAAGTCTGTATCGCTCCAGTTCCTCGTCCTTCTCCATGAAGAGCGATCCGGCGTGGAAGTCGACGTACACGACATCGAGGGCTGACTCGGTACCGCCGAGGATCACAAAGCTGCCAAGGGCGGCGGAGTGGGCGCCCTTGGAGAACGGCAGCACCTGAAGCGTGATGTGAGGTGACTCGTTCGCTTCCAGGAGTCGGCCCAACTGCTCCTTCATGGTCTCGGGAGATCCGACGACCCGGCGGATGACGGACTCGTCGAGGATCGCCCACAGGCGAGGAGGCTTCGGCCGGTTGAGGATCTCCTGGCGTTTCATGCGGATGTCCACCAGTCGTTCGATCTCGGACGGCTGCAGCGGAATCTCGTTGGCCTTCTGCAGGGCGGTGCTGTAGGCGCGTGTCTGGAGAAGACCAGGAACGTAGACACACGAGAAGTGGTCCTCGCGTACAGCCTCGTCTTCCAGCGTGAGCAGGAGGTTCATGCTCTCCGGGATGGAGTCGGCGAAGGAACTCCACCAGCCTTGCTGCTTTGCATCCTTGGCCAGCCTGACCACAGCTTCCCGCTCGGAGTCGGAGGCTCCGTACTCGCGGCACAGTGCGTCTACGACGATCCACTTGACCGGGCCCGCCTGGGTCTCATACCGGCTGACCGTCGCCTTCGAGACGCCAACCAACTGGCCGGCCTCCTCCAGGGTCATCCCCTTGCGAGCACGCAACTTGCGCAACATGGCACCCAGTTGGCGGCGACGTGTGGTGGTCCTTACGGACATGGGGCTCCTCTGTGGGTAACCCCGGGCAGTGGTGGCTCGGGGCCTGAACAGGCTAGGCAGCGGGGCCGCCCGCCCACCACGGGATTCACTCGATAGATTCGCGTGAGAAGTTACATGGTGAGAGTTCTCTGTGCCATCCTCGCTTCCAGATCGCTACGCAATGCAGCCGAACGGACACGGCAGGCGCAGCATGCGCGTGGCACGGGAGGGAGGAATGCTCATGCCTACTAGCAGCGCTAGGGACCACCAGCACCGCTGTGTTCTGCCCTTTGAAGCACTGCCGGCGGAGGTCCGGCTGCTACGGAGGGCTGCCGCCGCGCAGTTGGACCAGTGGGGCGTGCCGAATGCCTGCGACGAAACGGAGCTGCTCGTCACGGAGCTGGCGACGAACGTCATCAAGCACGTTGGCGAGGGCGTGTCGGCCACCCTGATCCTTGAGTGGAAGCGCGAGCGGCTGCGGATCGAGATGCACGACAAGAGCTGCGCGCCGCCTTTCATGCACATCGCTGATTGTGACGAGGAGTGCGGTCGCGGCCTGCATCTGCTCGCGGCCATGGCGCTGGACTGGGGGACCGTTGCTACTGCGCTCGGCAAGGCGGTGTGGTGCGAGATTGCACTGGGCTCCGAGTCCGCCTGCCGACGCGTGGAGCGTGCCGTCGAAGCCCTTGAGGGCTACCAGGGGTCCAGTGGCGCCGTCCTGGAGGGACGACAGCGCGCGGCGGTGTTGGAGGAGGCGGCAGTCGAGCTGATCGCCGACCTGCTGCACTGGACGTCGGCGCGTGGCCTGGACCCGGATGATGTGTTGGACCGGGCCCAGATGCACTACGAGGCCGAGGCGAAGGTTGCTTAGAGGCCTCCTGTATGGCGCCGCCCTGGTCCACCAAGGTCGGCGCCGTACACCCGATGACGAACCCGACCGATGCGAGTCAACTCGCAGTGATGGCCGAGTACGTCCACACGTCCGCCGGGAGATCGTGCTGCAAGTGCCAGGTGATCGCCATCGGCTTGCTTCCCGTGTGGGACTGGTACGTGGCCGGGCCGAGGAGCATCCACGGCTGGGGCTTGCCTATGTCGGTGTCTTTGTAGCGCCGCATGAAGAGCAGGACGTGGCGGCCACGCTGCTCATGCTGCCGGTAGCGCATCCCGGTTCGGGAACTCTCGGCCGTTGAGTTCTGCGACTCCCAGTGGAAGAGCGACGGGCTCAGCGCGTAGTCCTTGTACCGGACGGTGGGCGAGAAGTCCTTCTCGTTCTTCTCCAGCGTGATGAGCAGGGCGTCCGTCTGGAGCTCCTCGACCCACTGGACTCCTTGAGCGAAGGAGCGGGGCATCTGCCCACCGAAGCGTGCCACACCGAGAGCGGCGAGGATTTCCGAGCGGTTGTAGGCGCTGTGGATCTTCAGCGGGACCTGGCTGAGGCGGTCGGACAGGGGGATGGGGACGTGGTCGGCCTGCTCGATGACGTGTGACAGCACCTGTCGCAGCTCATCCCGGAACGCTTGCTGAGAGCGAAGGGACGCAAGGCCGTCTTGGAAGCTGGTGAAACCTCCGGCGTTGTCCCACAGGTTGAAGAACAGCATGCGGGCGTACGACTGATCGGTCGGGCCCAGTTCCTCGTACGGCGGAGCATCGTCCTGGAGGAGGCGGAGGTAGGCGTCCGCGCGCTCCGGGTCGTCCACATGGAGGAAAGCGTGGACTCGCTTCAGTAGCGCCGCTTCCTCAGCCGGTGCGGACTCCTCGATCAGACCAGCCCGGCGCAGGATGGCCGTCCAGGAGTTCTCGTTCCGGTAGAGCTCCTTGATCTCCCGACGGCTCTCCCGGAGGTAGTCGGCAAGGCGCGGCGTGCTGTAGGCCTGGACCTCCCTCACCAGCGTCTTGACCGTGGAGTTCACTTGTGTGCGGATGTTGTCGAGGACGAGGTCCTTGGACTTGCCCTCCAGAATGATCTGGCAGCCGGACGGCAGTTGCGGGAAGTCGTGCTCGATGTGATCGATGAGTCGGTTCCGGGACAGGTTGGTCAGTGCCCGGAACTGCTCCTCGAAGCGGAAGTCCGCCCTGTGCTGTCCGATGAAGTCGAGAACCGTGAGCACCGGTTTCGTCTCGGTGCGCCTCAGCCCACGGCCCAGCTGCTGGAGGAAGACGGTGGCACTGCTCGTGGGGCGGAGCAGGAGCAGGGTGTCGACGTCCGGGATGTCGAGGCCCTCGTTGAACAGGTCGACGGAGAAGATCACTTGCAGGTTTCCGCCGTGCAGGTCAGACAAGGCCTGGGCGCGCACGTCAGCGGGTGAGTCGCTGTCGAGTGCCACGGCTTTGAAACCAGCCTCGCGGAAGAAGTCCGCCATGAAGTGTGCGTGTGCCTTGGTCACGCAGAAACCGAGCGCGCGCATGGCTCCCGGGTTGGAGACCTTGTCCCGGATCTGCTTTACCACGATCCGGGCGCGGGCATGGTTGCCTGTGTAGAGGTTGCCGAGTTCCTGGTCGGCGTACGAGCCTCTCTGCCAGCCCAGGTTCGTCAGATCGGTGCCGTCAGGGATACCGAAGTAGTGGAAGGGGCACAGAAGGTCGTTTTCCAGGGCTTCCCATAGCCGCATCTCGGCGGCGATCCGGCCCTCGAAGAACTCGTCCTGTACGTTGCGCCCGTCCATCCGCTCAGGAGTCGCCGTCAGGCCGAGGAGTTCCTTCGGGGCGAAATGGTCGATGACCCGCCTGTACGTGGTCGCGGTCGCATGATGGAACTCGTCGATGACGATGATGTCGAAATGTTCGGGGGCCAGTTGCTCAAGGCGCTGCACGTTGAGCGATTGGACGCTGGCGAAGACGTGGTTCCACTCGCGCGGGTCTTGCCCGGCGTGCAGCAACTCGCCGAACGACGCGTCGTCCAGCACCTCTCGGTAGGTGCGCAGAGACTGCTTGAGTATCTCCTTGCGGTGAGCCACGAACAGCAGCCTCGGCCGGCTGCCGTCCGACTTCTTGCACAGGTTGCGGTAGTCCAGGGCAGCCATGACCGTCTTCCCGGTACCGGTCGCCGCGACCAGCAGGTTCCGGTGCCGTCCACGGAGCTCACGCTCGACCGTGAGCCGCTCCAGCATGTCCTGCTGGTGCGGGAAGGGGCGTACCTGGAGGCCGGAGAGATTGATCTTCAGGTCGGTGTTGGAGCTGGTGCCACTCGCCTGGGCGAGCGCCCCATCGAGGCGTTCGCCGTGCAGGTCCGGGTCGTATGACTCGAAGGCGGTGTCGTTCCAGTACGCGTCGAACGTCGCCTCGAACTTGTCCAGCACCGCGGGTGTGGCGACGGACGACAGCCGTACGTTCCACTCCAAGCCGTCGAGCAGCGCGGCCCTGGACAGGTTCGAGCTGCCGACGTAGGCGGTGTCGAAGCCTGTCTTGCGCCGGAACAGCCAGGCCTTGGCGTGCAGGCGTGTGGACCGGATCTCGTAGTTGACCTTGACGGTCGCGCCGAAGTCCCGCACCAGCCGGTCGAGCGCGTGGCGGTCAGTGGCGCCCATGTACGTGGTCGTGATGACCCGAATCGGTACGCCGCGCTCCTTGGCGGCGCGTAGAGCGTCCTCCAGCACCCGGATGCCGTACCACTTCACGAACGCGCAGAGCAGGTCGATCCGGTCCGCGGTTGCGAGCTCGGCGCGCAACTCGGCACCCAGGCTGAGATCCTCCGGCGAGTTCGTGAGCAACGAAGTCTCGGACAGCGGAGTGAGGGGGCGGATCGCGTAGGCTCCCGGCGCTTCCCGTTCGGCGAGGGCGAGCAGCTGGCGGGGACCGTCGACGACCGTGCTGATGGGCTCGGCGTCGATCTGGCTGATGGCCAGGGATTCCAGGACCTTGTTGACGAACGGGACCCGTTGATCAGCGGGGAGCTGGTTGAGCGTACGGGCGACCACCTCGCCGACATGCCGGGCCAGAACATGAGGTGAGGACTCCTTGCTCACCTCGGCATCGATGGCCTTCCACCCCATGGCCTCGAGCTGCCCCAGCTCATCGCGCACGTCCTCAGTGATCAGCTTCTCGTACACCCCGGCGCTGGGCTGCTCCAGGTCCCGTGCCTTTGCCACCATGCCCCCGATCAACGTTGATGGTTCTGTTCTAACAAGGCCTACTGACACCGAGTCTTCGGCACCGCCCGAGCTCCCCGCAGGAGGAAGCCCTTTCCGCTTACTTCACCTTGCCGGTGAAGATCGCCCTCTCTGATTCCATGTCGGGAGACACTTCGACCTGGATGACCTTTTCTCCCTTGGGGAGCTCGCAGCCCCACGGCACGTTGATAGACCTTCCGGCGAGGAGCTTGGTGTCGGGGCCTCCACCGAGGCTGTGATCACTGTCGTAGATCGATTCGCTGCTGCGTCCGTCTTCGCCATAGGAGCAGTTGACGGTGAGTCCAGTGGTGTCGAGGGTCTTCCTGCCCCCATTCTTGATCTTGACGGTGAACTGCACGTAGTTGGTGTTCTCGGGGGCCGCGTACTGACCGGACACGGACCGCTGGAACCCGGAGAGGCTGACGGCGACATCGTTCTCGTAGGTGACAGTGTCGGTCAGGGCGTAGACGTCATCGCTGTCGTCCTCGTCCGCCAACTCGTCCGTGGAATCCGTCGTGTCGTCGGCCGTCGTGTCGGTGTCGCTCGCGATTTCCGTGACGGTGACGGTGGGTGCAGCTCCGGTGCCGCCGCTTCCGGTGGCGCCAGCAGTGATGGCGGCGGAGACGGCCGCGGCAACGACGGCTGCGGCCACGGCGATGATGGCTGTCCGGTGCTTCTTTGCCTGCGGCTGCGGGACGGGCGGCATGGGCGGCCCGTAGCTCGGCATAGGTGGCGGCGTGATCCTGTCACTCATGGGCCCCCCGGGGAATTGATTGAGTCATGCATCTTCTCGTGGCCACGGAGGCTTGTGGAGATCCTGTGATGCAATCGTGTCCATGGCGGGGTGAGGATCCACTGTTCGGTGGGCGCATCGGGGGGTAACTGGCGGCCTGGGTGCTCGAATTGGCGCCAGAGGTCAGGTGAGTGATCGTCCGGCGGCTGTTCGGAGCGACGTCGCGGGTTCGATCGTCATGGCAAGTGACTATGCGGCGCGTTGAGGGTGCTTGGGCCTCCAGCGTTTCCACGGTCGTGGAGGCGCACGCTGCCCCTGATGCCTACGCTGCCCGAAGCGCAAACATCAGCCAACGGCACAGCAGATCGGCGATGGGTGATGCGGACGAAACGACCTGGCTAAGGGCTGTCCCGCAATTGATCTTTGAAGGGCGAGGGGCGGCTTGATGGCAGGCGCGGCTCAGTCTGCTAAGCAGACTGGAGGAGGTTGTGCAGGCGGGCGATGCCGAGCATGGCCCGGTGGACTCCGTCGCCCTTGAGGCGGCAGTCGCGCAGGATCTTCCAGGTCTTCATCCGCGCGAAGACGTGCTCGATGCGGGCGCGAACCTGCTTGTGGGAGCGATTGTGCTCGCTCTTCCACCCGCCCAGCTCGCCGCCGGCGGGCGGCGGTGAGGAATGATCAACCCGGTGTCCGGGTAGCCGCCGTCGGCGATCGTGGTGGTCTTGCCGACGGCGGCCATCGCGCCGGACTCGGACCAGGCCTTGCAGTCGTTGCGATTGCCGGGCACCGGGCGACCGATGACAACGACCCGCCGGTTGTCGGCGTCGATATGGTTGGTGGAGTACCGATAGTTCTTCGACTGCTCGGCGACGGTGTGGTCACGGGTGGGCACGAGTGTGCCGTCCACGATGAGCACCGTTCCCTTGCGGAACCGCTGCCGCTGCTTGAGTGCAAGCAGCGGTCCCGTGTGGTCGACGATCCGGTCGGCCGCGGACTTCGAGACGCCGAACAGCGGGCCAAGCTGGCGCAGGGTCAGGTTCGTGCGCCAGTATGCGGCTACCAGCAGGACCCGGTCCTCCAGCGGCAGCGACCACGGACGTCCCGGACGGGCACCGTCGGCACCTTCATTGCGGAGCACTGTGATCAGTTTGCGGAAGAGTTGGGGGCTCAGCCCGGTGAACGGGGCTATCCACGAAAGCTCCGAAGCCGTAATGACGCCAGACATAGCAAGATCATGACAGGCCACGGATGGCGTCCTGATGCAGTTCAGGAGGCCTCAAGGGCTGGAGGGAGGTTCGCCCTCGTATACGCGGCCGCGATGCTGAACACACTCGCGCACGCCGGGCACTCCGCAAGGCCAAAGACGTGCCTGATCCCCTCGGCAAGTTCCTGTTGCTCGTCCCGGACGGCTGTGGCATGCATCCATCGGCCCGGGTCGCGAAGCTCCTCGGCCGGGGCGGGCCGCAGCGCCCGCCGCTCGATGTCGCCAAGATCCCAGTCGCGTATGGCCGAGTAGCAGCCGTAGTCGCCGACGGCGATGGTCACCTCCGCTTCGCAGTGCGGGCAGGACACGGTGTAGAAGTCGTCGGTGAAGTCCCCCAGGGCGGTGCTCCAGTGGTACTGCCCTTCAAGCGCGAGCAGATCGCCAAAGATCCGGTTGTAGTTAGCAGGACGCGTCCGAAGCTGCTTGTCCACAAGTTCCCGCAGTCGAGCGATCGCATCCGCGCAGCCCGCGAGCAGAACTTCACCGTCAGGATGCTGCAAGGCGCCACGCATGATGGCGCTGGCAAGTTCCAGCGCCTGCGCACTCGTGGGAGCCAGGATTGCCAAGCGCGGAAGAGCGTTGAAGCTCGCAGGGGAGACCGTCTCGCCGTGCAGGCACAGACGGTCCCAAAGCTCTTCCCAAGCCTCCGGAGCTTCCTCTCGCTCGACCTGATCCAGGAGCGCTGGCACTCGCCCAGTCGCCCCGTGGGCATCGACTACCTGCGTCCAGTCCCTCACCAGGGCATTCAACCGTTCCAGAGCCCCCGGTACCAACATGCAGGACGACAGAGCCACGGGGCTCCTTGATCATTGCGGGGCAGCCCTTAGGCCGCCCGCCAGACCGTCATGTCCGCCATCACGAAGCCGATCTCCGGCAGCGCGGTCGACTTCACGTTGATCAAGAACACCGCGATGTCTCCGGAGGGATGCTTGACGCAGATCTCGCTGCCGGTCGCCGTTGCGGCCAGCGGTATGCGGCGATGGTCGCCGGGGTGGCCGTCGGCGCCGGCGAGAAGGACACGGCAGCCCTCGAAGGAGGCCCCGGGATCGCCGAACCACAGGACCATCGTGCTGGTGTCGCTTTCCAGCTCGCAGTCGGCTTCCTTGCAGCCGAAGCGGATGTCCCCCTTGCGGTCGCTGCGCTCGACCCCCTTCTTGATGTCCAGTGAGTTCTTCCGGTCCAGCCATATGCCGGTGTACGGGGTGGCTCGCGGCGGCTTGGGCACCGTGGAGGAGGGGTGCGACGGTCCAGGTGTCCGGTCACCGGCCGCTGAGGTCGGCGTGGCTGCCGGTGAGGACGCCGAGGACCGTCCGGATGCTTCCGGAGGGGGCGTCGAGGAGGCGGTCGCACCACGGCCCGCAGCCGAGTGGCGGAGCCGGTTCGCCGCGTCGAGGGCCGTCCATGTCAGGCCCGCCAGCAGCAGCGCGCCCGCCGTTACGGAGGCGGTCGCGATCAGGGCAGTGCGGCGTCTGCGGGTGCGCCGCTCGTCCGGGTCGGGAGGCGTCGGCGGTTCCGGCCACGCGACCTGCGGGACCGGACCCGACGGCTGCGGCCAGCCGGCCGAAGGGAGGGTGTACCACTGGGTGGGGTGGGGGGCCGGAGGCGGGACCGTCACCTCCGGTCCCGCGATCTCCCGCCAGACGGCCGGCCCGCCGCCCGCGTCGGCGTCCTTGCCCAGCCGTTGCCGGCACCACTCGACGACCTCCGCAGGAGTGGGGCGTTCCTCCGGATCGGTGGCCAGGCATCGGGCGAGCAGCGGACGGAGCTGCTCGGGCAGCAGGGAGAGGTCGGGTTCCTCGTTGACGATCCGGTAGAGCAACATGACCGCGGGGCCGGTCCCGTACAGCGGCTCGCCCAGCGCCGCGAACGCCGCCGTCTGGCCGAGCGCGAAGACGTCGGTCGCCGCCGTGACCTCGCCCGCGGACGCCTGCTCGGGAGCCATGAACGACGGTGTGCCGATGGCGGCGCCCGTGGTGGTGTGCGAGGTGGCGTCCGAGGCCAGCGAGATGCCGAAGTCGATCACGCGCGGGCCGTCGGTGGCCAGCAGCACGTTCGACGGCTTCAGGTCCCGGTGCACGATGCCCGCGTCGTGGATGGCCTGCAGCGCCTCGGCCACCCCCGCCATCAGCCACAGCACCGCCGCGACCGGCAGCGGTCCGCGCCGGGCGACGGCGTCGGAAAGGGAGGGGCCGGGTACGTACAGCGTGGCCAGCCAGGGCGGTACGCCGTCGGCGGCGGCGTCGATCAGCTCGGCCGTGTACGCGCCCCTGACCCGCCGAGCCGCGGCGATCTCCCGGCGGAACCGTCGCCGGAAGGCCGGGTCGTCTGCCAGCTCGGGGCGGACCACCTTGATCGCCACCGGTCTGCCGCCCTGCGTGTGCGACAGGTAGACCCGGCCCATGCCGCCCGCGCCGAGCCGGGCGGCGAGGCGGTAACCGCCCACCACGGGTGGGTCGTCCGGCTGAAGGGGCTGGAACACCTCGGTCGCACCCGCGTTGTTCATCGGCCCCTCGTCCCCCCCCGAATCCCCTGATCTGCCGATCCCGGATCCGCCGATCCGATGAGTCGACCAACAAGCAGCACTTTAAAGCTTGTTGGGGAGGCAGCGATCAGGTGGCCCGAGGCGGTGGCCCCTCAGTGCGGCGTGAGCCGGGGGACTCCGGCCGGGGGCGGCCCGGTGAGCCGGTGGTACGCCTTGTTCGCGATGCGCCACCTCCCCTCGGACCGCACCAGCAGGAACACGTCGGTGAAGGTGTCCGGGCCGTGTCGGAGGGTCATGGACGCGGTGACTACGGTGCCGTGGACGTCGATGGTGTCGATGCGGCGGGTGCGGGTCGGTTCGTCCGTCGCCGGACGGCAGTCGAAGAGTGCGCAGTACTCGTCCAGGCGCCATGACACGAACGCGCCGTCCCGGATGCCCTCGATGTGGGCCGTGGGCAGGAACGCCTCGCGGAAGTGGGCGGGGTCGCCGGTGGCGTGGCCCTGGATGTAGCGGCGCAGCGGTTCGAGTACGGCGTCGTCCACGGCGGGAAGCGTGGCGGCGACGGCGATGTCGGCCTCCGGATCGGCGGGGACGCCGGCCAGGTCGGCCGCGCTGCGCAGGGGGCTGTTCGACGCGGCGGCCAGGAGCGCCATGTCCTTGGCCAGCGCGCCGATGGTGAACTCCCCAGGGGCCGTGGTCGTGGTAGACCCGTCGGCGAGGAAGGTCCGCTTGCGGGTGACCAGGCCGCCGAGCTGGCCGAGTTCGAGGACGTCCAATACCTGGGTGCGGGGCAGGTCCAGGGCATCGGCCTGCCGCAGTGCGTCACGCAGGGCGAGGACGGCGCCGGCGAGGCTGCTGTTGGCGATCAGTTTGAGCGCCGCGGCAGTGGCGGCGTCGTCGACGGGTCGCACGGTGCCCAGCGTTCGCAGGACTGGTTGGACCCGGTCCAGTGCCGCCTGGCCGCCGGCGGCGAGGATCCGCAGGGCGCCCGCGGTCACGGCCGGTACGGAGCCGAGCACGGGTGCGTGGACGTAGCGCGGGCCGAGCCGCCGGGCCAGTGTCGTGGCCTCGGCGGGGGCGATGGTGCTGGTGTTCAGCACGATCGCGTCCGGTCGCAGGGCGGGGCGTACGCGGTCGACGACCTCTTGGCACGCCTGGCCGTCGAACAGTGCGAGGAGCGTGATGTCCGCCCTCGCCACGGCGTCGTTCGGGTCACGGGTCGTCTCGAAGGCCCCGGCGGCCTGACGACCGGATCGTGTCCAGCCGACGACGTCCCAGTTCTGCTCGGCGAGTCGGGTCGCGATCGCGGTGCCCATGCGGCCCAGGCCGAGCACAGCGACGGTGTGGGGTGTGGTCATGCGTCCGAGCCTCGGACACCACGAGGGCTGCGACAAGCGCAGATCTCGCAGGGCTGCTCTGCGGGATATGCATACCGACGGGCATACTTGCGGGCCATGACGCTCACTTCATGGCGGACCTTCGTGACGGTGTGCCGGCTCGGGTCGCTGTCGGCGGCGGCCGACGAGCTCGGCTACACGCAGTCGGCCGTCTCCCGGCAGATCGCCGGGCTGGAGCGCGAGCTCGGCGTGCCGCTGGTGGAGCGGCACGCGCGTGGTGTGCGGCCGTCGCCTGCCGGAGACGTGTTCCGCCGTCACGCGACGACCGCGCTCACCGAGGCCGACCGGGCGGTCCGTGCCGTGCGGGGCCTGCGTGACGGGGCGCCGGCCCGGCCCCTGGCCGTCGGTGCGACGCCGTCCCTGGCCGCCGGGATCGTGCCCGTGGCGATACGCCGCCTGCTGGACACCGCCGGCCCCGTCCGGTGGAGCCTGTCGCCCGGACTGAGCCTGGAGCTGTACGACCGTGTGGTCTCGGGCGACCTGGACGTCGCCGTGGTCACCGACGCGCCACCGGGGCTGCCCGACGACCCGCGCCTCGAACGACGGTTCCTGGGAATGGACGAGATGGTCGTCGTGCTGCCCTTCGGCCACCCGCTGGCAGGAGGCGCCCCGGTGCGTATCCAGGCCCTGGCCGACCAGACCTGGGTGGAGGACAACGAGGGCTCGGCGGCGCTGCTGCGCCAGCACGCCGCCCGCGCCGGGGTGACCGCCCGCATCGACCTCGCCGCGGCCGATCTGCCCGGCAAGCTGGCGCTGGTCGCGACCGGCCACGCCATCGCGCTGATGCCCGGGGTGCTGGTGGGCGCGCTGCGGGCCGATGTCACCGCGGTGGCCCTCGTGGATCCCCCGACCCGCGGCATCCATACGCTCACTCCACGCCGCGACCCGCACCCTCGCTCGGCGCCGCTGCTCGACCTTCTCGTGACAGCCTTCGGCGCGAGTCGTCCGGCGCGGGCCGCGCACCGGCAGGCTGAGACGGACGCCCACGACGAAAGGGACTGAGTCCGCTCGCCTCCGGCCCGCTCAGACGGTTCCGGCGGGCTCGGCGGGTTCGGTGGACGCGGCGGGTTCGGCCGCCCCGTGGCACTTTCCGTACGCCTCTCCCGAACCGCACCAGCAGTGCGCTCCGCGCTGCGGTGGCCAGGCCACCGCGCGGCCCCGGGCCGCCAGGGTCGTCGCGTACTGGGGCAGGAGGGCCGGGTCGGACGGGGAGGCGGCCTCCGAGGCGGCGAAGGCCTCGTAGGAGGGGACCGTGCCCGTGACGATGCCCAGGTTGGGGGTTCCGGAGGAGGCCAGTTCGCGCAGGGAGGCCTCTATCGTCGCCAAGTGGGCGTCGTGGGAGGGGTATTCGGACGTCAGGCCGTCGTAGGCGGTGAGGAGTTCGGACAGTTCCTCCGCCGGCCAGTGGAGGACCGCCACCGGGAAGGGGCGGGAGAGGGCGGCGCGGTAGGCGCCGAGTTCGGCGCGCAGGCGGGTGATCTCCGCCTTCAGTTCGGCCGGGTTCTCCGAACCGAGGGACCAGACGCGCTTCGGGTCGTGGAGTTCGTCCAGCGGGACCGGGGAGGTGTGCAGGGTGTCGGCCAGCATGTCCCAGTCGTCGTGGACCGCGCCCAGCATGCGGCGGACGCGGTGGCGGCCGAAGAGGAGGGGGTGGGTGTCGCGCGGGGGCGCCTGGGCCTCCGCGAGAAGAAGCTCCACGCCCTGGGTGAACGTCTCGTGTGCTGCTTCGAGTTCGTCGTGAGTCTCCAGGGACTCCGCCACGATCACCCAGGGCGCCGGGTCGCGGGGCGCCGCGGAACGGACGCCCTCGATGATCGCTCTCGCCTCCGCCTCGTGGCCGTACTCCCAGAGGTTGGCTGCCTTGAGGGCCCGGACCAGGTAGGGCTTCTCCAGGGCGGCGGAGGACAGCAGACGGTCGTAGAGGGTCGTCGCGGCGGGGCGGTCCCCGGACAGTTCCCAGTGGGCCGCGGCCTGGAGGAGGAGGGCCTCGGCGTCCTCGGGGTACAGATCGGCGGTCCGTTCGAGGCGGGCCGCTTCGGTGGCGTGGTCGGCGTCTTCGGCGGGCGTGGCGGGGCGCATGGGGGACACCGTACTGCCGCAGAGTGACAAAGGTGAGGTATCTGCAGGCCAGGGGACCCCGCCAAGGCAGGGCCCGGCCCCCGCCCGCTCATGCCCCCAGGCCCGGCCCCCGTCCGTACGCCGCCGTGCCCACCTTCCTACGCCCCCGCCCCGCCCCCGTACCACGTCCCTACGTCCGCGCCCTCACCCCCGTTTCCGCTCCCGCGACACCCCCACGCCCACCGCGCCCGCAAGCGCCAGTCCCGCCGACATCACCATCGCCACGTCGGCGCCCCGGGCCACGCTGCCCGTCGACGTCGCGAGGGCGATGGTCAGGGCGACTCCGGCGCAGGAGCCGATGTAGCGGAGGGTCTGCTGGGCGCCGGAGCCCATCGCCGCGCGCTCCGGCGGGACCGACTCCACCGACAGCAGCGGCAGCGCGGCGTTCAGCAGGCCGGCGCCCACGCCGCCCAGCAGCAGGCCCGGCAGCAGGCGGAGCCAGGAGCCGGAGCCGATCGCGCCGAGCATCGTCAGGGCGCCGGCCGCGTGGAGGACGAAGCCCACGACCAGTTGCCGGCGCGGCGTCACCCGACCCGCCAGGCGCCTGGCCTGGAGGGCCACCGCGAAGCCGGTGCCCGACCACAGCAGCAACAGCCAGGCGGTGGTCATCGGCGACATCCTCAGCGCCTGCTGGAGCAGTGCGGGCAGGAAGCTGAAGAGGCCGATCACCGCGAGGCCGGTGAAGAGGCCGCCCGCGGAGGAGGCCAGGAAGCGGGGGCGGCGCAGCAGGGACAGGTCGATCATCGGCGTGCCGGTGCGGCGCTCCAGCAGCACGAAGAGCCCGAGCAGCGCGACGGCCGCCGCGAGCAGCAGTCCCACCGGCGCCCGCAGCCAGCCGTCCCGGCCCAGGGTCAGGGCGGCCACGAGGGCGACCAGGGCCAGTCCGAAGGCCAGTGCGCCGAGGACGTCCGGCCGGCCGCCCCTCGGCGCGCGCGACTCCGACAGTGTGCGGGTGCCGAGCGCGGCGGCGACCAGGGCGGCGGCGCCCAGGACGGCGTAGGCGGCACGCCAGTTCGGCAGGGCGCCCGTGACGAGCGGGCCGACCGCGATGCCGCCGGTCACGAAGGCGCCCCAGACACCGGTCGCCTGGAGCCGGCCGCGCGGGGTGGGGAAGGCGTGCACGAGCAGGCCCAGGCTGCTGGCCAGCAGCGCCGCGCTCGCCCCGCCCTGGGCGATACGGGCCAGCGTGAACTGCCAGGTCGTCGTCGCCAGGGCGCCCAGGACGGTGGTCAGGCCCAGGGTCAGTGTGCCGGCGAGGAAGATGCGGCGGCGCCCGTAGTCGTCGGCCAGGCTGCCGGCGATCAGGAGGAGGGCGGCCAGCCCCAGCGGGGTGCCGTTGAGCAGCCACGCCTGGGCGGAGACGGGAGTGTGCAGGGCGGCCGCGGTGCCGGGGAGGGTGATGATCGGCGCCGTGTACGTCATCAGGGCCACGGAGGTGGCCGCGCTGGTCACGGCCAGGGTGGCCCGGGGGTGCGGGGGCCCGTCCCGGCGCTTGAGGCGTGGGGCGGCGGTGCGGGTGGTGGTGCCCGCTGCCACAGGGGTCGCGGTGGGGGTCGTGGGGGAGTTCAGCCCGGTCATGGGCCCGTCCTTCCGAGGGGCTGGGCGGAGAAAAGGCTATGAAGGTTCGGTCATTGAACCGACCTACCTCCTGAACCGTAACACCTTGAGGTTCGGTCATTGAACCAAGTTCTCGGAAAGTGGCTACAGTGGACGGCATGGCACTGGGCAAGGACTACGCGACGCAGGAGTGCTCGATCGCCCGCGCGCTGGAGATCATCGGTGAGCGCTGGACGCTGCTGATCGTCCGCGACGCGCTCTACGGGGTCCGGCGCTACAACGACTTCCTGGTCCACCTCGGCATCCCCCGCGCGGTCCTTGCCGCCCGCCTCCAGACGCTGACGGCGGAGGGGATCCTGGAGAAGCGGCGGTACCAGGAATCGCCGCCCCGGGACGAGTACGTCCTCACCGAGCGCGGGATCGCGCTGTGGCCCACCCTGCGGGCGCTCGGACTGTGGGGGCGCGAGCACTTCACCGAGGTCCAGCTCCGTTGCTTCCGGCACGCGGAGTGCGGCACCGAACTCGGGCCGTACGGCGAGTGCCCGGCCTGCGCAACCGTCGTACCGGTCGAGGACGTCCTCATGGAGCCGGGACCCGGACTCGATCCGGACCCGGTGGATCCGGTCGGCCGGGCCCTGCTCAAGCCGAGGCGGCTGCTGCAACCGCTCGACATCGATCCTGTATAACGAGATGGCGGGACAACGGGACAACGAGTCAACGACATGACGGGCAACGAGCTGTAGGCGCCGGAGCGCCGCACGCTCACGGGAGGGAGCCGACGTGATCAACACCCGCGTCGCCACGCGTCCCTCCGCCGTGCCACTGCTCCTGTCTCTCTTCCTGCCCCTCGTCGTCCTGCTTCCGTTCGCCCTGTCCGGCGCCGGAGGCCTCTCGGAGACGGTGGCCGTCGCGCTCGCCGCGACCGCCGCGGCCGGTTCCGCGCTCGTCGCCTGCGCCGTGCTCGCCTCCCGCTGCGCGCCCGCCGTGCCGCCCACCCGAGTGCGTACGGCCATCAGGGACCGGGACCGCCGTACGGCGTTCCTGCCCCAGCGCGATCCCGACGCCGAGGGCCGGCCGCGGCCCAGGGCACCCGGGCACGCCCTCCCGGCGACCACCGTGCAGGGCACCGTGCACTCCACCCAGTGACCCCGCGCGGGTCGTCATGCCGTCATCCCCGTACGCCATTCCCGTACGCCCGGCACGACGAGACCCCCGGAGGGCTCACTCATGTCCGTTTTCGCCGGCCTGGTCGAGCGGCTCGCCGACCTGCTCCAGCCGCTGTTCCACGCCTCTGCGGCCGCCGCCGCGATCGTCCTGTTCACCGCTCTCGTACGACTCCTCCTCCACCCCCTCTCCCGGGCCGCCGCACGCGGGCAGAAGGCGCGGGCCGCGTTGCAGCCGAGGATCGGCGAGCTGCGCGAGAAGTACCGCAAGAACCCCGAGAAGCTGCAGAAGGCCGTGCTGGAGCTGCACGCCGAGGAGAAGGTGTCGCCGCTGTCGGGCTGCCTGCCCAGCCTGCTGCAGATGCCCGCCTTCTTCCTGCTGTACCACCTGTTCTCGAGGCCGGACGCGGACGGCTCCGGGCTGCTCGGCCACCGGCTGCTGGCCGCGCCGCTGGACGGGCGGTGGGCCGACGCGCTGGCCGGGGGCGGGGCGTTCGGGGCGGCCGGGGCCGTGTATCTGGGGCTGTTCGCGGTGGTGGCCGTGGTCGCCGCGGTCAACTTCGTCCGGGCGAGGAAGTCCCTGGACACGACGGATGTGGCGGGTATGGCGGGCGTGAGCCGCGGGGCCGCGGGCGCGGTCGGCAAGGCCGTGCCGTACATGTCCTTCTTCACGTTGGTCACCGTGGCGGTGGTGCCGCTGGCCGCCGCGCTGTACGTGGTGACCAGTACCGCGTGGAGCGCGGCCGAGCGGTTCCTGCTGTACCGGTGAGCGCGCGGGCCCGGCCGTCGTCCCGGGCGGGGCTACGGTCCAGTACGTGAACGCGGTCTTGCGGAGTGCGGGTTGACCTTGGACGATCGACCAGTCCTCCGATGGTCGCGTCCGCCGCACCCAGGTCGCCCTCATCGGCCGGGCGCCCGCGATCGAGGGAGTTGGACACATGAAGCTGCTGCGAGTCGGTACGGCGGGTGCGGAGCGGCCCGTGCTGCTGGACGCGACCGGGGTCCTGCGGGACCTGTCGGGCATCGTCCCGGACATCGACGGCGCGCTGCTGGCCGACGACGCGGCACTCGCCCGTATCCGCGAGGCCGCCGCTGCGGGGGAACTGCCCGCGCTGGACGGGACCGGGCCGGATGCGTCGCGGATCGGGCCGCCGGTCGCGCGGATCGGCAAGGTCGTGTGCATCGGGCTGAACTACCACGACCACGCCCGTGAGACCGGCGCCGAGCCGCCCACCGAGCCGGTGATCTTCCTCAAGGCGCCGGACACCGTGGTCGGGCCGAACGACACCGTGCTCGTGCCGCGCGGCGCCGCCAAGACCGACTGGGAGGTGGAGCTTGCGGTCGTCATCGGCCGCACGGCCCGCTACCTCGAGTCGCACGAGGAGGCGCTCGCGCACGTCGCCGGGTACGCGGTGGCGCACGACGTCTCCGAGCGGGAGTTCCAGAACGAGCGCGGCGGGACCTGGGACAAGGGGAAGAACTGCGAGACGTTCAACCCGCTCGGGCCCTGGCTCGTCACCGCCGACGAGGTCCCCGACCCGCAGGCGCTGCCACTGCGCCTGTGGGTCAACGGCGAGCTGAGGCAGGACGGGTCGACCGCCGACCAGATCTTCCCCGTCGCCGAAGTCGTGCGCTACGTCAGCCAGTTCATGACCCTGTACCCCGGTGACGTCATCAACACCGGGACGCCGGCGGGGGTGGCCCTCGGGCAGCCCGAGCCGAAGCCGTACCTGCGGGCCGGGGACGTGGTCGAGCTGGAGATCGAGGGGCTGGGCCGGCAGCGGCAGCAACTCAAGGACGCGTAGCGCTCCGCGGGTCGGGGCCGGGGACGCGTTCCTCGTCCCCGGCCCGCTCACGCCAGCAGGGAGGCCAGCCGGCGCCACTCCTCCCGGGGCAGGGCGTCGCGCGGGCCGTCGGTGACCACCTGGAGTGCCACGTGGTCGGCGCCGGCCGCGCGGAACGCCTCGATCCGTTCGCGGATCCGGGAATCCTCGCCCCAGGCGAACACCGCGTCGATCAGGCGGTCGCTGCCGCCGCCGGTGACGTCGGAGTCGGTGAAGCCTAGGCGCAGGAAGTTGTCGGTGTAGTTCGGCAGTTCCAGGTAGGGGCCGAGGTACTCGCGGGCCACCGCGCGGGCGCGGGCCGGGTCGGTCTCCAGGACGACCTTGAACTCCGGTGCCAGCAGCGCCGTACCGCCCAGGATCTCGCGGGCCTGCGCGGTGTGGTCCGGCGTGGTCAGGTAGGGGATCGCGCCGGCCGCCCGGTCCCGGGCGAGCCGCAGCATCCGGGGGCCGAGGGCGGCCAGGGCGCGGCGCCCGGCGGGCACACCGCCCTCGCCGGACCGGTCGAGCTCGTCGAGCCGGTCCAGGTACTCGACCATCGTCGAGTACGGCTTCCGGTACTGCTGCACGCGCGGGCCGTGGCTCACTCCGAGCCCGAGCACGAAGCGGCCCGGGTGGGTCGCCTCCAGCGCGGTGAACTCCGCCGCGCTGTCGGTCGCGTCCTGCTGCCAGACGCTCTGGATGCTGGTGGCGACGACGATCCGCCCGGTCGCCTCGATCAGCGGGGCGGCGTTGCGGGCGGTGCTGTTGCCGCCCAGCCAGACTGCTCCGTAGCCGAGTTCCTCCAACTCGGCCGCTGCCTCGGCGAGTTCGCCGCGACGGGCCGCGTTCTCCGAGCGGAGCCCGATGCTCCAGATGCCGTACCGGCCGATGGCCTCCGGCAAGGGGCGCGCGGGGCCTGTGGTGTCGCTCATCGCTTCCGATCCCTCCGGACGGGGTTGCAGTCCCTCGATCGTCACGTGTCCGGCGGGTACCCGCGGGAGGGCGTCCCGCGACGGCATCCGGCTTCCCCCGAGAGCACTAACGGTGCTCCGGGACCGCTCCTGCGGCCATGATCGCCGGCAGGCCGGTGGGGCTGCCCCCTGATGCCCGGCACGCTTCTCCTCGGCAGCGAGGGTCTCTCCAAGCTCTGTCTCAAGGACCGCACCGTCATGGCGCTCGTCCAGGCCGCAGTGGAAGAGGGCGTGCGTGTGGCCACCACGGCCATGACCACCCTCGAAGCCGACTACGAGCGGATCCATCCGGCACGGACCAGATGGGTCCTCTCCCGCATCGACGTCCACGACGTCACCAAGAAGATCGCCGACCAGGCCGCCGAACTTCTGCGCTCTCACCACCTGCACGGACACAAGTACGCGATCGACGCCGTCCTTGCCGCGATCGCCCGCACGGCACCCCGGCCGGTCACGGTTCTCACGTCCGACCCCGAGAACCTCACGTTCCTTTGTGGACCGGCTGTTGAGGCGGTCAAGGTCTGAGGCAGGTCCCGAACAGGCCTGAGCTCACCTCATACCCTCGCCAGGAACCGTTCCAGCGCCTCCACCACCAGCCGGTGGTCCTCCAACTGCGGCAGGCCGGAGACCGTCACCGCTCCGATCACGCCCGCGCACTCGACGTGCAGGGGGAACGAGCCGCCGTGGGCCGCGTACACGTCCGGGTCGAGGCGGGAGGAGGCCTCGAAGCTCGTGCCCTTGGCCCGGAAGCGGGCGCCGACCAGGTAGGAGGCGCTGCCGTAGCGCTCCACCACGCGGCGTTTGCGGGCGATCCAGGCGTCGTTGTCGGGGGTCGAGCCGGGCAGGGCCGCGTGGAAGAGCTGCTGGCCCGCGCGGTGGATGTCGACGGCGACCGGGGCCTGCCGCTCCCGCGCCAGTTCCACGAGGAGCGAGCCCAGCGTCCAGGCGTCGTCGTACGTGAAGCGGGGGAGAACCAGACGGCGTTCCTGCGCCTCCAGTTCCTCGATGCCCGGCGTGTCCGTGGGGGTCGAGTGCGCGTCGTTCGTCACAGCGGCACCGCCACGCCGTCGCGGGCCGAGCGGCGGGCCGCCTCCAGGACGTCCAGGGCGGCGGCGGCCTCCTGGGCCGTCACCGGGTTCGGGGCGCCGTCGCGCAGGGCGGCGGTCACGGCCGCGTAGTACGCCGGGTAGTCGCCGGGCAGGGTCGGTACGGGGCGGCCGCCGCCGGTCAGCGGGGACTCGCCGGAGCCGACGCGGCCCCACAGGGCCTCGTCCTCGACGCCCCAGCCGTCGGTACCCGGGCGCGTGCCTTCCCGCAACGCGGCCTCCTGCGGGTCCAGGCCGTACTTCACGTAGCCCGCCCGAGAGCCCAGCACCCGGAAGCGGGGGCCGAGTTGGGCGGCCGTCGCGGAGACGTGGAGGTGGGAGCGGACACCGCCCGCGTGGGTGAGCGCGATGAACGTGTCGTCGTCCGCCTCGGCGCCCGCGCGGCGCACCACCGACTCGGCGTACACCTGGGTGACGGGGCCGAACAGCACCAGGGCCTGGTCGACCACGTGGCTGCCGAGGTCGTACAGCAGACCTCCGATCTCCGCGGGGTCGCCGGACTCGCGCCAGCCGCCCTTCGGCTGCGGACGCCACCGCTCGAAACGGGACTCGAACCGCCATACGTCGCCCAGCTCGCCCTCGGCGACCAGCCGGCGCAGGGTGAGGAAGTCGTTGTCCCAGCGGCGGTTCTGGAAGACGGACAGGAGCAGTCCGCGCTCGTCGGCCAGGGCGGCGAGGTCACGAGCCTCGGCCGCGGTCCCCGCGATCGGCTTGTCCACGACCACCGGCAGGCCCGCGTTCAGGGCGGCCGCGGCGAGCGGGACGTGCGTCTTGTTCGGGGAGGCGAGGACGACCAGGTCCAGCTCGCCGGCGCGGGCGAACAGCTCGTCGGGGCCGGCGGCGAGGCGGACGTCCGGGAACTCCGCGCGGGCCTGTTCCTGCCGCTGCGGGTTCGAGGTGACGACCGTGTCCAGGGCCAGGCCCTCTGTCGCGGCGATCAGCGGGGCGTGGAAGACCGAGCCGGCGAGGCCGTAGCCGACGAGGCCGACGCGGAGGGGGGTGGCAGTCATGGTCCTACTTTCGCAACGCTGTTGCCGAAGTGCAAGCGCCGGGCAGAATGGGTGGGTGAGCAGTACCGGGTGAGCAGCGCTTTGTGAGCAGTGCTTGGTGAGCAGTGGGAAGGGCGGAGCGGACGCGGTGACGGTCTCGGGAGTGACGGGCAGGGCAGCGGCGGGGGCGAACCTGCTCGCCCTGCGCAGCCACAACGCCGCGCTGGTGCTCGATCTGCTGCGCGGGGCGGGCGCGGAGGGGATCAGCCGGCTGGAACTCGCAGAGCGGACCGGGCTGACCCCGCAGGCGGTCAGCAAGATCACGGCACGGCTGCGGCAGCAGGGCCTCGCGGCGGAGGCGGGCCGGCGGGCGTCCACGGGCGGCAAACCGCGCACGGTGCTGCGGCTGGTGCCGGAGGCGGGGCACGCGGTGGGGGCCCACGTCGACCGCGACGAACTCCGCGTGGTCGTCGTCGACCTGAACGGCACGGTGACCGGCGAACGCCGCTGCCCACTGGACCTCGGCGCGGGCGCGGAGTCCGTCGTGTCCACGGTGGCCCGCGAGGTGGAGGGGCTGGTGGGGGAGGCGTTGGGGGGCGGGACGGCGGAGGCCGTGTCGCTCGTCGGGGTCGGTGTGGCGTTGCCCGGCCCGCTTGATCATCGGCGGGGCGTGTTGCATCGGGTGACCGGGTTTCCGCAGTGGGACGGGTTCCCGTTGCGGGACGCGCTCGCGCGGCGGCTCGGGATGCCGGTCGTGGTCGACAAGGACACGAACGCGGCGGCGCTGGGACTCGCGGTCGCTGGGGAGGGCCGTTCGTTCGCGTATCTCCACCTGGGTACCGGGCTCGGGGCCGGGCTGGTGATCGGGGGGAGCGTGCACCGGGGGGCGCGGACGGGGGCGGGCGAGTTCGGGCACCAGGTGATCCAGTTGGACGGGCCGTTGTGCGGGTGCGGGGACCGGGGGTGCGTCGAGGCGCTGTGCCTGGCGGCGGTGGAACGGGGGGAGACCGCGGAGGCGGCTCGCGTGCTGGGGGCCGGCGCCGCGAACCTCGTCGGCCTGCTGGACATCGAGTCGGTGCTGCTCGGCGGCCGTACGGTGGCGGCGGCGCCGGAGGTGTTCGCGGCGGGCGTGGCCGAGGTGCTCGCGGCGCGGGCCCGGCGGGAGGGCTCGCCGGGCGACGCGGTACCGGTCCGGATCGCGCCGGGAGGGGAGCGGGGGGTCGCGGAGGGCGCGGCCCAACTGCTCCTCGCGCCGATGTTCGGCCGGGGGGACGGCTGAGGGTCGGGGCGCCCGACGTATTCACGCCCGCCCGCCGCCGCCCCCGCCCGCCGCTGCCCCCGCCCGCCCCTCACTCGGCCCCGCGCCCGCACGGCCCCGCGCCCGCACGGCCCGCCCGTCTCCGGGGCCGATCGGGCGGACTTGTGGGACCGTTCGAGGCCGTGCCGGGGTGGCTGACCTGCCGGCGTCGGCCCGTCCGGCACGGTCATGTGTTCATGCGCCCGTGCACGTCCCTGTTCCTCTGCCTCGCCGCAGCCGTCGCCCTCCCGGCCCTACCGGCCCACGCCGTGCCGGGGCCCACCTGCGCCGGGCCGGACGACCGCCGGTTTCCGATCACCAGCCGGATCCATGGGGGCCCCGACACCTACCGGGCGGGCGGCGGATACGGCGTCTTCCTCATCGACCTGACCAACACCGCCTCCCGCACCTGCGCCGCCATCCACCCGGTCGTGGTGCTCGTCGACACCAAGGGCGCCCTCGGGGCCGACCAGGCCCACATGGAGTTCTACGACGGCTCCGAAGCGCATCCGGTGTCCTTGGAGACCACCGACCAGCAGGAACTCGTCGGTCCCTTCGACGCCGGGCTGCCCGGCTTCACGGTCGGCCCGGGCGAGACCGTCACCGTGACCGTCCGGCTGGCCATCACGTCCGACGCCGTCGCCGACGAGGTCACCGCGACGGCCGCCGTGGTGCAGCGGCACGACGACGACGGGGACTGGGTCGGCCAGTCCGACGACTACGCGTTCCGCATCGAAGCTGATCCCGAGGACACCGGCACCGGACCGCACCACCGGAGGCCGCACGGCGGCCCCCACGCCCCCGGCGACCGCGTCCCCGGCGCCGGGGAACTCGCCCGCACGGGCCAGGACATCCCGCCAGGAGCGCTCACGGTCGCCGCCACGCTGCTCGCGGCCGGCGCCACCCTGACGCTGACCCGCGGACGCCGGCGGCCCTGAGACGCAGGGGCCCGGCGTCTCGCTGCGCAACTTCGGACAGATATGGGTCAGCGGCCGCGCGGTCGGCGAGGAGCTCGACACCGCCCTGCGCGCCCGGGAGCTGTGGGAGGAGATCGGCGACCGCGTCCCCGCGCTGGGCTTCCGCGCCAACGGCTCCCTGACCCCCGTGCGCGGCGACCTCGAACGCGCCGTCGCCGAGGCCGCCGTGGCCCGCCCGGAATCCGCCGTCCGCGGCCGCGAGCTGCTGACCCCGGACGAGGCCCGCGCCCTCAACCCCGCCCTGCGCGGCGCGTTCGACGCGGCCCTGTACTGCGAGCGCGACGCGGCCGTCGAGCCGCGCACCGCGCAACTCGCCCTGCGCGCCGAACTGCTCAGGCACCCGAACTACACCTTCCTGCCCGGCCGCGAGGTCCGCGACGTCGTCGGCGAGGGCGCCGTCCGCGACGACCACGGCGACGTCCACACCGCCGACGTGGTGGTGCTGTGCACGGGAGCCTGGCTCGGCGGACTCGTACGGGAACTCGCCGGCCCCGCCCTGCCGGTCCGCCGCGTACGGCTCCAGATGATGCAGACCGACCCGCTCGGCGAGGGCGCCGGGGACCGGGGCGACGAGGCCGCCGTACGCCCTCTCGAAGGGCGGGCTGCTCGTCGCCAACGGCGACGTCCAGATGAACTTCGCCCAGGCCAGGACGATGCCCGATCTCGGCATCCGGTTCCCTGCCCGGCAGGGCGGCAGGCCGACCATGTTCGCGAACGGCATCGACAAGAACCTCACGGACCACGTCGAGGCGTGGAAGCAGGCCACCGGAAGCTGAACCGGCCACCGGCCACGGGCAAGATCCGGCCACTGGCTAGGCTGGACTCACGCAAGCGCGCGTACGGCAGGAGGCCGAAGCACATGGCAGACCGCAAGCCCATCGAGTCGTGGCTCACCGACATGGACGGTGTCCTGATCCACGAGGGTGTTCCGATCCCCGGTGCCGACGCCTTCCTGAAGAAACTGCGTGAGTCCGGCCGGCCGTTCCTGGTGCTGACCAACAACTCCATCTACACCCAGCGCGACCTGCACGCCCGACTGCAGCGCATGGGCCTGGACGTGCCGATGGAGAACATCTGGACGTCCGCCCTGGCCACCGCGCAGTTCCTCGACGACCAGCGGCCCGGCGGCAGTGCCTACGTCATCGGCGAGGCCGGCCTGACCACCGCGCTGCACGACATCGGCTACATCCTGACCGACCACGATCCGGACTTCGTGATCCTGGGGGAGACCCGGACGTACTCGTTCGAGGCCATGACGAAGGCCGTGCGGCTGATCAACGACGGTGCCCGGTTCATCGCCACCAACCCGGACAACGTGGGCCCGTCCGCCGAGGGCGCCCTGCCCGCCACCGGCTCGGTCGCCGCCCTGATCACCGCGGCGACCGGCAGGAAGCCGTACTTCATCGGCAAGCCCAACCCGCTGATGATGCGCGCCGGGCTGAACGCGATCGGGGCCCACTCGGAGACCTCCGCCATGATCGGTGACCGCATGGACACCGATGTGCTCGCGGGCCTTGAGGCCGGGATGCGGACGTTCCTGGTGCTCAGCGGTGTCACGCAGGCGCACGAGATCGACCGCTACCCGTTCCGGCCGTCCCACGTCGTCGACTCGATCGCGGACCTCGTCGAGCGGATCTGAACCCCTCGTCCGTGGACCGCTTCCCGTCCACAAACCTCTCCTCACCCGTTCGGAGCAGCGCGGATCCCCAGCGGATGCGACGCGGGCCCGTCGGGAGTCTCCTGATGGCGGAGGTTTCACGATGGGCCCATTGCGCCTCACACTCTGCACGGGACTTCTGGCGGCCGCGGCACTCGTCGCCGCGGCCGACGCGGCGGACGGGACGGGCACGGGCGGCCCGCTCCCGCCCGGTACCCCGGCGGCCCCCGGCGCCCTCGCCGCCGTAGCGCCGTCGAAGCCGCCAGCGGCCGCCGCTCCCCCGAGCCCGCCACGCACGCCACCCGCACTCTTCATTCCGGCCACCCGGACCCCGGCCACCCGGACCCCGGCCACCCGGACCCCGGCCACCCGGACCCCGGCCACCCGGACCCCGGCCACCCGGACCCCGGCCTCCCGGACTCCGGCCCCCCGCACCACCGGGGCCACCGCCGCCGCCACCGCCACCTCCGCACCGGCCGCTCCGCCCGCGCCCGGCACGGCGCACGCGGTGACCGGGCTGGTGCTCGCGGGTGCCGCCGGGGCGGCCGTCCTCCTTCCCCGGGCGCGCGGCCGTCGCGACCGCGGATCGCACTGAGGGCGGGATCGGCATGTCCGACCACGACGGCACCCCCTCCCGCTCCCGCTGCACCGGGCGCCTCCTGGCCGGCCTGGCCTGGGTGGTGCTGCTGCTCGGCCTGTGGCTGTGGGGACGCGATCTGACCGACGTACGCGAGTCCCTGGCCCCGTCGGCCACCGGGGACATGGCCGCGGCCGGCCGGCCCGCCGCAGACCGGCCGTCCGCGGCGGCCGCCCCGCTGACCGACGCCCCGCCGCGGCGCCTGGACATCCCCGGCCTGGGGCTACGGGCGCCCGTGGTGACCCGCGGCCTGGACGCGCGCGGCGCCGTCGAACCGCCGCCGCCCGAGCAGTCCGGCACGGTCGCCTGGTACGGCGCCGGGGTGAGACCCGGGGCGTCCGGGACCGCGCTGCTGGTGGGCGACCTCGGCGCCGGAGGCAGGCCCGGGGCGTTCGACCGGATCGGCTCCCTGCGGCCCGGCGAGGCGGTCCGGGTGGTCCGCGACGACGGCAGCGTCGCCGACTTCACCGTCGACGACGTCACCGTCCTGCCCCGCGGCCCCCTCGACGTCCGGCAGGCGTCCGGAGCACGGCAGCCGGGCCGCGCCGAGCTGCGGCTGATCGGCTGCGGCGGCGGCACCGGCAGCACCCACGGCACCGGCAAGGAGAGCGGCGGCTGCACCGCGAACGTGGTCGTGTCGGCGTACCTCACGAGCACCGGCCGATGAGCCCCGGGGCCTCTCGACGACCCTCGGACGACCGGTGAGCTGTGACAGCATGGGACCCGGCCGAACGCACCAAGGGGGATGGCATGTACGGCATGAGGGGGGCCCTCTCGCGTGCCCGTGCGAGGGGGGTCCGGGCGTCCGTGGCGGTGCTGGGGGCGGCACTGCTGGCCGCCGGGTGCACCTCCGGGGGCGAGGACAAGGACGACGGCGCGGGGATCACCCAACAGCCCAGGGAGGCGGACCCGTTCTGGGTCAACCCGGACAGCAGGGCGGCCCGTCAGGTCACCGCCTACCTCAAGTCGGGGAAGACGGCCGAGGCCGAGCAGATCCGGAAGATCGCCGGGCAGCCGACCGGCGAGTGGATCGGCCCGGAGAACCCCGAGCGTGAGGCCCGCGGCTTCACCGAGGCCGCCGACAAGGCGGGCCGCACCGCGCTGCTCGTCCTCTACAACATCCCGCACCGCGACTGCGGCCAGTACTCGCAGGGCGGCGCCGCCGACGGGGCCGCCTACCGCGCCTGGGTGGACGGCGTGGCCCGGGGCATCGGCGACCGTTCGGCCACGGTGGTCCTGGAACCGGACGCCCTGCTGCACCTGGTGGACGGCTGCACCCCGGAGGAGTACCAGGACGAGCGTTACGACCTGCTCAAGGGCGCGGTGGAACGGCTCGAGTCCCTGAAGAACACCAAGGTGTACGTGGACGCGGGCAACGCGGGCTGGGGCCGGCCCGACCAGATCTTCGAGCCGCTGCGCCGCGCGGGCGTGGACCGGGCCGACGGCTTCGCGGTCAACGTCTCCAACTTCTATTCCACCGAGGACTCCCTCGCCTACGGCAGGCAGTTGTCCGACAAGCTCGGCGGCAAGCACTTCGTCGTCGACACCAGTCGCAACGGCAACGGCCCCTACGAGGGCGGGGATCCGGGCGAGCGCTGGTGCAACCCGCCGGGCCGCGCCCTCGGCGAGACACCCACGACCAGCACGGCCGACCCGCTCGCCGACGCCTATCTGTGGGTCAAGCGGCCCGGCGAGTCCGACGGCACCTGCAAGGGCGGCCCGAAGGCGGGGGACTGGTGGGCCGACTACGCGCTGAAGCTGGCGAAAGCCGGCAAGTAGAGGCGCCGGAACGTGCACCGGGGGTGCCCTCCAGGACGGAGGGCACCCACGGTGCACGTGGGGCTACGGAACCTTCACCCACTGCGCCCGACTGGGCGTCCCCTGGTCGTCGTCGACGAACAGCATGTACCAGCCCGACTGCACCAGGTTCCGGCCCTTCGGCACCGTCACCGTGATCCTGTCGCCGGACGTGGTGAAGTCCAGCGCGATCGAGCGCTGGTCGACGTCCGTGACGTGCGTGGAGGCACTCGGGCGGATCAGCCGGACCTTCCTGACCGTGCCGGCGTGCTGTGAGGTGAACGTGCCGGAGGCGCCCCGGGCGATCGTCTTCGGACCGCCCGACAGGGAGGGCCGCGCGTCCCGGTACAGATACGGCGGTGTGTAGATCTCGACGCGCTGCTCGAACGTGCCGGGCTTGGTGTTGCCCTTGTCGCCGTAGAGCGAGTCGGAGCCGAAGAACATCACCCGGCCGTCCGGCAGCAGGATCGAGCCGGCGTGGTAGTTGCGGCCCACCAGCGGGTCGGCGACCCGCTTGAAGGTGCTGGTCCCCGGGTCGTAGAGCCGGGCCTGGAGGATGTTGGAGTCGCCCCGGCCCCGGTAGTCCCCGGAGCCGCCCGAGACCAGGACGGAGTCGTCGGGCAGGATCGAGGACTGCGGGTAGCGGGTGCCCTTCTCCAGCGTCGGACCGTCGGTGAAGCGCGGGTTCCTGGCCTTCAGGTCGATGATGCGGGTCTTGTCGCTGGCCAGTTCGGACTCGCCGACCCCGCCGCCGCCGATCACCATGAACCGCTCGTCCTGCGCGGGCGGCAGCAGGACCGTGCCGGAGGTCTCCATCATGTCGGCGTCACTCAGGCCGGGCACCTTGGTGAACTTGTTGCTGTCCACGTCCCAGACGCCCGGGTCGCGGCCCACGTCGGCCGGGCCGTACCCCGCGTTGGAGCCGGAGTAGAACAGCTTGCCGTTCTGAAGCAGGAACAGCGCCGGGTAGGTCGGGAACTGCCGGACCTTCGGCGTGTACGTCCACTTCCTGGTCCCGGGGTCGAAGACCTCGTTCTTGCCCGGGACGAGCTGGCCGATGTCGTCCAGACCGGAGACGCTGAGGATCCTCCCGTCGCTCAGGGTGGCGAGCGTCGGGTACCAGCGGGCCTCGTTCATCGGGTCGACCTTGATGTACTTCTCGGCGACCGGATCGAACTCGTAGGCGTCCCGGATTCCCTGGAAGTCCTTCTTGTCCAGGGCGAGCTTCTCCGCGATGCCGTAGGTGTTGCGGGCGTCTTCGCCGGACAGGCCCTGGATCCGGTAGTTGTCCTGGCTGCCCGTCTCGTACCGGGCGCCGCTCTTCTGCGCCTCGACGTAGATGCGGCCCAGGCCCGGGGTGTTCCCCAGGAACCGGCCGGCCTTGTCGAAGTTCTTCTTGGCGCGCGGCACCAGCACCGGGTCCTTGGAGACGAACGTCCTGCCGTTCGCCTTCCCGGTGAACGTCGTGCCCGCGGGCAGCGTGATCGGCTTGTCCGGGTTCTCGTTGTGGACGATCATCAGACCGCCGGCCTTGGTGACGTCGCCCTGGAGCTTCTCGTAGCGCTTGGTGCCGCCGGCGATCAGGATGTTGCCGTCGGCGAGCTGGGTGTGGCCCGTGCAGAACAGGTCCTCGGGCGTGGGCACCTTCTTGACCGTGCCCTTGACCGGGTCCCAGACACGGGTGTCGAACCGCCTGGCGTCGAAGTTCTTCTTGTTGTTGCCCGAGCCCGCGACCATCAGCACCTTGCCGGTGTGCAGCAGCACGGCGTGGATGGTGTTCTGCCGGTACTCCTCGGGGAACTCGACGATCTCCCAGTGGCCGTTCCCGGCCTTGTACTCGGGCTTGTTGATCTTGTACTCGTGATAGCGCTCCGTGCCGAAGCGGTAGAGCCACGGCCCGTTCATCCCGGCCAGAGCGGCTACCACCACCGCGCCGATCCCGAGCCGTCGGGCGCGCCGGAGGCCGGACTGGTTCCTCATTCCTTACGTCCCCCCAGCCCGCCGAGGGCGATCTCCATGGTGTGCTCGCCGGTCGTTCCGTCCGTCCCGGCCCAACTCGGCCCCTGCTGACCCGCGCCGCCCGGCGCCCCTCCCGGCGGTGCCTCCTCCACCGGGACCGGCATCCCCTGGGCCGGGGCGTGCGCCGGGTGCGCCGGGGCGGCGGCCGGCTGAGGAGCGGCGGCCGCGGACGCCTGCCGGCGCCTCTCCTGCCGCAGGCTCCACCGCCAGACGAGGATCGGTGCGGCGGTGACGAGCATGGCGAAGATGGCCCAGGTGATCATCGCCGGGTGGGAGTGCCCGAGGGCGAAGCCCGCGACGAGCGAGCCGCCGAAGACCAGGATGAAGAACCAGTGGATGCGGAACGTACCGAACAGCGTGTCGGGGCTCGCCGACTCGCCCTTCGGGGTCACCACGAACTTGCTCTTGCGGCGCAGCACGGCGTCCATCAGCGAGCGGGCGTAGACCGGCGCCGACAGCGCCGACATCATCATGCCGGCCACCCCGCCGGAGCCCTCCGGCTCGTGCGGGGAGACGTTGTGGCGGCGGTTCCAGACGTACAGGCCGATCTGGAGCGCGGAGGCGTTGCCGTACAGCATCAGCCACACGGTCGGGTCGATGTTCACGCCCGAGGCGCCGAGGCCCAGGAACAGCGCGCAGCTCAGCGCCGCCAGGATCCAGTTGAGGGCGGACATCGGGTAGAAGATGATCATCATCGTGTAGTTGAAGAGCCTGCCCGCCGGCAGCGTGCCGAAGCCCTTCCAGTACTGCTTGAGGATCGTCTCGTAGGTGCCACGCGACCAGCGGAGCTGCTGGGTGAAGAAGTCGGTCCAGGCGTTCGGGCCCTCGCCGACCGCGAGCACGTCCGGGGTGTACACCGACTTCCACTTGCGGCCGGTCGCCGGGTTCTTGGCGCGGTGCATCTCGAAGCCGGTGGCCATGTCCTCGGTGATCGAGTCGTACAGGCCGCCGATCTGCTTGAGCGCCTTGATCCGCACGGCGTTCGAGGTGCCGACGAACATGGGCGCGCCGTAGCGGTTGCCGGCCCGCTGGATCAGCGCGTGGAACAGGAACTGCTGCGACTCGGCCGCCTTGGTGACGAACGTGTCGTAGTTGCCGTAGACCTGCGGGCCGATGACGAAGCCGACGTCCGGGTCGCGGAAGTAACCCAGCATCCGTTCCAGGTAGTTGGGCAGCGGCACATGGTCGGTGTCGACGGACGCGAAGAAGTCGTACTCGTCGCCGTGCGCCTGGAGCCAGGCGTTGTAGTTGCCGTGCTTGGTCTTGGCGCGGTGCGGGCCCTTGGCCTGGTTCCAGCGCTCGACGCCCTTGCGGCTGAAGTGGTGCACGCCCAGGCGCGCGCAGACCTCCTTCACCTCCGGGTCGTCGCCCTCGTCGAGCAGCCAGACGTGCAACAGGCCCCGGTGGCGCAGCCGTACGGCGGCCTCCAGGGTTCTGGTCACCATCTCCAGCGGTTCCTTGCCGGGCACGAAGGAGGTCAGGAACGCGACCCGCGTGCCGGTCTGCGGCACCACCGGGACCGGGTCGCGGGCGACCAGGGTGGCGTGCGCGTTGGACAGCACGTTCATGCAGCGGAAGAACTCGATCAGGCCGATCGCGACCAGCATCACCATGTCGAGCGCCGGCAGGAAGTCGTAGGCCGGGTGGTCGCGTTCGGTCCAGTGCCCCGGCTGGAGCAGCCAGGCCAGCAGGACCAGCGACAGCAGCGGCGCGGCGGCGAGCATGAGCGCGACCCGGAAACGGTGCGGCTCCTGCGAGATCAGCGAGCGGTACCGCACCGTGTACGGCTTGTCGGGATCGGGTTCGGTGAGGGGGCCGGCGAGCCGGCTGTAGTGCTCGTAGTCGTATCTCGGCAGGGACTTCTTGATTCTGCGGAAGGCCCCCGTGGTGGCGGTGCGGTGTCCCGGCACTTTCAGCCGGGTCGTCTCAGAAGGATCGGATTCGTGCCGGGCGCCCGTCGGCGTCGACGTCATGACTCATCCCCCCCACACGCATGCGAGCGCGTGTTCGTCGGTTCCTTCGCCCGTTCGAGCCCCCCTCGGCCCGTCACGGACGTGTGCGTGCCGGCCGCGCGTCACCAGTCGTCGGTCCCACCCCTGAGACACGGCGTCACGGCCCACCGGATGCACGGCCGCCCCCCACGGAGGCCCTCGGCGCGCGGGAGCCATGGCTCACCGCCCCGCCGGGCAACCGGCTCCTACAACCCCCCCCACACCCCCCAACATCCCCCGCACCCCCCAAGTGCCGCCAAAGAGGCGGCAGTTCGACATCCAGGGTTCTACGGTGCTCATCATGATCGCAAGACGCGAAACTCGGAGTTTACCGGCCATACGCGCGCATTGTGGGAAAGTCTCATGCAGAGGGATTCGGCAGCAAAAAAACGAAGGCGGGCACGGTCCCGTAGGACCGTGCCCGCCTTCGTCATGGTGCGCCGCCAGGGACTCGAACCCCGGACCCGCTGATTAAGAGTCAGCTGCTCTAACCAACTGAGCTAGCGGCGCCTGCTGACACCGTTCACTTTACATGACCTCCCCAGGCCTCCCGACCACCCGCGTCAGGCGCCGGGGCCCGGCCGGGCCGCCCCTGTACATCATTCGGACCGTCAATGTTCGCGCCCGGTGGACAGTTGTGGCAATGATCAACGTGCACAGATCGTGATATGTACCTATGAAGTGTGAGGGAGATCGCATGATGTCTCCGGTGTTCGATGACATCGACCCCGCGAGCGACTGCGACCGCCCCGGGCGCGTGCACGGACGTGGCCTCTTCCGTTCCCCGGCCGCCCGCACCCCGGCCCGTCCGGCCGCCGCGCACCGCGCGCTGGTCGTGGCGGCCGTCACCGCCGTCGCCCTCGGCGCGGGCCAGACGGTACCGGCGGCGGCAGCCGGCCACACCGCTCCCCGGCCGCCTGGGCCGCGGGCCGACCAGCCCCCGGGCGGCGGGTCCGGGACCCCGCAGGGCGGTGTGGGCGCGCTGTTCGGGGCGGACGGGCCGACCAAGGCGGGGGAGCAGACCGCGGCCGGCGCCACCACCCGGTCGCTGATCGTCGGCCGGGCCAGGAAGTGGGTGGACGCCCGGGTGCCGTACAACATGAACCGCTTCTGGCGCGACGGGTACCGCCAGGACTGCTCGGGCTTCGTGTCGATGGCCTGGAACCTGCCGCGCAACGAGTGGACGGGCAGCCTCGGCGGGTACGCGGTGCGGATCACCAAGGCGCAGCTCCAGCCCGGCGACATCCTGCTCTTCCACAACCCCGCCAACCCTCAGAAGGGCTCGCACGTGGTGCTCTTCGGCGGCTGGAAGGACCCGCGGCACATCTCGTACATCGCCTACGAGCAGGTGCCGCCGCACACCCGCCGCATCACCACCCCGTACGCCTACTGGACCAACTCCAAGCGGTACGTCCCCTACCGCTACAAGGGCGTGACCCGGGGCGTGGCCGGCCCCGCCGCGGCGTCTCCCGCGCCGTACCCGGGAGCGGCGTACTTCGGGCCCGGCGCCGACAACCCGCAGGTCGCCCGGCTCGGCCGGATGCTCGCCGCCCGCGGCGGCGCCTCCTACTACACCCGGGGGCCCGGCTCGCGCTGGTCGGAGGCGGACCGGCGGGCCACCCGGGCCTTCCAGCGGGCCCAGGGCTGGACCGGGGCGGCCGCCGACGGGCTGCCGGGGCCGGGGACATGGCGACTGCTGGTGACCGGGAAGGGCAAGGACATCAAGGCCGCGGCCCCCGCCTCGCACGGGGTGCCCGGCTATCCGGGACGGGGCAAGTTCCGGCCCGGCGCCGACAACCGGTACGTCACCGAACTGGGCCGCCGGCTCGTGAAGAAGGGGTACGGCCGGTTCTACCGGAACGGGCCGGGTCCGCGCTGGTCGGACGCGGGCCGGCGGGCCGTCGAGGCCTTCCAGCGCGCCCAGGGCCGGCGGGGCGGCGCGGCGGACGGCCTGCCGGGGCCAGAGACCTGGCGCCGGCTTTTCGCATGACCGCGGCCCCGGCGGGGCCGCCGATCCACCGTACGAACGTCTGAACCATCTGGCGCGGAGGCTGGAGGCAGGTATGAGTACGACCACGTCCCCCACACCCGAATCCGAGGGGTGCGAGGCGATGACGGCCCCGGACGGCCGGGCGGGCCGCGGGGTCCCCCGGCTCATCCAGAACGAGTCGACCACCGAGATCCCCGTCCATCTGCTGTTCCGCGACGATCCCGATCCGGCCTCGCCGCCGGTCAGGCCCGCGGTGGTGGGCAGCAGGAAGGGCACCGGCGAGCAGCCGCGGCTGGGGCGCGGGCGCCGGGTGCCCGCGCCGGCCCGCCCGGTGCCGGAGAGCTTCCCCGACCTGGCGGAGCGTCCGGCGCGGGTGCTGCCCGGGGCGGCCGGGGTGCTGGCCGGGGCCTGCGGGGCGGCGGGCTGTGCGCTCACCTCGTGGTGGGCCGGGGCGCTGCCGGACGTGGCGGCGCGGGCGCTGCGGCTGCCCGAGTCGGCGGGCGCCGGACTCGGCGGGCCGCAGTGGGCCGCGTACGCCGGGGCGGGGGCGCTGGCCCTGTTCGGCTTCGGCGGGCTGGCCCGGGGCGGGACCGGGCGGGCCTGGGTGCTCGGCCTGTTCGGCCGCTACCGGGGGACCGTCCGGCGCACCGGGCTGCTGTGGCTCAACCCGCTGATGCCGCGCCGGCGGATCGACGTCAGGCTGCGGCACTGGCGCAGCGAGCCGATGCCGGCCGCCGATCCGGGCGGGGTCGCGCTGCGGGTTGCGGTGCTGGTGGTGTGGCGGGTGCGGGACACCGCGCGGGCCACGCTTGCGATCGACGACCACGAGACGTATCTGCGCGAGTGCGTCGAGGCGGCGCTGGCCCGGGTACCGGTGGATCCGCCGGGCGCCGCGCGGGGCGGAACGGCCACCGCGGACACGCTGACCCGGCTGGTGACGCGGGAGGTGGCGGCGGTCGGTCTCGAGGTGTTCTCGGTCCAGCCGGTCCGGATCGAGTACGCGCCGGAGGTCGCCGCCGCCATGCACCGGCGCAGCGTCGCCGCGCTGGATGCGCAGCACCGGGCGACCGTGCTCACCTCGGTGGTGGACTCGGTGGAGGACACGGTGATCCGGCTGACCACGCGGGGCCTCGTCGAGCTCGACGACTACGAACGCAAGCTGCTGGTACGGGACTTGACGGTGGCGTTCTGCGCGGGGGGCCGGGAACCGGTGCCGTGACGGGCGCGGGGGAGGTCCCGCCTTTGGTATGGACATGTTCAAGTAACGGCAATAGCCTGAACTTGGTCTAGACCTGCACAGCTCACTGAACCTCCCCCACGTCTCCAGGAGCGGCAGTATGCGCACCAAGGCCAAGATCTCCGCAGCCGTGCTCGGCCTCGCGACCGCCGGAGCCTTCGTGCTCTCCACCGGCGGCGCGAGCAGCCACGGCTACACCGACCTGCCCATCAGCAGGCAGAAGCTCTGCAACAACGGAACCGTCGCCAACTGCGGCGACATCCAGTGGGAGCCGCAGAGCGTCGAGGGCCCGAAGGGCTTCCCGGCCTCCGGGGCGTCCGACGGGCAGCTCTGCTCCGGGAACAACACCCGGTTCAGCCAGCTCGACAGCCCCAAGACCCCCTCGGGCGGCGCCTGGCCGACCACCAAGGTCAACGGCGGCCAGAGCTACACCTTCCGCTGGCAGTTCACGGCCATGCACGCCACGACGGACTTCAAGTACTACGTGACCAAGCAGGGCTGGAACCAGAACCACGCCCTGACCCGCGCCGACCTGAACACGACCCCGTTCCTGACGGTGCCCTACAACGGACAGCGCCCGCCGTCCACCCTCAGCCACAGCGGCACCCTGCCCAGCGGGCTGAGCGGTCACCACGTGATCCTCGCGGTCTGGACGATCGCCGACACGGGCAACGCGTTCTACGCCTGCTCCGACGTCACGTTCTGAGCGCGGATCTGAGCATTCCCTGAGCCGCCGGACCGGCCGGCGTGGGTAGATTTTCCCCACGCCGGCCGATCAAGGCGGCACCGGAGTTCGGGGGGATCTCATGGAAGCGCTGTTCTACGTCGTGCCGCTGCTCATGATCGGCGCCGCGGTCTTCACCCTGACCAGGGTCCTCGGCCGTGCCCGTGAGGTGCGCGGCGCCTGGGGCAGCGGGCTCACGGCCGAGGCACGGTGTCTGCGGACGTACACCAGCACCAGTGGCGGCGGGGAGACCACGGTGAGCACGACGCTGCACCACGTGTACGAGTTCACCACGCGGGACGGCCGCAGCGTCCGCTTCGAGGAGAGCAACGGACCCGCGACGGTCGTCGAGGGCGACATCGTCACCGTGTACTACACGCCCCAGCGGCCGGAGCGGGCGACGGCCCACGCCCCGGCGCGCGGGAAGCTCGCGGCGGAGTCGGGCTGCCTGCTGGCCTTCCTGGGCGTCTTCATCACCGGCTGTGTGATCTTCATGGTCGTCGTCCACCTGTCCTTCTCGGCGGCGGACGCCTTCTTTCCGTGATCACGAGAAGGGCCCCTCGTGATCACGAGGGGCCCTCATCCGTGCGCCGCCAGGGACTCGAACCCCGGACCCGCTGATTAAGAGTCAGCTGCTCTAACCAACTGAGCTAGCGGCGCATGACTCCCGCCGTCCGCTTCCCGCGGTCGGCGACGAAGAAAATACTACCTGGTCCCCGGCGGTGCTTCGACCACCCCGGAGGCCGGGGGCGCCGATGCGGCCCGGAAGACCGCCGGCGCCCCCGAGCGGCCCCTACAGAACAGCGCTCAGGAACTCCCGGGTGCGCTCGTGGTCGGGGTCGCCGAAGAGTTTCTGAGGCGGCCCGGACTCGATGACCCGGCCCGAGTCGAACATCAGCACCTGGTCGGAGATGTCCCGGGCGAAGTTCATCTCGTGGGTCACGCAGAGCAGCGTGATGTCGGTGGTGTGCGCGATCTCCCTCAGCAGGTCGAGCACGCCGGCCACCAGCTCCGGGTCCAGGGCCGAGGTCACCTCGTCCAGGAGCAGGATCTCCGGCCGCATGGCGAGCGCCCGGGCGATCGCCACCCGCTGCTGCTGGCCGCCGGAGAGCTGGGAGGGATGGGCGTCGATCTTGTCCGCGAGCCCGACGAGGTCGAGGAGTTCGCGGGCGCGCTCCTCGGCCTCCTCCCGGCCGATCCCGAGCACGTTGACGGGCGCCTCCGTGATGTTCTGGAGCACCCTCATGTTCGGGAACAGGTTGAACTGCTGGAAGACCATCCCGATCTTGCGGCGGATCCGGCGCAGATGCTTCTCGTTCGCCGGCCGCAGGGTCCCGTCCGGTCCTGGCATGTGGGACAGTGGCTCGCCGTCGACGTGGATGACGCCGTCGCTGACGCGCTCCAGCGTCATCAGCAGCCGCAGGATGGTCGTCTTCCCCGAGCCGCTCGGCCCGATCAGCGTCACGTGCTCACCGCGCTGGACGGCGAAGTCCAGACGGTCGAGCACGACATGATCACCGAAGCGCTTGACCACCTGGTCGAAGCGGACCAGATCCGCGGGCGGCGCGTCCCGCGTCACGTTCTCGGGCGCCTGCGGCGGCGTCTTCTGCAAAGGGTCAGTGGCCAAGGCGCTTCTCCAGCTTTCTCATCAGAAGCGAGGTCGGATAGCTTGCCGCCAGGAAGAACAGGCCCGCGAGGGTGAACGTCTCGGCGTAGGTGAAGTGGTCCGCGCCGTACTCCCGGGCCTTGGCGACCATCTCCTGGACCGTGATGACGGCCAGGAACGGGGTCTCCTTGAACATCGAGATGCCGTAGTTGCCGAGCGCGGGCAGCACCTTGCGCACCGCCTGCGGCAGGATCACGGCCTGCCAGGTGCGGCGCGGCGACATGGACAGCGCACGGCAGGCCTCCCACTGGCCCTTCGGCACGGCGTCGATGCCCGCCCGGTACACCTCCGAGAGGTAGGAGGCGTAGTGGATGCCGAGCACCGCGACGCCGATGGTGAGCGGGTCCACCGTGTTGAAGACCGCGTAGGCGCCGACGAGCTGCACCAGCAGCGGGGTGGACCGCACGAACTCGGTGACCGCCCGCACGGGCACGGTGACCAGCCGGGTCGGCACCCGCCCGGCCACGGCCACGAGCAGGCCGAGGACGGCGGCCACCGCGGTGCCGAGGACCGTCGCCAGCAGCGTGGTCATGAAGCCGTGCCACAGCAGCGGCAGCGAGTCGCGGACCGCGCCCCAGTCCCATGCGTAGTTCACGAGGCGCCTCCCGCCATCTCGGGCTCGCGCGCCGACTCGGCGCTGCGGCGGCGCAGCAGGGAGCGGCGGTCCGTGTGCAGGCCGAGCCGGGACTTGGCGTGCCGCTCCAGGGCGTTCATCAGCAGGGTCAGCGCGTAGGCGAGGACGAAGTAGATCACCAGCAGGGTCAGATAGGCCCAGGTGGTCGCGCCGGTGCGGTCACGCATCTGCTGGACCACCGTCGTCAGGTCGGCCGCGGAGATCAGCCACAGCAGCGGGGTGCACTTCAGCAACTGGATCAGCAGGTTCGTGAACGAGGGGATCATCTGCACCCACGCCTGCGGCAGGATCACCCGGCGCATGCGCTGCAGCGGCGTCATGTTCAGCGCGACGGCGGCCTCCCACTGCGCCTTCGGCACGGCGTTCAGGGCGCCGCGCACCACCTCGGAGCCGTAGGCGCCGTAGTTCATGCCGAACGCCACCACGCCGCAGAACAGCGGCGACAGCTCGTACCCGGCCAGCAGCGGGAACGCGTAGTAGAGCCAGAAGAGCTGGACGTACAGCGAGGTGCCGCGGAGGAACTCCACGACCACCCGCGACACGCCGCGGGCGAGCAGGTGACTGCTGCCTGCCGCGAAGCCGAAGACGAAGGACAGGGCGAGCGCGACGACCGAGCCGAGGACCGTGGCCTCGACCGTCACAAGGAGCCCCGACCACACGGTGGACACGTGGTCGAAGAAGTACGAGTAGAAGTCACCCATGGACAGGCGGCCCCGTCAGCCCTTGCACAGGTCGGCGGTCTTCAGGTCCGCCGGCGGGATCGTGTCCTTGCCGAACCCGTACTCCCCGACGAGCCGCACGTACCGGTCAGGATCCGCGGTGATCTTCTTGAGCTGCTCGTCGAAGGCGTCCCGGAGCTCCTCGCTGCCCTTGCGGAAGACGGCGCCGCCCGGGCTGTACTGCTTCACACCGTTCACCACCGGCACGAACGACTCGGTGACCTCCACCTTCGGGTTGGTCCTGGCCAGCCAGCGCAGCGAGATGCCCGTCAGCACGAAGGCGTCGATCCTGCCCTGCGCGACCGCGTCCGCGCCGTCCTGCGGCTTCTGCAGCGTCCGTATGCCGCTCTCGGAGATCCCGGCGGCGGTGACGTAGCCCTTCTCCACCGCGCCCGACATCACGCCGATGGTCGCCCCGGCCGACTTCGCGGAGGCGAGGTCGGTCAGGTTCTTCGGATTGCCCTTCTTCACCATCATCGCGGTGGGCGAGACGAACTCGGGCTCGGAGAACAGCGCCTTCCGGCAGCGGTCCGGGATGATGGCCATGCCGGCGCTGATCACGTCGTACTTGCCGGCCTGGAGTCCGGGGATCAGACCGTCCCACTCGGAGAAGGTCGGCTTCAGCTCGTCCACTCCGAGGGCCTTGAAGATCTCTCTGTGCAGCGTCGGCGCCTCGCCCTTGAGCTGCCCGCCCTCCTCGAAGCCGTACGGGGCCTCGTTGGCGTAGGCCACCTTCACATAGCCCTGTTTCTTCAGCTGTTCCAGCTTCGAGCCCTTGCCGTCACCGCTGTCCGTCTTGCTGCACGCGGCCAGCAGCCCGGGGACGGTGAGCATGCCGCCCACGGCCGCCGTCCTGGTCAGAAAGCCCCGACGGGACAGGTTTGGGAACTCGGACATGGACACTCACCCTCCAAGAGAGCCTCGTCGGCTCGGGCCCTTCGCGGATAGTGGTGGCACCTGCCCGCTCTGAGTGGTCTATGCGGGTGGACATGGGGATGTGATCCAACGGTGTCCGGGCGGATATCGTTCCGTTGTCCGGACGCGGAGGCGCGGGGCGGGTGTGAACTCCCGTGCCCCGGGCAGACGGGCCCTCAGTGACCGCGAGGAGGCGCCATGGCGGAACGCCACGTCGAAGTCGCGCTGGAGAAGCGCGGAATCCGCTGCACCGCACGGCTGTTCGACGACCGGGCGCCGCGCACCTGCGCCGCCGTCTGGGACGCGCTTCCGCTGAGCGGGGACGTCTACCACGCCAAGTACGCGCGCAACGAGATCTACGCCCTCTTCCCGCCGTTCGCCCGGGCGGAGCCACCGCTGGAGAATCCGACGGTCACTCCGATCCCGGGCGATCTGTGCTACTTCTCCTTCACCGGCGCCGAACTCGGCACGCAGGCCTACGGCTACGACCGCGTTCCTGGCGCGGGGCCGACCGTCGTGGACCTCGCCCTGTTCTACGAGCGCAACAACCTCCTGCTCAACGGTGACGTCGGCTGGGTGCCCGGCATCGTCTGGGGCCAGGTCACCGAGGGCCTGGACGCCATGGCCCAGGCATGCAACGACCTGTGGCGCTCGGGTGCCGCGGGGGAGACCCTCAGCTTCCGGCGGATGTGAGCCGGGTCGCCACCCCCGCCTCGTACAGGGCGTGGGCCGTCCGCAGCACCAGGTCGTCGCGGTGCCGCGCGGCCACGATCTGCAGGCCGACCGGCAGGCCCTCCTCGTCCGTGCCCACCGGCACGGACGCCGCGGGCTGCTGGGTCATGTTGAAGGGGTACGTGAACGGCGTCCACCCGGTCCAGCGCCGGTGCCCCGAGCCCCTCGGCACCTCCGCGCCCGCCTCGAACGCCGTGATCGGCAGGGTCGGCGTGACCAGCAGGTCGTAGCTCTGGTGGAAGTGGCCCATGACGCGGCCGAGTTCCATGCGCGCGTCCACGGCCGCCAGGTAGTCGAGCGCCGACAGCCGGGCGCCGGCCGCGCAGATCTCCCGCAGCCCCGGATCGAGCAACTTCCGCCGCTGGGGCCCCAGATGCTGCACGACACGGGCCGCACCGCTGAACCACAGGGTGTGGAAGGCCTCCACGGGCTCGGCGAAGCCGGGGTCGCTCTCGGTGACGTACGCGCCGAGGTCCGCCAGCCCCGCCACCGCCCGGCGCACCGCCGTGGCGACCGCCGGACGCACCGGCACCTGGCCGCCCAGGGACGGCGAGTAGGCGACCCGCAGCCCCCGCACCCCGCCGGCCAGCGCCTCCGTGAACGAGCCGGCGGCCGGTCCGAGCGCCGACCAGTCCCGCGCGTCGGGCACCCCGATCACATCGAGCAGCAGCGCCGCGTCCGCCGCGTCCCGGGTCATCGGACCCACGTGCGACAGCGTGCCGAAGGCGCTGGGCGGATACAGCGGGACCCTGCCGTACGTCGGCTTCATCCCGAAGATCCCGCACAGCGCCGCCGGGATGCGCACGCTGCCGCCGCCGTCCGTGCCCAGCGACAGCGGGCCCGCGCCGAGCGCCACGGCCGCCGCGCTGCCGCCGCTGGAGCCGCCGGCGGTGCGGGACGGGTCGTGCGGGTTTCGGGTGATGCCGGTCAGCGGTGAGTCGGTGACGCCCTTCCAGCCGAACTCGGGGGTCGTGGTCTTGCCGAGGAAGACCGCGCCGTGCTCGCGCAGCCGGGCCACCGACGGGGCGTCCTCGTCCCAAGGGCCCTCCTCCGGCACGGTCCTGGAACCGCGCAGGGTCGGGTGGCCGCGCAGCAGCAGGATGTCCTTGACGGTCACCGGCACCCCGTCCAGTCGCCCCGACGGCCGCCCGCGCCGCCACCGGTCCTCCGACTCCCGGGCTCTACGGAGGGCGTCCTCGGCGGTGATCCGGACGAACGCGTTCACCCCCGGCTGGATCCGCTCGGCCCGCTCCAGGGCCGCCCTGGTGGCCTCCACCGGGCTGAACTCGCCCTTGCGGTAGCCGTCGAGCAGTTCTCCCGCGGTCAGCTCGGTGAGCTCGGTCATCGCGCCTCCAGGCAGGGGTCAGTGTCCCGGTACGTACCCACGTCGCTTGTCGACGACGTTCGGCAGCGGCTCGCCCGCCTCCCAGCGGCCGTACAACTCGACGAACTGGGCCGACAGCTCGTCCCGCCAGTCGACCGTGTCACCGCTCATGTGCGGGGACACGACCAGGCCCGGCACCCGCCACAACGGGCTGTCGGGCGTGAGGGGTTCGTGCTGGAAGACGTCCAGGGCGGCACCCGCGATCCAGCGGTCCGTGAGCGCCCGGACGAGCGCGTCCTCGTCGACGAGCTGCCCCCGGCCGACGTTGACGAAGCGCGCCGAGGGCTGCATGAGCCCGAACCGGCGGGCGTCGAACATGCCGCGGGTCTCCTCGGTCAGCGGGGCCGCGGCGATCACCCAGTCGGCGCGCGCGACGAGCCGGTCCAGGTCCTCCGGGCCGTGCACACCGGCGCGCGCGGTACGGCCGACGACCGCCGCCCGCACCCCCAGCGCACCCAGCGTGCGGGTGATCGCCCGGCCGATCGGGCCGGAGCCCACGACACACGCGCGCGTACCGGCCACCCGCTGCGACTCGCGGTGCCGCCACCGCCCCTCGCGCTGGAGGTCCAGGGTCCGCGGCAGGTCCTTGGCCAGGGCGAGGACGAGCGCGGCGACGTACTCCGCGATCGGCTCGTCGAACACGCCCCGCGCGTTGGTCACCACCGTGTCGGACGCCGCGAGTTCCGGACACATCAGATGGTCCACGCCCGCGCTCGCCGTGTGCACCCAGCGCGGCCGCGGCCCCTCGCCCGGCCAGGCCTCCCGGACCGCGGTGGAGGCGAAGTCCCACACGAGCAGCACGTCCGCCCCGGGCAGCCGCGCGGCCAGCCCGGCCGCGTCCGTGCGCACGATCCGGGCGCGGCCGGTGAGCCGGCCCAGACGCGGCGGCGGATCGTCGTCCAGGACAAGCAGGACGGGGACACTCATGGCGGTTCGTTTCTCGAAAGGGACGGCCGTCCGACGTGCACGGATTGACCACGCTCGCACCCGAATCTACCTTCGTCAACACGGGCGCCCGTACGGACGGTTGCTCTCTGCTGTCCCACCGTGTCGTTCACCTGCCGTCAGTGGCGCCCACCCGTCTCCCGCACGTGAGGCAGGTGTCTGCCATGGACGCCACGAACGACATGAACGGCACGGGGATCGCCTTCCTCGGCGGACCCTGTCCGCAGCGCGGGGTCGGGGTTGTCGCACCCTTCGACTTCGCGCTGGACCGCGAGCTGTGGCGGTGGGTGCCGGACGAGTTCTCGCTGCATCTGACCCGGACGCCGTTCGTGCCGGTGGAGGTGAGCCTGGACCTGGCCCGGCTGGTCAGCGAGCACCGGACGCTCGACGCCGCGGTGCGCGCCCTGACCGCCGTCACGCCCGAGGTCGTCGCCTACGCCTGCGCCTCGGGCAGCTTCGTCGGCGGGATCGCCGGTGAGCGCGCCCTGTGCGCGGCCATGACACGGGCGGGCGCGGTGGCCGCGGTCACCACCTCCGGAGCCCTGCTCGAGGCGCTCACGGAACTCGGCACCCGGCGGGTGGCGCTGGTGACCCCCTACACCGTGTCCTTGACGCGCTCCCTTCAGGACTACCTGGCCGAGGCCGGCGTCACCGTCACCGGATGCGCGTACATGGGCCTGACCCGGCAGATCTGGAAGGTGCCGTACCGCGGCGTGGCCGACATGGCCCGCCGCGCCGCCCGCCGCAACCACCCGCAGGCGCTGTTCCTGTCCTGCACGAACCTGCCGACCTACGACGTGATCCCACAGCTCGAGGCCGAACTGCGCATACCGGTGATCTCGGCCAACCAGGTCACGATGTGGGCTGCGCTGCGCCGGCTGGGTACCCGAGCCGTGGGGCCGTACCAGGCGCTGCCCTCCGGTGTGCCTCCCGCGCCGCCCAGGCCGCGGCACGAGGACGGCGGCGCCTGGCCCGTACTGTCCGACGAACCGCAGGAAGGCAGGCCATGACCGCACTCGGATTCCTCTACCCGGGCCACTCCGCAGAGGACGACTATCCGCGCATCGAGCAGCTCCTGGGCAGCAACATCCGGGTGGACGTGGTCCACACCGAGATCGGCGAGGACGCGCACCGGGCGGACGCCCTCCACGAGATGGGCGCTCCCGAGCGTCTCGCCCGGGGTGTGGCGGAGCTGCGGCTGTCCGGCGCGGAGGCGGTGGTGTGGGCGTGCACCAGCGGCAGCTTCGTACGCGGCTGGCAGGGCGCGCACGAGCAGGTCCGCGCGCTGGCCCGGGCGGCGGGGACACCGGCCTCCTCCACCTCGTTCGCCTTCGTGCACGCGGCGGCCGAGCTCGGCGCCCACCGGGTCGCGGTCGCGGCGACCTACCCGGAGGACGTCACCGGTCTGTTCACGGACTTCCTGCACGCCGGGAAGGTGGAGGTGGCCGCCGCCCGCAGCGCCGGGATCGTCACCGCGGCCGAGGTGGCCACCTGGGGCGAGGCGGAGATCCTGGCCCTGGCGCGGGAGGCGGACGTCCCCGAGGCGGACGCGGTCCTGCTGCCCGACACGGCCCTGCACACCGCGTCCCACCTGCCCGCCCTGGAGAAGCACCTCGGCAAGCCCGTCCTCACGGCGAACCAGGTGACCGTCTGGGAGGCGCTGCGGCTCACCGACCGCCGGGTCAACGCGCCCGCTCTGGGCGCGCTGTTCACGCGGGAGCCGATCGTCCAGGTGTGACCCGGGAGCGGTTGCGGTCGCGGTCGCGCGGGCGGACCCTGGAAGTGTCCGGCGGTGCAGCGAGAACGCCCGGGGTCCGGGACGACCGACGCCCCCGCCTTCCTGTGTCATCCCCCTGGTTGGTGTCCCCCGGCAACGCCCGTGGTCGCCGCCGTCGTCCAGCGTTCGACGCGGAGGTGACCCAGGTGAAAGCCGTCGTCTACGAAAAGCCCTTCAACGTCACGGTGAGGGACGTCGACGATCCTCAGATCCAGCACCCGAACGATGTGATCGTACGCGTCACGTCCACCGCGATCTGCGGGTCCGACCTGCACATGTACGAGGGCCGCACGGCCGCCCAGTCCGGCATCGTCTTCGGCCACGAGAACCTCGGCATCGTCGAGGAGGTCGGGGACGGCGTGACGTCGCTGTCCCGGGGCGACCGGGTCGTGATGCCGTTCAACGTCGCCTGCGGGTTCTGCAAGAACTGCCTCGCCGGGAAGACCGGGTTCTGCCTCACGGTGAACCCCGGCTTCGCCGGAGGCGCCTACGGATACGTGGCGATGGGCCCCTACACCGGCGGCCAGGCCGAGCGGCTGAGGGTGCCGTTCGCCGACTTCAACTGCCTGAAGCTGCCGCCGGGCGACGAGTTCGAGACCGACTTCGTCCTGCTCGCCGACATCTTCCCGACCGGCTACCACGGCTGCGAGCTCGCCCAGGTGAAGCCCGGCGAGTCCGTCGCCGTCTTCGGCGCCGGACCGGTGGGCCTGATGGCCGCCTACTCGGCGCTGCTGCGCGGCGCGTCGAAGGTGTTCTCGGTCGACCGGGTGCCCGAGCGGCTCGCCAAGGCGGAGGAGATCGGGGCCATCCCCATCGACTTCACCAAGGGCGACCCGGCCGAGCAGATCAAGGAGATGACCAACGGCGAGGGCACCGACAAGGGTGTGGACGCCGTCGGCTACCAGGCCCAGTCGCACAAGGACGTCAGCCACGAGGAGCCGGCCGTCGTCCTGAACACGCTCGTCATGACGGTACGGCCCACCGGCATGCTCGGTGTACCGGGTCTGTACGTGCCCTCCGACCCGGGCGGACCCGACGAGCACGCCAAGCACGGCCAGCTGCTGGTCTCCATCGGCAAGATGTTCGAGAAGGGCCAGCAGATGGGCACCGGCCAGTGCAACGTCAAGCAGTACAACCGGCAGCTCCGCGATCTGATCATCGCCGGGCGCGCCAAGCCCAGTTTCGTGGTCTCCCACGAGCTGCCGCTGACCGACGCGCCCCAGGCGTACCAGAAGTTCGACAAGCGGATCGAGGGCTACACCAAGGTGGTCCTGCACCCGGGCCACGCGCTCGCGGCATGATCGCGGGCTGAGAAAACCGGACGGGATCCTCCGCCCCGGGCCCGACGGGCCCGGGGCGGAGGCACGGGGTCCGGCGTCCGGGGACGGAGCCTCGCGCCCCCGGGGGGTCCGGGGCGGAGCCCCGTGGCGGTTCCCGGGAATTCGACCGAGTCGGGTGGCGGGGTCCGGGGCGGAGCCCCGTGGCGGTTCCTCGGAATGCGACCGAGACGGGTGGGTGGGCGGGAAAGGAACAAACGGCAGCGGCACCCGGTTGACCCCGATCAGGAAAGTGAACGGTCAACCAGCTGGAGGCACTCGTGGCGGGCGACGAGATCAGGGGCACCACACAGGGGACCGCCCCGGTCCCCCTGTCCGTACTGGACCTGGTGACCGTGGGCGCGGGCCACACGGCCACCGACGCACTGCGCACCAGCGTCGCCCTGTCGAAGACCGCGGAGGCCCGCGGCTACCACCGCTACTGGGTCGCCGAGCACCACTCGATGCCGGGCGTGGCCTCCTCCTCCCCGGCCGTGATCCTCGCCCACCTCGCCGCCCACACCGACCGCATCCGCCTCGGCTCGGGCGGCGTCATGCTGCCCAACCACGCCCCGCTGGTCATCGCGGAGCAGTTCGGCACCCTGGAGGCCATGGCGCCCGGCCGGGTCGACCTGGGCCTCGGCCGCGCCCCCGGCACGGACGGCGCCACCGCCGCCGCCCTGCGCCGCACCGACCTCCCCAGCGACCGGGGCGTCGACGACTTCCCCCAGCAGCTCGCCGAGCTGATCCGGTTCCTCGACGACGACTTCCCCGACGGCCACCCCTACCGCCGTATCCACGCCGTGCCCGGCCCGGTCCAGGCGACCTCGCCGGGTGGTGTGCAGTCCCCGCACCGCCCGCCGGTCTGGCTGCTCGGTTCCTCCGGCTTCAGCGCCCGCCTGGCCGGCACGCTCGGCCTGCCGTTCGCCTTCGCCCACCACTTCTCCGCGCAGAACACCGTCCCGGCCCTCGACCTCTACCGCGACTCGTTCCGCCCGAGCGCAGTGCTCGACGCCCCGTACGCCCTCATCGGCGTCGCGGCCCTCGCCACCGAGGACGAGCGCGAGGCGCGCCGCCAGGTGCTCGCCGCCGCCCTGAACATGGTCCGGCTGCGCACCGGCCGCCCCGGCCTCGTGCCCACCCCGGAGGAGGCGGAGGCCTACGAATTCAGCCCGATGGAGCGGGAGTTCGTCGACTCCTGGAACGCCAACGTCGTCCACGGCACCCCCGACGAGGTCCGCTCCGGCCTCGACGACCTGCAAAAGCGCACCGGCGCCGACGAGTTGATGATCACGAGCAACGCGCACAGCGGCGCCGTACGCCTGCGCAGCTACGAACTCATCGCGGACGCCTACGGACTGCCGGCCGCCTGAGCGGGCTCAGACGCGGCCGCCCAGCAGCTCGGAGATGCGGTCGGGCGACACCGGCCGGGAGTACAGCCACCCCTGCCCGGTGTCGCAGCCGATCCGGCGCAGCCTGCTCGCCTGGTCGGACGTCTCCACGCACTCGGCGGTGACGGTCAGCCCCAGCCGGTGCGCGAGCTGGATCATCGCCTCCACGATGACCTCGTCCGCGGGACTCGGCCGGCTCGCCGCGCCCTCCGGCTCCTCGTGCTGGAACCCCCGTACGAAGGAGCCGTCCAGCTTCAGCGCCGACACCGGCAGACGGCTGAGGTAGGCGAGGTTGGAGTACCCGGTGCCGAAGTCGTCGATGGCGATGTGCACGCCCATGTCGTTGAGGGACCGCAGCGCCTCGAGCGGCCGGCCGGCCGAGCCCATCACGGCCGACTCGGTCAGTTCGAGCTGGAGCAGGTGCGGCGCGAGACCGGTCTCGGCGAGCACCTCGGCCACGTCCGAGACCAGGTCGGAGTCCCACACCTGGCGCACGGCCACGTTGACGCTGACGAAGATCGGCGGCTCGTCCGGGTGGTCGAGCTGCCAGCGGCGGGCCTGGTGGCAGGCGGTGCCCAGGATCCAGCGGCCCAGCGGCACGATCGAGCCGTCCTCCTCCGCCAGCGCGATGAACCGATTCGGCGTCAGCGTGCCGAACTCCGGGTGCCGCCAGCGGACGAGTGCCTCGACCCCGCGCAGCCGCCCGTCCTCCATGCCGACCAGCGGCTGGTACTCCAGGGCGAACTCGCCGCGTTCGACGGCCGCGCGCAGGGTGGAGACCAGGGCCTGACGGGTCATGCGGTGCGCGTTGCGCTCGGGGTCGAACAGGGTCCAGCGGGCCTTGCCGTCCGCCTTCGCCCAGTACAGCGTCGTGTCGGCGGCCTGCATCAGCGCGGTGGCCGACGAACCGGCCGCGTGCCGCTCGACCACGCCGATGGACGCCGACACCGACAGGCGCCGGCCGGCGACCTCGAACGGTTCCTGGAGTGCCGAGAGCACCGACTCGGCCAGTTCCGCGAGCTGCTCGGTGCCGGTCGAGTCCTCGACGAGCAGCGCGAACTCGTCGCCGCCGAGCCTGGCCACCAGCGGCGTGCTCGTCCGGCCGTGCCCGGCCGCGTCCGCGCACCGGGTCAGCCGTTCGGCCACCGCGGCGAGCAGCCGGTCGCCGATGCGGTGGCCAAGGGTGTCGTTGACCGCCTTGAAGCCGTCCAGGTCCAGGTAGCACAGGCCGACCCGGCCGCTCCCGCCGCCCTCGTACGGCTCCGTCTCCAGCGCGGCCGACAGGCGCTCGAAGAACAGGGTGCGGTTGGGCAGGCGGGTCACCGGGTCGTGGTTCTTCAAGTGCCGCAGCCGGGCCTGGAGTTCACGCCGGGCGCTGATGTCGGTCACGGACAGCAGCACACCCGGGGAGCCGGGGGTCAGCGGTGCGACCGTCACCTGGACCCACAGCCGGTGGCCGTGGGGGTGCTTGAGCCGGCGGGCGCAGCGCATCCGGGCCTGCCGGCCGCGCAGTACCTCGTCGTAGGCGTGCCGGGTGCGGGCGTCGGAGGCCAGGTCCACCAGATCGGCGGCGGGCCGGCCGGTCAGTTCGTCGGGGGCGGTGCCGAGGAGCGCGCCGAAGGTCTCGTTGGCGCTGACGACCAGGCCTTCCTCGTCGACGACGGCCATCGCCAACGGCGCCGCGGAGAAGGCGGACCGGAAGGGACGCTCGGCTCCGGTGTCCTGGGTGGAACCAGGAATGGGGTCAGGGGCGGTGCCGGCCGGTGCCGGCCCGAGCAGGTCCATGACGGCGGTGGGCGCGGATTCGGCCAGGACGGTGAATCGGGGGGCGGCGGGGGCCGGTTCCGCCATCGGGGTGAGGCCGAGGGCGGGCAGGAGCTCGGCGGGACCGGTGCCGCAGGGCGCGGGCGCGGTGGGGGCGACGGCCCGCTCGACGGCGGCGGCCGCGACCGGGTCCGTACCCGGAGGCCTCGCGGCATCACTCTCCGTGACAGTAGGTCGGATGAGGTCTGCCGCGGGCGTCGGCCCTTCGGACGTTCCGCTCACCGCTCGCTCCCGCAGTGCACTCGGTCTTCTTTTCGGTCTCGTCGGGTGGTCCGCCGAGTGGTGGACGGCGTACCGGCCCGTGTCCGCGCAGGAAAGTGCAGGGAAAGTGTGTCGATCATAGATGCCGTCGGCGAACCCCTTCCAGCCACTCGCCTGTCCCGCGCGGCGACCGGCCACTCACCGAGATCGTTTTCGACCACACATGGACGAGGTCTTTCTACGGCTGACCACCTGTGACGTTCCGTGAGCGGTCCCGAGGTGCTCTTTCCCCAGGCCCCTTTCGGACCGTCCTGCCGTGAACTCGCCTCTCTCACCCTTCCGGTGCAGACAAACAAGGCATACCTCTACAAACTCCCACAGGCTGGGTTCGGTGTCCCGCGAACCGCCTCCGGAGGTCCCCCGTGCCGCGTCAGCTGCCCCCGAAGGCGCTGGGCCATGACGCCCGCAGGGCGCCGAACCGGGCCGGGGCACGCCCCAGGCTGCGCAGCACCGCGGCCGTGCTCACCACCATGTCGGCGGTCGCCGCCACCTCGATCCTGGGCGGTCCCTCGGTCGCCGAGCCGTTCTCCCCCGCGGCCTGCGCCCTGCAACGCACGGACGCCCACCACTCGGAGGGGCTGGACACCTGGAACCCCGCCTACGTACGGCCGACCCGGACGCTGAACGCCGTCCTGGTGTTCCTGTCCTTCCCGGACTCCACCCCGCGGACCACCCCGGCCGAACTCGCCGCCGACCACTTCCCGGCCACCAGCCGGTACTACGAGCAGGCGTCGTACGGCAGGTTCACCCTGCGCCCCCACCCGCTGCGGCGCTGGATCCGGATGCCGCGCCCGTCCACCGCGTACGCCATGCACCGGGACTGGAACGCCCGGGACCGCACCGCGTATCTGCGGGACGCGCTCGCCGTGTCCGACCCCGAGGTCGACTTCTCGCGCTACGACGTCGTCTACCTCGTCGCCGACCCGGACGCGCCCGGCGTCGACTCGGACGCGACGAAGGTCGTCAATCTGGACACCCCGCTGGTGGCCGACGGCAAGGAGATCCGGCGGGTGGTGACCGTCTTCGAACGGCACCCGCCGGACCGGCTGGTGCTCGCCCACGAGTCCGGGCACGTCTTCGACCTGCCCGACCTGTACCACCGGCCCGCGGACGGCAAGGGCGACTGGGACACCTACGTCGGGGACTGGGACCTGATGGGCAGCCAGTTCGGTCTGTCGCCCGACCTCTTCGCCTGGCACAAGTGGAAGCTCGGGTGGCTGGACCCCCGCCAGGTGACCTGTGTGCGGGGAGGCGGGCCGACCCGGCTGACCCTGGAACCGGTGGAGGTGGGCCCGGCGGGAGCGAGCCCGTCGGATGCGGGTTCGTCGGTGACGGCCGCCGCCGGGTCGCCGCTGTTCGGGCTCGGCGGCGGAACGAAGCTGGTGGTGGTGCGGACCGGGAGCGACAGCGTGCTGGCCATCGAGGCGCGGGCCTCGATCGGCAACGACGTGACCGGGTGCCGGCAGGGGGTGCTGGTGTACCGGGTGCGCAGCGGGGCGGCGTCGGGGGGCGGACCGATCGAGGTGATCGACGCCCATCCGCACACCGAGGCCTGCGAGGAGTCCTCGGTCCAGCCGGCGCTCGCCGACGCCCCGATCGACGTGGGGGAGAGCTTCACCGTGCCGGGCGACGGGGTCCGGGTGGAGGTGGAGAACCGTACGCCGTCCGGCGCGTACACCGTCAAGATCACGTCTGGCTGACATCCCCGGCCACGGAAGCCAGGGGGTGTGGGTGGCAGAGCCCCCGCAACGCGCTGCGAAGCCGCGCGAGAACAGCGATGGCGAGGCCGTTCGCGCTTTCCGCGAACCTGCCTCGCCATCGTCATCGTGCGCCGCCAGGGACTCGAACCCCGGACCCGCTGATTAAGAGTCAGCTGCTCTAACCAACTGAGCTAGCGGCGCCTGCTGACGTCGTAGACCTTAGCATCCTGGTCGCTGGGAGGAAAAATCGATATCCGCACCGCCGCGCGGGCGGCCCGTACGGCCGCCCAGAGCATGATCTCCGGGCCCGGCAGCCAGGGGTGGCGGGTGTCCGGGGCGACGAGCCAGCGGGAGGCCGGACGTACGGGCGGGGTGTCGCCGGACAGGGCCGGGAGGGTCACCGCGTCGCCGTTGCCGTGGCACAGCAGGGGCGGGATGCCCTCCTTGCGGCCGTCCTCCCGGCCGCGTGAGCCCCACTCCTCCCACTCCAGCAGCGACGGCAGCCGGTGCGCGGTGCCGGATGCGGCGAAGAGCAGCATCCGCCCCCGGTGAACGGCCACCGGCCCCGACCCGGGGCCGTCGTCCCACAGCCGGTCCAGCATCCGGCGGCCGAAGATCGCGGGCACGTTCACCACGTCGAAGACGGTGCCGCAGGGCAGTACGAGCGGCGCGTCCGGCCGCTCCCGCCAGAGGGCGAGCGTGCTGCGGGGATACGCGCCCGCCGAGGCCAGCCAGGCGGCGCCCTCCGCGGTGACGCCCGAGGCGTCGGAGCGGTGGCCGGCCCACTGGTCGAGGTGGTCGACGAAGGGTTCGTTCCCTGTGCGGCTCATGGCGGATACATCTACCCGCTGTGAGGGGGCGATTCCCCAGAGTTGCGGGAAATCGGGACACGCGACGGGGGGTGGGGGTATCTTGCCTGCCCGGCATATGCCAGAGCCGGGCAGCGTGGACGCGAGGCGCGTGGGGTCAGACCGGGTCGGCCGGGTTGGCGTGCACGCCGCCCTCGGCTCCGCTCAGCAGGTCCCGACCGAACTCCACCATCTTCTTGGCGTAGTCCTCGGTCCAGTCCGCCCGCTCGGCGATGGCCGCCGGGGTCAGCCGGTCGAACCGCCGCGGGTCGGCGAGCTGCGCCGCCGCGATGGCCTGGAACTCCACCGCCCGGTCGGCCGCCGCGCGGAACGCGACCGTCAGCTCCGTCGCCCGCGCGAGCAGCGCCCGCGGATCGTCGATCGACTCCAGGTCGAAGAAGTGCTCGGGGTCGGCGGCCGCCTCGGCGGGCTCGAAGAGCAGGGGCGCGGGGCGCAGCCGCGGTTCGTCACGACGCGGCGTTGGCTCCGCCATGTCTCGACCTCCTCGTACGGTTCGGATGACACCGCCCTGCGAAAGGGCCACCCTCCATTGTGTCCCGCGAACGCAAGGCCCCGACCCCGCCCCACCCGCAACTTCTCGGGGCCGCCGGGCTGCCGCGCCCGCAGCGTGCGTCAGGGGACGCGGTGTTCTCGCAGGTGGGCCAGTACCGCGTGGTTCGCCTCCCAACCGTCCGGGCTGTGTTCGTGGGCCGCCTGCGGCGGCGTGCCGGACTCCGTCCGGTGTAGGGCGGGGTGGCGGTCGTGGTTGTCGTGCCGCTTCGGTCGCCGCGCCCGGGGGGCCGGTCAGGGTCGCCAGGGGACGCGGTGTTCTCGCAGGTGGGCCAGTACCGCGTGGTTCGCCTCCCAACCGTCCGGGAACTTCACCGTCACTCCCAGTTGGACCGGTTCCGTGGACGGGTGGTCGTCCAGGAGGTCGGTCACGCCGGCGCGGCAGACCACGACGCAGGCGTGCCGGTGGCGGGAGGCGAGGACGCACAGGCGGCCGGTCTCCAGGTGGAAGGCGGTGGCGTCGGGGCGTCCGGACAGCGGGTGCAGGACGACCGTGACGTCGAACTCACGTCCCTGGAGCCGGTTCGCCGTGTCCACGGTGACATCCGTCACGCCCAGTTCCGCCAGCGCCGCCCGCACGGCGGCCGCCTGGTCGCGGTGCGCCGTACCGACGGCGATCCGGTCGGCGGTCAGCGGCGCCGGATCCGGCGACCGCTCCGAGACGGCCGCACCGCCCCGCTCCAGCAGCCGCCGTACGACCGCCGCCACCGCCCGCACCGCCTCCGGATCGGTGCGCGGAGTGTGCCGCGCGGGCAGCTCCAGCAGGCCCCAGCCGGACTCGGCGGCCTCGTCGAGCACCCGGTCGGGACCGGAGCCGTCCGAGGGGACCGCGAACGTCAGCCGCCGGTCCCCGGCCGACGTGCCGCTGCGGAACGGCGTGTACGGGTAGAACGCGTCGGAGACCAGCGGCGCCGCCGACGCCGGCAGCCGCCAGGACACCGGCAGCCGGTGCTGGGGCAGCCGCGGATTGTGGGCCAGCAGCGTCGTCACCGCGGACGCCGACGGGTCGTAGGACAGCCCCGCCCACTGCTCGCTGCCGACGATCGCGAACGGGTCGAGCTGACCCGGATCGCCCACGAACAACGCCCGCTCGAACAGCCCGGCCACCGCGAGCAGGGCGTCCGAGCGCATCTGGTACGCCTCGTCGACGATCGCGTGCCGCCACGGCTCGTCGACCTTCACATGCGCCCACTTCGCGGCGGTCGACAGGACCACGTCGAGTCCGGCGAGGTCGGCGGCCTTCGCCGACTTCCGCACGTTCGGCAGGTCGTCGAGCGCCTTGTCGTACGGGTCGGTGTCGCTGCTGTGCAGCCGGCCCACGGGCACTTCGGGGTTCTTCTCCGCCAGCCGCAGCACCAGGTCGTCGACCTGGGCGTTGGTCTGCGCGACCACCATCAGCGGCCGTCCCGCGGCGGCCAGCTCCAGCGCCGCGCGCACCACCAGCGTCGACTTCCCGGCGCCGGGCGGGGAGTCGACGACGACACCGCGGTGCGCACCGTGCAGGGTGTCGCGGAGGATCGCGTCGGTCGCGCGGGCGGCCGCCGCCCCGGGATCGAAGGGCGTCCGGAGGCCGGCGGGGCCGGCCACGGGGTCCTGGGCGGTGGCGGTCACAGAAGATCCTCCTCGGTCACCGGGTCCGGGGCCTCCGGCGTGCTCTCCTCGCCCGGCGGGCCGCCGTGGGTCCATGGGGTCTGCTCCGGGTCGGGCAGCTTCGCGCCGCCGCGCTGCTCGTGCTCGAAGAGCGTGAAGCACAGGCGGTCGCCCTTGTCCGGCACGGAACCGGCCGCGGGCTCCTTGCCGCGGCCCATCCTGTCCAGGATCCGCAGGACGACGAGCGTCCCCTCGGCGGTGTCCTCCTCGCAGGCGACGAACTCCGCCGACTGCGGCTTGCCGTCCAGCGACCGGTACACCCTGGCCCGCTCGCCCAGGTGCGGCCGGTCGTCGGTGCGCACGGTGACCAGCGGGCGCGGACTGGGCCGCCTGCCCTCGCTGTAGGCCATGACGACGTCCGTGACCTCGCCCGCGAACGCCTCCCCGGCCAGCCGCCGCCCCGCCATGACGAGCGGGTCGTCCAGAGCCTCCTGGGCCTCCAGACGGGCCTGCTCACGCTCGCGCGTGGCCAGCTTGTTCGCCGCGGTCACCGCGTCGTCGCGGCGCGGCTGCGGCGGTTCCCCGGCCCGCACCCGGTCGCGGTGGCCGGTGAACGACCAGCGGTCGCGCGTCCAGCGCTCCTCGGCGTGCCCGCCCTCGGGCAGTGTCCGCAGCAGGTCCAGGCCGCGCCAGACGGTGTCCCAGGTGGGTCGGGCGCACTGCTCGATCAGGTCGCGGATGTGCCGCTCGGCCGCGGTGAGGGCGCCGAGCCGCGCGTCGGCCTCCATGCCGTCCTCGGCGGCGGCGAGCGCGGTCCGGGCGCGGTCGTAGCGCTCGATCGCCGGTGCCAGCAGTCTGTTGTCGAAGGCCGGGTCGGTGGCGGGGCCCGCAGGCGGGCACTCCAACTGGCCGTCGGCGGTGCGCGCGAGCTCGGCACGCAGCGCGGCCTCGGCACCCGACGCGCCGTCCGGCGGGGCGATCCACGCCAGCAGCGCCCCCAGGTGCTGGTCCTCCAGGCTGGACTGGCCGGTCGTCCAGTGCTGGGCCAGCAGATCGGTCATCGCCGGCAGCAGCGAGGAGCCGGGCACCCGGGCCCGCTCCCCGAAGTGGGTCAGCCACCGCCCGAGCAGCGGCACGCGCGGCGGCGCCGGATGCGGGGTCTCCGGGTCCTGCTCGGCGGTGCGGCGAAAGCGCATCGAACGTCCGAGCAGCCGTACGAAATCGACGCCCGCGCGGCTCGGCACGATCAGCTGGGGCGCGTCCGCGCACAGCTCCACCTCGACCTTGACCCGCTTGCCGCTCTCCGGGTCGGTCTCGCTCCGCTCGGCGGCCTCGACCGTGTCGGCGTAGGAGTCGATGTACGGCAGGACGACGTCGGCCAGTTCGGCGAGGAACGCGAACCGCAGGTCGCGGTCGCGCGGCTGCGGCACGGCCAGCAGCCGCGGCGCGTCACGGTCCGTGCCGACCAGCGCGCCGAGCGGGGCGCCCGCCTCACCCGCGGTGGTCAGCGGCACGAACACCAGCGGCTGCTCCGACAGATGCCGGTGCCGGACGGTCGCGGCGGGCTGGGCCCGCCCGGACCGCACGGCCTCCAGACGGCCCAGGGTGGCGATCAGCGACACGCCGCCTCCCGCCCGGCCGGCTCCAGGGCCTCGGCCCGCAGCGCGGCGGCCCGGCGCAGGGCGGCCACCGCCGGGTCGTCCGGGTCGCCCGCCTCGCCGTGGGCGGCCGCGAGCACGTCCTCGACCGTCGACAGGCCGCCCAGGTCGGCGCGGACCGAGCGGCCGAGCGCCGTCACCGCGCCCCGCTCGCGGGACCGGGCACGGCAGTGGAAGGCCAGCTCGCACGCGGCCAGGCACTCGGGCGCGTACGTCGCCGGGACCGCCTCCACCGCGGCCGTCAGCTCCTCCGGGGACAGCTCGGGGGAGAAGCACACGCCCTCGGGCAGGGCGTCTGCGATGTCCTCGACGCGGGTCAGCCGGGTCAGCTGGCGGGCGGTCACAGCGCGCTGCTTGCGGACGTCGACGGCCGACGCGGTGGGCAGGTTGGAGAAGTCCTTGGGGCACACCAGGAGCACACGATGCCGCACGCGCGGGGCGGGGTCGAGGCGCGCGGCGACGTCCTCCAGCGCCAGCACGTACACCGCCGACTGGCGGGCGGCCGCGCCCACCTTGGCCGGGTCGGCGGAGCCGTCCAGCATCGGGAAGGACTTGATCTCCACCACCGTCCAGCTCCCGTCGGGGTGCACCACCACCGCGTCCGGCTCCAGGTGAACGGGCGAGCCCGCCACCTCCAGGGCGAGCATCGGATGGTCGAGGAGCGTCCAGGCACCCGCGCGCGTGGCCTCGCGCAGCGCCAGCGCCGTACGCGCCGTACGCCCCTCCGGGCCGACGGCGCTCAGGTCGGGCATCCGGCCCTCGTGCGGCGGTTCGGCGCCCGGGTCCAGCCTGGTGTGCGCCAGTGTCAGCAGCTCGGCGCCGCCGTCCGCCTTGACCCGCGCCTCGAACGCGTTGCCCCGCATGAAGGCGAACTGCGACTGCCCGAAGACGGCGGGCGCGCCCAGCGCTTCGGCGAGCGCCGCCTTGTCCACGCCCGCGCCGTCCAGGACCGCGCGCCGTCCGCAGCCGGGGTTCGCGGCCAGCGCGGCCAGGGCACGGGCGTCGAGCGCCCGGGGCGGTACGCCGGGACCGCGCAGCTCAGCGAGCCTTCCCCAAGCTCTCGACTTCGCTCGGGCGGGGGAGGCCCCAGGCCGGAGCGCCGTCTCCCGCGTCCTCGGGGACGGCATCCGGTTCGGCTCCGGGACCGAACCGTGCTTCGCGCTGCCGTGGAATTCGCTCACCCGCCGAAGTCTGGCATCCGCCACTGACAATCGGGGAACCCGCGGCACCGGAGTCCCCCGTGACGGCCGTGGCGCCGGGTGTCAGCAGTGCCTTGGCGCGGTCCGCGCCCCGCATCACGAACGGCGCGAGCAGCATTCCGGCCCCCATGACGGCCACGCCCGCGACCGCGTCCAGGAAGTAGTGGTTGGCGGTGCCCATCACGACCAGCGCGGTGAGCAGCGGGTAGGCGACGCCCGCCGCCCTCGCCGTGCGCGTGCCGCCGTGGCGCCACAGCATCACCCCGCACCACAGGGCCCAGCCCACGTGCAGGCTCGGCATGGCCGCGTACTGGTTGGTCATGCCGCCCAGGCCACGCGGCGCGCTGGCCTCGCCGCCCCACCAGCCGTACGCGCTGTACTGGGCCATCGTGTCCACGAACCCGTGGTCCGGGGAGAGCAGACGGGGCGGGCAGGTGGGCAGCAGGGTGAAGCCGATCAGTCCTATGAACGTGGACGTCATCAGCCAGGTGCGGGCCGCCCGGTAGTGCGTGGTGCGCGCCCTGAACAGCCACACCAGGATCACGGGGGTCACCAGGTAGTGCAGCGACGCGTACCAGAAGTCGGCGGGGACGCCGAGCCACGCCTCGCGCGTGAACAGGCGGTTGAGGGGGTGCTCCGCGTTGAGACCCAGCAGCTTCTCGACGCGCAGGATGGCCAGGCCGTGGTCGACGGCCGTGGAGACGTCGCCCCGGGCCAGCAGCCGGCCCGCCGAGTAGCAGCCGTACACCAGCAGTATCAGCGGCAGCTCGGTCCACCAGCGCAGCCGGTTGTGCGGGGCCGTCCCGGTGCGCCGTGCCGGTGCCTCGGTCTGCGGCATCCGATGCCCTCCCCCTTCGTCGCTGCGCTGCCCGGCGGTGCCGGACGGTCGTGCCACTTTACGGTGCCCGACCCGGCCACCTCCGAGTGGCCCCGGCCGTGATAGACGCACAGACCGTCCCCCGGGTTGCCCTCCGGCGGCGTGCGCGATGATGGAGGGATTCCGTCCGACGATCTGACCTTTTTCCGGAAGGTTCTCCATGGCACCGCGCATCCTGTTGGCCCGGCACGGACAGACCGAGTGGTCACTGTCCGGCAGGCACACCGGCAGGACCGACGTCCCCCTCCTGGAGGAGGGCCGGCGCGGCGCCAAGCTGCTCGGGGAACGGCTCCAGCGGGCGCCGTTCGACGGCCTGTCCGGGGTCGAGGTCCGCACCAGCCCGCTGGCACGCGCGCGTGAGACGTGCGAGCTCGCCGGCTTCGGCGACCGCGCGATGTGCTGGGACACGCTGATGGAGTGGGACTACGGCGCGTACGAGGGCCTGACGCCGCGGGAGATCCAGGCCGAGCGGCCCGGCTGGCTGATCTGGCGGGACGGGGTCCCGCGCGGGGAGACGCTCGCCGAGATGACCTCCCGCGCCGACGAGGTGGTGGCCTGGGCCCGCGCCGAGGACCGCGACGTCCTGGTCTTCGCCCACGGCCACATCCTGCGGTCGATCGGCGCGCGGTGGCTCGGCCTGCCGCTCGACTTCGCGGCACACATCCGTCTCAACCCCACGTCACTGTCGGTACTGGGCTGGGCATACGGAGAACCGGCCCTCGAACACTGGAACGACGTGGGTCACCTCTCGTAGCCGGCCGCCGCGGCGCCGGGTGTTGTGGGGCCGGGTGCTGTGGGGTCGTCACACCGCCCGAGGGGCGCTCGCGTGTCTTTCCAGGAAGACGGAGACGCCGGCCGCCCGGCGGTGCGGGAGCAGCACCCGCGCCGTTCCCGCCAGCATCGTCTGGATGCGGGACGACTGGACCTGGCCCAGCAGGTCCAGCACCCGCATTCCGGCGACGGCCGCCTCGTCCGGCAGGCCCCCGCGCGCGAGGTCGTCGGCCAGTTCGGCCGTGTAGAGCGCGATGTTCCGCGTGAAGTGGGGATCCTGCAGCTGCGCGGCACGCCGCGCGTGCCGGGCCGCCCGCGGCCAGTCGCCCAGCGTGGACCAGCACTGCGCCTCCAGCCCCGCCAGCTCGGCCTCGCCGTAGAAGCTCATCCACTCGGGGTCGGCGTCCGAGGCGCCCCGCTCGTACAGGGCCCGTGCCCGCGCGAGCGCCCGCTCGCACCCGGCGCGGTCGGCCAGTCCGGCCCAGCCGCCCGCCTCGCGCAGCGAGAGCAGCGACATCAGCCGCGCCGAGCCCAGCCCGCGCCCGACGCGCTGCGCGGCCTGCGCGGCCCGCACCGCCTCACGGGGCCGTCCCGCGTCCCGCGCGAGGAACGCGGTGTTGCAGAAGGCGTGGGCCTCCAGGGCCGGATCCCCGGTCATGCGCGCGGTGGCCAGTGCCTCGGCGTAGTGCGAGCGCGCGTCGTCGAAACGCCCGGAGTCGTGGGCCAGCCAGCCCACCGAGATGGCCAGTTCGCCCGCGCCCGAGTGCAGCCGGTCGGCGGTGGTCTGCCGGGTCGCACCGGCGTCGAGCAGCGCGTAGGCGGCGCGCAGCGGAGCGGCCGCGCGGCGGTAGAGCCCGTCCGCTCCGTGCCGGTCGTCGAGCAACCGGATCCTGCGGACGGCCTCTTCGACTGCCCCGGCGTCGCTCGCGCCGGCGCGGCGCGCGGGGCGGTCCGCGGCCGAGGCGTCGAAGGCGGGTCCCAGGGGGCCCAGCGAGGCGGCGGCCACGGTGGCGCCCCCGCGGGTCATGAATGCGCGACGCAGCACGTCGCTCTCCTCGTGGTTCTCGTGGTCTTCGTGCGGGTGGTACGGATCGTGCGGGTCGTACGGGTGATACGGGTGACACGGGTCCGGCGACTCGGTGGAGTGGTACGGGTCACGTCCCTCCCGTGCCTCGGGCACGGCGCGCGAGGCGCGTCCCCGAACGGCCGACCGGGGTGCGAACCCCAGGTCGGTCAGCGTGCGGCCCGGGAACATGTGCAAGAACACACGTTCGTAGGCGTAGTTGGGGCAGCGGATCTCACCCGCCTCCACCCGGCCGATGTAGCGCGCGTCACAGCTGACCCGCTCACCGATCGCGTGGGCGGCCCGCCGTACCGCCGCGGCGAACTCGGCCGGGGAGCGCTGTCCGCGCAGCCGCCGGAAGGCGAGATTCGGCCGTGGTGGACGGGGGGACTGGGACGAGGTCACCGTCGACGACGTCATGGCCGGGCCCTCTCGTGCGAACCGTCGAACCATGCCGGACCCAGGGGAAGTTGCCCGAGTCACCCGGTCGTCCGCGTCACCCGTCGCCCGAGTCGTCCCGGTCGTACGGGTGGCGCCCTGTTTCCGGCGAGCAAGAAAGTACCTGCTGTGTCCGCCCATGCACGCTGCGTTTGGCTACAAACCGGATATCTCATCCTTGATCTGCCATGAAGTGCCACCCTTCATGACGGACTTCGCCCGTAGCCGTTGACGCCCTCTCGCGTTGAACCCCATGGGCCGGGAGCCGCCGGGCTCCGAGCCCGCTCGTTCACGAGGAGGGATTTTCGTGATGGAGGCCGGGATGGAAACCCCGCGCAGTGCCGATCCCTGTACGCCGTCCCCGTGCGACGTGGTCACGGTGCCGGCCCGGCAGGGGCTCGAGACGGTCGACATCCTGCGCCGCGGGCCGGGCGACACGGTGGGGCCCGTCCTGCACGACGAAGGCGGCGACACACTCGGCTTCGTGGTGCCGGCGGGCACGGCGGCGGCCTGGGACGTACCCGGGAGCACCTGCACCAGGACCGACGGACGGGGACTGCGACTGGCCCCGGAGCCGCCGGTGGAGGGCTCGGACTGGCTGGTCCCGCCCGACGAGGCCGACCTCGCGACCGACCCCGCGGCGCTGCGGCGGGCGCTGGGGGAGGCGGCCCGGACGATCGAGGCGGCGGACAGCTGCCGCTGACCCGGGCGCCCCACCCGCCCGGAACGCCCGCCCACGGCTCCCGCCACCTGTGGGTGGCACACCGCACGGCTTGCGACAATGGGCCAATGGGAAGGACCAGGAGCCCCCGCCGCGGGCGAGGAGCCGTCGAAGCCGTCGCCGAACAGGTCGACGGCGGGCTCGCACAGCTCATACCCGACCGGGAGCGGGCACGGGCCTGGACCCTGCTGATCGACGGCGCCCCGCAGTCCTACGTCGACCTCGACGACCCGGCGTACCTCTCCTTCGAGTACCAGCGCCGGCTCGGGCACGTGATCGACCTCGCCGCACCGCTCGGCCGGCCGGTCCACGCCGTGCACCTCGGCGGAGGGGCGTTCACCCTCGCCCGGTACGTCGCCGCCACCCGGCCCCGCTCCACCCAGCAGGTGGTCGAGCGGGACGCGGCCCTCGTCCAACTGGTCCGCCGCGAGCTGCCGCTGGATTCCGGAGCCCGCCTCCGGGTGCGGTCGGTGGACGCCCGCGAGGGGCTCGCCAAAGTGCCGGACGGCTGGGCCGACCTGGTCATCGCGGACGTGTTCAGCGGCGCCCGTACACCCGCCCACCTCACCTCGACGGAGTTCCTCGAAGGGGTGCGCAGGGTCCTCAAGCCGGGCGGTGTCTACGCCGCCAACCTCGCCGACGGCCCGCCGCTGGCCCATCTGCGCGGCCAGATCGCCACCGCGGCCGCCCGGTTCACCGAACTCGCGCTGGTCGCCGACCCGACCGTGCTGCGCGGCAAGCGCTTCGGCAACGCCGTGCTCGTGGCCTCCGACCTCCCGCTGCCGGTCGCCGAACTGACCCGCCGGGCCGCCACCGACCCGCACCCGGGCCGCGTCGAACACGGCCGCGCCCTCACCGACTTCACCGGAGGGGCCGCACCGGTCACCGACGCCGCGGCGGTCGCCTCACCGGCCCCGCCGCCGTCCGCCTTCCGCTGATCCGGCCGGACTTCCCGGTCCGGCAGGACCGGGCGCGCTCAACCCGGCGTTCCTCTTAGTAGTTGCCGATCTCCACATGCGGCGGCCCGTCGTGCCAGGCGCAGATGACCGACACCCGGTCCGTGCCGGAGGTGAACTCGACGCGGATCCAGGTCTCCGTCTTCCACACCTGCATCGACCAGTCCGTGCCCGGAGTCGCGGAGACCAGGTTCGCCGAGACCTCGCCGAGGTCGAAGACCACCCGGCCGCCCTCGGTGTCGTAACTCCTCACCCGGCCCGAGGCGGTGGGGGAGGGGGCGGGACCGCTCGCGGGGCGCGCGGGCCGGGAGGGGACGGGAGTCACCGCCGGTCCGCCGGACGAGGCGCTCGGACCGGCCGAGGGGGGCTTGGACACGGCCGGCCGAGAGGTGGGCGAGGCGGCCGGTGCCGACTCCTGACGGGGCGCCTCGGCCGCGGCGATGGGCAGGGCGCGCGGCGGATCGTAGGCGGTGCCCGCCATCACCGTGTGGACGCCCCACCACGACAGGGTGGCCGCCGCGCCCGTGGCGAGCGACCACGCCAGCAGGTGTACGAGTCCTCTGAGCATCGCCGCCATCCTGCCCCACCCGTCTCCATCATGTCGCGGGAACACGGTCGGGGTGAGGTTGTCCACAGGCGGCCGGAGCGCGGGCGGAGTTGTCCACAGGCCCCGGCCGGGCCCGCCCGCATGGCGTACGGTGCGGCGCATGGCAAGTGTTCTCGTGGTCGAGGACGACCCGTTCGTGCGCTCGGCACTCATCCGGCACCTGACCGACGCCTCGCACACCGTGCGCAGCGTCGGTACGGCGCTCGAGGCGCTGCGCGAGGTCGCCCACCTCCGCTTCGACCTGGTCGTACTGGACCTCGGACTGCCCGATCTGGACGGCTCGGAGGCGCTGAAGATGCTGCGCGGCATCACCGACGTGCCCGTCATCATCGCCACCGCCCGGGACGACGAGGCGGAGATCGTCCGGCTGCTCAACGCCGGGGCGGACGACTACCTGACCAAGCCGTTCTCCGTCGAGCACCTGTCCGCGCGCATGGCCGCCGTGCTGCGCCGGGCCCGCTCGGCCACCGGTGGGCCCCCGCCGTCCACCGTGCTCCGGGTCGGCGGCCTGACCGTCGACCCGCTGCGCCGCCAGGCCGAGTTGGACGGGACGCGGCTGGACCTGACCCGCCGTGAGTTCGACCTGCTCGCCTTCCTCGCCGAACGGCCGGGCGTGGTCGTGGCGCGCAAGGAACTGCTCGCCGAGGTGTGGCGGCAGTCCTACGGCGACGACCAGACGATAGACGTCCATCTGTCCTGGCTCAGGAGGAAGTTGGGCGAGACCGCCGCCCGGCCCCGCTATCTGCACACCCTGCGGGGCGTGGGCGTGAAGCTGGAGCCGCCCGGAGCGGAGCCGCCGCGATGAGATGGGCACTGGTCAAGGTCTGCCTCGCGGTCACCACGATGGTCGTGATCGCCTTCGCGGTCCCGCTCGCCCTGGTCATCAAGGAGATGGCCCGGGACCGCGCCTTCTCCAACGCCGAACGCCAGGCCGCGGCGGTCGCGCCCGCCCTGTCCATCACCACCGAGCGCGAGCCGTTGGAGCGGGTCGTCGCCTCGGCGGGCTCGGACGCCCGGATGGCCGTGCACGTACCGGCCGTCGACGGCGCCGCCGCCGTCGAGATCGGCCGTGCCCGGGCCACCGGCGAGGACATCGCGACCGTGCGGCGGACGGGCCGCGCCTCCACCGCCGACGTGCCCGGCGGGTCCACGCTGCTCCAGCCGGTCGCGCTGAGCTCCGGCGCCATCGCCGTCGTCGAGGTCTACGTCCCCGAGGCCGAGGTCGGCAAGGGCGTGGGCACGGCCTGGGCGGTGCTCGCCGGTGTGGGCGCGGCGCTCGTCGTCGGCTCGGTCGCCGTCGCCGACCGGCTCGGCGTACGGATGGTGCGGCCCGCGCAGCGGCTGGCCGAGAGCGCGCACGAACTGGGCGAGGGCAGGCTGGGCGCCCGGGTGCCCGAGGACGGCCCGACCGAACTGCGGCTCGCCGCCGTCGCGTTCAACTCCATGGCCGACCAGGTCGTCCAACTGCTCGCGAACGAACGCGAACTGGCGGCCGACCTGTCCCACCGGCTGCGTACGCCGCTGACCGTGCTGCGGCTGAACGCGGCCTCGCTCGGAGCCGGGCCCGCCGCCGAGCAGACCCGGACGGCGGTCGCCCAGTTGGAGCGGGAGGTCGACACGATCATCCGCACCGCCCGGGAGGCCAAGCCGCAGACGGCGGCGGCCGGTCCGGGCGCCGGCTGCGACGCGGCCGAAGTCGTCCGGGAGCGGATGGAGTTCTGGTCGGCGCTCGCCGAGGACGAGGGCCGCACGTGGCGGCTGGCCGGGGTCGAGCGGCCGGTGCGCATACCCGTCGCCCGCGCCGACCTCGCGGCCGCGCTGGACGCCCTGCTCGGCAACGTCTTCCGGCACACCGCCGAGGGCACCGCCTTCGCGGTCGACGTGCACAACGGCGACGACGCGGTGATCGTGCTGGTCTCCGACGCCGGACCGGGCATACCCGACCCGGACTCGGCGATGCTGCGCGGGCGCGGCTCGGGGAACGACGGCTCCACGGGACTCGGCCTGGACATCGTGCGCCGGCTCGCGGAGTCCACCGGCGGGGACGTGCGGATCGGCTCCTCCGTGCTCGGCGGCACGGAAGTGCGGATCCGGCTCCAGCTCGACGCCCGCTCCCCGGTCCGCTCGGGTCACCGGGGAGCGGTGCGCCGCCGCCGGCCGGGCAGACCGGCCGCACGCCTCGGCCGTACCCGGTCCCTTCCCTGAGCCGCCACTGCCTGGGCAGCCGCGTCGAGGAGCGGGAAAGCGCCCCGGCCGGTTCACCCCCGAGCCGGCCGGGGCGCGCTGTGGGCCGGACGGGCCGTCAGGCGGCGTCCGGCGCAGGCAGCTCCCCGGTGCGGGCGGCCCTGCCGTACCAGTGGGCGCTGGACTTCGGGATCCGGGCGAGGGTGCTGTAGTCGACGTAGACCGCGCCGAACCGCTTGCTGTACCCGTAGGCCCACTCGAAGTTGTCCATCAGGGACCACAGGTAGTACCCGCGGACGTCCGCGCCGTCCGTGATGGCCCGGCGCACGGCCGCCAGGTGCGAGTGCAGGTACGCGATGCGCTCCGGGTCGTGCACGCGGCCGTCGGCGTCCACCTTGTCGTCGTAGGCGGCGCCGTTCTCGGTGACGTACAGGGCCAGCCCCGGCGCCTCCCGGGAGTAGCGCATGATCAGCTCGTGCAGGCCGCTCGGGTCGATCGTCCAGCCCATTTCGGTGCGGTCGCCCGGCGTCTGGTGGAACGCCACGTCGTCCGCGCCGGGCCATGGCGAGTGGGCGCTCGCCCCGTGACCGTCGGCCCGCGGGCCTTCCAGCGCCGTGTCCGCCGCCGACACCAGGGCCGGCGTGTAGTAGTTGAGGCCGAGCGCGTCCAGCGGCTGGTGGGCGGCTCGCACATCGCCGTCCTGGACGAAGGACCAGTCCGTGATGGAGGAGGTCGCCTCCAGCAGCGTGGCCGGGTACGCCCCGTGCAGCATCGGGCCGTGGAAGACCCCGTTGGCCAGGTCGTCGATCTTCCGGGCCGCCGCCAGGTCCACCGGGTCCTGCGAAACCGGGCGGATTACGGAGGAGTTGAGGCTGACCGCGATCGAGTTGCGGGCCGGCATCACCGACCGCAATGCCTGCGTGCCCAGGCCGTGGGCCAGGTTCAGATGGTGGGCGGCGCGCAGCGTGGCCGCGGGCTCGGTGCGGCCCGGGGCGTGCACCCCGGAGCCGTAGCCCAGGAAGGCGCTGCACCACGGCTCGTTGAGGGTGATCCACTGCTCCACCCGGTCGCCGAGCGCCTCACCGACGATCTGCGCGTACTCCGCGAAGCGCAGCGCGGTCTCCCGCTCCGGCCAGCCGCCCGCGTCCTCCAACTCCTGCGGGAGGTCCCAGTGGTAGAGGGTGACCGCCGGCTTGATCCCGCGGTCCAGCAGCTCGTCCACCAGACGGCGGTAGAAGTCCAGGCCCACCTGGACGGCGGGGCCCCGGCCGGTGGGCTGCACCCGCGGCCAGGAGATGGAGAAGCGGTAGGCGTTGAGGCCCAGGTCCGCCATCAGGGCCACGTCGTCGCGGTAGCGGTGGTAGTGGTCGACAGCGATGTCACCGGTCTCACCTCCGGCGGTCTTGCCCGGGGTATGGCTGAAGGTGTCCCAGATCGAGGGCGTACGGCCGTCCTCCCGCACCGCCCCCTCGATCTGGTACGCGGAGGTCGCGGCGCCCCAGAGGAAGGCGGGCGGAAAGGTCACCGGGGTCACCGGCTGTGCGGACTCAGGCATGGAAGCGCTCCCATAGATGGTCGTGAAAGACCGACGGTTCGAAAGGGGAGGGTGGACAGGGGTCGACGTGGACAGGGGAAAGGGGACAGGGGGAAAGGGAGGAGCAAGGGGCCGGGACCACGGTGACCCGGCCCCCGGAACAGGCGGGGCGTGCGCCGCGGCCGGGCCGCCGCGCCGGCGCGGACGGGCCGCGGGCGCCGCGAGGACGGTCGCGGGCGGGGAAGGACAGGTCGCGGGCGTCAGCCCTTGACCGCGCCCTGCATGATGCCGCCCACGATCTGCTTGCCGAAGATCGCGAAGACCAGCAGCAGCGGCAGCGTGCCGAGCAGCGCGCCCGCCATGATCAGGGACTGGTCGGGGGTGTAGCCGCGGCCCAGGCCCGCGAGGGCGACCTGCACGGTCGGGTTGCCGGTCTGGGTCAGGACCAGGAAGGGCCACAGGAAGTCGTTCCAGGTCTGCACGAACATCAGCATCCCCAGCACGGCCATCGCGGGACGCGCCGCCGGGAACACCACGTGCCACACCACGCGCCAGCTGCTCGCGCCGTCCACCCGGGCGGCCTCGATGATCTCGTCCGGCAGCGCCTGAAGCAGGTACTGCCGCATGAAGAACACACCGAACGCGCTGACCAGCGACGGCAGGATCACCGCCTGCAACTGGTCGGTCCAGTCCAGCTTGGCCACCATCATGTACAGCGGGATGATGCTGAGCTGCGGCGGCACCATCATCGTGCCGATCACGATCAGCATCAGCGCGCCCCGGCCCTTGAAGCGCAGCTTGGCGAAGGCGAAGCCGGCGATCGTCGACAGGAACACGACCGTCGCCGCGGAGGTTCCCGCCACGATCGTGGTGTTGACGAACGCCTTGCCCAGATTTGCGTCCGTCCAGGCGACCTGGAGGTTGTGCATCAGGTTCGAGCCGAACCAGAAGGGCGGCGGGGTCTGCGCCAGCCGGTTGTTGTTCCGGGAGGCGGCGATCGCCGTCCACACCAGCGGGAACAGCGAGCCGATGGTGAACAGGGCCAGGATCACGTAGGCGATCGGGCCGGCGTGCAGTTGTCCGCCCGCGCGGGCCGCCTTGGGCCGGCGCGTCCGGCGGGGCGCGTCGGTCGGCGTCTCGGGTTCGGTCAGGGTCGTCGTCACGGCCGGTACTCCTTAACTACTGGCGCGCAGCCGGCGCGAGATGACGTAGTTGACCACGCCGATCACGATCAGGATCAGGAACATCGTCCAGGCGATCGCGGAGGCCCGGCCCAGGTGCTGGTTCACCCAGCCCTGCTCGTACAGGTACAGACCCAGCGTCTGGAACTGGTGCTCGGCACCGCCGGAGGCGCCCTTGTTGGCGTCGAACAGCAGCGGCTCGCCGAAGACCTGGCTGGCGCCGATGGTCGACACCACGGCGGTGAACAGGATGGTCGGGCGCAGCTGCGGCAGGGTGACGTGGAAGAACTGCCGGAACCGGTTGGCGCCGTCCAGGGCCGCCGACTCGTACAGGTCGTTCGGGATGGCCTGCATCGCCGCGAGGTAGATCAGCGCGTTGTAGCCCGTCCAGCGCCAGATGATGATCGTGGAGACGGCTATCTGGGAGGGCCACTTGTCGTTCTGCCAGTCGACGTTGTCGAAGCCGACCGAGTGCAGCACCCAGTTGATCATCCCGTAGTCGCGGCCGAAGAGCAGCACGAAGACCAGCGAGGCGGCGGCGATCGAGGTCGCGTACGGCGCGAGCATCGCGACCCGGTAGAACGTCGTGGCGCGCAGCCGGTAGTTCAGGATGTGCGCCAGGCCCATCGCCATCAGCAATTGCGGGACCGTGGAGATGATGCCGATGGTCAGGGTGTTCCTCGCCGCGTTCCAGAAGAACTCGTCGTCGAAGATCCGGGTGTAGTTGCGCAGCCCGGCCCATTCCATGTCGGTCGGCGCCGTCAGCTCCACCGTGTGCAGCGAGGCCCACGCCGTGTAGATCAGCGGGAACAGCCCGAAGGCGACGAACAGGAGGAAGAACGGCGAGACGAACGCGTACGGGCTCCACCGCATGTCCCGCTGCCAGCGGCGGGACAGCCGCGCCCGGCGCCGGTGCTCCGCGTCGGCGGCGTCGGTCTCCGCCGGGCGGCCCGGGGCCGCGCCCCCCTCCTCGGGGGGCGCGGCGGTGTCGTGCCGGGTGGCCATACCGGTCACTTCTCCAGGTTGTTGTCGATGGTCTTGGTGGCCGTCGTCCACGCGTCGGCGGGCGACTTGCCCTTCGTCACGAGGAAGACACCGTTGTCCGTCAGGCCCTGCTGGACGATCTGGTCCTTCGGGCCGATCACCTGGACCGGGATGGACTTGGCGGCCTCGGCGAAGATCTTGCCGATGGGCGCGTCACCCGTCATCTCGTTCTTCGCGTCGGTCACCGACGGCATGGTGTACGCACCCGGCGCGCTCGGGAAGCTGCCCTGGACGGCGAACAGCTTCGCCTGCTGCTCGGGAGCCGTCAACCAGGTGATGAAGTCCGTCGCCTCCTTCACGTGCTTGCCGCTCTTGGGCACGGCCAGGAAGGAACCGCCCCAGTTGCCGCCCTTCGGCGGCACGGCCACGTCCCACTTGCCGGCCGCGTCCGGCTTCGACTTGCCCTTGATGGTGCCGAGCATCCACGGCGGGCAGGCGACGGTGGCGAACTTGCTGTTCGCGATCGTCTGGTCCCAGGCCGGCTGGAACTGCGTCTGCGACTGGAGCAGTCCCTCCTGGGCGGCCTTGGCCGTCAGGTTGAAGGCGGACTTGACGGCGGGGTTCTTCTTGTAGATGACGTTGCCGGAGGCGTCGTAGAACTTCTCCTTCTCACTGCTGAGGATCGCGTTGATCAGACCGCCGGGGGAGTCCATGAAGTAGGTGCCGTCGGGCGCCTTCTTCTTGAACTTCTCGCCCGCCGCGACGAACTTGTTCCAGTCGCCAGCCCACAGCTTGCCGACCTCCTCGCGGTCGGTGGGCAGACCGGCCTGCTCGAAGAGGTCCTTGCGGTAGCAGATCGCCATCGGGCCGATGTCGGTGCCCAGGCCGATGGTCTGGTCGTCCTTGGTGGTGGCCTGCTGCCACTTCCAGTCCAGCCAGTTGCTCTTGTCCACGCCCGAGACCTTGGAGAGGTCCTCGAACTTGGCCGCCTGGGTGGCGACGACCTCGGCGATGTTGCCGACTTCGACGGCCTGGACGTCCATCAGGCCGCTGTTGGTGGTCAGATGGTTGACGAGCGCCGGGTAGTAGTTCTCATTGCGCTCGGTGACGTTCTCCTGGATCCTGATGTTGGAGTGCAGCTTCTCGTACTCGGCGTAGAGGCCGGCCTCCTTGAAGCCCATGGTGCCGAAGAGCCCCAAGGTGATCGTGACCTTGTCACCGCCGTTGCCGCCGCCGGACGAGCCGGACGTGTCTCCGCTGTCGCTGGAGCAGCCGGCCAGCAGCCCGGCGCCCAGCGACGCGGCTGCCGCCAGGACCACCGCCTTGCGGGCGATGGGTGTGCCCCCACTCGGACGAAGCCGAGAATGGGCGAGGAAACGTGCTCGCATTGCGTCCTCCTGTTGCCCTGACGTGCCGACCCCCCGGCCAACTGCATGTTGGGCCCGTTTCTACTCGCTGCGGCTCGGGCGGGGAACGTGCGGGTTGTGTATGTGTCAGGTACTGTGGGAGCGCTCCCACCAGTGATGTGTTGAAGAGTCGCGGGTTCGAGCGGGGGTGTCAAGGGTGTGAGCGAGGACAAATGCGTTCAGTTATCGGCCTGTTAGCTAACGCGGGAGGGCGAGGCTCTCGTCCCGGACATGCGGAGCCGCTCCCTCCCCGGAGACCGCCGCGGCAGCCCCCGGGCACGGCGTCCGTTCTCGGGAGACTGTTACATTCCAGGCCAAGGCGGTTTCGACGGTGGAAAGGCGGAGCCAATGACAGCCCACGGAGCGCGGGGCCGGAGCGGCGGTCGGCCGACCCTCGAAGAGGTCGCCGCGCGGGCCGGCGTCGGCCGGGGCACCGTCTCACGGGTGATCAACGGCTCGCCCCGGGTCAGCGACGCCACCCGGGCCGCGGTCGAGGCCGCGGTCGCCGAACTCGGCTACGTTCCCAACACGGCCGCCCGCGCCCTCGCCGCCAACCGCACCGACGCGATCGCCCTCGTCGTGCCCGAGCCGGAGACCCGCTTCTTCGCCGAGCCGTACTTCTCGGACATGCTGCGGGGTGTCGGCGCCGGACTGTCGGACACGGAGATGCAGTTGTTGCTGATCTTCGCCGGCAGCGACCAGAAGCGGCAGCGGCTGGCTGAGTACCTGGCCGCGCACCGGGTGGACGGGGTCCTGCTGGTCTCGGTGCACGCCGACGACCCGCTGCCCGACATGCTGTCCCAGTTGGAGATCCCGGCCGTGATCAGCGGTCCGCGGTCCGCGGGCGAGACCCTGACCTCGGTGGACTCCGACAACTACGGAGGCGCCCGCTCCGCCGTGGAGCACCTGCTGGCCCACGGCTGCCGCACCGTCGCCCACATCACCGGCCACATGGACGTCTACGGCGCCCAGCGCCGCGTCGACGGCTACCGCGACGCCCTGCGCGACGCGGGCCATGAGGTGGACGAACTCCTCGTGGCCCAGGGTGACTTCACCGAGGGCGGCGGCCGCCGTGCGATGACGCGCCTGCTGGCCCACCGTCCCGATCTGGACGCCGTCTTCGCCGCCTCCGACGTCACGGCCGCCGGTGCCCGCCAGGTGCTGCGCGAGGCGGGCCGCCGCATCCCCGACGACGTGGCCCTCGTCGGCTACGACGACTCCGCCATAGCGCGCCACATGGACCCGCCCCTGAGCAGCGTCCGCCAGCCCATCGAGGAGATGGGCCGCGCGATGATCGACCTCCTGCTGAACGAGATCGCCGACCGCCGCCCGGCGGCGTCCCGCGGGCTGGAGCGGCGGCAGCAACTCGTGCTGCCTACGGAGCTGGTGGTGCGGGCGTCGTCGTAACGGACGCCGGCCCGCCGCCTCGGCCGGCTCCCGCCGCGACAAGAAGGGCGACGGTCTCGGCATGGGAGTCGGCGACCGCCCACTCCAGCGGAGTGCGGCCCGTGCCGTGATCCTCACGGAGGTTCGGATCGGCGCCGTGCGCCAGCAGTTCGCGCACGGTCTCGGTGTGCCCCCAGCATGCGGCCGCGCACAGGGGTGTGCCCTCCGACCCGTGCCCGCTCTCGGCGTCCGGACTGGCCCCGGCCGCGAGAAGCAGGCGGACCGTCTTGGCATCCCCTTGCACGGACGCCGCGTAGAGCGGAGTGGTGCCCTCCCTGTCCGCCCGTCCCGGATCGGCCCCGGCCCGCAACAGCGCCTCTGCACGGACGGTGTCACCCAGCATGGCCGCGGCGACGAGGTGCCGGGAGAGCTTCTTGCGCTGCCGTCGGTTCATGGCCGGAGAGAGTAGCGGCTTCCGGGCCGGGGAGCCGACGGCTATCAGCTGACCTCGCTGTGCGGGGTCTGGTGGACGGGGTGGCGGGCGTTCGGAGCGACGACGCTCCCGGATCGAGCCGGAACGGTGGCCGGCCCGCAAGTGCCACGGAGGATCTTCACGCAAGGGGCGCGATTCCTTCACGAGTCGCCCATGTGTACGATCACGCTTTACGGATTAGGGGGGCTCCTACCTGCGGTGACGCCTGTCGGCAACCCCTCCGGTACTGGTGATGGAGAGCGTGTACGTGGGCAGCAACAGCAGCGACGGGACGGCACTGGGGTGCGGTGTCATCGTGGTCGTCTCGCTCATCCTGGCGGTGGCGACGCAGTGCGGCGGCGGCGACTCGGACGCCGCGTCAACTGCCACGCCCAGCACCGCTGTGAGCGCCGCGGTCGAGTCGCCGAGGCCCGCCGGGCAGGAGCCCAAGGCCGACGCACCGAAGCCCGCCCGGCCCAAGAAGGTCACGATGACCCTCGCGGAGATCGCCGACACCCCGGGCACGTTCGAGCAGTTCAAGGAGTTCGTGGCCAAGCATGGGACCGCTCGCCAGAAGAAGGCGGTCAAGCACCTCAAGGGATGGCGGGGCTACAAGCGGAAGTGGGTTCACCCGGCTCTGGAGGCCCGCTCCGACTATCCGACCGTCGACTACGAGGCCATAGACGACGGCGACGTGGTCGAGCTGGAAAAGATGATGGACCTCGAGAAACAGTCCCAGTACATCGCCGAGGCCTTCGCGGCCTGGTGGGAGATCGACGAGACGGCGACCCTCCAGGTCTTCGACCGAGGCGGCGAGTACACCGCCGGCACATCCTGCATCCGGCCCGACACCGTGAAGAAGAACGGGTCCTGCCTCTGACACCCCACACGCGACGGAGCCCGGGGCACGGAGGCGGCAGCGTGCTCGCCCTACAGTGAGGCCATGCCGGAAGAGCAGCACAAGGTGACCGTGGACAGCGGAATCGAGATCCCGGTTCCCGCCGGCGGGGAGGTCTGGGCGGCCGGAGCGGTCATCCTCAACCGCGACGGCCGTGCCTTCGCGCAGAGACGCAGCCCGGAGCGGCGGCTCTTCCCCGACTGCTGGGACGTTGTCGGCGGTCACGTCGAGCCCGGCGAGTCGTTGCTCGACGCCCTCGCCCGGGAAGTTGAGGAAGAGACCGGCTGGCGCCTGCGCCGGGTGCGGAGGCTGCTCGGGATCACCGCGTGGACCGGGGACGACGGCAGGGGCGTGAGGCGGGAGGCCGACTACCTCGTCGAAGTCGACGGCGACCTGAATCACCCCGCCCTGGAATGGTCCAAGCACACCGCCTACGACTGGTTCGGCCCGGACGACCTCCCCCGGCTCAAGGAGAACCGAGCCCCCGGCGAACACCTCATCCACGACGTGATCGCGAAGGCCCTGCGAAACCCACCCGCCTGGCCCTGAACGGCCGGGCGGATACGCAAGAGGCCGGTGACCTGGTTGTCCCAGGTCACCGGTAGTGAGCACCGCCCGTCTGGCCAAGCGTGTGGCCTCGTGCAGGAACTCGTAGGCCTCTTCGTCCGTGAGGCTGCTCAGTCAGAGGAACGCGCAGCTGTGCACGGTCACGAGGCCCGTTCTCTCTTGACCCGCTCCTGGCGGGGCACGGTGACGGTCAGCCTCTCGGGGTTCGGGGCCGTCCACGTCAGGGCCCATGCCCAGACCTCGCGCAGGAGGTATGTACCGTCCTGCTGTACGTCCCTGACGATGCCCTCCCTGTCCGCGTCGGCGTCGTATACCTGATCGCCCACCCAGGCCTTGGGCTTCTCCTCGCTCACCGGGTCGGCTCGCAGCTCAGCTCGGCCCAGACCTGCTTGCCCCAGCGGTGCGGGTCGGTTCCCCAGCACTCGGCGAGGGCGTCGACCAGGAGGAGCCCGCGGCCGCTGGTGGGCAGATCCTCGTCGGGCTTGGGCAACTCAGGCATCACGCGGGCCTTGTCGACGACGCCGACGCGTACGAACCGTTCGTTCGGCCGGGAGATGACGACCCGGATCAGGCGGCTTTTCGTGTGCTTGACGGCGTTGGCCACCAACTCCGAGACGACCAGTATCGCGGTGTCCTCCAGATCCTCCAGGTACCAGGCGGCCAGGGCCGTCCGTACGAGTTTGCGGGCGGCCGCGGCACTCTCCTCGAGAGCGGGGAGGGTCTCGGAGTAGCCGGGATGCCCGGTGTGGTGCGGCCTCGCTGGCAGGATCATCTGAACCTCGAGAAGAGTCGGACTACGACAGCCTTGGTTCAGTCAACGACCAGTCGTCCGCGGTGAGGAGGAAAAATCGACCCGGTGTGCGTCTGGGGCAGGCGGAAATTTCCCGGCTCTGCCATCACCGAGGGGGCATCAGTGGCTACCGTGTGTACGTGGAGGGCAATGCGAACCTCGCCGGTGCCATGCGGGAAGCAGGCTTCACACAGGCCCAGTTGGCTCAGGCCGTCAATGAGTACCTGTGCCTGCACGGATACGACGGCACTGTGAGCGACCGCACCGTGCGCAACTGGCTGAGCGGAAGAACCCGTTGGCCTCACCCGCGTCAACGGGAGGCGCTCGAGACGGTATTCGGATGTACGGCCCAAGGTCTGGGCTTCAGCCCGCCACCAGCAATACCTCCCACCACCGAACCGGAGTCTCCCGTGAGGCGCAGGAACTTCCTCACCGCCACCACCGGCACAGCCGCCGCCGTCGTGGTGCCCATCACGGACTCGCGACCGGCCGCAGTCGGCACCTCCGACGTGATCCGTCTCCGCAGCGGCCTGGATGCCCTGATGGACCTGGACAGAGCCCGAGGGGGCCATGAAGGCATGGAGCGAGCAGCTCTCGCCGGAGCCTCCGAGGCCATCGCCAAGCAGAGACACGCCGCCTCCCAGCGCATCCGGCAGCGCCTCTTCTCGGTGGCCGCCAACTACACCGCCACGGCCGCATGGTCCGCCATCGACGCCCGGCAACTCGACCGAGCCCAGCGGTTTCTTGACCGGGCCCTGTACCTCGCTGGGATGGCCAAGGATCCCGTCGCCGAACTGCGTGCCTGGAACTCGTACGCCATGCTCGCCCACCAGCGGGACCAGTTTGCCGAGGCGGTGGACGCCGGGTATGCGGCCCAGGCCACGACCATGGCCCGGCGGGAGCCCTTCTATAACTCCCTTGCACACGCGCGTACGGCTGTTGCCCACGCCAACCTCCGGGACCGCCGGGCCGCCATCCGCTCCCTGGGTTACGCAGAGGAGGCGCTGGCGAAGGCGTCGCAGGAAGAACCCAGGCCGAGTTGGGTCAGCTTCTACGGGGTCGCGGAACTGTGCGCCATCCAGGCCATCGTCCGGGACAGGATCGGAGATGCGGCGGAGTCGGAGGCCGCCTCCCACCGGGCACTGGCCATGCTCCCCAAGCACTTCCGCCGTAACCGTGGTCTGGCCACTACGCGACTCGCCCTTGCCCAGCTCCACCAGGGAGAGGTCGAACAAGCATGCGCCACAGCCGCGACTGTCTTCGAGCTGATGGCTGGCAACCCTATCCCCGGCCGGATGCGCTCTCTGCTCGGCGATTACTACCGGGACTTGATCAGCCTTGCGCCGGACGCGGCAGTCGCACAAGAGTGGGGGGATCGCTTCCGATCCGAATGGAGCCGAGCTTGAGTGCCGCCGACCTGGACGTCCGCCGCTTCACACATGACGACCTGCCGCAGATCCGGCAAACGATCATCGACATCCACGCGGACGCCCAGGGCGAAGCCATGAAGGACGACTTCAAGAAGCGCTTCCCCTGGTTCGTAGACCACTGGGGCGGCAACGCCGGTTTCGCCTGCGTGATCGCCTACGTCGGAGACGAGGCGGTGGGGTTCGCGTACGGAGCCCCGGCCAACGAGGGCCGCGAGTGGTGGCGTGACCATCTCGACCCCGCCCCGGACAAGCATCACACCTTCTCCTACTCCGAGCTCGCCGTCCGCCAGAAGTGGCGGAAGCAGGGGGTGGCAGACCTGCTCTCCCGCGCCTTGCTGGACGGTCGGAACGAGGACCTGGCCGTCCTTCTGGTGGACGTCACCCACCCGCAGGTCCAGGCCCTTTACGAGTCCTGGGGCTTTCGGAAGGTCGGCGAGCGGCAGCCGTTCCCGGACTCCCCGGTGTACGCCGTGATGCTGGCCGAGCTGCCGCTGCGCTGACTGGCAACAAGAACGCCCCGACCTCCGCGAGGGAGATTGGGGGCGATTCGGAGGCTCTTGCCAGAGAGACCAACTGTGGCGTCGTGCCTGGCGGGACGGAGGTTCCCGCGACGATCTCCACCTCGATTCCCCACCGTCTGACCGTGCGCGACGACGGCGTTCTCGAATCCCTGGTCGACCAGGGACTCCTCCACGGTGTCGGTGTCGGCGGCGACGCTGTCCAGCAGCGCGATGCCGACGGCGTTGTCGTGCACGGACGCGGCGAGCACCACCACCGCGATCATCAGGCCCAACGCGTCAACGGCTAGGCCGAGCTTGCGGCCGGGTATTTTTTCGCCGCATCACGCCCCGTCGACTCCGTGAGCACCCCGGCCGCCGAGTGCACGCTCTGGGTGTAGAGCACCCTCGACTCGGGCCGGCCTTCCGCCGAACCTGCCAGCGCAGCAGGTCAAGGGCCGCTTCTCGCGGTCGAGCCCGTCTCCTGCCCGCGCCCTCAGACGGGTAACCAATTGTCTCTTCCAGGCCGACGAGCATCACGAGTGCCGTCGCCTTGGATGGACGCGTCATCGAGTAATGATCGGGATGACGATGGCGGTCAGTACTGCCAGGCCGGTCAGACCGACCATTAGAGGCTCCCGTGTGGCCGGATGACGATGTGCCAAATAGGTCAGCCCACCAAGCCGGATGCCCTTGTCGTGTATCGGACGCTGTTGGGTAGTGGTCAGTCTCACCAGCCGTCGCCGGCGTGCCAGCGTTGCACCCATTCCAGGAAGCCGACCGCCTCCGGCATCGGATAGGGGTAGGCGCCGACTTCGGTGACCACCCAGACCTTGCCTCGTTGGGGACCTGTCACGACCAGGACCCAGTAGGAGGGGCCGTCGTCGGTGCCGAGCAGGATGGAGCCGTGGTTGTAGACGTCGGCGACGCGCTCGTGATGGTCGTCGGCGAGGGGTTCGCCTTCCCAGGCCCAGGCCTCCCGGAGCGGGAACGGGGCGGCTGGATTGCGGTCCCTGTCGTATGGCCAGTCGGGTGGGAGCCAGCCCAGAGGGAGGAGGCCTCCATCTTCCGGCGGTCCGAGGGGCGACCCGTTGGTGATCTCGGCGATCAGACTCCGGTACGGCTCCGGAAGCACGATCCCGTGCTCGGATTCCCACACCGAGACGCCATCGTGTCCCAGTGCCGGCTCGCGCCACTCCGTTGCAATGGCGGTGCGCAAGAACTCCAGGATGGCCTCGGCAGGGCGCTGATTAGGTGATGTGGTTGTCACGGCAGCATGCTTGCAGAAGGGACCGACAGGGCCACTGCGGGGCCACCGGTCGCCGCGATGCCGCGGATGCGGGGAAAAGCCGCGGATTCGATGCCCTCTGACAAGGGGTTTTCGGCGCAGCCGTTGTAGCCCTCGATGCTGTTGCGGAGTCGGACCGGGACCGCTTCGCAGTGCAGGCTGCCCTGGAGATGCCGGGCGGGCGGCACGGTCCGTCACGCCACCTGCGAGCACATCGAGGGCATCGTCATGATGCGCCGCGAACTGCCCGATGGCGAAGGAGCACCGAAGAGAGACAGCCCTGTGGCCCGCCCGTGGGGGCACACCACGGTCGTGTGCCCCCGTCCCGAGCCCGGTTCAGAACAGTCCCTTGTAGCCCTTCCAGCCGGTCGCGATCTTCGTGCGGGGCCCGAACGAGCCCCGGCCGTCGCCCTTCTGGCGCCACAGGTTCCCCGAGGTGTCGCGCGCCACCAGGTCGGGCTTCCCGTCCGAGGTGATGTCACCGACGCCGACGACCGCGTTGTACGAGGCACCCCACTTCGAGAACAGCTTGACCCGTTTCGTCGACAGCCCGCCCTTCGTCCCGTAGTACCGGTACAGAGTGCCGTCCTTGTGCCGTGCCAGCACGTCCCCGAGGCCGTCGCCGTTCAGGTCGCCGACTCCGATGATCTTCGTGTACGAGCCCCAGCTCGAGGCGATCTTCTTCCCGGCCGCCAGCGTGCCGTCGGGCTTCGCCGCGAAGAGGTACATCGCGCCCGTCGACGCCTTCCGTGCCAGCAGGTCGGTCAGTCCGTCGCCGGTGAGGTCGCCGGGCGAGGTGAGGACGTCGTAGGCCTTCCAGCCGGTGCCGCCGCTCAGCGTCCGGTACGAAGTCGAGGGCGTGAGCGGCTTTCCGCACGCGGGCCGGTACGCCCGCAGCGATCCGTTCGCCATCCGTACGAGGACGTCGTTGCACTTGTCCTTGTTCAGGTCCCCGAAGGGCACGGCGACCACCGATGTGGGCCAGCCGCGCCCCGACGTCTTGCCTGAGAACTTCCCGGCGCCGTTCCCGTGGTGAAACGTGAGGGTCCCGTGCGAGTCGAGCGTCAGCAGGTCCGCGATCGCGTCGGGCGACGCCCCGGAGCCCGCGTAGTCGCGCGGGACGGGCTTACCGCGGAGGAGCCGGACCGTCCCCGCGCGGCGCAGCGCCGCCCCCCGGCCGTCCGCCGGGTTCGCGGTGAGCTCCCAGGTGTACCGGCCGTTCGGCAGCGGGGTCTTGTACTGCTTGGCCGGGTCCATGCCCGTCCACTGCACGTCGAGCCGCCCGCGGGTGTCGCCGCCCTGGCGCCGGTCGACCACCCGGTTGGTGTTCTTGTCCCGGACCACGAGCGTCCAGGACGCGACCGGCTTGGAGAACACGCCGTCGAAGACCGCCGTCCCACGCATGCCGGCGCGGCTCGTGGGCCATTCGGCGTTGACGGACGTGGCCTCCGCCTCCCGCAGGGTGATCAGGGACTGGGTGGTGGTGACCCCGGACGGCGCGAGGTGGATGCGTTCCTGTGCGTCCACGTACGCGACGTTGCCGCTGTACCTGTCCACGGTCCAGCGGACGTGGCGCTGCGAGGTTCCGGTGTCGGGCAGTTCGCCGATGACCCGGGTGCCGGGCGAACTGGAGTCCACCGTGGTGAGGTTCAGTTTCCCGGCCTGCCGGTCGTGGGTGACGACGTAGCCGTCGCCGAGCAGCGCCTCCCCGGAGGGGACGGCCACCGAGGTCTTCTTCGTACGGTCGTACACCCCGGCGGGCCCGTCGGGGCCGCAGCTCCAATACAGCCAGCGGCCCACGGCCTGCAACTCCTGCGGAACGCAACTCGCGCCGGTGCCGGCGGTCTCGACCGTCTTCTTCGAGACGAGGTCGAGCGCCGAGACGCTGCCCGGCGTGGCACCGGGCGTCCAGAGCCGGTTCTCCCAGACGGCGGCGGCACTGGGGGTGCGCGTCAGAGGGGCGCCGTCGTCGTCCAGGCGGTAGACGGACTGCTTGTCGGGGGTGGTGTGGATCAGGTACGTGACCGAGACGTCGGTGATCCGGCCGCCGGCCGGCACCCTGCGCTGGTAGAGGTCGTATTTGCCGGGACCGTGGACCCGGAGCAGGTCCGATTCGCCGCTCTGGCGCTCCAGCCAGGCGATGCGCCCGTCGCCGACGTCGAAGACCGACGCGCAGCCGGGGTCTGCGACCGGGCAGTCGTCCATGACCACGTCGGATGTCGGGGTCAGGCGGGTGTGCTCGCCGTACTCGGGGGTGCCGGTCGCGGCCACGTTCCGGACGTAGGGGGTGCGGCGGCCGTTCTCCAATTCGGCGTCGACGAGTCTGCCCTGACTCAGGACGAGCCCCTCGATCGGGACGGTCGGCCGGGGCAGTGGCCTGACCGTGGTGACGACGGGCGCGCTGTCGTCGCCGTGGTGGATGTGCTGGATGCCGCGGTCGTCGACGGTGGTCGACGTGCGGCCGATGGCAAGGGCGGTGCCGTCGGGGGCGGCCACCAGGCCGGTGCCCGACCCCGTGACCACGGTGATGGACTGCCCGCCCGCGACCGGCATCGCCTTGAGGGTGGCGGTGGCACCGGGGCGGTAGACCAACCAGTGGCCGGCGAGGGCCAGTTCCTGACCCGATTTGGAGAAGCCGCTGTCCAGCGCGACCTCGACCGGCGTAGCCGACACGTCGGAGCGGGGCAGCACCAGCACGGTGGATGAGTTGATGCTGTACACCACGATGTGGTCGGGGGAGATCTTCGCCCGGTAGTAGCTGCTGGGCAGCCGCTGCGTCCAGCCCTGGACCCGGCCCGTCTCCCGGTCGACGAGGACCATCCGGTCCGTGCCGTCGGTCTGCCGGCTCTGGAACAGCACGCTGGTCGCGTCGGCCCCGTGCGGCTGGCCGAGCACCATGTCCTCCGGTGCGCCGACGACTGGCACGTCGCGGGTGGTTCCGTCAGGGCCGCTGGTCAGCAGATGCATGGCCCGGGTGGACGTCCCGTTCCCGGTGGCGGAGTTGCGGAAGGTGACGACGGTGGTGCCGTAGACGGAGAGCACGCCCTGCCCCTCGGGGACGTGCACCGTACGGGTCGTCCCGTCGGAGGCGTCCCACAGCTCCACTCGGTCGGGGTAGCGGTACGCGAGTACGTCGCTGCCCGTCGCTGCCGTGAAGTACGAGCCTTCCGGTTTCGGTACGGCGACCGGCGTGCCGCCGCCGTAACGCGACCAGACGAGACCGGAGTAGCCCTCGAGCCGGTGGAAGAAACCCTGGCTGCCCGCACCGTCCGCGCCGGTCAGGGTGTTGGCGGCATAGAGCGAGGCCGAGGTGTAGGTGCCGCGCAGGGCCGCCGGGACGACGGTCTCCTGAGGTACGGCAGGCGCCGCGGAGGCGACGCCGGGTGCCAGCGGACCGGTACCGGCCAGTAGAGCCGCGAATGCGGTGACGACGATACCGGCGGGTCTCGCACCACGGTGGTGCACCACGGTGTTGCGGAACATGCGGAACAAGGATGCCCCTCCCGAGAAGCCCGAGGGGTGGGCGATGCCGTCCATGACGACCGGCCCCCAGCCGTCGCGGCCCCCCGGAAAGTCGGCTGATGTTACCGCTATCGGACGCCACGGCTGTGCATGAGGAGAACGAAAGAGGCCGATGACCTTGTTGTTGCAGGTCATCGGCCTCTTCGAGGAGGGTGAGTGACGGGACTCGAACCCGCGGCATCCTGGACCACAACCAGGTGCTCTACCAGCTGAGCTACACCCACCATGACCGGTCACAGGGATTCTGTGGTTTCCCCGACCGGCCGAGAAGAAGTCTACAGGGTCCGAAGGGGTGCTCGCGCACAGGTTTCGCGGCGCCCCTTCGCGGGGCCCCGTTATGCCTGCTGAGCAGGGAGGACGTGCTTCGCCGCGATCGCCTTGGCGGTGTCGGAGTCGGGGCCGGGCTGCGGGACGAAGACGGCCTCGCGGTAGTAGCGCAACTCCGCGATGGACTCACGGATGTCGGCCAGGGCGCGGTGGTTCCCGTTCTTCTCCGGGCTGTTGAAGTACGCCCGCGGGTACCAGCGCCGGGCCAGCTCCTTGATCGAGGACACGTCCACGATCCGGTAGTGGAGGTAACCCTCCAGCGTCGGCATGTCGCGCAGCAGGAAGCCGCGGTCGGTGCCGACCGAGTTCCCGCACAGCGGGGCCTTGCCGGGCTCCTTCACGTACTCCCGTACGTAGGCCAGGACCTGTTCCTCGGCGTCCTTGAGCGTCGTGCCGCCGGCCAGCTCGGCGAGCAGACCGGACGCGGTGTGCATCTCACGCACCACCTCCGGCATCGTCTCCAGCGCCGAGTCCGGCGGCCGGACGACGATGTCGACTCCCTCGCCGAGTACGTTCAGCTCGGAGTCGGTGACGAGGGCGGCCACCTCGATGAGCGCGTCGTCGGACAGCGAGAGGCCGGTCATCTCGCAGTCGATCCACACCATGCGATCGTTCATGTGTCTCACCTTACGGCGCGCCGCCGCGAGCCGGACCGACCGTGGGGGGCCCCGGGGGGGCGCCCCCCCCCCCCCGCCCCGGCGGGGGGGGGGGGGCGCCGCGCCCCCCCCCCCCCCCCCCCCCCGCGCGCGCGG
>NZ_JBIBWH010000003.1:241121-581261 GCF_043081205.1 Streptomyces sp. NPDC014889
CACCAGGCTATGTTAATGGTCCCCCCCCGCCGGCCGCCCCCCCCCGCCCCGCCCCCCGGGGGGGGGGCGGGGGGCGCGCGCCCCCCCCCGCGGCGGGGGGGGGGGGCGGGGCCCCGGGCGCCCCCCCCCCCCCCCGCCGTGGGTCAGGAGCCGCCGCGCTGGCCCGGAACGCTCACCGAGAGCGCCGCGGTGCGGCGGGACTGGTGGGGCACCTGGCTGTCCGGGTGGAAGGAGGGCAGCGGCGACACGGGACCGGCCGGGGCCGCCGCGGAGTGCGCTCCCGGGCCGCCCGGCGCGCCGGCCGTCGCCGAGGCGAGGTCGCCGTCGCCCTGCCGCTCGTTCTGCGGCCGCCGCGCCCGGTAGGCCGCCCGGTACGCCGCCGGGGACGAGCCGAGCTGCCGCCGGAAGTGGCCGCGCAGCGCCACGGGGGAGCGGAAGCCGCAGCGGCCCGCCACCTCGTCGACCGAGTAGTCGGACGTCTCCAGCAGCCGCTGCGCCTGGAGCACCCGCTGGGTGATCAGCCACTGCAGCGGCGCGCTCCCGGTCAGGGAACGGAAACGGCGGTCGAACGTACGCCGGCTCATGTAGGCCCGCGCCGCCAGCGTCTCCACGTCGAACTGCTCGTGGAGGTGCTCCAGCGCCCAGGCGACGACCTCGGCGAGCGGGTCGGCGCCGATCTCCTCAGGTAAAGAGCGGTCCAGGTAGCGTTCCTGGCCTCCGCTCCGGCGAGGCGGGACCACCAGCCGCCGGGCCAGCGCGCCCGCCGCCTCGTTGCCGTGGTCCGAGCGCACGATGTGCAGGCACAGGTCGATCCCGGCCGCCGTACCCGCCGACGTCAGCACGTCGCCGTCGTCGACGAACAGCTCTCTGGGATCCACGTGCACCGACGGATAGCGCTTGGCCAGCGTCGGCGCGTACATCCAGTGCGTGGTCGCCGGCCGGCCGTCCAGCAGGCCCGCCGCGGCGAGCACGAACGCCCCGGTGCACAGGCCCACGATGCGGGCCCCCTCCTCGTGCGCCCGGCGCAGCGCGTCGAGCGCCTCCTCCGGTGGCGGCGAGGTGATCGAACGCCAGGCCGGCACGACGACCGTGCCCGCGCGTGAGATCGCCTCCAGGCCGTTCGGCGTGGTGAGTTCCAGGCCCCCCGTGGTCCGCAGCGGGCCGTCCTCGCCCCCGCACACCAGCAGTCGGTAGCGCGGTACGCCGGCGTCCTGGCGGTCAACCCCGAACACCGACAAAGGTATGGAACTCTCGAAGATGGGGCCGCCGCTGAACAGCAGCACCGCGACGATCTCCTTGCGGCGTCGCCCGGAAAGCTTCCGGGCCGCGGTTTCCGGCGCGGCAGTGGAGTCGTGGCTCATACTGCTAAGCCCCCCTCGGTGGTCGCGGCTCCTCGGTTGTGTCGCTCCTGCACGTTTCCCCTCGGTCCTGCACGAGTCCCCCGCCGTAAGACAGTCAAGATCGAATCTACTGCTTCCCGCCGTGCCGCGTTGACCAGTTCGTCACACGGCACATTGTCGACATGGCAACTTGGCGTGAAGCATTCGATCACGAAGCGTTGCACTCGGGGAGCGTGCAGGGAAGTGCGCCTCGTCGCGGTGGCCAATCCCCGTAGGGTGCGCCGGACCGCGGAGACCCTTTCCTTGCAGGTCGAACGGGGGGAGGGGGGTGCTTCGGTCGGAGAATGCACAGATACGAGAAGTTGGCTGAAAAGATACGCCCGCGTGCGCAAAAACCGGTCAGCCGACCGGTGCCGTCCCGCCGGGGTGCCGACCGCCCCGGTGCGTCCCTGTCCCCGTCCTGTGGTGGCCGCCCCGGTGCGGGGCCTGTTCCTCGGCGCGCAGCCTGGCCGCCTCGCGCTCGGAGCGGCGCAGCAGTGAGCGGCAGGCGCCGGTGGCGGCTCCGAGGCCCAGCGCTGTGCCGGCGGCGCCGGCGAACGACGTGCCGTACCAGAGCAGGACCAGCGGGACGAGGGCACAGCTGAACGCGGCCCAGCGCACCACCTCGGCCGCTGCGGCGGCCCCGGGGGTCGTGGTGGCGTCCTGCACGGTGTCCGGCGCGCCGTCCCACGGGGGAAACGGGCGTCGGTCGGGGACGGTACGGGGTCCGGACACGGTGTGCTCCCTACGGCGGCGGTTCTCCGGGGTTCAACGCGGGTTCGAGGGGCCGGTCACTGTGCGGCACCGGCGCGGGGCCGGGTCGGTCGCCCGCCGACGCCCCTCCGCTACCGTGTTCCCGCCCGTCGCGGAAAGTGAATCCCGCACAAACCGCCTGTACGGGGCAGCAACCATTGCGTGACGGGCGTGGCTCGTGCATGCTCCGGGGAACCGCCACGGAGAGTGCGCGGGATCTGGGCTAAGGAGGCGTGCCGCCGTACCCTTGGGGGTATGGGGTCGGGAAGACCATTCCCGGACACAGCTTCGCCGCAGACTGTCGTCCCCGACAAAGGATCACTTCGCCGAGACAGCCATGGCCGGTCACGAATTCTTCGAACCCGCGGACCGCAAGCGACCGCTCGCCGATCCCACGGCGGCCGATCCTCTGGCGGCGGAAGAGCCACGCCATCCGTGCGATCCGGCGTTCAAGCACGGTGTCGTCGTCGGCTTCGACGGGTCCACCTCCAGCGAGCGCGCCCTCGCCTACGCGATCGGCATGGCGCAGCGCACCCACTCGGGCCTGATCATCGTCCACGTCGCCAACCGCCTCCCCACCACGGTGTGGGCGGGCTGTGAGCCCCCCGTCTTCGTCGACGTGCCGGACCACCGCACCGAGGTCCTCGGTCTCGAACTCGCCTGCGCGGAGTATCTGGCGGAGGTGCCGTGGATCCTGGTCGAGCGCGGCGGCGACATCTGCCACGAACTCGAAGAGGTGGGCAAGGAGTACGAGGCGGACGCGATCGTCGTGGGCTCCACCCACGGGCTCGTGGGGCGTCTGTTCGGCTCGGTCGCGGGCCGGCTCGCCAAGCGCGCGCAGCGGCCGGTCGTCGTCATTCCGTAGCCGGCTCAGCCCGCCAACTCCCCTTCTGCCGAAAGCGCGTACGTTTCCGCGAAATTACCGGCACGCAGAGGTGTTTGTGCCCTTGTGAAGGGCATATACCGGTCACCGCACAACTGCGCAGGCATGAAGGGAGCTTGCCGTGGCCAACGACGTCTCTGCGGGAAGCACCACGACCACCATCCTCGGTCGACTCGCCCTCGGTGTCACCCTGCTGGCCTTCGGCCTCGGGTACACCGAAGTCATCAACGGAGTGACAGCGAACGACGCCGTGACACTCGCTCACTACGTGGGCGGCGTCGCGCTGTTCGTCGCCGGACTACTGGCCTTCCGCGATCGCGACACGGCGACCGGTACGGCCTACGGCGCGCTCGGCGCCCTCTGGTTCACCTGGGCCGTTTCCGCGGGCAGCCAGGTGTCCGCCAACGGCGCGGGACTGTTCCTGCTTCTGTTCGCCCTCGTCGCCCTGACGTTGACACTCGCCGGCGGCGACGTGCTCGGTCAGGGCACCTACGGTCTGTTCTTCGTCTCCCTGGTGCTGCTCGCCATCGCGCGGTTCGCCGACAACGGCGGCCTGGCGAAGGTGGGCGGATGGTTCGCCGTGGCGGCGGGAGCGGTCGCCTGGTACGCGGCGACGGCGGCTCTCGCTCACTGGCCCACGGAACTTCCGCGACGCGCTGCGGGCCGGGGGGTGACGGCCACCGGTTAGCTGCGCCGGCTGGGGGGTGGGGTGGATTGCCCTCCGGTGGATGAGAACGAACCCCTGCGTGGTGGGTGGCACACGTGGGGGTCCGTTCTGTTTGTTCTGCCCGTGCGGGTGCGTGGGGGTTGCTCGCGCAGTTCCCCGCGCCCCTCAGGGGCGCTTTCTGCTACTCCACCGTCACCGACTTGGCCAGGTTGCGGGGCTTGTCGATGTCCCGGCCCAGGGCCAACGCGGTGTGGTAGGCGAGGAGTTGGAGGGGGAGGCCCATGAGGATGGGGTCCAGCTCGTCCTCGTTCTTGGGCACGACGATCGTCTGGTCGGCCTTCTCCTGCTCCTGGTGGGCGACAGCGAGGATCCTGCCGCTGCGGGCCTTGATCTCCTCCATGGCCGCGCGGTTCTTCTCCAGCAGGTCGTCGTCCGGCACGATCGCCACCGTCGGCAGGGCGGGCTCGATCAGGGCCAGCGGGCCGTGCTTCAGCTCGGAGGCCGGGTAGGCCTCGGCGTGGATGTAGGAGACCTCCTTGAGCTTCAGGGAGGCCTCGCGGGCCACCGGGTAACCACGGACCCGGCCGATGAAGAGCATCGAACGGGCGTCGGCGTAGTCCCGGGCCAGCCGCTCGATCTCCTCCTCCTGCTTCATGATCTCGGAGATTTGCGCCGGCAGCCTGCGCAGGCCCTCGATGATCCGCTTGCCGTCACGCACCGACAGGTCGCGGATGCGGCCCAGGTGCAGGGCGAGCAGCGCGAAGGCCACACAGGTGTTGGTGAAGCACTTGGTGGACACCACGCAGACCTCGGGACCGGCGTGGACGTAGATGCCGCCGTCGGCCTCGCGGGCGATGGCGGAGCCCACCACGTTGACGACGCCGAGCACCCGCGCGCCCTTGCGCTTGAGTTCCTGCACCGCCGCCAGCACGTCGTACGTCTCACCGGACTGCGAGACCGCGACGTACAGCGTGTCGGGGTCGACCACCGCGTTGCGGTAGCGGAACTCGGAGGCCGGCTCGGCGTCGGCGGGGATGCGGGCCAGCTCCTCGATCATCTGGGCGCCGATCATGCCCGCGTGGTAGGAGGTGCCGCAGCCGAGGATCTTCACCCGGCGCACCGCGCGCGCCTCGCGGGCGTCAAGGTTGATGCCGCCGAGGTGCACGGTGGCGAACCGGTCGTCGATCCGGCCGCGCAGCACCCGGTCCACGGCCTCGGCCTGCTCGTGGATCTCCTTGTGCATGTAGGTGTCGTGGCCGCCCATGTCGTAGGAGGCGGCCTCCCACTCCACCGTGGTCGGCTCGGCGGTGGTGCGGGTGCCCTCGGTGGTGTACGTGCGGAAGTCGTCGGCCTTGAGGGTGGCCATCTCGCCGTCGTCGAGGGTGACGATCTGCCGGGTGTGGGTGACCAGCGCGGCGATGTCGGAGGCGACGAACATCTCCTTCTCGCCGATGCCGAGCACGACCGGCGAGCCGTTGCGGGCCACCACGATGCGGTCGTTGAAGTCGGCGTGCAGGACGGCGATGCCGTAGGTGCCCTCGACCTGGCGGACGGCGGCGCGGACCTTCTCCTCCAGCGTTTCCGCCTCGGAGCGGGCAATGAGGTGGGTGAGCACCTCGGTGTCGGTCTCGGAGAGGAACTCCACGCCGTCCGCCTGAAGCTTGCGGCGCAGGTCGGAGGCGTTGTCGATGATGCCGTTGTGCACGACGGCGACCTTGTTGTCGGCCGACATGTGCGGGTGGGCGTTCAGGTCGGAGGGAGCGCCGTGGGTGGCCCAGCGGGTATGGGCGATGCCCGTGGTGCCCTTGAAGCGCGCCGGGACCTTGGCCTCCAGGTCGCGGACCCGGCCCTTGGCCTTGACCATCTTCAGGCCGGCCGTCTTCGGCGAGGTGACGGCGATGCCCGCGGAGTCGTAGCCGCGGTACTCCAGGCGCTGAAGGCCTTCCAGGAGCAGGGGGGCGACGTCACGCTTGCCGATGTATCCGACGATTCCGCACATACAGGTAATCCCTCAGCCGTAGACGATCCGGCGCAGCTGCCGGAGGGAGAGTTCCGGCGGTGCCACCGCGCGGTACTTCAGGTCCGCCCCGATCCGTTCGAAGATCTCCGCGTTCACCAGGCCCTGGGCCTGGAGCTCGCGGTGGCGGCGACGGACGAACTCCTCGGTCGTCTCGTCGAAGTAGGCGAGCACGTCCTGGACCACCCGGAGTGCCTCGCCCCGGTTCAGGGGCGTGGACCGCGTCAGATGATCAACAAGTTCGTCGTGCACCCGGTGGATTCTGGAGTAAGGGGCGGGCTTTCGCAAGAAACCTGCCCGATTTCGGGCAGGGAAGTGTCGGTGGGGTTGTTCGGGGGCGGGGTGCGGTGCCGCCCGGACGGTTCTCACATGCGTCTGAGGATCGCCTGCTTGGCCAACGTGAACTCCTCGTCCGTCAGTACCCCCGTGCGGTGCAGCTCGCCCAGTTCGCGCAGCCGCCGCAGCAGGGCGTCGTGGTCCTCCTCGGTCGCGTCCGCCGCGGCCTCCGGCGGCGCGGGCTCGCCGGGCACGGCCCCGTCCACGGGCGCGGCCGGATGCGGGAGCCTGGCCTGCACGGCCGCGGCGACCAGCGCCATCAGCGGGTCCTTCTTGAAGCCCCACAGCTCCACCGCGTTCGGGTCGTGCTTGGGCGGGACGTCGGCGGGCGCGCCCCGCACCGTCAGGCGCAGGCAGCCGTTCTCCAGCCCGGCGGCGGGCAGCCACTCCGCCGCCGTGATGTCGGCGAGCGCGAGCGTGCGGGCCCCGCCCGCGGCCTTGGCGTCCTCCGTCTTCCAGTTCCACTCCAGCCGCACCCGCTCGCCGTCGAAGCTCGCCGTGCCGTCCCCGGCCGACACCGACAGAGGCAGCGCGGGGCCGGGCAGCAGGTAGTCCGTCACCGGGCCGGAGGGCACCTGCTCCAGCCGCAGCGCGTCACGGACCGCGTCCACGAAGTACTCGGCGACCCCGAAACGCTCGGACTCCACGAGCAGCTGATAGGGGTCGTGCGGCTCGGTCAGCCGGCCCCCGGTCGCGAGGAGCAGCGGGTCGGCGCCGTCACGCAGCCGCAGCCTCAGCCGTCCCGTCCGCTTGCCCTGCTCGAACGAGACGTCCGCCAGAGCGGCGAGCGGTACGCGGATCTCACCCAGGGTCCGGCGCAGCAGACCGACGTTCCTGTCCCGTCCCGGGGTCAGTCTCAGGGCGTCGCCGTCCAGGACCCACCTGCCGTCGCTCTGGATGATTTCCGTCATGGGGAGATTGTTTCACCGCATCTGCGGGAGAGTGGTCCATACCGTCGGGGCTCTCCGGAGTCCCCGAGCCGAACGAAGGGAGCGCATGTGAGACGGCACCACAGCACGACTCCCCGCAGGATCCGGATGCCCAGGGCGAGCCGAGCCCTGGGTTCGCTGCTGCTCGTGGCGGCGGCCGGGGCCTGCGCCGTGGGCGCCGCGCCCGCCGGGGGCGCGGCGCCCACGCGGGCCGCGACGCCGCTGGACCAGGTGATCCCGGCCCCCGCGTCCGTCCAGGCGGGCGGAAGCCCGTACCGCGTCACGGCGGGCACCCGCATCCGCGTCGACGGCTCACGTGAGACGCGCCGGGTGGGCGAGTACCTCGCGGACGTTCTGCGGCCGTCCACCGGCTACCGGCTGCCGCTGACCACCCAGGGCCAGGGCGGCATCCGCCTGCGGCTGGCCAAGGGGTCGTACGGCGCCGAGGGCTACCGGCTGGACAGCGCGGCGAGCGGGGTGACGATCACCGCGGGGAAGCCGGCCGGCCTGTTCCACGGAGTGCAGACCCTGCGGCAGCTGCTGCCCGCCGCCGTCGAGAAGAAGTCCGTGCAGCCGGGGCCGTGGCTGGTCGCCGGCGGCACCATCCAGGACCGCCCGCGCTACGGCTACCGGGGCGCCATGCTCGACGTCTCCCGGCACTTCTTCACCGTCACGCAGGTCAAGCGCTACATCGACGAACTCGCCCTCTACAAGATCAACGAGCTGCATCTCCACCTCAGCGACGACCAGGGCTGGCGCATCGCCGTCGACTCCTGGCCGCGCCTGGCGGCCCACGGCGGCTCGACGCAGGTCGGCGGCGGCGCGGGCGGCCACTACACCAAGGCCGACTACCGGGAGATCGTCCGCTACGCCGCCTCCCGCCATCTGGAGGTCGTCCCCGAGATCGACATGCCCGGCCACACCAACGGGGCCCTCTCCTCCTACGCGGAGCTGAACTGCGACGGCGTGGCGCCCCCGCTGTACACCGGCACCCAGGTCGGGTTCAGCTCGCTGTGCGTGTCCAAGGAGATCACCTACGACTTCGTGGACGACGTCGTCCACGAGCTCGCCGCCCTCACCCCCGGCCGCTATCTGCACATCGGCGGTGACGAGGCGCACTCCACCAGCCACGACGACTACGTGAAGTTCATGGACCGGGTGCAGCCCGTCGTCGCCAAGTACGGCAAGACGGTGATCGGCTGGCACCAGCTCACCGGCGCCACCCCGGCCAAGGGCGCGCTCGCCCAGTACTGGGGCCTGGACTCCACCAGCGCGGCGGAGAAGGCCCAGGTCGCCCGGGCCGCGCAGAACGGCACCGGGCTGATCCTGTCCCCGGCCGACCGGGTGTACCTCGACATGAAGTACACCAAGGACACCCCGCTCGGACTGGCCTGGGCCGGCTATGTCGAGGTGCGGCGGTCCTACGACTGGGATCCGGGCGGCTACGTGCCGGGCGCGCCCGCCTCCGCGGTCCGCGGTGTCGAGGCGCCGCTGTGGTCGGAGACCCTCTCCACCTCGGCCCACATCGACGCCATGGCCTTCCCCCGGCTGCCCGGCGTCGCCGAACTCGGCTGGTCGCCCGCGGCCACGCACGACTGGGACGCCTACAGCACGCGTCTGGCGGCCCAGGCCCCGCGCTGGGACGCGCTCGGGATCGGCTACTACCGCTCCCCGCAGGTGCCCTGGCCCACGAAGTAGGAACAGCGGCGGCAGGAGCACCAAGAACACACGCGACGGGCACCCCGGAGGACCGTACTCCGGGGTGCCCGTCCGTCCGGGCCGGGACTCAGCGCCCCGCGAGCGGGTTGCGCAGGGTCCCGACGAGCTGGAGCGCCCCGGATGGGTCCGCGAGATCCACCATCTGCCGGTTGTCGCGCAGTTGGAGCCGGTTGAGGCAGGACAGCGCGAACTCGGGGGCGAACAGGTCGTACTCCCCGAACTTCCAGGCGAGTTCGGGCACCGACTCCTGGTACTCGCGGACCACCTCGGCGACCGTCCGCCAGAAGTCGTCCTCCTCCAGGATCCCCTTGGCGGCGAGGGTCGCGGCGAGGAAGCGGAAGAAGCAGTCGAAGACGTCCGTGAACAGGGACAGCAGCTTCTGGTCGTCCGGGACCTCCACCCGGATCCGCCGCACCTCGGGCGGCAGCGCGGCGTCCGGGTCGAGGACCGCGATCTCCTCGGCGATGTCCTTGAAGACCGCCCGCCGCACCTCGCCGTCCTCCAGCACCAGGATCACGTTCTCGCCGTGCGGCATGAACACCAGGTCGTAGGCGTAGAAGCTGTGCAGCAAAGGGGTGAGGTAGGCGCGCAGCCAGCCGCGCAGCCACTGCCTCGCCGACAGACCGGAGCGCTCGATCAGGGCGCCCGCGAAGGACGCGCCCTCGTGGTCCACGTGCAGCAGCGAGGCCATGGTGGCCAGGGACTCGCCGTCCCGCAGCGAGGGCACCGGGCTCTCGCGCCACAGCGCGGCCAGCATCTTCCGGTACGGCGAGTAGCGGTCCGTCGCCTCCTCGTACTCCAGGTGCCGGTAGCCGACGGCCGCCCGCTCGCGGATGATCGTCAGACCCGTCGACTTCAGCACCGGGTCGTCGGCGATGAGCTGCGCCAGCCAGTCATTGATGGCCGGGGTGGCCTCCATGTAGGCGGCCGACAGCCCGCGCATGAAGCCCATGTTGAGCACGGACAGGGCGGTCTTGACGTAGTGCCGTTGCGGGTTCGAGCGGTTGAAGAAGGTCCGGATGGACTGCTGGGCCAGGTACTCGTCGTCGCCCTCGCCCAGGCAGACCAGGTGCCGGCGGGCGATCTCGGCGGCGAAGGTGACGGTGAGCTTGTTCCACCACTGCCACGGGTGGACGGGGATCAGCAGATAGTCGGCGGGGTCGAGACCCTGGCCGGTGAGCCGGGCCTGGAAGCGCTCGACGGTCTCCGCGCCCAGCTCCTCGCGCAGGAAGGCCTCGTACTCGATGCCGGCGCCCGCCGTGAACGCCGCCCGTGAGCGGTGCGCGGCCAGCCACACCAGCCGGACGGGGCTCGCGGCCTCGGGGGCGTACGACAGGTACTCGTGGACCCCGAAGCCGAGCCGCCCGTTGTTGGCGACGAAGCAGGGATGGCCCTCGGTCATCCCGCTCTCGATGTCCTGGAAGGAGCCCTTCGCCAGCTCGGCGGAGGTGACCTGCGGCTTGGCGAGCTTGTAGCAGGTGCTCGCCAGGGTGGAGGAGATCTCCTCCAGGTAGACCGGCAGGATCTCGTCGCTCAGCCCCAGCGACGCCTTGAACTCGATGAAGAAGTCCAGTGCCGCCAGCGGCAGTTCGGTGCTGTCGCGCCGGCGGGTGATCGAGTCCGGGTCCACCTGCCAGTGGTCGAGGGCGCGGCGGACGGCGGTGAAGCGGTACTGGGTGAGGCCGTCGTCGGTGGGGACGACGAAGTGGTCGCCGTCCGGGCGGGGGGTGAGCAGCCGCTCGTGCGTGAACTCGGCGAGCGCCTTGCGTATGAGCAGGCGGTTGGCGGTCTCCCAGTGCTCCGGTGAGAGGTGGGACACGGCGTCGGCAAGGGTCATGCCGTCACCCCCGTCGCCGCGGTGAACCGCTCCCGGGTGCAGAAGCTCAGCAGCGCCGTCTTCTCGGGCTTGTCGATCTCGCGCTCCGGCACGAACCCGACGGCCGAGTTCAGCGCCTGCACGGCCGCGTTGCGCACGTCGGGCTCCACCACGACCCGGCGCGTCGCCGGATCCTCGAACAGGTGCCGCATCACGGCGGTGAGCACGGCCCGGGTGAACCCGTGCACGGGCGTGTCGGCGGGCGCGACCAGGAAGTGCATGCCGACGTCCCCCGGCTCCGGCTCGTACAGCCCCACCAGCTCGCGGTGGGCCGGTTCGTACCTCTCCATCAGGAAGGCGGGTTCGCCGTCGTGCAGGCCGAGGAAGGCGTTGCGGTGGGGGTCGGCGGCGATCTCCATGTAGGCGCGCTCGACGTCCGTGAGCGTCGCGTCCTGCATCATCCAGAACGTCGCCTTGGGATGGGTGACCCAGCCGTGCAGCAGCTCGGCGTCCTTCAGCGGGTCGAGCGGACGGAAGGTGAAGGTCATACGGCGAACTCCTGGAAAGCGATGGTCTTCTCGACCGGGTAGTGCTCGGTGCCGAGCAGCTCGCGGATGATGCAGCTGTTGCGGTAGGCGCCCATGCCCAGGTCGGGGCTGGTGACGCTGTGGGCGTGCACACCGCCGTTCTGGAGGAAGACGCCCCGGCCGGTGACGTCGATGGCGTAGTTGCGGCCGATGTCGTGGTTGCCGTGGGAGTCGTAGCGCAGCCGGCCCCGGATCGGCTTCAGGAACTCCGGTTCGGCGTACCGGTAGCCGGTGGCCAGGACCAGGCCCTCGGAGCGCAGCTCGAAGTCCTTCCCCTGTTCCTCCTGGCGGAAGGTGAGGGTGTACGCGCCGTCGTGATGAGTCGCCCCGGTGAGCGCGGAGTTGGTGAGCAGGCGGGTGGGGACCGGGCCGGAGAGGTTCTTCTGGTAGAGCAGGTCGAAGATCTCGTCGATCAGGGTGCCGTCGATGCCCTTGAACAGGGCCTTCTGCTGCTCGGTGAGGCGGTAGCGGGTCTGCTCCGGCAGCGCGTGGTAGTAGTCGATGTACTCCGGTGAGGTCATCTCCAGGGTGAGCTTGGTGTACTCCAGCGGGAAGAAACGCGGGGAGCGGGTGACCCAGTTCAGCCGGTAGCCGTGGACGTCGATCTCGCCGAGCAGGTCGTAGTAGATCTCGGCGGCGGACTGGCCGCTGCCCACCAGCGTGATCGACTCCTTGCGCTGGAGCTCCGCCTTGTGTTCCAGATAGCGGGAGTTGTGCAGGAAGTCGCCGGTCAGGCCGCGGCAGGCCTCGGGGAGGTACGCGGGCGTGCCCGTGCCCAGCACCAGGCGGCGGGCGCGGTAGGCGGCCCCGGTGTGTGTGCGCACGGTGTACAGCTCGTCGCCCTCGTCGTACGTCACCTCGGTGACCGTCGTCCCGAAGCGGACGCTGCTCAGCCGGGACGCCGCCCAGCGGCAGTAGTCGTCGTACTCGACGCGCAGCGGGTAGAAGTTCTCCCGGATGTAGAACGAGTACAGGCGGCCCTTCTCCTTCAGGTAGTTGAGGAAGGAGAACGGGGAGGTCGGGTCGGCCAGGGTGACCAGGTCCGACATGAACGGGGTCTGCAGGTGGGCGCCGTCGAGGAACATGCCCGAGTGCCACTCGAAGTCGGGCTTGGACTCCAGGAAGACGCCGTTCAGTTCGGCGATCGGCTCGGTGAGGCAGGCCAGGCCGAGGTTGAAGGGGCCCAGGCCGATGCCCACGAAGTCGTAGGCGGCCCGGGGCCGTTCCTCGGTCCCGCGGGCCTCGGTGGTTTCGGTCGCTTCAGGACGCGCGGTCAAGGGACTCTCCCAGGTACTGCCCGGCGTGGCCGGCGATCAGATCGAGGACGGCGATGAGGTCGTCGGTCGTGGTCCCGGGGTTGAGCAGGGTGAACTTCAGGTAGTGGCGGCCGGCGACCTTGGTGCCCGCGACCGCGGCGGCGCCGGAGGCGAACAGGGCCTTGCGGGCGTGGAGGTTGGCGCGGTCGATCTCGGCCGGGTCGGTGACGGCCGCCGGGATGTAGCGGAAGACCAGGGTGGACAGCGTCGGTTCGACGACGACGTCGAAGCGCGGGTCGGCGGCGAGCAGTTTCCAGCCCGCGGCGGCCAGGTCGCACACCTCGTCGAAGAGCTGCCCGATGCCGTCGGCGCCCATCACGCGCAGGGTCATCCACAGTTTGAGGGCGTCGAAGCGGCGGGTGGTCTGGAGGGACTTGTCGACCTGGTTGGGGATGCGCTCGGTCACCGCGCGCCGCGGGTTGAGGTAGTCCGCGTGGTAGGTGGCGTGCCGCAGGGCCGAGGCGTGCCGGACCAGCAGGGCGGAGGAACTCACCGGCTGGAAAAAGGACTTGTGGTAGTCGGCGGTGACCGAGTCGGCGCGTTCGATGCCGTCGAGCAGTTCGCGGCGGGTGGGGGAGACCAGCAGACCGCAGCCGTAGGCCGCGTCGACGTGCAGCCAGGTGCCGAAGCGTTCGCACAGCTCGGCGATCTCGGGCAGCGGGTCGATGGAGCCGAAGTCGGTGGTGCCGGCGGTGGCGACCACGGCCATCGGGACCAGTCCGTCGCGGTGGCAGCGCTCCAGCTCGTGGGCGAGCGCCAGGGTGTGCATGCGCTTGTCGTGGTCGACCGGGATGCCGACCACGGACTCGGGTCCGAGGCCGAGCAGCAGCGCGGACTTGCGCACACTGAAGTGGCTCGCCTCGGAGGTGAGGATGCGCAGCTCGGAGAGCGAATTGGCGCGGGCCTCCTCGCGGGCCAGCAGCAGCGCCTGCAGGTTGGACTGGGTTCCGCCGGAGGTGAACACGCCGTCGGCGTCGGGGCCGAGGCCGATCCGGGCGGCCGTCCAGTCGATGAGCTTGCGCTCGATCAGGGTGCCGCCGGCCGACTGGTCCCAGGTGTCGAGGGAGGAGTTGACGGCGGACAGGACGGCCTCGCCGAGCACCGCCGGGATGACGACAGGGCAGTTGAGGTGGGCGAGGTAGCGGGGGTGGTGGAAGTAGACGGCGTCCTGGAGGTAGACCTCCTCCAGTTCGTCGAGGGCCGCCGTGGTGTCGTTCAGCGGACGGTCCAGGTCGACCCGCTCGATGCGGGGGGAGAGGGCGTCGGCGGTCACGCCCGTGAACGGCCTTTCGGCGGCGGCCAGTCGGGCGGCCACCCGCTCCACTCCTTCCGTCACGGACCGGCGGTAGTGCTCCGCGGTCAGGTCGTTGAGCAGGTGTGAGCGCATGTGGGGGTCCTCCGGTGGGGTGGGGACGGTCCGTGCGGACGGGGAAGCGGCGCGCGCTGCTTAGGTTAGCCTAACCTGAGTTGATCTACGACGAGTGTCGCCCGCCGTGACCCGTGTCACTCCTGTGTGCGCACCTGCTCCTCGCTCAGGCCGTGCCGCCAGTAGCCCACGAAGGTGACGCGCCGCCGGTCGGTCCCGCGCTCGCCGACGAAGTGCCGGCGCAGCGCCCGGACGCACCCGGACTCGCCCGCGAGCCAGACGTACGGCCGTGCACAGCCGGGAAGCCGAGTGCCGCGCAGGGCGTCGAGCGCCATCGGGGGCCCCACCCCCGGCTCGCGCACCAGCCAGGTGACCTCGGCGTCGGCGCCGGTCGTCACGTCCTGGATGTCGCCCGCGTGGCCCACCTCCAGCCAGGCGCGCACCCGTGTGCCGGCCGGCAGGGACTCCAGGATCGCGGTCGCGGCGGGCACGGCGGTCTCGTCGCCCCACATCACCACCAGATCGGTGTCCTCGGGCGGGCGGAAGCGGATCGCCCGGTTGTCCGCGACCGCCGGGCCGAGCAGCAGGACGCGGTCGCCGGGCGTGGCGCGGGCGGCCCAGCGGGAGGCGGGACCGGCGGGCGCCGCGGCGCCGGACTCCAGGCCGTGCAGGGCGAAGTCGATGTCGATCTCGTCGGGCCCGCGGCGCAGGGACCTCAGGGTGTACGAACGCATCACCGCCCGTACGTCGTCGGGGAGTTCACGCCAGCCCTGCCACCACTGGTCCCCGAGTTCCAGCGGCACCACCGGCTCGGCCTGGCCGGGGTGCGGCAGGAATAGGGAGAGGGACTGGTCGCGTCCGCCGGAGTGGAAGGCGTGCAGGTCGGGTCCCGCGAAGGTGACGCGGACGAGAGACGGGCCGAGCCGCCTCGTCCGTACGACCTGGAGGGAGAAGAAACGGAACGGGGCGGCCACGGCCGTCGTCATGAGTGCTCCTGAGTCGTCGTCAGGGGGCTTTTTGTGGGGGATGTTCACGCCCGGGAAGGGGCGGGTCGGGTCAGGCGACCTTCTTCGCCGTCTCGATGGCCTTCGCGAGGTCCTCGAGCAGCGGGGCGCACTTGTCGTACGACAGGATCGGCTCGGGGTTGCGGGCGATGACCTGCTTCCCCTTGACCGCGGGGAGCTTCTTCCAGGTGCCCTGGGCGATGTCGGCGGGCTGGATGGCCGAGGAGCGGTTGTCCATCATGATGATGTCCGCCGCGTACTTGTCGGCGTTCTCCCAGCTCAGGGACTCGTACCAGCCGCCGCCCTGCTTCTTGGCGCTCTCCGGGGGCTCGACGAAGTTCACGCCGAGGGCCTTGAAGTACTCCAGGTCGACGGAGAGGTTGGTGCCGGAGACGTAGAACAGGTCCTGGCTCGCGGAGCCCACCAGCACCTTGATGTCCGGCTTCGCCCGGGCGGCGGCGCGCAGCCGGGCGGCCGCGTCCTCGAACCGCTTCCTGGCCTGCTTCACCTTGTCGCCGGTGACGTCCCCGCCGAGCGACTTGGCCAGCGCGAGCATGCGCTCCAGCGGCTCGGTCAGCTGCCGGTCGTAGACGGAGATCCCGACGGTGGGGGCGCCGACGGCGAGGATCTTCTTCTTCGACTCCTCCGGGACGTACCAGAGGGTGCCCGCGTCGTCGAACATGGTGGAGACGAGCAGATCGGGGGCGAGGGAGGCGTACTTCTCGATGTTGAACTGGCCCCACTCGTTGCCGAGCACCGCCACCTTGCCGACGTCCAGGTCGCCGGCCTGCACATCGGCCTTGCCGTCCTTGGTCGTCGTCGGGCCGAAGACGCCCTCGACCCGGACGCCGTAGTCGTGCAGCGCGGCGGCGACCCCGACGAAGGCGACGATGCGCGAGGGGGTCCGGCCGGCCTTCACGGTCTGCCCGCGGTCGTCCTTGAACGTCCAGGCGCCGGACGCGCCCTTGGCCGCCTTGCCGCCCGAGCCGCCGCCTTTCGCGTCGCTGTCACCGCAGGCTGCGAGCGCGGCACCGAGGCCGAGGGCGCCGCCCGCGGCGAGAATGCTGCGGCGGGAGAGAAGAGTGGCACGGGCGTTGGGCATGGGTGTGACTGCTTTCGAACAGGGCGGAGCGCCCGCCGGACAGGTTCGAAGGTAGGTTAGCCTAACCTCAGTCGCTGTCCAGGTGGCGGGTCGCCGTGTCCGCGCCGGTCAGCAGGGCGGGCCGCCGTGTCCGTGCCGGCTGGCGGCCCGTGCGCTGCCGCTGCGTCAGCCCGTCAGGCCCAGCTCCCTCGCGATCAGCATCCGCTGCACCTCGCTCGTGCCCTCGCCGATTTCGAGGATCTTGGAGTCGCGCCACATACGGGCCACCGGATACTCGTTCATGAAGCCGTAGCCGCCGTGGACCTGCGTGGCGTCGCGGGCGTTGTCGACGGCGATCGTTGAGGAGTAGAGCTTGGCCAGGGCGGCCTCCTTCTTGAAGGGCTCACCGGCCACCAGGCGGTAGGCCGCGTCGCGCCAGGCGAGGCGGGACGTGTGGGCCTTCATCTCCATGTCGGCGATCTTGAACTGGATGGCCTGGTTGGAGCCGATGGGCTTGCCGAAGGCGTGGCGCTCCTTGGCGTACTTCACCGACTCGTCCACACAGCCCTGCGCCAGCCCGGTCGCCAGCGCCGCGATGGCGATCCGGCCCTCGTCGAGGATGCGCAGGAACTGCGCGTAGCCGCGGCCCTCCTCGCCCAGCAGGTTCGCCGCCGGCACCCGGACGTCGGCGAAGGACAGCTCACGGGTGTCCGAGGCGTTCCAGCCGACCTTCGAGTAGGCGGGCGCCACCGTGAAGCCGGGCGTGCCGGAGGGGACGATGATCGCGGAGATCTGCGGGCGCCCGTCGGGCTTGCGGCCGGTCACCGCCGTCACCGTCACCAGCCCGGTGATGTCCGTGCCCGAGTTGGTGATGAAGCACTTGGTGCCGTTGATCACCCACTCGTCGGTCTCCGGGTCGAGCCGGGCCGTCGTGCGGGTCGCGCCCGCGTCCGAGCCGCCGTCGGGCTCGGTGAGGCCGAAGGCGCCGAGTATCTCGCCGGAGCACAGCCGCGGCAGCCACTCGCGCTTCTGCTCGTCGGTGCCGAAGAGATGGATCGGCATGGCGCCGAGCGAGACCCCGGCCTCCAGCGTGATGGCGACCGAGGAGTCCACCCGGGCCAGCTCCTCCAGCGCGATGCCCAGCGCCAGGTAGTCACCGCCCATGCCGCCGCACTCCTCCGGGAACGGCAGCCCGAACAGGCCCATGCGGCCCATCTCCCGCACGATCTCGTACGGGAACTCGTGCCGCTCGTAGAAGTCGCCGATCTTCGGGGCGACGACGTCGTGGGCGAACTGCTCCACCGTACGGCGGAGTTCCTCCAGCTCGGGGGAGAGACGGTGGTTCATCGTCGATCACTGCTCCTTGTGGGAGAGGGCACGGAGGGTGCGGGAAGGGCTGGGGCGGCCCAGCCGGTCGGCCATCCACGCGCTGGTAGCGGTCAGACGGCCGAGGTCGACTCCGGTCTCGATGCCGAGACCCCGCAGCATCCACACGAGGTCCTCGGTGGCGAGGTTGCCGGTGGCGGACTTGGCGTACGGGCAGCCGCCGAGACCGCCCGCGGAGGCGTCGACGGTGGTGACGCCGTGCTGGAGGGCGGCCAGGGTGTTGGCGAGTGCCTGGCCGTAGGTGTCGTGGAAGTGCACGCCGAGCGCGGAGGTCGGCACGCGCCGCTCGTTGAGCGCGGCCAGCAGCTCCAGGACGTGCCCGGGGGAGGCGACGCCGATCGTGTCCCCGAGGCTCAGCTCGTCGCAGCCCATGTCCAGGAGCGCCCTGCACACATGGACGACCTGGTGGACCGGGACGGCCCCCTCCCAGGGATCGCCGAAGCACATGGAGACATAGCCGCGGACATGGGCGCCCTCGTCCTTCGCGCGCGCCACGACGGGTTCGAAGACCGCGAGCGACTCCTCCACCGTGCGGTTGAGGTTGGCCTTGGCGAAGGACTCGGTGGCGCTGGCGAAGACGGCGATGCGGTCCGCCCCCAGGGCGAGCGCGCGCTCCAGTCCGCGCGCATTGGGCACGAGGACCGGGAGGTGCATCCCCTTCAGGGCCTTGACTTGCGGGAACAGGTCCTCCGCGTCCGCCAGTTGGGGAACCCACTTCGGGTGGACGAAGCTGGTGGCCTCCACGGTCGTCAGGCCCGCGTCGGCGAGGCGGCGGATGAACTCCGCCTTGACCTCGGTCGGTACGGTCGCCTTCTCGTTCTGCAGTCCGTCGCGCGGCCCGACCTCGTGGATCCTGACCCGCGCGGGCAGGCCGGGCGCCGGGACCACCATCGGGAGCCCGGTGTCCGAGGTGCTCATGCCGTCCGGGGCGGTCATGCCGTCTCCTCCTCCACGGGGGCGATGACCGCCAGGACCTGGTCCATGGCGACCGTCGTGCCCGGTGTGACGTCCAGTTCGGTGACGGTGCCGGCGTGCGGCGCGGAGATGACGTGCTCCATCTTCATCGCCTCGACCACCAGCAGGCTCTGGCCCGCGGCCACCTCGTCGCCGACCGCGACCTTCACCACCGTGACCGTGCCCGGCATGGGGGCGGTGAGCGAGTCGGCACCGGAGTGGGCCGAGCGGCTGAGCGAGGCGGCCACCGGGTCGTGGTCGCGCACGTGCCAGGCGTCGCCGTCGCGGGCCAGCCAGTCGGCGGCGCGGTGGAAGGCGTGGCGGACGCCGTCGAGAGTGACGGACACCGTGTCGTCGGTGACCGTGTGGGTGCCGCGCACCTGGTGAGTGACGGGTTCGAGTCCCGGCACCCGCAGCGGGAACGCCATCGGCTTCGGCTCCCCGCCCAGCCGCCAGCCGCTCGGCACGGAGAACGGGTCGGTCCAGCCCCCGCCCTTCGGCCGCAGGGCCTCCAGCCGTACGGCCGCGGCGGCCTCGTAGACCTCCTCCGGCACCTCCGGGGTGATCAGCTCGTCGACCACCCGCTCCACCAGGCCCGTGTCCAGGTCGCCCGCCACGACGGCCGGGTGGGCCAGCAGCCGGCGCAGGAACCCGGCGTTGGTCTGCACGCCCAGCGTGACCGTCCCGGCGAGGGCCGCCCGCAGCTTCCTGAGCGCGGTGGCGCGGTCCGGGCCGTGGGCGATCACCTTGGACAGCATCGGGTCGTACAGGCTGCCGACCTCCGTGCCCTCGCTGAGCCCGGAGTCGGTGCGCACACTTCCCCCAAGCTCTCCGAGCAGGGGGGACCCCCAGCCCTGCGGCTCGCGCAGTGCGAGCACCGTGCCGCCCGAGGGCAGGAACCCGCGTGCCGGGTCCTCCGCGCACAGCCGGGCCTCGATCGCGTGACCGGTCAGCCGGACGTTCTCCTGGGCGAACGCTAGCGGCTCGCCGGCCGCCACCCGGAGCTGCCACTCCACCAGGTCGAGACCCGTGATCAGCTCGGTGACCGGGTGCTCCACCTGGAGGCGGGTGTTCATCTCCATGAAGAAGTACGACGCCGGGTCGCCGCCGGGGACGATGAACTCCACCGTGCCCGCGCCCCGGTACCCGCAGGAGCGGGCCGCCTGGACCGCGGCCTCGCCCATCGCGGCCCGGGTCTCCTCGTCGAGGAGCACGCTCGGCGCCTCCTCGACGATCTTCTGGTGGCGGCGCTGGAGAGAGCACTCGCGCTCGCCGAGGTGCACCACGTTGCCGTGTCCGTCGGCCAGGACCTGGATCTCGATGTGCCGGGGACGGTCGACCCAGCGCTCGACCAGCAGGGTGTCGTCGCCGAAGGAGGCGCGGGCCTCACGGCGGGCGGCGGCGATCTCCTCGTCGAGCAGGCCGGCGTCCCGCACCAGCCGCATGCCCTTGCCGCCGCCGCCGGCGGACGGCTTCAGCAGCACCGGCATGCCGATCTCGCGGGCGGCCTGGGCCAGTTGGGCGTCGGTGAGTCCGGAGCCGCTGGAGCCGGGGACCACCGGCACACCGGCGGCCTTCACCGTCTCCTTGGCGCGGATCTTGTCGCCCATGAGGGAGATCGCGTCCGCCGGAGGGCCGATGAAGACCAGCCCGGCCTCCTCGCAGGCCCGCGCGAACCCGGCGTTCTCCGCCAGGAAGCCGTACCCGGGGTGGACGGCCTGCGCGCCGGTGCGGGCGGCGGCCTCCAGGATCCGCTCGACGGACAGATAGCTCTCGGCCGCGGGCGCCGGTCCGATCCGGACCGCCGTGTCGGCCTCCCGGACATGCCGGGCGTCGGCGTCGGCGTCGGAGAAGACGGCCACCGAGCGCACGCCGAGCGCGCGCAGCGTACGGATGACCCGGACGGCGATCTCGCCCCGATTGGCCACCAGAACCGTTTCGAACATCGTCACGAGGTCCCCCCTCACATCCGGAAGACGCCGAACTGGGGGTCACCCAGCGGGGCGTTGGCGCACGCGGTCAGGGCCAGGCCCAGCACCTGGCGGGTCTCCAGCGGGTCGATCACGCCGTCGTCCCACAGCCGGGCGGTGGCGTAGTAGGCGTTGCCCTGGTGCTCGTACTGGGCGCGGATCGGGGCCTTGAAGGACTCCTCGTCCTGCGCCGGCCACTCCTCGCCGCGGGCTTCGAGCTGGTCCCGCTTGACGGTGGCGAGCACGGAGGCGGCCTGCTCGCCGCCCATGACGGAGATCTTGGCGTTCGGCCACATCCACAGGAAGCGGGGGGAGTAGGCCCGGCCGCACATGGAGTAGTTGCCCGCGCCGTACGAACCGCCGACTACGACGGTCAGCTTGGGCACTCGGGTGCAGGCGACCGCGGTGACCATCTTGGCGCCGTGCTTGGCGATGCCGCCCGCCTCGTAGTCCTTGCCCACCATGAAGCCCGAGATGTTCTGCAGGAACAGCAGCGGGATCCCGCGCTGGTCGCACAGCTCGATGAAGTGGGCGCCCTTCTGGGCGGACTCGGAGAACAGGATGCCGTTGTTGGCGACGATCCCGACCGGGTGGCCGTGGATCCGGGCGAAGCCGGTGACGAGGGTCTGCCCGAACTCGGCCTTGAACTCGGCGAAGCGGGAGCCGTCGACCACGCGCGCGATGACCTCGCGGACGTCGTAGGGGGTGCGGGGGTCGGCGGGCACCGCGCCGTACAGCCCGGAGGGGTCGACCTTGGGCTCGACCGCCTCGGTGACCTCCCACGGCAGGGTGCCGCGCGCGGGCAGGGTGGAGACGATGTCCCGCACGATGCGCAGGGCGTGGGCGTCGTCCTCGGCGAGGTGGTCGGTGACGCCGGAGATCCGGGAGTGCACCTCGCCGCCGCCGAGCTCCTCGGCGGTCACGACCTCGCCGGTGGCCGCCTTCACCAGCGGCGGCCCGCCCAGGAAGATCGTGCCCTGGTTGCGGACGATCACGGCTTCGTCGCTCATCGCCGGGACGTAGGCGCCGCCGGCCGTGCAGGAGCCGAGGACCGCGGCGATCTGCGGGATGCCGGCGCCCGACATCCGGGCCTGGTTGTAGAAGATCCGCCCGAAGTGCTCCCGGTCGGGGAAGACCTTGTCCTGCATGGGCAGGAAGGCGCCGCCGGAGTCGACCAGGTACAGGCAGGGCAGGCGGTTCTCCAGGGCCACCTCCTGGGCCCGCAGGTGCTTCTTCACCGTCATCGGGTAGTAGGTGCCGCCCTTGACGGTGGCGTCGTTGGCGACGATCACGCACTCGCGGCCGCCCACTCGTCCGACGCCGGCGATGACCCCGGCGGCCGGGGCCTGGCCGTCGTACATCCCGTCGGCGGCCAGCGGGGCCAGCTCCAGGAACGGCGACCCGGCGTCGAGGAGGGTGTCCACGCGGTCGCGCGGCAGCAGCTTCCCGCGCGCGGTGTGCCGGGCGCGCGCCTTCTCGCCGCCGCCGAGCCGTGCGGCGGCGAGCTTGCCGCGCAGCTCCTCGGCGAGCTCGCGGTGTGCCTGTTCGTTGGCTCGCCAGGCCTCCGACGCGGGATCGGCCGCGCTCGTCAGCTCCGGTGCCTCGTGCATCCTTGCGGTCCCCTCACCCGGTGGTCGGTGCGCCCGACTGTTAATGAGCGTTAACGCTTTTCCCTTCAGGTTAACGAGCGCTAACCGTCCTGTCTAGAATTACTTTCATGGCCACTCGAACCGACGCCCCCACCCGCCGTGAGCAGATCCTCAAGGAAGCGGCGCGGCTCTTCGCCGAGCGCGGGTTCCACGGGGTCGGCGTCGACGAGATAGGCGCCGCCGTGGGTATCAGCGGGCCGGGTCTGTACCGGCACTTCGCGGGCAAGGACGCGATGCTCGCGGAGCTGCTGGTCGGCATCAGCGGTCAGCTCCTGACGGGGGCGAAGCGCCGGCTGGCCGAGGCCGACGGGGTGGCCGGGCCCGAGGCGGTCCTCGACTCCCTGATCGAGGGCCACATCGACTTCGCGCTCGACGACCGTCCGCTCATCACCTTGCACGACCGCGAGCTGGACCGCCTGCGGGACAGCGACCGCAAGCTGGTGCGACAGCTTCAGCGGCAGTACGTCGAGCTGTGGGTGGAGGTGGTCCGCGAGGTCCATCCGGACCTCGGCGAGCCGGCCGCGCGGTCGGCCGTGCACTCGGTGTTCGGGCTGCTGAACTCCACACCGCATCTCGGGCGGGCGGGTGTCCTGCCGGGGCGGGGGGACACGGCGGAGCTGCTCCACCGGATGGCTCGGGGGGCGTTCGCCTCTGCGGGGTCGCCCGCGGCGGGCTGAACGGTTCGCGGGCGCGTCCCGGCCCGTGGCGGGACCGCGGCGCGCGCCCCTGGGGCCTGTGATGGTCTGCGGGTTCGTCCGGGCTGGGCGCGCGGTTCCCCGTGCACCTGGGCGGCACCCCCTTTACGAGCTTGCGTACTCGTCGGTATCTTGACTGAGCAAGCGCTTGGACAGTTGGACAATTGCTCTGTGGAGGTGCGGCGTGCGGCGTGTGGTGTTCGGCGAGGATCACGAAGCGTTCCGGGAGACCCTGCGCGCCTTCATCGAGGCCGAGGTCGTGCCGGTCTACGACGAGTGGTGCGCCGCGGGGCAGGTCCCGCGCGAGTTCTACCACCGGCTCGCCGAGCTTGGACTGTTCGGGATCAACGTCCCCGAGGAGTACGGCGGCGCCGGACTCCAGACGCACCGGTTCGAGGCCGTCCAGTACGAGGAGACCGCCCGCGCGGGCGTGACCTTCGGCGGGTCCGGCGTGCACGTCCTGCTCGCGCTGCCCTACCTCAAGATGCTCGCCTCCGACGAGCAGAAGAAGCGCTACCTGCCCAGGTTCGTCTCCGGCGAGGAGATGTGGGCCATCGCGATGACCGAGCCCGGCACCGGCTCCGACCTCGCCGGGATGAAGACGACCGCCCGGCTCGGCGAGGACGGCACGCACTACGTCCTCAACGGCGCCAAGACCTTCATCACCGGTGGCGTCCACGCCGACCGGGTCATCGTCTGCGCCCGCACCGCCGCCCCGACGGCCGAGGACCGCCGCCACGGCATCTCCCTGTTCGCGGTGGACACCCGGTCCCAGGGCTATTCGGTGGGCCGCAAGCTCGACAAGCTGGGCCTGAAGGCCTCCGACACCGCCGAGCTGGCGTTCGCCGACGTCAAGGTGCCGGTCGAGGACCTGCTCGGCGAGGAGAACAAGGGCTTCTCCTACCTCGGCGCCAACCTGCCCTCCGAGCGCTGGGGCATCGCCTTCGGCGCGTACGCGCAGGCCAGGGCCGCCGTCCGGTTCGCCAAGCAGTACGTGCAGGAGCGCACGGTCTTCGGCAAGCCGGTCGCCCACTTCCAGAACACCAAGTTCGAGCTGGCCGCCTGCCAGGCCGAGGTGGACGCGGCGCAGGCCGTCGCCGACCGCGCCCTTGAGGCCCTCGACGCCGGTGAGCTCACGCCCGCCGAGGCCGCGTCGGCCAAGCTGTTCTGCACCGAGGTCGCCCACCGCGTCATCGACCGCTGCCTCCAGCTGCACGGCGGCTACGGCTACATGAACGAGTACCCCATCGCCCGCCTGTACGCGGACAACCGCGTCAACCGCATCTACGGCGGCACCAGCGAGATCATGAAGTCGATCATCGCCAAGGACATGGGCCTGTAGGGCCGGCCGACGCATGAACCCGGCACTTCGGTCCCTGCTCGATCTGCTCGACCTGGAGCGGATCGAGCGGGACATCTTCCGCGGCCGGTCCCGCCACGCGGTCGTCCCGCGCGTCTTCGGCGGGCAGGTCGCGGCGCAGGCACTGGTCGCCGCGGGGCGCACGGTCCCCGCGGACCGGCACGCGCACTCGCTGCACGCCTACTTCCTGCGCCCCGGCGACCCGGGCGCGCCCATCGTCTACACGGTGGACCGCATCCGCGACGGCCGCTCCTTCACCACCCGCCGGGTCGTCGCGGTCCAGCACGGGCAGCCGGTCTTCCACCTCTCGGCGTCCTTCCAGACGTACGAGGAGGGCCTGGACCACCAGGCGCCCATGCCGTCCGCACCCGACCCGGAGACCCTGCCCACCTCGTGGGAGCGGTTGCGCGGCTACGACCACCTCCCGCGCGAGGTCGTGGAGCGGTTCCAGGAGGCCCGCGCGGCCGTGGACCTGCGCTACGCCGACGAGCCGCCGTACGGCAGGTTCGGCGAGCCGCGCGAGCCGCGCTCCCAGGTGTGGTTCCGCACCGACGGCAAGCTCGACGGCGACATCGACCAGCCCCTCCTGCACGTCGTCCTCGCCACCTACGTCTCCGACATGACGCTGCTGGACTCGGTGCTGCTCGCGCACGGCCGCGGCGGCTGGGCGGTCGGCGACGTGGTCGGGGCCTCGCTGGACCACGCGATGTGGTTCCACCGGCCGTTCCGGGCCGACGAGTGGCTGCTGTACGACCAGGAGTCCCCCTCCGCGCACGGTGGGCGCGGCCTCGGCCAGGCCCGCATATACACCCAGGACGGCCGGCTGGCGATCTCGGTGATCCAGGAGGGCGTGGTCCGCGTGCCCCGGTCCGAGGACGCCCCGCCGGCCTGATCCAAACGAAAGACCCTAGCCCAGACCCGCCCGGTCCAGCAGGTACGCCGTCATCGGGTCGTAGTACCGGGGGCTGATCACGTGGTCGTCGAGCGGCACGGTCACCTGGAGGGTGCCCTCGGCCTCGGCGACGAACAGGGCCGGGTCGTTGCAGTCGGCGTAGCCGACCGAGTCCACACCGTGCTGACCGGCGTATCCGGCCCAGCCGTGGTCGGCGACGACCAGGTCGGGCAGTCGTCTGCCCTCGCGCTCCAGGCCGGTGAGGATGGCCCGCATCGGCTCGCCGGAGTGCGTGTGCCACAGCGTGGCGCCGTGCTCCAGGACGGCCACGTCCGCGAACTGCATGACGTATCCCTCGTCCGTCTGGAGCCCGTCGGGGATCACCACGATCTCGCAGCCGGCGGCGCGCAGGGCGGCGGCGGTGGCGCGGTGCACGTCGAGCAGGCCGCCGGGGTGACCGGTCGCGAACAGCACCCGCTGACTGCTGTCGGCGGCCTTACGCAGCCGGCCGGCCATCCGCTCCAGCGCGTCGACGGTCAGTTCGGGGTCGATGGTGTCCTGGCCGTAGCGGTGCTCCGGGTCGTCGTTGACGCCGACGCGCTCCGCCATCACCGCCAGCACGTCCTGCTCGTCGCTCCAGCGGTCGCCGAGCTCCAGACCGAGCCAGAAGTGGCGGTCGCCGTTCGCGAGCTTGCGGTAGTGGGAGAGGTTGTTCTCGCGAGGGGTGGCGACGTCCCCGGCGATACGGGTCTTGACGAGGTGGTCGACGAGCTCGGCGCGGCTGGGTGTCCCGGATATCGGCATGGCTCCCATTGTGGTGCAGCTCTCTGTCCGCGTCGCCGATGTCCCGATCGCTGGGACGCGGGTCACGCCCGCCGCAGGGCGAACCACAGTTCCATGCGCACGTCGGGGTCGTCCAGGTCGGTGCCGAGGAGGGCGGCGCAGCGGGCGATGCGCTGGCGGACGGTGTTGCGGTGCACGGAGAGGGCGACCGCGGTGCGGTCCCAACTGCCGTGCAGGGAGAGCCAGGTGCGCAGCGTCTCGGTCAGCGCGGGAGCCGCTTCCAGCGGGGCGAGCAGCGCCTGTGCATGGGCGTCGGCCGCGTCCGGGGGGAGCAGGTCGGTCAGGCCGGGGCGGGTGCCGTGGCCGACCAGGGCGGTGCGGGTGGCGCGGGCGCGGGCCAGGGCGCGGGCCGCCTGGGCGTCGGCCGTCGTCCAGTCGCCGGGGCCGACGGCGCCGCTCACCCCGAGGGCCCAGCCGGGCTGGGGTCCCGGGTCCCGCTCGGCGGGCAGCAGGACCCGTACGACCCCGTCGGCGAGGTCGACCAGGGCCGAGCCGAGGGCGGCGCCGAGCGCGGAGGCGGCCACGGCGTCGGCCGCCTGGGTGTCCGGCCGTGCGTGCACGACGACCCACCGTCCGGTCCCGAGCAGCGGCGCCACCTCCTCGGGCGCCGCGCCCAGCAGCACCCGCACCAGCGCCGAGGAGCGGGCCGCCCCCGTACCGCTGCGGTGCTCGCCGGTGAGCAGCGAGAGCAGTACGGCGGCCACGGACGCGATGGTGTGGTCCCCGGGTTCGCGGCGCGGTGAGGCCACCCCGAGCACGAAGCCCTGCCCGGTCCCGAGGGCGTAGGCGGCGAGATGGCTGCCGGCGACGGTGTCGGTGGCGGAGGAAGGCACGGGCCGCGCGACGACGGGGGCGGCCGCCGGGGCCTGGGGAGACGGTGGCGGCGTCCGGGCGGTGGCGCCCGGCGGGGCCGCGGGCGGCGGGGCCGTGGTCGCCGGGGCCGGGCGGACCACGTCCGTCAGGTGGGCGAGCGCCTGGCGGGCCGTGTCGTGCGGGGCGCGGCCCGCCGAGGCGATCTCCGTGCCGTCCGGGCCGTACAGGACCGCCCAGCCGGTCAGGCGCTGGGCGAGCTGGCGCAGCACGGAGGGGACGGGGTCGGGGCGGGAGGCGGATGCCGCGAGCCTCTGCTGGGCCTCCGTGACACGGCGCAGCTCGGCCAGTCGGGCCTGCGCCATCAGCTGCCAGACGGCGCGCGCCACGCCGGAGAAGGTGGTCTGCGTCGGTACCTCCAGGAGCGGCAGGCCGTGGGTCTCGCAGGCAGCCACCAGGGTGCGCGGCACCGTGTCGTGCACCGGCGCCAGACCGAAGCCGATGGCCGCGCCGCCCGCCGCCGCCACCCGGGAGACGTAGGTGTCGAAGTACGGGCCGGTGGCGTCCTCCGGGGTGACATGGACGCCGGCCGTCAGCAGCAGCTCGCCGCCGAGCAGGTACGGGTAGGGGTCGGCCATCTCCGAGGTGTGCGCCCAGTGGATCGCGGTGTCCGCACCGGCCGGGCCGGCGATCCGGCGCAGCGCGAGGTCCTCCCGGGCGAGCAGGGCGGACAGCGGGATCGGAGGAGTCGGCGGGACCGCTGGGACCGCTGGGGTCAGGGGGACAGGTGTGTCCGGCACGATGTGCATTCCCTCCATACCGCCGCGACTCGAATGGATGAAAAGTACACTTCGCAGTCGCTTTTCGGCCACCTAGTGTCTAGGGGGCCGGCAGCCACGGGTACGGGCGATGTCCCCGCGAGCCCTTGCCGGGTCCCACCCCCCATATCTGTACGACCCCATATATCTGCACGACACCGCCACCCGGATGTGCGAGAAGGAGGGCCCCACATGGCCGTCGACTACACAGTGATCGTCGTCTATCTCGCCGGCATGCTGGCCATGGGCTGGTGGGGCATGCGCCGCGCCAGGTCCAAGAGCGAGTTCCTGGTCGCGGGCCGCCGCCTGGGCCCCGCGATGTACTCCGGCACCATGGCGGCGATCGTCCTCGGCGGCGCGTCCACCATCGGCGGCGTCGGCCTCGGCTACAAGTACGGCCTCTCCGGCGCCTGGATGGTCTTCACCATCGGCCTCGGACTCCTCGCCCTCTCGGTCTTCTTCTCCGCCCGCATCGCCCGGCTGAAGGTCTACACCGTCTCCGAGATGCTCGACCTGCGCTACGGCGGCCGGGCCGGCCTCATCTCGGGCGTCGTGATGTGGGCGTACACCCTGATGCTGGCGGTGACCTCCACCATCGCGTACGCCACGATCTTCGACGTGCTGTTCGACCTGAACCGCACCGTCGCGATCATCCTCGGCGGCGCGATCGTCGTCGCCTACTCCACCCTCGGCGGCATGTGGTCCATCACGCTGACCGACATGGTGCAGTTCGTGGTCAAGACGATCGGCGTGCTGCTCCTGCTGCTGCCCATCGCCGTCGTCAAGGCGGGCGGCTTCAGCGAGATGAAGGCCAAGCTGCCGACCTCCTACTTCGACCCGCTGGGCATCGGCGGCGAGACGATCTTCACCTACGTGCTGATCTACACCTTCGGCATGCTCATCGGCCAGGACATCTGGCAGCGCGTGTTCACCGCCCGCAGCGACACCACCGCCAAGTGGGGCGGCACCGTCGCCGGCACCTACTGTCTGGTCTACGCGATCGCCGGCGCGGTCATCGGCACCGCGGCCAAGGTGCTCTACCCCGACCTCGGCAGCGCCGACGACGCCTTCGCCACCATCGTCAAGGACGACCTGCCCATCGGTATCCGGGGCCTGGTGCTCGCCGCCGCCCTGGCCGCGGTGATGTCCACCTCCTCCGGCGCGCTGATCGCCTGCGCCACCGTCGCCAACAACGACATCTGGTCCCGGCTGCGCGGCGCCGTCCGCCGCGGCGGGGAGGAGGCGCACGACGAGGTCAAGGGCAACCGCGTCTTCATCCTCATCATGGGCGTCGGCGTGATCTGCACCGCCATCGCGCTCAACAACGTCGTCGAGGCGCTGACCGTCGCCTACAACCTGCTCGTCGGCGGGCTGCTCGTGCCGATCCTCGGCGGACTGCTGTGGAAGCGCGGCACCGCGCAGGGCGCCCTCGCCTCCGTGATCGTCGGCGGCGCCGCGGTCATCGGCCTCATGGCGACCTTCGGCATCCTCGCCAACGAGCCCGTCTACTACGGCCTGCTGTCCTCCCTGGCCGCCTACGTCATCGTCTCCCTGGCGACGAAGCCGACCGACGAGGCCGTCCTCACCGCCTGGCGCGAGCGGCTCGCCGGGCGCACCCCCGAACTCGCGTCCGAACCGGCCCCCGCTCACCAGTAGAGTCGATCACGAGCCATTACATACGCGACGAAGCGCAAGAAAGAAGGCATTTCGCCATGAGCAGCACCGAGACGCCCCGCGGTCCCGTCGACTCCTCCCGCGTCCCGCGGTACGCCGGCCCCGCGACCTTCGCCCGGCTCCCCCGCCTCGACGAGGTGGGCACCACCGACGTCGCCGTCGTGGGTGTGCCGTTCGACTCCGGCGTCTCGTACCGGCCGGGCGCCCGCTTCGGCGGCAACGCCATCCGTGAGGCGTCCCGGCTGCTGCGCCCCTACAACCCGGCGCAGGACGCCTCCCCGTTCGCCCTCGCCCAGGTCGCGGACGGCGGCGACATCGCCGTGAACCCGTTCAACATCAACGAGGCCGTCGAGACCATAGAGGCCGCCGCGGACGAACTCCTCGGCACCGGCGCCCGGTTGATGACCCTCGGCGGCGACCACACCATCGCGCTGCCCCTGCTGCGGTCCGTCGCCAAGAAGCACGGCCCGGTCGCGCTGCTCCACTTCGACGCCCACCTCGACACCTGGGACACCTACTTCGGCGCCGAGTACACCCACGGCACCCCGTTCCGGCGGGCGGTGGAGGAGGGCATCCTCGACACCGAGGCGCTCTCCCACGTCGGCACCCGCGGCCCGCTGTACGGAAAGCAGGACCTCAGCGACGACGAGAAGATGGGCTTCGGCATCGTCACCTCCGCCGACGTCTACCGCCGCGGCGCCGACGAGGTGGCCGACCAGCTGCGCCAGCGCATCGGCGACCGCCCGCTGTACATCTCCATCGACATCGACTGCCTCGACCCGGCGCACGCGCCCGGCACCGGCACCCCCGAGGCGGGCGGCATGACCTCCCGCGAACTGCTGGAGATCCTGCGCGGCCTGGCCTCCTGCAACCTGGTCTCCGCCGACGTCGTCGAGGTGGCCCCGGCGTACGACCACGCCGAGATCACCTCGGTGGCCGCCTCCCACACGGCGTACGAACTGACCACGATCATGACCCGCCGGATCGCGGCGGACCGGAAGGACGCGTAAGCCAAGTGACGCACGACCACGACCTGGTTCTCCGCCCGACACCCGCGCAGACGGAGGCCGCCCTGAATCCTCCCCCCGGCCGCAACGGCGGAGACCTGGTCGTGGAGACCCTCGCCGGGCTGGGCGCGACGACCGTCTTCGGCCTGCCGGGACAGCACGCCCTCGGCATGTTCGACGCGCTGCGCCGCTCGGAGCTGACCTACGTCGGCCTGCGGGTGGAGAACAACGCGGGCTTCGCCGCCGACGCCTACGGCCGGATCACCGGCGAGGCCGCCCCGCTGCTGCTGTCGACCGGCCCGGGTGCGCTGACCTCGCTGGCCGCGCTCCAGGAGGCCGCGGCGGCCTCCGCCCCCGTCCTGGCCATCAGCAGCCAGATCCCGACGGCGGGGCTCGGCGGCGGCCGCCACGGCTACCTGCACGAACTGCCCGACCAGGCCGCCTCGTTCCGCGGTGTGGTGAAGTCGGTCCACACGGTCCGCACCCAGTCCCAGATCCCCTCCGCCATCGCGGCCGCCTGGAAGTCGGCGCTGACGGTCCCGCACGGTCCCGTGTGGGTGGAGATCCCGCAGGACGTGCTTCTCGACCGGACGAGTCTGCCGGTGGTGACGGCCCCGGACGCCACCCCGGAGGAACTGGTCCCGCGTCCCGAACTCACCGCGGTGGCGGCCGACCTGCTGTCCGGGGCCGCCCGCCCCGCGGTCATCGCGGGCGGGGGAGTGGTCCGCGCCGACGCGTCCGGCAAGCTGCTGGCCCTCGCGGAACGGCTGAACGCCCCCGTCGTCACGACGTTCGGCGGCAAGGGCGCCTTCCCCTGGGAGCACCCGCTGTCCCTCCAGTCCTGGCTGGAGGACCGGCACACCACGGACTTCCTGGAGGACGCCGACGTCCTGCTCGTCGTCGGCTCCGGCCTCGGCGAACTCTCCTCCAACTACCACACGTTCAAGCCCCGCGGCCGGGTGATCCAGATCGAGGCCGACCTCGGCAAGCTGGAGTCCAACCACCAGGCGCTCGGCATCCACGCCGACGCCCGCCTGGCGCTCCAGGCCCTGCTGGAGACGGTGGACGAGCGCGCCGACGAGGGCGCCGCCGAGGGCGTACGCGAGGTCCTCGCCAAGGTCCGCGACCGGATCGCCGCCCAGGAACTCACCCTGGAGCAGGACGTGCTGGCGTCCGTCCGCCGCGCCCTGCCCGCCGGCTCGCCGTCCTTCTGGGACATGACGATCCTGGCGTACTGGGCCTGGTCGGCCTTCGACGCGAAATCCCCCAACACCATGCACTCGGCCCAGGGCGCGGGCGGCCTCGGCTACGGCTTCCCGGCGGCGCTCGGGGCCGCGGCCGCCGACCGCAGCCGCCCGGTCCTGGCGGTGTCGGGCGACGGCGGCGCGCTGTACTCCATCGCGGAACTGGCCACCGCCCGCCAGTACGGCCTCGACGTCACCTGGCTGATCGTCGACGACGGCGGATACGGCATCCTCCGCGAGTACATGACCGACACCTTCGGCCAGGCCACGGCCACGGAGCTCACCCGCCCCGACTACGTGGCCCTCGCCGGGTCCTTCGGTGTCCCCGGCGTCCGCACGACCCCGGAGACCCTGGCGGCCGACCTGGCGAACGCCCTTGCCGAACCCGGGCCTTCGGTGGTCGTCCTCCCCGCGGTGCTGCGGATGTTCGCGCCCACGCACCTGGACTGAGGCCGCGTCGAAACCGGAAGGGGCTCGTGCTCGTGTGCGCGAGCCCCTGACTGCATTCGGGTAACGGCCGGTCAAATCTAGGCCAACTCGCGCAACCTTGACCCGGAGTCCGTACGTCAAGGGAGCATGACTCACTCGACAACCCGACGCGCCAGAGTGCTCGCGGCGGGCGTGGGCGCCGGGATGCTGATTCCCTGCGTGGCCGCCGCGACGCCCGCCGCGGCCGCCACACCCACGGTCAGCTGCACGTCCGGCAAGGCAGGCCTGGCGGCCAAGTTGGAGAAGGACATCACCGCGGCGATGAAGGGCCGCAAGGGCACCGTCGCCGTCGGCCTGCGCGACCGCACCACCGACACGACCTGCACGCTGCGCCAGTCGACCGCCTACGACTCGGCGAGCGTCGTCAAGGTCACCGTCCTCGCCACCCTGTTGTGGGACGCCAAGAAGCACAACCGCTACCTCACCGCCCGCGAGGCGACCCTCACCAAGGCGATGATCACCAAGTCGGACAACAACGCCACCTCCACCCTGTGGAAGCAGTTGGGCGTGACGAAGGTGAAGGGCTTCCTGACCGCGGCCGGCATGACCCAGACCAAGCCTGGCGCGAACGGCTACTGGGGCCTGACCCAGATCACCGTCCGCGACGAGCAGAAGCTGCTCGCCCTGATCACGGCCAAGAACTCGATATTGAGCGACAACTCCCGCGACTACATCCTCAAGCTCATGGGCCAGGTCGTGGCCTCCCAGCGCTGGGGCACGCCCGCCGGGGCGCCGTCCTCCGTCGCCGTGCACGTCAAGAACGGCTGGCTGTCGCGCGCCACGCACGGCTGGCGGGTGCACAGCGTCGGCACGTTCAAGGGCGCCGGCCGCGACTACATGATCACGGTGCTCACCCAGGACAACAGCACCATGAACTACGGCGTCACCACCATCCAGAACATCGCCAAGGCCATCCACAAGGACCTCGTCCCCACGACGGCGAACACCGTGCGCTACGCGCCGACCACCACACCGAAGGAGGCGTTCGTGGCCGTCCCCTCCGGCGGCTGACCCCCGCGCCACGGGCGCATTGTCGCGGAGGGATGAAATCCGCCCCCGCCCGCGTTGGTGTCTTCCGGAAGATCAGCTCATGAGGGAGGCACCGACGTGGCAGCGCAGCCGGGATGGGCGCGGAGACTGGCCGGGTACGCCTGGCGTCACCCCAGGGACGTCGTCCTCGCCCTCGGCGCCTCGCTCGCCGGCATGGCCGTCACGGCACTGGTCCCGCTGATCACCAAGGTGATCATCGACGACGTGATCGGCGACCACAGCCGCCGCATGGCCCCCTGGGCGGGCGCCCTGATCGCCGCCGCGCTCGTCGTCTACGTCCTCACCTACATCCGCCGCTACTACGGCGGCCGGCTCGCCCTCGACGTCCAGCACGACCTGCGGACGGAGATGTACGAGACGATCACCCGGCTCGACGGCAGACGCCAGGACGAGCTGTCCACCGGCCAGGTGGTCGGCCGCGCCACCAGCGACCTCCAGCTGATCCAGGGACTGCTCTTCATGCTGCCGATGACGATCGGCAACGTCCTGCTCTTCCTGATCTCCCTGATGATCATGGCCTGGCTGTCGCTGCCGCTGACCCTGGTCGCCCTCGCCGTCGCCCCGGCCCTCGGCTGGATCGCCCGGCGCAGCCGCACCAAGCTCCACCCCGCCACCTGGTACGCCCAGGCGCAGGCCGCCGCCGTCGCCGGCGTCGTCGACGGCGCGGTCAGCGGCGTGCGCGTGGTCAAGGGCTTCGGACAGGAGGAGCAGGAGACCGGAAAGCTGCGCGAGGTCGGCCGCAGGCTGTTCGCCGGGCGGCTGCGCACCATCCGGCTGAACTCCAGGTTCACCCCCGCGCTCCAGGCCGTGCCCGCCCTCGGCCAGGTCGCCATGCTGGCCCTCGGCGGCTGGCTCGCCGTGCGCGGGCACATCACGCTGGGCACGTTCGTCGCCTTCTCCGCCTACCTCGCCCAGCTCGTCGGCCCGGTCCGGATGCTCGCCATGGTCCTCACCGTCGGGCAGCAGGCCCGGGCGGGCACCGAACGCGTCCTGGAGCTGATCGACACCGAGCCCACCCTGACCGGGGGCACCAGGGAGCTGCCCGCCGAGGCGCCCGCGACCGTCGAGTTCGACGACGTCTCGTTCGGCTACGCGGACGACCGGCCTGTCCTCCAGGGGCTGTCCTTCGAGATCCGCCCCGGCGAGACCCTGGCCGTCGTCGGCTCCTCCGGCTCCGGCAAGTCCACGGTCTCCCTGCTGCTGCCCCGCTTCTACGACGTCACCCACGGCGCCGTCCTCGTCGGCGGCCACGACGTGCGCGAGCTGACCCTGGACTCGCTCAGGGCCGCGATCGGCCTGGTACCCGAGGACTCCTTCCTGTTCTCCGACACCGTCCGCAACAACATCGCCTACGGCCGCCCCGACGCCACCCAGGAGCAGATCGAGGCCGCCGCCCGCGCCGCCCAGGCCGACCGTTTCATCGCCGAGCTGCCCGAGGGCTACGACACCAGGGTCGGCGAGCAGGGCCTGACCCTCTCCGGCGGCCAGCGCCAGCGCGTCGCACTGGCCCGCGCGATCCTCACCGACCCGCGCCTGCTCGTCCTGGACGACGCCACCTCCGCCGTGGACGCCCGCGTCGAGCACGAGATCCACGAGGCCCTGGCCCAGGTGATGGAGGGCCGCACCACCCTCCTCATCGCCCACCGCCGCTCCACCCTGAACCTCGCCGACCGCATCGCCGTCCTCGACCAGGGCCGCCTCGCCGACCTGGGCACCCACGACGAGCTCCAGGAACGGTGCGCCCTCTACCGGCGCCTGCTCACCGACCCCGACGAACTCGGCGGCGTCTCGCCGGGCCACGCCCTGCCCGCCGCACCCGCGGAGGACGTATCGGTACGCCAGGAGCTGGACGCCGAGTTCGACGCGGAGCGCGGCATCACGCCCACGCTGTGGGCGGGAGAGCGCGAGCCCCGGGACACGGCGATGTCCGGCATGCCCGCCACCCCCGAACTGCTCACCCAGGTCGCCGCGCTGCCACCCGCGACCGACACCCCCGGCATCGACGAGCGGCAGGCCGTCCGCCCGGAGGACTCCTACGGCCTGCGCCGCCTGCTGCGCGGCTTCGGCCTGCCGCTCCTGGTCAGCCTCGGCCTCGTCGCCGTGGACGCCGGCATGGGCCTGCTGCTGCCGGTTCTGATCCGGCACGGCATCGACCAGGGCGTCACACGGATGGCGCTGGGCGCCGTCTGGGCGGCCTCGCTGCTCGCCCTGCTCGCCGTGCTGGTGCAGTGGGCGGCTCAGATCGGCGAGACCCGGATGGCCGGGCGGACCGGTGAGCGGGTGCTGTACTCGCTGCGCCTGAAGATCTTCGCCCAGCTCCAGCGGCTCGGCCTGGACTACTACGAGCGCGAGCTGACCGGCCGGATCATGACCCGGATGACGACGGACGTCGACGCGCTGTCGACGTTCCTCCAGACCGGTCTGGTCACGGCGTTCGTCTCGGTCGTCACCTTCTTCGGCATCATGGTGGCCCTGCTCGTGATCGACGTGCAGCTCGCCCTGGTCGTCTTCGCGACGCTGCCGCCGCTCGTCGTCGCCACGTTCTTCTTCCGCCGGGCGAGCGTGCGGGCGTACGAGCTGGCACGTGAGCGGGTGTCGGTGGTCAACGCCGACCTCCAGGAGTCGGTGGCCGGGCTGCGGATCGTGCAGGCCTTCCGGCGCGAACAGGACGGCGGGCGGCGTTTCGCCGGACGCAGCGACAGCTACCGCCGGGCGCGGATCCGGGGCCAGTGGCTGATCTCGGTCTACTTCCCGTTCGTGCAGTTCCTGTCCTCGGTCGCGGCGGCCTCGGTGCTGATCGCGGGCGCGGGCCGGGTGGAGGCGGCCACGCTGACCGCGGGCGCCCTGGTGGCGTACCTGCTCTACATCGACCTGTTCTTCGCGCCCGTCCAGCAGCTCTCCCAGGTCTTCGACGGCTACCAGCAGGCGACCGTCTCGCTGGGCCGCATCCAGGAACTGCTCCGGGAGCCGACGTCCACGCGGTCCGCCGCCGAGCCCCTCGACGTGCCCGCCCTGCGCGGCGAGATCGCCTTCGAGGACGTGCACTTCCGGTACGGCGGCGCCGACGCGGGCGAGGCGGCACTCACCGGCGTCGACCTGCGCATCCCGGCCGGACAGACCGTCGCCTTCGTCGGCGAGACCGGCGCGGGCAAGTCGACCCTGGTGAAGCTGGTGGCCCGGTTCTACGACCCGACCGGCGGCCGGGTGACCGTCGACGGCACGGACCTCAGGGCGCTGGACCTCACCGCGTACCGGCACCGGCTGGGGGTCGTGCCGCAGGAGGCGTACCTCTTCCCCGGCACCGTCCGCGACGCCATCGCCTACGGCCGCCCCGACGCCACCGACGCCGAGGTGGAGGCCGCCGCGCGGGCGGTCGGCGCGCACGAGATGATCGCCACGCTGGAGGACGGCTACCTGCACGAGGTCGCCGAGCGCGGACGCAACCTGTCGGCCGGTCAGCGCCAGCTCATCGCACTGGCCCGCGCCGAACTCGTCGACCCGGACGTCCTGCTCCTGGACGAGGCGACCGCCGCGCTCGACCTGGCCACCGAGGCACAGGTCAACCAGGCCACCGACCGGCTCGCCGGCCGCCGTACGACGCTGGTGGTCGCCCACCGGCTGACCACGGCCGCCCGCGCCGACCGGGTGGTGGTGATGGACCACGGCCGGGTCGCCGAGGACGGCACGCACGAGGAACTGCTGGCCCGCGACGGGCGGTACGCCGAGCTGTGGCGGACGTTCGTCGGCGCGCCGGAATCGGAGGAGCCGGTCAGCGCGTCCCGCTGAGCCCGCGTGGGGCAACCAACCGGCCCATGGGCCGCGTCCGTACACCAGTACGCTTGTAGCCGGCCGTCAGGGGGGACCGTGGACAGTGGTGCGATACGCCGAAGGCCGCTGCCGTTCGTGGCCGTGCTGACCGGGGCGGTGCTGCTGGCGTTCGCCGCACCCGGCACCGCCCGGGCAGCGGCCGCCGCCTGCGCCGGCCGCGAGGTCAGGACGCTCCCCTTCGCCACGGGCGCCGTCCACCTCCACAAGCGCGACGGCTATGTCTGCGCCCTCACCGTCGCCGCCAAACCCGGACCCAAGCGGCCGATGTCGGTGACGGTGCAGGCCCGCGGCAGCCGCCCGGTCACCGACAAGGGCCGCTACTCCCGGCACGCCGGCCCCGTCACCGTGTACGCGGGCCACCGCTGCGTGCGGGTCGCCGGATCGGTCGGGTCGAAGTCGGTGCACACGGACTGGATCCTGTGCTGAGCCCCTGAGCCCGCGCCGGGAACCCCTGAAACAGGTTCAGGTATTTTCCCTGCTCCCCTGGTGTGCACCCGAGTTGCTCCGATAGCTTCCGGCGAACATCTGTCTCATAGGGAGGGTGCATGCGCAAGGCGCTCAGATGGCTGCTCGCGCTCACAGTGTCCATCGGCACACTGAGCACGGCGGGGGCGGCCACAGCGTCCCCCAAGCTCTCGGCTCCGCTCGAGCAGGGGGTTCCCCCATCGCCGGAGGCCACGAACGGCACCGCGGCCAGCTCGGAAACCGACATCCTGAACCGGCTCCTGGCCATCCCGGGGATGAGCCTGATCCAGGAGAAGCCCTACAGCGGCTACCGCTTCTTCGTCCTCAACTACACCCAGCCGGTGGACCACCGCCATCCGTCGAAGGGCACCTTCGAACAGCGGATCACCGTGCTGCACAAGGGAGTCGACCGCCCGACGGTCTTCTACACCGGCGGCTACAACGTCTCCACGACCCCCAGCCGCCGCGAGCCCACCCAGATCGTGGACGGCAACCAGGTCTCCATGGAGTACCGGTTCTTCACCCCGTCCCGGCCCGCCCCGGCCGACTGGTCCAAGCTCGACATCTGGCAGGCCGCCAGCGACCAGCACCGCATCTACGAGGCGCTGAAGCCGGTCTACTCCCACAACTGGATCGCCACCGGCGGCTCCAAGGGCGGCATGACGGCCACCTACTACAAGCGCTTCTACCCCGGTGACATGGACGGCGTGGTCGCCTACGTCGCCCCCAACGACGTGGTCGACAAGGAGGACTCCGCCTACGACCGCTTCTTCGCCACCGTCGGCACCAAGGAGTGCCGCGACCGGCTGAACGGGGTGCAGCGGGAGGCGCTGGTGCGCCGGGAGTCGCTGGAGAACAAGTACGCGAAGTTCGCCGCCGACAACGGCTACAGCTTCACCACCATCGGCAACCTGGACAAGGCGTACGAGGCCGTCGTCCTCGACTACGTGTGGGGCTTTTGGCAGTACAGCCTGCTGAAGGACTGCGGCACCATCCCGGGTGACGCCAAGAACGCCACCGACCAGCAGATCTGGGACTCCGTCAACACCATCTCCGGGTTCGACGCCTACACCGACCAGGGCCTGGAGACCTACACGCCGTACTACTACCAGGCCGGCACGCAGCTCGGCGCGCCGACCATCCAGTTCCCGCACATCGAGAAGAAGCTGATCCGCTACGGCTACCAGCCGCCGCGCAACTTCGTGCCGCGGTCCATCCCGATGAAGTTCCAGCCGTCGGCGATGCGTGACGTGGACACCTGGGTGCGCCGGCACGCGAACCACATGCTCTTCGTGTACGGGGAGAACGACCCGTGGGGCTCGGAGCGGTTCCGCCTCGACAAGAAGGCGCAGGACTCGTACGTCTTCACGGCGCCCGGCATGAACCACGGGGCGAACGTCGCCGGTCTCGTGCCGGACGAGAAGGCGCTCTCCACGGCCAGGATCCTCGAGTGGGCCGGAGTCGCCGGACCGGCGGTCCAGGCGAACCCGTCGGTGGCCAGGCCGCTGGCGGGCTTCGACGCGAAGCTGGACGTGCGGGACGTGGAGCGCGAGCCCGCGCTCAGGCCGTGACGCGCTGATTCGCACATGCTGATCCGCACATGCTGATCCGCACATGCTGATCCGCACATGCTGATCCGCACATGCTGATCGAGAGGCGCTGATCGAGAGGCGCTGATCGAGCGGCGCTGATCCCGGTGGGCCGCGCCCGGAGTCACAGTCTCCGGGCGCAGCCCACCGGTTCGTCGCCGCCCAGCCGGACGTACAGCGCGGTCGACGCCGGGCACTGGTCGCGGCTGCGCACCGCCCGCGTCACCCGGTACTCCGGCTTCCTTCCGCCCGTGCCGTCGCACGCGGTCTCCCGGACCTGGCCGCGGCCGGAGCCGTAGACGCAGTCGCCGACGACGGTACGCGGGCCGCCCCCGCCGCCGGGGTCGCCGGGGTGCGGCGGCTGAAGGTTGCGCATACAGGCGTAGCCCTGCGGGATCGCACCGCCCTCCGTGCCCGGGGCGGCCGGCTGGGCGCCGATGTGCAGGACGAAGTCGGTGTCCGGCGGGCAGGGCGGGCCGTCGGCCGGCCGGCCGTCGTGGCGGGCGGTCACCCGGGCCGCCGCACGCTCGCCGGAGCACGGCACCTCGGTGAAGCTCGTCGTGCCGAAGGAACTGCACTCGCCCACACCGAGGAACACCGCGCCGTGCCCGGAGGGCCGCGCGGAGGCCGGGGCAGCGCCCCGTTCCCGGCCGTCCGTGGATCCGGGCGGCTGTCCGCAGCCCGTGAGCACGGCCACGAGCAGCGCCGGCAGGGCGCACGCCACCCCCACGCACCAGTTCCCGCGACTTGCCATCCCCCGGTCCACCCCCCGGCCCAGCGTGGCCCGCCACAGCGGGGCCACGCCAGGCGTGCGGGGCGCTTCGGGCCAGTTGGCGGTGGCGCGCCGGGGGCGCGACGTAAGCGCCGTACGCCCGACGCGCGAGGCCGGTCAGTACGACAGGCCGTACCCGATGGGGTACAGGACCCGTGCCGGGTCGTCCGCCCGCTGCACCGGCACCGGGAGCTTCCCGCGCGGCCTCACCTGGCCCGCGATCACCCGGGCGGCGGCGCGCAGTTCCACGTCCGTCCAGGAGTAGGCCGCCAAGTGAGCAGGGACGGTGGGTAGTTGGGCGATGTCGTAGGGGTTGCGGACCGCGACCGCGATCACCGGGCGGCCGGTGGCGACGAGCCGTTCGACCAGCGTCTTCTGGGAGCTGCCCGCCGTGACGTTGTACGTCGCGACCACCACCGCGTCCGCGTCCCGGGCCGCGGCCACCGCCTTGTCGGCGGTCGCCGTCGACGGGGCGGTGCCGGTCGACAACGCCGTGGCCTGGAAGCCGAGTTCGGTGAGGGCGGCGGCGAGCACTCCGGTGGGCGGCCCGGTGGTGCCCGACGGGGACGCGGGGTCGGCGCCGACGACGAGCAGCTTCTTGTGGCTACGGCGGGACAGCGGCAGCAGGCGGCCCTCGTTGGCCAGCAGGGTCGTGGTCCGCTCGGCGATCCGGTCGGCCGCCGCCAGGTGGGTGCCGATGCCCACGACGCGGTCGACCTTCGCCTGGCTGACGTAGGGTTCCTCCAGCAGTCCCAGCTTCGCCTTCAGCCGCAGAACGCGCAGGATCGACTCGTCGAGCCGGGCCTCGGTCAGCTCGCCGGCCCGCACCGCGTTCAGCACCGCGTTCCAGGCCACGTCCAGCGAGGGCGGGTTGAGCAGCTGGTCCACGCCCGCCTTCAGGGCGAGCACCGGCACCCGGTCGTCGCCGTACTTGGTGCGTACGCCGTCCATGCCGAGCGAGTCGGTCACCACGACCCCGTCGTAGCCGAGTTCGCCGCGCAGGATGCCGGTGAGGATCGGCTGGGAGAGGGTGGCCGGGTCGCCGGAGTCGTCCAGCGCCGGGAACTGGATGTGCGCGGTCATGATCGAGTCGATGCCGGCCTTGATCGCGGCCCGGAACGGCACCGCGTCCAGCTTCTCCCACAGCTCGCGGCTGTGCGTGATGACCGGGAAGCCGTAGTGGCTGTCGGTGGCGGTGTCCCCGTGCCCGGGGAAGTGCTTGGCCGTCGCCGCCACCTTGGAGCTCTGGTAGCCCTTCACCTCGGCGGCCACCAGCTTCGCCACCGCGTCCGGGTCGGCGCCGAAGGACCGTACGCCGATGACCGGGTTGGCCGGGTTGACGTTCACGTCGGCGTCGGGGGAGTAGTCCTGGTTGATGCCGAGGGCGCGCAGCTCCGCGCCGGAGACGCGGCCCAGCGTCTGCGCGTCGGCGGGGGAGCCGCCCGCGCCCACCGCCATGGCGCCCGGGAACAGGGTCGCGGGCTTGCCCACGCGGCAGACGATCCCGTGCTCCTGGTCGGTGGCGACGAGCAGGGGCAGGCCGCGCGGCTGTCCGAGGGACGCCTGCTGGATCCCGTTGGACAGGTCCGCTATCTGGTGCGGGTTCTGGGTGTTGTTGGCCCAGGCGAAGTAGATGATGCCGCCGACGCGGTACTTGGCGATCAGCTCGGCGGCCGTGCGGACGCCGATCTCCTTGAGGTTGGCGTCGATGTCGGCCTGCGTCGGGTCGGTGGCCGAGTGGCCGTAGACCCGCATCACGAAGAGCTGGCCGACCTTCTCCTCGAGCGTCATCCGAGAGACGAGGGCACGCAGCTTCTTGTCGTTGTAGGAGGCGGCGTGGGCGGTGCCGGTGCCCGTGACCGCCAGGGCGGCGGTGATGCCGGCGGTGGCGGCGAGAACGGTGCGTCTGGAGGGAAGTGCAGTGGTTCCCGTGCTGGTGTCGTGCACGTGCGCCCCTTCCGGGAGGAGATCCCTAGCGCTGAAGGAAACTTCCGAGGAGTCACCAATATCCGGGAAGTTTCTGCCAGTCAAGGGAGTGCACAGGAACCGGTGAGGGCCGCCGCCGGCGCAGCCGGAGGGGGGCGCGCCGACGGCGGCGGGCTGCCGGCCGCGGTGCGGAGGAGAGGGTGGTCGGCGATCGCGGACGTCGGCGAGGCCGGCACCGCACCGCGCGGACTCCTGCGGCAGCTCACCGGTCGGACGGGCGGGGGCGGTGCCGGGTTCCCGGCCGGACGCGGATTCCCGCACATCGGTGCGGAGGTGACCGCGGGAGTTCAGCGGGGCGTGTGGGCGGACACCTCCGGCCAGTGCTGCCGCAGGGTGCGCACCGTCTCCGCGATGGCCGGCCGCCGGGCGGCGCCCGTGCGCCACAGCGCGTACAACCGCCGTACGGGCATGGGATCGAGCGGCACCTCCACGACCCCCTCGGGCAGCGGGCCCCGGCCCAGGCGCGGGATCAGCGCGACGCCCAGGCCAGCGGCGACCAGGGCGACCAGGGTCGGGTTCTCGTCGGCCTGGTGGACCACGTCCGGCTCGTGTCCGGCGGCGCGCAGGGTGCGCAGCAGCCAGTCGCTGCACACCCGGCCCGGCGGCTGGCAGATCCACCGCTCGCCGCCCAGCTCCTCGCGCCGCACCCCCGTCCGCCCCGCGAACGGGTGCCCGGCCGGCACCAGCAGGTCGCACAAGTCGTCCCCGATGACGGCCTGTTCCACCCCGGCCGGGGCGGGCAGCGGGGCGATGTCCCAGTCGTGCGCGACGGCCAGGTCGACGGCGCCCTTGGCGACCAGGTCCACCGACAGATGCGGGTCGACCTCACTGAGCCGGGCGTCCAGGGCCGGGTGCCGCCGGGCCAGGTCCGCGAGGACGCGGGGCATGAGCCCGCGCGCCGCCGAGGCGAACGCCGCCACCAGCAGCCGTCCGGCGGGCACCCCGCGCCGCTCCTCGAGCTCGGTCTCCGCGCGCTCCACGATCGCCATCAACTCGCTGGCCGCAGCGACCAGTTGGTGAGCCTCGTCGGTGAGCCGCACCCCGCGTCCCTCGCGTTCGAGCAGGACGGTCCTGGTCTCCCGTTCCAGCTTGGCGATCTGCTGCGACACCGCCGACGAGGTGTACCCGAGCGCGACGGCGGCCGCCCCGACGGTGCCGTGCACGGAGACGGCGTGCAGGGCGCGCAGACGCTGGAGATCGAGCACGGTGTTCCTCCCGCAGGCCGACCGATTAGTGTTGCTTCACGCAATGGTGCAGCAATCATCGCTGGTGCTTCACGGTCCGTGGACGTGATCCTCGGTACATGCGACCCGCCCATGTCCTGCTCGCCGTCCTCGTCGCCGCCGTCTGGGGCGTGAACTTCACCGTCATCGAGGTCGGCCTCGGCCACTTCCCGCCCCTGCTCTTCTCGGCCCTGCGCTTCCTCGCGGCCGCCGTGCCCGCCGTCTTCCTGGTGGGCCGGCCGAAGGTGGCGTGGAAGTGGATCGTGGCGGTCGGGCTGGTGCTCGGCGTCGCCAAGTTCGGGCTGCTGTTCGTCGGGATGGACGCCGGGATGCCCGCCGGGCTCTCCTCCCTGGTGCTCCAGATCCAGGCGGTGTTCACGGCCCTGTTCGCCTTCCTGGCGCTCGGCGAACGGCCTTCGCGCGTCAGGGTGCTGGGCATGGGTGTGGCGCTCGCCGGCATCGGCGTCGCGGCCGTGGACGAGGGCACCGCGGGCCCGGTGGGCGCCTTCGCGCTCGTCGTCGCCGCGGCGGCCTGCTGGGGCGTCTCCAACGTCCTGACCCGCAAGGCGGCCGCCCCGGACGCGCTGAACTTCATGGTCTGGGTGAGCACGGTCCCGGTCCTGCCGCTGCTCGGCCTGTCGCTGCTGCTGGAGGGCCCCTCCCGCGACCTGGCCGCGCTGCGCGCCCTGGACTGGCAGGGCGCGGGCACGGTCCTCTACGTCGCCTGGATCACCACGGTCTTCGGCTTCGGCGCCTGGGGCCTGCTGTTGCGCCGCCACCCGGCGTCCACGGTGGCGCCGTTCTCGCTGCTGGTCCCGGTCTTCGGCATGTCCTCGGCCGCGCTCTTCCTCAGCGAATCGGTCAGCCTGCTGCGCTGGTGCGCGGCGGCGCTGCTGGTGGGCGGGGTGGCGCTGACCTCCCTGACACCGGGCCGCCGCCGCGAGCGCTCGCCCGCCCCGGCTCCGGGGCCCGCCGCCGTGCACAGCGACGTCCCCGCCCCGGCGCAGCCGGCCGGGCGGCCGCGCTGAGGTCTCCTCACGCGCCCGTTTCGCGCAGGTCCAGTCGCCAGTCCTGGCCCACCAGGTCCTTGCCGAAGGAGTGGTGCGGCCGCTCGGCGACCAGGGCGAAGCCGTGCCGCTGGTAGATGCGGCGGGCGCTGCCGAGCACGTCGTTGGTCCACAGCACCAGGTCCCGGTAGCCGGTTTCGCGCGCGAAGCCGACGACCGCCCGCACCAGTCGGTCCCCGATGCCCAGTCCGCGCGCCTCGGGCCCGACCAGCAGCAGCCGCAGCCGCGCGGTGGCCGGCGCCTCGTCCCGTACGCACATCACGCACCCGACCGGGCGCCCGTCGAGCTCGGCGATCCACACCCGTTCCAGGTCCGGGTCGTGGTCCCGGGCGAAGTCGGCGACGATCCTCGCCACCAGGCCCTCGTAGTCGGCGTTCCAGCCGAACTCGGCGGCGTACACCGCGCCGTTGCGCTGCACGATCCAGCCCAGGTCGCCGGGTCCGGGCCCGCGCAGCACGACGTCCTCGGGCCGTGGCTCCCGTCCCCCGGACAGGATCTCCCGTACGGTGCGCATCGCGTCCGCCAGCCGCGGCCGGTCCGCCGGCGGTACGGCGAGCAGCAGCCGGCCGACGGACTCCCGCGCCCGCTCCTCCAGCAGGCCGGCGGCCTCCCTGCCGTGCGGCGTGAGGGTGACGCTCCGGCGCCGGGTGTCCCGCTCGGACGGGCCGCGCTCGACCAGCCCGTCCTGCTCGAACTTGTTGAGGATCCGGCTCAGGTACCCGGCGTCCAGGGAGAGTTCGGCCCGCAGGTCGGCCGCGTCGGTCCGGGGCGCGTGCGCGAGCTCGTAGAGCACCCGTGACTCGGTGAGCGTGTAGGGGGCGTAGAGGTGGCGGCCGTAGTCGAGGGCGCCGATGGCGTTGGTGTAGAAGCGGTTGAAGGCGCGGATGTCCTGGACGGTCATGGCGGGCCTCGTGGGTGAGGGGGCGGGAGACGGCGGATGCTTGACTCAGTCAGAGAACCGCTCGGTCCGAGGCTAAACCCCGGCCGCCCGCCCCGTCCACGCCTCGGGCCACCCGCCTCACGCCCCGAGCGGCACCCCGATGGACCCACACGGTGCCCGGTGCCCGCCCGCTGTCCCGTGGACGCGCCCGACGCCCCTTTCGGACCAGCAGGGCTCTCGACCCCTGGGATCCCGCGCAACGCCCCACCCTCCCGCGACGCCCCGCGCCCCGCGCCGTGCCTCATGTCCCCACGGCCCGGTTCTCCAGCCCTGCGGGTTTCCCGACCCGCGGGCCTCAGCCGCGCGGTCTCTCGCCTCCGCGCGTGCGCCTGACGCCATGAGGTCCCTGCGGACCCGCACGGCGCCTTGCCCCGCGTGGTTCAGGCCGCACGGACCCCTTGCGCGGCGCCCCCTGCCGCACGCAGACCTCAAGTCCCTATGGCTCGTGCGGTTCCCAAGTCCTGCGGGCCGTCTCAGGTCCCGCGATCTTCGAGCCCTGCGGGTTTTCCCGAGCCCTGTGGTCTTCAGCCCGCGCGGTCTCTCGCCCCCGCGCGTGCGCCTGACGCCACGGGGTCCCGGCAGGCTCGCGCGGCGCCTCGCCCCGCGGGATCAGGTCTCACGGACGCCTGCGCTCCACGCTCCACGCCGCACGCAGTGCCTCAAGTCCCCATGGGTGGTGCGGTTCTCAAGTCCTGCGGGCCGTCTCAGGTCCCGCGATCTTCGAGTCCTGCGGGTTTTCGCGAGCTCCGTGGTCTTGAGCCCGCGTGGTGTCTCGCCTCCGCGCGTGCGCCTGACGCCGCGGGGTCCCTGCGGACCCGCACGGCGTCTCGCCCTGCGTGGTTCAGGCCGCACGGACCCCTTGCGCGGCGCCCCCGCCGCACGCAGTGCCTCAAGTCCCCATGTCTCGTGCGGAGTCCTGCGGGCCGTCTCAGGTCCCGCGATTCTCAAGCCCTACGGGTTTCCCGAGCACCGCGGGCCTCAGACCGCACGGTGTCCCGCCCTGCGCATGCGCCTCACCCCACGGGGTCCCCGCGGACCCCCACGGCGCCTCACGCCCCGCGTGGTTCAGGCCCCACGGATGGCTTCCCGCGACCCGCGGCGTCCCACGCCCCCACGCTTCAGGCCCCGCCCGACGCCCCCGTCGTCTCGCGCGGCGCCCCCGTCGACCCGCGCACCATCAGCTCCCCCGGGACGTGTGCGACCTCGCTCGCCGGCGGCTCCTCGCGGCCCATCGCGATGCGGCCCGCGCGGGCGCCCGCTTCCGCGAGCGGCAGCCGGACCGTCGTGAGGGCGGGGACCGTGTCGACGCTGAAGGGGAGGTCGTCGAAGCCCGCCACCGAGACGTCCTCGGGGATGCGCAGACCGGACTCGCGCAGCGCGGCGCAGGCGCCCAGCGCGACGGAGTCGTTCGCGGCGACGACCGCCGTCAGGGACGGGTCGCGGCGCAGCAGCTCCAGGGTGCCCTCGTGGCCGGACCGGCGGTCGTAGCGGCCGTACACCGTCCGGCGGGGGTCGTCCTCGATGCCCGCCGCGGCGAGCGCCTCGCGGTGGCCCTCCAGCCGGTGGCGGGTGGTCGTGCGCTCCCCGGGCCCCGCGATGTAGCCGAGCCGCCGGTGGCCCAGGGCGATCAGATGCTCCGTCAACCGCCGTGCGCCGTCCTGGTTGCCGAAGGCCAGCGCGATCGCCCGGGTGCCCGCCGCCGGGGGCCGCCCGCACAGCACCACACGCGTCCCGGCGTCGGCCAGCTTGCGCAGCTTGGCCGAGACCGCCGCCGCGTGCGGCGCGTCCTCCACGGCCCCGCCGGTCAGCACCACCGCAGCCGCCCGCTGCCGTTGCAGCAGGGTCAGGTAGGTCAGCTCGCGGTCCGGTGAGCCGCCCGTGTTGCAGACGACCGCCAGCCGCTCCCCGCCGGCCCGGCCCCCGGGGCCGCCGATCTCCGACTGGATGGCGCTCGCCATGATGCCGAAGAAGGGGTCGGCGATGTCGTTCACGAGGATGCCGACCAGGTCGGAGGTCGCGGCGGCGAGCGAACTCGCGGGACCGTTGAGCACGTAGTCCAGCTCGTCTACCGCCTTCAGCACCCGCTCCCGGGTGGAGGCGGCGACCGGGTAGTTGCCGTTCAGCACGCGCGACACCGTCGCGGGAGAGACCTGTGCGCGGGCCGCCACGTCCGCCAGGGTCACCGTCATCTCGTCGTCCTCCGGTCGCGCATCTTGTCGTCGTACGTGCCACCCGACACGTGCCCACTCGTGGCCCGCCGCGGGCACGCGCCCGGCCCGGGGTGTCGAGCAGACCTTACGGCCACCCGGCCCGCCCGCAGGCGGCCTCGAACCACCACGTCCTGGACACGCTCTTGTCCGGACGGCTGTCCAGAGGCTAGCTTCTCTGTGCATAGAAAGCGCTTGCTGCAACGCGCTCACCAGTGCCACCACCGGGGGCGTACGCGGCGCGTGGACCGCGTACGAAGGGACTGAAGTGACACGCAAGACGGTGCGGATCGCCATGAACGGCGTGACCGGGCGCATGGGGTACCGCCAGCATCTGGTCCGCTCCATCCTCGCCCTGCGCGAGCAGGGCGGACTCGACCTCGGCGACGGCACGGTGCTGTGGCCGGAACCGGTCCTGGTCGGCCGGCGCGAGCACGCGCTGCGGGCGCTCGCCGAGAAGCACGGCCTGGAGCACGTCTCGACCGACCTGGACGCGGTCCTCGCCGACCCGTCCGTCGACATCTACTTCGACGCGCAGGTCACCTCGGCCCGCGAGGAGGCGATCAGGAAGGCGATCGCCGCCGGCAAGCACGTCTACACCGAGAAGCCCACCGCCACCGGCCTGGAGGGCGCCCTGGAGCTCGCCCGGCTCGCCCGCGAGGCCGGCGTCAAGCACGGCGTCGTCCAGGACAAGCTCTTCCTGCCCGGCCTGCTCAAGCTGAAGCGGCTGATCGACGGCGGCTTCTTCGGCCGGATCCTGTCCGTGCGCGGCGAGTTCGGCTACTGGGTCTTCGAGGGCGACTGGCAGGAGGCCCAGCGCCCGTCCTGGAACTACCGTGCCGAGGACGGCGGCGGCATCGTCGTCGACATGTTCCCGCACTGGGAGTACGTGCTGCACGAGCTGTTCGGCCGGGTCACCTCCGTACAGGCCCTCACCGCCACCCACATCCCCCAGCGCTGGGACGAGAACGGCAAGCCCTACACCGCCACCGCCGACGACGCCGCCTACGGCGTCTTCGAGCTGGAGGGCGGGGTGATCGCCCAGATCAACTCCTCCTGGGCCGTCCGCGTCAACCGCGACGAGCTGGTCGAGTTCCAGGTCGACGGCACCGAGGGATCGGCCGTCGCCGGTCTGCGCGACTGCCGCGTCCAGCACCGCTCCGCCACCCCCAAGCCGGTCTGGAACCCCGACATCCCCGCCACCGAGGTCTTCCGCGACCAGTGGCAGGAGGTGCCCGGCAACCAGGAGTTCGACAACGGCTTCAAGGCCCAGTGGGAGCTGTTCCTCAAGCACGTGTACGCCGACGCCCCCTACCACTGGGACCTGTTCGCCGGCGCCCGCGGCGTCCAGCTCGCCGAACTGGGCCTGAAGTCCTCGGCCGAGGGCCGCCGCCTCGACGTACCGGAGATCCAGCCGTGACCATCCGACTGCCCGGCGCGGGCGGGACGCTGCGCAGTTACGAGCCCCGCACCGAGCCGCTCGCCCCCACCGCGGGCACGCCCTTCACCTCCCGGACCGTCTTCTCGGCGGCGCACGTCGTCGCCGACCCGTTCGCCGACGTGTCACCCGACTCGCCCGCTGCCGTCGACTGGGACGCCACCCTCGCCTTCCGCCGCCATCTGTGGGCCCACGGGCTGGGCGTCGCCGAGGCCATGGACACCGCCCAGCGCGGCATGGGCCTGGACTGGGCGGGCGCGGCCGAACTGATCCGCCGCTCCGCGGCCGAGGCCCGTGCCGTGGGAGGCCGGATCGCCTGCGGCGTCGGCACCGACCAGCTCACCGGCGGCTCGCTCACGCGGATCCGGGCCGCCTACGAGGAGCAGCTCGCCGTCGTGGAGGAGGCGGGCGCCCAGGCGATCCTGATGGCCTCGCGCGCCCTTGCGGCCACGGCCGAGGGCCCCGAGGACTACCTGGAGGTCTACGGCCACCTGCTGCGCCAGGCCGCCGACCCGGTGATCCTGCACTGGCTCGGCCCCATGTTCGACCCGGCCCTCGAGGGCTACTGGGGCTCGGCCGACCTGGACGCGGCCACCGACACCTTCCTGGAGGTCATCGCCGCCCACCCCGACAAGGTCGACGGAGTAAAGATCTCACTGCTGGACGCCCAGCGGGAGATCGACCTGCGCCGCCGCCTGCCGCAGGGCGTGCGCTGCTACACCGGCGACGACTTCAACTACCCCGAGCTGATCGCCGGCGACGAGCAGGGCTTCAGCCATGCGCTGCTCGGCATCTTCGACCCGCTCGGACCGCTGGCGGCCGAGGCGGTACGGGTCCTGGACACCGGGGACACCAAGGGCTTCCGCGGCCTGCTCGACCCCACGGTCGAGCTGTCCCGGCACCTCTTCCAGACCCCCACCCGCTTCTACAAGACGGGCGTGGTGTTCCTGGCCTGGCTCGCCGGGCACCAGACGCACTTCACGATGGTCGGCGGCCTCCAGTCGGCCCGCTCCCTGCCTCACCTCGCCCGCGCCTACGAACTCGCCGACGGACTCGGCCTGTTCCCGGACCCGAAGCTCGCCGAGGAGCGGATGACGAACCTGCTGTCGCTGTACGGGGTGAACCAATGAGCGCGGACCTGGAACGCTTCTCCATCAACCAGATGACGGTCAAGCAGCTGTCACTTCCGGAACTGGTGGACACCTGCCTGGAGCTGGGCGTGCCGGGCGTGGGCCTGTGGCGCGAACCCGTCCAGGCGTACGGCGTGGAGGCCGCCGCCAAGCTCGTCCGGGACGCGGGCCTCACCGTCACCACCCTGTGCCGGGGCGGCTTCCTCACCGCGATCGACCCGGTCGAGCGGGCGGAGGCGCTGGGCGACAACCACGCGGCGATCGACGAGGCCGCGACGCTCGGCACCGACACGCTGGTGCTGGTCTCCGGCGGACTGCCCGCAGGCAGCAAGGATCTGCGCGGGGCCAGGGAACGCATCGCCGACGCCCTCGCCGTCCTCGGCCCGTACGCGGCCGAGCGCGGGGTCCGCCTGGCCATCGAGCCGCTGCACCCCATGTACGCCGCCGACCGCTGCGTGGTCTCCACTCTCGCCCAGGCGCTCGACCTCGCCGAGCGCTTCCCGGCCCACCAGGTCGGCGTCACCGTCGACACCTACCACATCTGGTGGGACGACACCGCCCCCGAGCAGATCGCCCGGGCGGGCGCTGGCGGCCGCATCCACACCTTCCAGCTCGCCGACTGGACGACCCCGCTGCCCGAGGGCGTGCTCAACGGCCGGGGCCAGATCGGCGACGGCTCGATCGACATGCGGGAGTGGAAGCGGTACGTGGAGGCGGCCGGTTACACGGGCGCCATCGAAGTCGAGCTGTTCAACGACGGGTTGTGGGCCCGGGACGGACGGGAGGTGCTGGCGGAGACGGCGGAGCGGTTCGTGGCGCACGCGATCCGATGACCACCGCTCATGCGATCCGATGACCACCGCTCACGCGATCCGACGGCCACCGCTCACAGGGCGTCGACCTCGGCCGCGGTGGGATAGGACTCCTGCGCGCCCCGCCGGGTGACGGCGACCGCGCCGACCCGGGCGGCGTAGGCCGCGGCCTCCTCCAGGGAGGCGCCCGCGCCCAGCCGCCAGGCCAGCGCCGCGGTGAACGCGTCGCCCGCGCCGGTGGTGTCCACGGCGTCCACCTTCACCGACGGGACCCGGGCGGTCCCGTCGGCGGACGCCACCAGCGCGCCCTCGCCGCCCAGGGTGATCACCACCGAGCGCGGGCCCAGGGCGAGCAGGTCCCGCGCCCAGCTCCCGGGGGTGCCGCCCGCCTCGGAGCCGCCCAGGATCACCTGCGCCTCGTGCTCGTTCACGATCAGCGGGTCGCAGGCCTCCAGGAGTTCCCGCGGCAGGGGGCGAGGCGGCGACGGGTTCAGCACGAAGCGGCTTCCCGGCGCCAGGTTCCGCACCGCCTCCACGACCGTCTCCAGCGGGATCTCCAACTGCGCCGAGACCACCCGGGAGGCGCGCAGGAGGTGGCCGGCCGCGCGCACGTCCTCGGGGGTGAGCCGGCCGTTGGCGCCCGGCGAGACCACGATGCTGTTGTCCCCGGACGGGTCCACCGTGATCAGCGCCACCCCGGTGGGCGCCCCGCCGACCAGCACGCCCGCCGGGTCGACCCCGGCCGCGCGCTGGGCGTCGAGCAGCAGCCGGCCGTGGGCGTCGTCGCCGACCCGGGCCAGCAGGGCCGTCCGGGCCCCGAGCCGGGCGGCGGCCGCGGCCTGGTTGGCGCCCTTGCCGCCGGGGTGGACCCTCAGATCGGAACCGAGCACCGTCTCCCCTGCGGCGGGCCGCCGCTCGACACCGATCACCAGGTCGGCGTTGGCCGACCCCACGACCAGGAGGTCGTAGTCGTACATGTGCGCTTTCTCCTTACGGGGGTGACTCACGAGGGGGCCGGCCGGGACGACCGGTGGACATCGGTCAGGTCGCCGTCACCGGGTCGCCCTCCGGCTCGCCGCAGGAGCGGCGTACGACCAGCCGGGCGGGGAGGGTGACGGACCGCGCGGGCCGCCCCGCCATGCGGTCGACCAGGGCGCGTACGGCGGCGCGCCCCAGCTCGTCGGTGGGCTGCGCGATCGCGGTGATCGGCGGGTCGGTGTGCGGGAACCACGGGATGTCGTCGAACGCGGCCAGCGCGATGTCGCCGGGCACCCGCAGCCCGCGCGCGCGGATGGCGTCCAGCGCGCCGAGCGCCATCAGGTTGTCGGCGGCGAACACGGCCTCGGGGGGCTCGGGCAGCCCGAGGAAGCCCTCGGTGACCCGTCGGCCGCTCCCCGCCTTGAAGTCGCCCTGGCCGATGTACGCGTCCGGCAGCGGGAGTCCGTGGGCGGCCAGCGCCTCGCGGAACGCCTCCACGCGCTCGCGGCCGGTGGTGGTGGCCGCCGGGCCCGCGATGATCGCGAGCCGCCGGTGGCCGAGCCGGTACAGGTGCGCGACGAGATCCCGGACGGCCGCCCGCCCGTCCGAGCGGACCACGGGCACGTCCACGCCCTCGATCCACCGGTCCACGAACACCATCGGCGTGCCCGCGCGCGCGGCGTCCGGCATCAGCGGGGAGCCGTCGTCGGCGGGGGAGATGAGGAGACCGTCGATACGGCGGTCGAGCAGCGTTCGTACATGGTGGTCCTGGAGGCCGGGCCGCTCGTCGGCGTTGCCGATGATCACGCTGTAGCCGAGGGCGCGGGCCTCCTCCTCGACGGAGCGGGCCAGTGCGGTGAAGTACGGATTGAGCACGTCGCTGATGACCAGGCCCAGGGTGCGGGTCCGGTGGGTGCGCAGCGACCGGGCGACGGCGTTCGGGCGGTAGCCCAGCGCCTCGACGGCGGCCAGCACGCGTGCGCGTGCGCCGGCGCTGACCGACGGGTTCTCGTTCAGGACGCGGGAGACCGTGGCCACGGACACGCCCGCCGCGGCGGCGACGTCCTTGATGCCCGCCATCGCCGTCCCACCTCCTCGTGGAATCGATTACATCAGCGATTGGAAACGATTACACCAGCCGAGGCAAGGGCCCGTTGCCGGATCGTTGCCCTTCCGGGTCGGGGCCGATCGCCGAGTGGAAGGACCTTGGTGAGCGGCGGGCCCGCCGGGCCGTCACGGCGCGCTCGGCGGTGCTGTCACAGCCCGGCGGTACCGTCGGGTCATGACCACGGAGGCGAGTCGGAGCGGGCAGGCCGGTGCCGGGGAGCGGCGTCCGGCCGTGCTGGAGGGCGTGCTCGAACGGATCACGTACGCCAACGAGGAGAACGGCTACACGGTGGCCCGCGTCGACACCGGCCGGGGCGCCGGTGACCTCCTGACCGTCGTCGGCGCGCTGCTCGGCGCCCAGGTCGGCGAGTCGCTGCGCATGGAGGGCCGCTGGGGCTCCCACCCGCAGTACGGCAAGCAGTTCCAGGTGTACAACTACACCACCGTGCTCCCGGCCACCGTCCAGGGCATCCGCCGCTACCTCGGCTCCGGCCTGGTCAAGGGCATCGGACCGGTCTTCGCCGACCGCATCACCCAGCACTTCGGACTGGACACCCTGCAGATCATCGAGGAGGAGCCGAAGCGCCTGATCGAGGTGCCCGGCCTCGGCCCCAAGCGCACCAAGAAGATCGCCGACGCCTGGGAGGAGCAGAAGGCGATCAAGGAGGTCATGCTCTTCCTCCAGACCGTCGAGGTCTCCACCTCGATCGCGGTGCGCATCTACAAGAAGTACGGCGACGCCTCCATCTCCGTGGTGAAGAACCAGCCGTACCGGCTCGCGGCGGACGTCTGGGGCATCGGCTTCCTGACCGCCGACAAGATCGCGCAGTCCGTCGGCATCCCGCACGACAGCCCGGAGCGGGTCAAGGCCGGCCTCCAGTACGCGCTGTCGCAGTCCACCGACCAGGGCCACTGCTACCTGCCCGAGGAGCGGCTGATCACGGACGCGGTCAAGCTCCTCCAGGTGGACACCGGCCTCGTCATCGAGTGCCTCGCCGAACTCGCCGAGCCCCCCGAGGACGGCGCCGACCCCGGTGTCGTGCGGGAGAAGGTGCCGGGCCCCGACGGCGGCGAGGCGGTGACGGCGATCTACCTCGTGCCCTTCCACCGCGCCGAGCTGTCCCTGTCCGCCCAGCTGCTGCGCCTGCTGCGCGCCGACGCCGACCGGATGCCCGCCTTCCGGGACGTGGCCTGGGACAAGGCGCTGGCCTGGCTGAAGGGCCGTACGGGAACCGACCTCGCCCCCGAGCAGCAGGCGGCGGTCAGGCTGGCGCTGACCGAGAAGGTGGCCGTGCTGACCGGCGGCCCCGGCTGCGGCAAGTCCTTCACGGTGCGCTCGATCGTGGAGCTGGCGCGGGCCAAGAAGGCCAAGGTGGTGCTCGCCGCGCCCACCGGCCGGGCCGCCAAGCGCCTGTCGGAGCTCACCGGCGCCGAGGCCTCCACCGTGCACCGCCTGCTGGAGCTCAAGCCCGGCGGGGACGCGGCCTACGACCGGGACCGCCCGCTGGACGCCGACCTGGTGGTCGTGGACGAGGCGTCCATGCTGGACCTGCTGCTGGCCAACAAGCTGGTCAAGGCCGTGCCCCCGGGCGCGCACCTGCTGTTCGTCGGGGACGTGGACCAGCTCCCCAGCGTGGGCGCCGGCGAGGTGCTGCGCGATCTGCTGGCGGACGGCGGCCCGGTGCCCGCCGTCCGGCTCACGCGCGTCTTCCGCCAGGCCCAGCAGTCGGGCGTGGTGACCAACGCGCACCGGATCAACGCCGGGCAGCATCCGCTGACCGACGGCATGAAGGACTTCTTCCTCTTCGTCGAGGACGACACCGAGGAGGCCGGCCGGCTCACCGTGGACGTCGCGGCGCGCCGGATCCCGGCCCGCTTCGGGCTCGATCCGCGCCGGGACGTGCAGGTGCTCGCCCCCATGCACCGCGGCCCGGCGGGCGCCGGCACGCTGAACGGACTGCTCCAGCAGGCGGTCACTCCCGGGCGCCCCGACCTGCCGGAGAAGCGGTTCGGCGGCCGGGTCTTCCGCGTCGGGGACAAGGTCACCCAGATTCGCAACAATTACGAGAAGGGGGAGAACGGTGTCTTCAACGGCACCGTGGGCGTCGTCACCTCGCTCGACCCGGTCGACCAGCGTCTGACGGTGCTGACGGACGAGGACGAGGAGGTGCCGTACGAGTTCGACGAACTGGACGAGCTCGCGCACGCGTACGCGGTGACCATCCACCGCTCACAGGGCAGCGAGTATCCGGCCGTGGTGATCCCGGTCACGACCGGCGCCTGGATGATGCTCCAGCGCAACCTGCTCTACACGGCGGTGACCCGGGCCAAGAAGCTGGTCGTCCTCGTCGGGTCGCGCAGGGCGATCGGCCAGGCGGTGCGCACGGTGTCGGCCGGGCGGCGCTGCACGGCGCTGGACTTCCGTCTCGCCGGCGGCTGAAAATCGCCGTCCTGAGGGCTGGAACCCGGTGCCTGACGCTCCGTCACAAAAAATGATCGATCAAATGAGTCGCAAAGGTCACACAGCACTTCCCGTGGCCCGAGCGAGGGGGCAGGATGAACAGGTTGACGGCACTGAGTGCCGCCAATGGGCCCAATGGTCGACCCCGAGTGCACTCTCCTGAGCCAAATGGGGGATGGTAGAGACAGTCAGGGCACCTCGAAGATGAGGCACTACGTCGGTGAGGGAAGACGTGAGCGACAACTCTGTAGTTCTGCGGTACGACGGCGGCGAGTACACCTACCCGGTGGTCGACAGCACCGTCGGCGACAAGGGCTTCGACATCGGGAAGCTGCGCGCCCAGACCGGTCTGGTGACCTTGGACAGCGGATACGGCAACACGGCCGCGTACAAATCCGCCATCACCTATCTCGACGGCGAGCAGGGCATCCTCCGGTACCGCGGCTACCCGATCGAGCAGCTGGCCGAGCGCTCCACCTTCCTGGAGGTGGCCTACCTGCTGATCAACGGTGAGCTGCCGACCGTCGACGAGCTCTCCTCGTTCAAGAACGAGATCACGCAGCACACCCTGCTGCACGAGGACGTCAAGAACTTCTACACGGGCTTCCCGCGCGACGCCCACCCGATGGCGATGCTGTCGTCGGTCGTCTCGGCGCTGTCGACCTTCTACCAGGACAGCCACAACCCGTTCGACGAGAAGCAGCGCAACCTCTCGACGATCCGCCTGCTCGCCAAGCTCCCGACGATCGCGGCGTACGCGTACAAGAAGTCGATCGGCCACCCGTTCGTCTACCCGCGCAACGACCTCGGTTACGTCGAGAACTTCCTGCGCATGACCTTCTCGGTCCCCGCGCAGGAGTTCGACCTGGACCCGGTCGTGGTCGCCGCGCTCGACAAGCTGCTGATCCTGCACGCCGACCACGAGCAGAACTGCTCGACCTCCACGGTCCGCCTGGTCGGCTCCTCGCAGGCCAACATGTTCGCCTCGATCTCGGCCGGCATCAGCGCCCTGTGGGGCCCGCTGCACGGCGGCGCCAACCAGTCCGTCCTGGAGATGCTCGAGGGCATCCGCGACTCGGGCAACGACGTCGACACCTTCATCCGCAAGGTGAAGAACAAGGAGGACGGCGTCCGCCTGATGGGCTTCGGCCACCGGGTCTACAAGAACTTCGACCCCCGCGCCAAGATCATCAAGGCCGCCGCGCACGACGTGCTCTCCGCGCTGGGCAAGGACGACGAGCTCCTCGACATCGCCCTGAAGCTGGAGGAGCACGCGCTGTCCGACGACTACTTCGTCGAGCGCAAGCTCTACCCGAACGTCGACTTCTACACCGGTCTGATCTACCGGGCCATGGGCTTCCCGACCGAGATGTTCACGGTCCTGTTCGCCCTCGGCCGGCTGCCGGGCTGGATCGCCCAGTGGCACGAGATGATCAAGGAGCCGGGCTCCCGCATCGGCCGCCCGCGCCAGATCTACACGGGCGTGGTCGAGCGCGACTTCGTCCCGGTCGAGGGGCGCTGAGCCTCCCGGCGGCGGCACCGGCCCCGTAGCGTCACCGGCCCCGTATTCGCGCGCAGTCCGCGGGTGCGGGGCCTCGTGCTGTGCGGAGTCGTCCATCGCCCCGGAGACGTACTGGTGTGCGAACGGTCCGGCGGAGAACGGGTCGCGGAAACGTGGAAGGCGCCCTGGTGTGCCGGTCCCCCCACGGGCCGACGGCCAGGGCGCCTTCCCATGTCCCGGTGCGGATTCCCCCCACGGGATCCGGCCGGGCGTTCAAGGACCAGCGCCTGAATCGCTGTGAGCACAACGAGCAGAACTCGTCGCACCTGGTGCTGTGCGGTCTGCCGGGACGCGCACGCGCGGGAGGGCCGCTCAAAGCTTCCCGGTGTACGTGCCCCGGCAACGCACCTCTGGGGAAGTCCCCCAAGACATCCCCAGATGCCGGTCAGCGCCCCCCAAGACGCTGCCCGACATCGCCAACTTAGACCTTCGAACCCCTTCGATGGTTACGTTCACATCACTGTGATCTGCGTCTCTTGCATATGTCCGTTAGGTACGCAAGAGCCCAAGTATGGCGACCGGAACTCAAGCGTAAGGATGATGCGCGAGCCTTGTGAAGAGCTTATGTGAGGCGCGCGTTGGACTCTAGAGGGACTCTTACTTCGGTCTCGACTGCTTTTCATTCAACGGAACGTGCGCAACCTCAGACTGTTCGTCACCACGAACACCGACGAGAACGCCATCGCCGCTCCCGCGATCATCGGATTGAGCAGTCCGGCGGCGGCCAGCGGCAGCGCGGCCACGTTGTAGCCGAAGGCCCACACGAGGTTGCCCTTGATGGTGGACAGGGTCCGCCGGGACAGGCGGATGGCGTCCGCGGCCACCCGGAGGTCCCCGCGCACCAGCGTCAGATCGCCGGCCTCGATGGCGGCGTCCGTCCCGGTGCCCATGGCCAGACCCAGATCGGCGGTGGCGAGCGCGGCGGCGTCGTTGACCCCGTCGCCGACCATCGCCACCGTCCGCCCCTCGGCCCGCAGCCGCCGGACGGCCTCGGCCTTCTCCTCGGGCAGCACCTCGGCGACCACGTCCTGCTGGTCGATACCGACGGCCCGTGCCACGGCCTCGGCGACGGCGCGGTTGTCGCCGGTCAGCAGGACCGGGCGCAGCCCCAGCGTGTGCAACCGCGCCACCGCCTGCGCGCTGGTGTCCTTGACGGCGTCCGCGACGGCGAGGACACCGCGTGCCGCCCCGTCCCAGCCGACGACGACCGCCGTACGGCCCTCGCGCTCCGCCTCGCGCCGGGCGCGGGCCACCTCCTCGGGCAGCTCGTCGGTGAACTCCACGAGCCGTCCCACGGCCACGTCGTGGCCCTCCACGCGCCCGCGTACGCCACGCCCGGGGACGTTCTCGAAGTGCTCGACCGGGGGCAGCGGTCCCATCCGCTCCTCGGCGCCGGCGGCCACGGCCCGCGCGATCGGGTGCTCGGAGGCGTGCTCCAGCGCGCCCGCGAGGCGCAGCAGTTCCTTCTCGTCGGTGCCCTCGGCGGCGTACACCTCCTGGAGGGTCATCCGGCCCGTGGTGACCGTTCCGGTCTTGTCCAGGACGACGGTGTCCACCCGGCGGGTGGACTCCAGCACCTCGGGACCCTTGATGAGGATGCCGAGCTGGGCGCCCCGGCCGGTGCCGACCATCAGCGCGGTCGGCGTGGCCAGGCCCAGGGCGCACGGGCAGGCGATGATCAGCACCGCGACGGCGGCGGTGAACGCGGCGGTCACCTCGCCGGTGGCGAGGAGCCAGGTGAGCAGGGTGGCCGCGGCGATGAGCAGGACGACCGGCACGAAGACCGCCGATATGCGGTCCGCCAGCCGCTGCACCTCGGCCTTGCCGCCCTGCGCTTCCTCGACGAGCCGCGCCATCCGCGCGAGCCGGGTGTCCGCGCCGACCCGGGTGGCCTCGACGACCAGCCGGCCGCCCGCGTTGACCGTGGCGCCGGTGACGGGGTCGCCGGGGCCGACGTCCGCGGGCACCGACTCGCCGGTGACCGTCGAGGCGTCGACGGCCGAGGCGCCCTCGACGACCGTGCCGTCGGTGGCGATCTTCTCGCCGGGCCGTACGACGAACCGGTCGCCGACCGTCAGCGCGGCCACCGGGATCCGTGTCTCCGTCCCGTTCCGCAGGACGGAGACGTCCTTCGCGCCCAGTTCCAGCAGCGCCCGCAGCGCGGCGCCCGCCCGCCGCTTGGACCGGGCCTCCAGATAGCGGCCGAGCAGTATGAACGCGACGACCCCGGCGGCGACCTCGAGGTAGATCGTGGAGGCCGCGTCCGTCCGGGAGACGGTGAGGCGGAACTCGTGGCGCATGCCGGGCATGCCCGCGTCGCCCAGGAACAGCGCCCACAGCGACCAGCCGAACGCGGCCAGGGTGCCGATCGAGACGAGCGTGTCCATGGTGGCCGTGCCGTGCCGGGCGTTGGCCAGGGCCGCCCGGTGGAACGGCAGTCCGCCCCAGACGACGACCGGCGCGGCCAGCGTCAGCGAGAGCCACTGCCAGTACGTGAACTGGAGGGCCGGGACCATCGCGAGCAGCACGACCGGGGCGGCGAGGAGCGCGGAGACGACCAGGCGCCCGCGCAGGGCGGCCAGTCCGGGATCCCGCTCGTCGTCCGGCCGGGACTCCGCGTCCGCCGCCGGTTCGGGTGCCGGCAGTGGGGGTTCCTCGGCGGTGTAGCCGGTCCTGACCACGGTGGCGATCAGATCGGCGACCGATACCCCCGCGGGGTAGGAGACCCTGGCCTTCTCCGTGGCGTAGTTGACCGTCGCGGTGACGCCGTCCATGCGGTTGAGCTTCTTCTCGACGCGGGCGGCGCAGGAGGCGCAGGTCATTCCCCCGATGAGCAGCTCGACCTCGGCGGCGTCCGGCTGGTCGGCCGTGGACGTCGTCCGTGGGGTGGCGTGGGTGTCCATCCGGGTGTTCATCCTCGGTACTCCAGACGACGTACGGGCTTGGCGGGCCGGCCCTCGTCAGGCCCGGCCGGCGAGCTCGAAGCCCGCCTCGTCCACCGCGGCGCGCACTGCCTCCTCGTCCAGCGGCGAGGCGGAGACGACGGTGACCTCGCCGGTGGAGGCGACGGCCTTCACCGAGCTGACGCCGGGCAGCGCGGAGATCTCGGCGGAGACGGAACCCTCGCAGTGTCCGCAGCTCATCCCGCTCACCTTGTAGACGGTGGTGACGGTGTCCGAAGTGTCAGTCTGGGCGGTCATGTCGTTCTCCTCGTCGTGGTGGTGGGTGGGGCATGGGGGTCGTGGGGGACCATCGGGGCCCTTCACTCGTCAACACTATACCCCTAGGGGGTATTCCTCCAAGGAGTCACGGCCCGGAGCGCCGCGCGGTCACCGGCAACGGGGTGAGTCGAGGGCGACGGCGAGGGCGAGCGTCGGCGGGAGGCGTGAGGCGGGAGGCGGGACCAGGCAGGCCCCCGCGCCCGGGATGTGGCCGCGTACTACGGTTTCGCCGGCGGCGGTGGGCCGCGAAGATACCGGGCGAAAGGCGAGGCGGCGATGCGGGCTGTGGTGTTCGAGCGGTACGGGGAGCCGGCCGAAGTGCGCGAGGTGGCCGACCCCAGGCCCGCGGAGCACGGGGTCGTCGTGCGGGTCGAGGCGACCGGCCTGTGCCGCAGCGACTGGCACGGCTGGCAGGGCCACGACCCCGGCATCACGCTGCCGCACGTGCCGGGGCACGAACTCGCCGGGACCGTAGAGGAGGTGGGCCCCCGGGTGACCCGCTGGCGGGCCGGCGACCGGGTGACCGTCCCCTTCGTCTGCGCCTGCGGCACCTGCCCCGCCTGCGCGGCCGGCGACCAGCAGGTGTGCGAGCGGCAGACCCAGCCCGGCTTCACGCACTGGGGCTCCTTCGCCCAGTACGTGGCGCTCGACCACGCCGACGTGAACGTGGTCGCCGTACCCGAGGGCCTGTCCTGCGCCACGGCGGCCTCGCTCGGCTGCCGCTTCGCCACCGCGTACCGCGCGGTCGTCCAGCAGGGCCGGGCGTCCGCCGGTGACTGGGTCGCCGTGCACGGCTGCGGGGGAGTGGGCCTGTCGGCGGTGATGATCGCGGCGGCCGCGGGGGCCAGGGTGGTCGCGGTGGACGTGTCCGCCCGGGCCCTGGACCTGGCCCGGAGGTTCGGCGCCGCGCACTGCGTGGACGCCTCCGCCGTCGAGGACACGGCGGAGCGGGTGCGCGAACTGACCGGCGGCGGCGCCCATCTCTCGCTCGACGCGCTCGGCTCGCCCGCCACCTGTGCGGCCTCGGTGAACGGATTGCGCCGCCGTGGCCGCCACGTCCAGGTCGGCCTGCTGCCCTCCGCGACCGGCACCACCCCGGTGCCCATGGCCCGCGCCATCGCCCTGGAACTCGAACTCCTGGGCAGCCACGGCATGGCCGCGCACGCCTATCCGGAGATGCTGGAACTGGTGCGGGCCGGAGTGCTGCGCCCCGACCTGCTGGTGACCTCGGCCATCCCGCTGGCGGCCGTCCCGGACGCGCTCGCGGCGATGGGCACGGCACCGGGATCCGGGGTCACGGTCATCGAACCGTGGAGCTGAGCCGTGGCGGCGCCCAACCCGCGTGGGGCGCCGCCACGCGCGGCGCGACGGCCGTGCTTCAGTCGGCTCTGCGTCCGCGGTTGCCGGGCCGGGCGGCGACCCAGGCGCGGACCGTGTCGGCGTACCAGTAGGGCCGGCCGCCCTCCACGTGGTCGGGCGGCGGCAGCAGACCGTGCTTGCGGTAGGACCGCACGGTGTCCGGCTGCACCCGGATGTGCGCCGCGATCTCCTTGTACGACCAGAGCCTTCGGTCGGTCATGACGTGCACCTCCCCGCGCGCACCACGGCGGCGGCCGGAGAGGCCGTCGGGGGAGCCGGGCGCTGCGCTGGCGATCTCCAAGCCTGTGGTCGGTGAACGAGACCGGCCGCGCACCGGCAAGCGGCTGTCGGCCGGGTGTGACCGAGGACCCGCGTACTCGCGACATGCGTGACACGGCGGTGGTTTTTGTGACAGAGCTGAAGCAGGCGACTTACCCGCCCCGGGGTTTACCCGACCGGAAGGCCGACCTCTCGTCCGTATGTCCGGACAAACCATTGACAGGGGTCCGTGCCCGGCACTAGAACCGGTGGGACCGGGGGAGCCGAGGCGGAGGGAGGCCGAGGACAGCCGATGGCGTGCGACCTGATCACCGCGCGGCCGTGCCCGCCCGCGCGCCCGGGACGGCCCGGTGGACCGAGGGTTTCCTCACCCGAGCGGTGCGGGCACGCTGGGTGCAGACCCACACGTGCCTCGTGGCGCACGGGCACAGAACGCCTCCGGTGCGGGATGCCGCTTCGCCCTGGCAGGAGCGAAGTGCGAGCGTCGACTCCCCGCCCGCTACGGCCCCGCGCCGGAGGTCCCGACAACCCACCGCGCGGCGGCGGCCGGCCGCACTCCGCCCGGGCGCGGAATCCGTACGCCGTCCCCGCCGGGTCCCGCGTGGCGGACACTCCCACATGTGTCTACATGGAGACGGAAACCGCAGACACAGTGTCGGGCGCGCCCCCGGCGTATGCCTGGTGGGATGTACCTGTGGCCGAGACCGCGGCGCGCACGTCGCCGGTCACGGCACATGAGCTGTACGCACGGCACGCTTCGACCCGTCGCCGCCATCTGTGAAGGAGTAACCGGGCATGACGAAGATCGTCAACCACTGGATCGGCGGGAAGACCGTCGAAGGCGCCTCGGGGACGTACGGGCCGGTCACGGACCCGGCGACCGGCGAGGTCACCACCAAGGTCGCGTTCGCCTCCGTGGAGGAGGTGGACGCCGCGGTCGCCGCCGCCAAGGACGCGTACCTGACCTGGGGGCAGTCCTCGCTCGCCCAGCGGACCTCGATCCTGTTCAAGTTCCGCGCCCTGCTGGACGCCCACCGCGACGAGATCGCCGAGCTGATCACCGCCGAGCACGGCAAGGTGCACTCCGACGCGCTCGGCGAGGTCGCGCGCGGCCTGGAGATCGTCGACCTGGCCTGCGGCATCAACGTGCAGCTCAAGGGCGAGCTGTCCACCCAGGTCGCCACCCGCGTCGACGTGTCCTCGATCCGGCAGCCGCTGGGCGTGGTCGCCGGCATCACGCCGTTCAACTTCCCGGCGATGGTCCCGATGTGGATGTTCCCCATCGCCATCGCGTGCGGCAACACCTTCGTGCTGAAGCCGAGCGAGAAGGACCCGTCGGCCTCCCTGAGGCTCGCCGAGCTGCTGGCCGAGGCCGGACTGCCCGACGGCGTCTTCAACGTGGTCCACGGCGACAAGGTGGCCGTGGACCGCCTCCTGGAGCACCCGGACGTCAAGGCGGTCTCCTTCGTCGGCTCCACCCCGATCGCCCGCTACATCCACACCACCGCCTCCGCCAACGGCAAGCGCGTGCAGGCCCTCGGTGGCGCCAAGAACCACATGCTGGTGCTGCCGGACGCCGACCTGGACGCGGCCGCCGACGCCGCCGTCTCGGCCGCGTACGGCTCGGCGGGCGAGCGCTGCATGGCCATCTCGGCCGTCGTCGCCGTCGGTTCGATCGGCGACGAGCTGGTGGCGAAGATCCGCGAGCGCGCCGAGAAGATCAAGATCGGTCCCGGCAACGACCCGTCCTCCGAGATGGGCCCGCTGATCACCAAGGTGCACCGCGACAAGGTGGCCTCGTACGTGGAGAACGCCGCGAGCGAGGGCGCCGAGGTCGTCGTGGACGGCACCGGCTACACCGTCGAGGGCTTCGAGGACGGCCACTGGATCGGCATCTCGCTGCTGGACAAGGTGCCCACCGGCGCCAAGGCCTACCAGGACGAGATCTTCGGCCCGGTGCTGTGCGTGCTGCGCGTGGACACCTACGAGGAGGGCGTGGCGCTCATCAACGCCTCGCCGTTCGGCAACGGCACGGCGATCTTCACCCGGGACGGCGGCGCGGCCCGCCGGTTCCAGCTGGAGATCGAGGCCGGCATGGTCGGCGTCAACGTGCCGATCCCGGTGCCGGTGGGCTACCACTCCTTCGGCGGCTGGAAGGACTCGCTCTTCGGCGACCACCACATCTACGGCAACGACGGCACGCACTTCTACACCCGCGGCAAGGTCGTCACCACCCGCTGGCCCGACCCGTCCGAGGCCCCCACGGGCGTGGACCTCGGCTTCCCGCGCAACCACTGACCGGCGCCCCCTGACGGTCGCGATCCCCGACCGTCGTGCCCCGGCCGTCGCCGCAGGTGATGACGAGGCCGTCCGATATGCGGACGGCCTCGTCTTTTTTTGAGGTTCGGCTGCGGTTCCCGCACGCCCGCAAGGCCCGAACAATCGGACTGTTTGAGCGTGAATCAGTTGTGGATCGCCATTCCGCCACGGATTCCGTAGGTTAACGGCCATTGACTCGGCGGTTTTCGTTGATGTTCGATAACCGGGCCGGGAGCGGACGAGAGTGCTACGACCGCGAACCGCCGGAGGCGATAGCGCGCTCCCTGGCCCTCCACCTGTTGCACAAGTCGATCGGAACCGCCGCATGACCGACATGCTCCGCTCTGTCGAGAACGCCGTCCCGGACCTGGCCGGCGGTCCCACAGAGGCGACGGACAGCCCCGCCCAGCTCAAGCGTTCCATCGGGGTCGTCGGCGGCACCCTCCTCACCCTCTCGTGCGTGACCCCCGCCTCCACCCTCTTCGTGGTCGTCCCCGACCTGCTCGGCTCGCTCGGCACCGCCACCGCCCTGACGCTCGCCATCGGCTCCCTGCTGTGCATCGCCGTGGCGTTCTGCTACTCGGAGCTGGGCACCCTCATCCCCAGCGCGGGCGGCGAGTACGCCATGGTGTCGACCATGGCCGGGCGGCTGGCGGGCTGGCTGGTCTTCGTGCTGTCCCTGCTCGTCGTCATGATCGTCCCGCCGGTGATCGCGATGGGCACCGCGGACTACCTGACACCGATCGTGCACCTCGATCCGGCCTGGACCGGTGCCGGCGTGATGCTGCTGGCCACCCTCGCCGGTCTGCTGGACCTGCGCGCCAACGCCTGGATCACCGGCATCTTCCTGGTCCTGGAGGTCATCGCGGCGGGCGTGGTCGCGCTGCTGGGCTTCGCGCACAGCCACCGGGGCGTCGGCAGCCTGGTCTCCATGCAGGTCGCCGGCGCGGACGGGCACACGGACCCGGTGACGGCCATGCTCGTCATCTCCGGGCTCGCCATCGCGCTCTTCGCCACCCAGGGCTTCTCCACCGCCGTCTACCTCTCCGAGGAGCTGGAGAACCCGCGCCGCAATGTCGCCCGCACGGTGCTCGCCACCCTCGCCATCTCCTCCGTGATCATCCTCGTGCCGGTCGTCGCCATCACCATGGGCGCCTCCGACATCAAGGAGCTGACCAGCGGCAACCTGAGCGCCATGGTGATCGCCTGGTCCAACTCCGCGGTCGGCACCTTCGTCAGCCTCTGCGTGGCCCTGGCGATCATCAACGCCGGCATCGTCATGGTCATCCAGAACTCCCGCGTGCTGTTCGCCTCCGCCCGTGACAAGGCCTGGCCCTCGCCGGTCAACAACGTCTTCTCCCGGCTCGGCCGCTTCGGCTCCCCCTGGGTCGCCACCCTCGCCGTGGGCGTCCCCGGCGCGCTGCTGTGCTTCGTCAACCTGGACACCCTCTACGGCGTCACGGGCGTGTCCGTGACCGGCATGTACCTGCTCGTCGCGGTCGCCGCGCTGCTGTCCCGCCGCGGCTCCCACAAGCACACGCCCGCGTGGCGCATGCCCCTGTGGCCGGCCGTGCCCGTGCTGCTCATCGCTCTCCTGGCCTACATCCTCAGCCGCCAGGAGATCACCTACCTGCTGTGGACCGGCGGCATCATGGCGGTCGCCACCCTCTACTGGGCCCTCTACCTCCGTCCCCGCCGCGACACCCGCTGGCTGGTGTCGATCCCGGAGGACACCCGGCCGTAGGACGACGGGGCCGCCGCCGCGTACCGCGGACGCGGTACACCGAGCCCGGCCCGTACTCCCCGAGGAGGTGCGGAGGTTCGGTCCGGCGGCGGCTTCGGTTGTCGGTGGCGGCCCGTACCGTGGAGAGCATGGATCTTCGACCGCCCGGACTGCGCGGGCTGCTGCGGAGGCCCCGGCGCCTGCTGGCCGCCGGGGCCGCCGTCGTCGTGCTGGCCGGCGCCGGCACGTGGACGGCGATCGCCTCCGACGACCCGCCCCCGGTGCACCGCGCCGACCAGGTGATGGCCATGGGCGACGGGGTGCGCATCGACACCTCGTACTTCACCCCGGCCACGCCCGGCCGTCACCCCGCCGTCCTGCTCGGGCACGGCTTCGGCGGAAGCAAGGACGACGTACGGAGCCAGGCGCGGGACCTCGCCAGGGACGGATACGCGGTGCTGACCTGGTCGGCGCGCGGCTTCGGCGGATCCACCGGAAAGATCGGGCTGAACGACCCCAAGGGCGAGGTCGCCGACGTCACCAGGCTGATCGACTGGCTGGCCCGGCGGCCCGAGGTCCGGCTCGACGGGCCCGGCGACCCGCGCGTGGGCGTGGCCGGAGCCTCCTACGGCGGAGCGATCTCCCTCCTCGCCGCCGGACACGACCACCGGGTCGACGCCATCGCCCCCGCGATCACCTACTGGAACCTCGCGGACGCGCTCTTCCCCGGCGGCGTCTTCAAGAAGCTGTGGGCGGGCGCCTTCATCAACTCCGGCGGCGGCTGCGCCAAGTTCGAGCCCGCGCTGTGCCGGATGTACGAGCGGGTCGCCGAGTCGGGCAAGCCCGACGCCGAGGCACGCGCACTCCTTCAGGAGCGCTCGCCGTCCGCCGTCGCCGACCGCATCAAGGTGCCGACCCTCCTCGTGCAGGGCCAGACGGACTCCCTCTTCCCGCTCGGCCAGGCCGACGCCGCCGCCCGGGCGATCCGGGCGAACGGAGCCCCGGTCGACGTCGACTGGATCGCGGGCGGCCACGACGGCGGCGACATGGAGACCGGCCGGGTCCAGGCACGCGTGAAGACCTGGTTCGACCGCTACCTCAAGGACGACCAGAACACCGGCACCGGCCCCGCCTTCCGTGTCACCCGCACCGGAGGCGTGGACTCCACCGACGGCAGGGCCCTGCTGCGGGGCGCGAGCGGGAGCACGTATCCGGGCCTCGAAGGCGGGCAGCGGCCGATCGCCCTGCGCGGAGGCGAGCGACGCTTCGAGAACCCCGCCGGGGCCAACCCGCCCGCCGTGTCCTCCCTGCCGGGCCTCGGCGGCTCCGGCGGACTCGCCCAGCTCTCCTCGCTCGGCGTCGGAGTGTCCCTCGACTTCCCCGGCCAGAACGCGCGCTTCGACTCCGCACCGCTCGGCGCGGGCCTGCGCATCACCGGATCGCCGACCGTGACCGTCCACGTCACCTCGACCTCCGACGACGCGGTGTTCTTCGCCAAGCTCTACGACGTCGGACCGGGCAAGCAGCAGCCGGTACTGCCCGCCCAGCTCGTGACCCCCGTGCGCGTCGAGGGCGCCAAGACGGGCAAGGACGTCACCCTCACCCTCCCGGCCGTCGACCACGAGGTCCAGGAGGGCCACCGGCTCCGCCTGGTCCTCGCCTCCACCGACCTCGGCTACGCCTCACCGGCCGCCCCGGCGACGTACACCGTCGGCCTGAAGAGCGACCTCGAGGTGCCGACCGCACCGGGCGTGACCACCGCGGCGGCGCCGCTGCCCGCCTGGGTGTGGTGGCTGCCGCTCGCCGGCGCCGCGGTCGCGCTCGCCCTGCTGCTGACCGCCCGCCGCCGCACCGCCGCACCCGCACCCGACCCGGAACTGGCCGACGTCCCGCTGCGGATCACCGGACTGAGCAAGCGGTACGCGAAATCGGCCGACCGGTACGCGGTACGGGACCTGTCGTTCCAGGTGGGCAAGGGCCAGGTCCTCGGCCTGCTCGGGCCGAACGGCGCGGGCAAGACCACCACCCTGCGCATGCTGATGGGCCTGATTCAGCCGGACGACGGCGAGATCCGCGTCTTCGGCCACGCCGTACGGCCCGGCGCGGCCGTGCTGTCGCGGGTCGGCGCCTTCGTCGAGGGCGCCGGCTTCCTGCCCCATCTGTCCGGCCGGGAGAACCTGGAGCTGTACTGGCGCGCCACCGGCCGCCCGCCCGAGGACGCACACCTGGACGAGGCCCTGCGGATCGCCGGCCTCGGCGGAGCGCTGGCCCGCGCGGTGCGCACCTACTCGCAGGGCATGCGCCAGCGCCTGGCGATCGCGCAGGCCATGCTGGGCCTGCCGGACCTGCTGATCCTGGACGAGCCGACCAACGGCCTCGACCCGCCCCAGATCCGCGAGATGCGCGAAGTGATGATCCGTTACGCGGCCGCCGGCCGTACGGTGATCGTCTCCAGCCATCTGCTCTCCGAGGTCGAACAGTCCTGCACCCACCTGGTGGTCATGGACCGGGGACGTCTGGTGCAGGCGGGCCCTGTCGGCGAGATCGTCGGCTCCGGCGACACCCTGCTGGTGGGCACCGCCACCCCCGTCGAGGACCCTGTCGTGGACAAGGTGTCCGCCCTGCCGGACGTCGCCTCGGCGTTGCGGACCGAGGACGGCCTCCTGGTCCGGCTGGAGACCGGCGGCACGGCCCAGGGCCTGGTCGCGGAGCTGGTGCGCCTGGAGGTGCCGGTCGTCGCGGTCGGCCCCCACCGCAGGCTCGAAGACGCCTTCCTCACCCTGATCGGAGGTTCCGCATGAGCACGCTCGCCGAGAGCACCGAGGTCGCCTCCGGTTACCGGGCGGGCCGCACCCTGCCCCTGAAGGTGGAGCTGGTGCGGCAGCTCAAGCGGCGCCGCACGCTCGTCATGGGCGGCATCCTGGCCGCGCTGCCCTTCGTGCTGGCCGTCGCCTTCGCGATCGGCGGCGGTCCCGGCGGCCGCGGCGACCGGGTGACGCTGATGGACACGGCCACCGCGTCCGCGGCCAACTTCGCCGCGGTGAACCTGTTCGTCTCGGCGGGCTTCCTGCTGGTGATCCCCGTGGCGCTCTTCTGCGGGGACACCGTCGCCTCCGAGGCGAGCTGGTCCTCCCTGCGCTACCTGCTCGCCGCGCCCGTGCCACGGGCCCGGCTGCTGTGGTCCAAGCTCGTCGTCGCACTCGGGCTCAGCCTGGCCGCGATGGTGCTGCTCCCGCTGGTGGCGCTCGCCGTCGGCGCCGCCGCCTACGGCTGGGGCCCGCTGCAGATACCCACCGGCGGCGCGCTCGACGCGGGCACCGCCGCGCAGCGGCTGCTGGTGGTGATCGCGTACATCTTCGTGTCGCAACTGGTCACCGCGGCTCTCGCGTTCTGGCTGTCCACCAGGACGGACGCGCCCCTGGGCGCCGTGGGCGGTGCGGTCGGCCTGACCATCGTGGGCAACGTCCTGGACGCCGTCACGGCCCTGGGGCACTGGCGCGACTTCCTGCCCGCGCACTGGCAGTACGCCTGGGCCGACGCCGTGCAGCCGCACCTCGAGTGGTCCGGCATGATCCAGGGCACGACGGTCTCGTTCAGTTACGCGCTGGTGCTGTTCGCCCTGGCCTTCCGCGGGTTCGCCCGCAAGGACGTGGTGTCGTAGCAGCCGCGTTCGCGGCGGGCCCGCCTTTGGTTTCTCCTCCTCACTCCGTCGGCCGACGCCCCGGGCTGTTTGTGTGTTTTTTGGACTCCCCTGATTTTCCTGAGTTTTGAATGCAATGGGGTCCAAGCGGGTGAACCCCCGCAACCAAACATGCCGTGCCGGGTTGAAGAAGTCGTAGGACCTGCGTCGCTGGAGGAAAGGAACGCGCAGTGCTCGAGAAGGCAAAGGCCGCCACGGCAGCCGCCGCTTCCGTCGTCGGTATGTCGGTGGCGGCCGCTCCATGAGCCCGCAGTTCTCGCTGACCCGGGAGACGCCCGACAAGCCGTGCCTCGGCCTGGGCGACACCGGCGCCGGCGTGCTGCAGGCGGTCCACGTCCAGGACGCGCCGGTTCTGTCGGACCAGCGGAACCAGCAGTGCCCGGACACCTTCACCCAGGCCAGGCGGACGTGGCGCTTTCCCGCCTACTGGACAATCTGACGGTTCTCTCCGCCGACACCGGGAGCTGAACCGAATCAGGTCGCCCGGGATCCTCCGCCGCTTTGGCCGAGGACTGCCCGTACCTTTCCGAAGAACTCTTTCCAGGCAATGCAGTCGAGGGTGAATTGTATGGTCGCGCGGTTCAAACGAGTGAAGTGCTCGGCGACTCACGTTCCGCGTTTTTCCATTACGGCTATTCCTCGTTCAGCATCACGACCGTATCGGTTGTGTTCACTCGGTTTCCGACCGTCATCGGGGCATCGTCCCCAAGAAGGGAACAATTCATGAAGAAAAGCGTTGCTGTCGTCACCGGCGCCCTCGTGGCCCTGGGCATGGCCGGCCCCGCCTTCGCCGACTCCGGGGCCACGGGTACCGTCGCGAACTCCCCGGGCGTTGCATCGGGCAACCTCGTCCAGGTTCCCGTGCACGTGCCGATCAACGCCTGCGGCAACACCGTCAACATCATCGCGCTGCTGAACCCGGCGTTCGGCAACACCTGCGTCAACGGCTGACCGTCCGGCGCACCCAGCCGCACCGGCTGTGTCACGGCCGGCCTTGGACACCGATCTTTCGCCCAAGGCCGGCCTTCCCACTTCTTCAAGCCGCTCGCACCGGGCGGCTGCAAGCAGGAAGACAACGAGATTGCGACAGACTCTGAGCAGGGGAGTGTTCGCGGCCGCCGCCGCGACGAGCATGCTGACCCTGTACGGCAGCCCCGCCCTGGCCGACTCGCACGCCGACGGCGCCGCCGCGAACTCCCCGGGCGTGCTCTCGGGCAACGTCCTCCAGGCTCCCGTGCATGTGCCGGTCAACGTCTGCGGCAACACCGTGAACGTGGCGGCGCTGCTGAACCCGGCGTTCGGCAACGGCTGCGCCAACGGCTCACCGGCGGGCGCGCCGGTCGCGGTGCCGGCACCCGCTGTCACGCCGCCGGCCGACGGTGACGCCACGACTCTGCCGCCCGGGGGCACGACGACGCCGACGACACCGGCGCAGACGCCGGCGGACACGCCGTCCGACGCCACGCCGGACGCGGACACCCCGTCGCGGGTGGTGGACGACGCGGTGCCGGAGCCCCAGCGTGCCCAGACCCTGCCGGCTCCGGCGTCCTTCGAGGAGCAGGCCGCGCCCGACACGGCCCCGCAGCTTGCCGAGACCGGCGCGGGCGCCCTGCTGGCGTCCTCGGCCGCCAGCGCGGCCCTGATCGCCGGCGGCGTGATCCTCTACCGCCGCGGCCGCACGGCAACTCAGCGCCAGAGCTGACCTCCCCGCGCCACCGAACGGCCCCCCCCACGGGTGCCGGACACATGTCCGGCACCCGTTCTTGTGGGGGGCCACCGGTCGTCGTGGTGGTCTTGTCGGCGGCTGAAGCGGCTGCCTTGTTCCTGCTGGCGTGGCGGTTTTGTCGGCGGCTGAGCGACTGTCTTGCTGGCGGCCCTCGGGCGGGCCTTGCTGCCGGCTGGGCGTGTCTTGCGCCGGGCTGGGGAGCGTGTCTTGCTGACGTCGGGAGCGGCCGCCGGTGGCCCTGGTCTGCCCGAGGACGTGGCCCTGCCCAGCCGTTGGCCTGCCCGAGACGCTGGTCAGCCGCAGCCCTGCTCTGGCCGGCCGACGCCACGCTGGGTCCCTGCACTCCGGCGTGCCGTCGGCCTTCGTCCTGGCGTGGCTTGATTCTGGTCGTGCGGTGTGCCCGTTGGCCCTGCTTCGCTCCCGGCCGTCGCCCGGCGTGCCGTCGGCCCGTCCTGGCGAGCCACTGGTCCTGGCTGGCCTCCTGGCTCTGGCGGCCCGCCGAGGCCCCGTTGCGTACGCCTTCCGGCGTGCCGTCGGCCTTCGTCCTGGCATGACCGTTCGATCCGGCCGTGCGGCGTGCCAGAGGCCCCGCTCCGCTCCCGGCCGTCGCCTGGTATGCCGCTGCCCCCTTCGTGGCGTGCCACTGGTCCTGGCTGCCCCCTGGCTCTGGTCGGCCGCGGCCGCTCCCTCCGGCCTGCCGCCAACCCCAGACCTGCAGTGCCTTTGGCCCCCGCCGCCCCGGCCTCGGCCCGCCGTTGGGCCCCGCCCGCCGTGGCCCTGGCAGGCCCCCGTCCGACCAGCCCCCGCGTCCCCGCCCCGAGACGCAACTCGCCCGGCGACCCGGAACTTTCGATATCACTCCTTTGGCGGCACAACTCGGGGGAGCGCCGCGCGTTGACACAGCGCCGGGCATCCCGCCCGGGTGTTTTTGCGTCAACCCAAGGAGCACCTCTCCATGTCGCGTATCGCCAAGGGCCTGGTCCTTACCTCCGTCGCCGCCGCGGCCGTCGCCGGTGGTGCCGGCATCGCCGCCGCCAGCAGCGGCGCGACCGGCGGCGCCGCCAACTCCCCGGGCGTGCTGTCGGGCAACGTCGTCCAGGCTCCCGTGCACGTCCCGGTCAACGTCTGCGGCAACACCATCAGCGTCGTCGGCGTGCTGAACCCGGCGTCCGGCAACGTCTGCGGCAACGCCTGACGTCAGCCCGCATTCGTCCGGCCGGCCGCCGTCCCCCGGTTTCCCCGGGGCCGGCGGCCGGCGGCTTTCCGTACGAGGACCGGGCGATTTCTCGCCGCCGGGGTTTCCGGTCCGGCCGGAGCTCGTTGGACACGGCGACACAGACCCCCGCGGCGACCGACGCCGCCGAAGAAAGGAACACGATGAAGTCCCTGAAGGCCGCCGCCGTCCTGGCCGGTTCCCTGGCCCTCACCGGCGCCGCCGCGCCCGCGTTCGCCCAGAACTCCGCCGACCTCACGCCCACCAGCCTCAGCGGCGCCGTGAAGACGCTCGCCAAGGGCCCCATCGACGTCATGCCGTTGCAGCACCAGTCCGACGCCATCGACACCGAGAACAAGAACTCGCTGCTCCACTCGGTGAACGGCGCCCCCAAGACCCTGAACGCCCCGAAGCCGCTGCTCGGCGGCCTGGCACTGCAGCGCTGAGACGCGTGAGGCGTCAGCCCGGCGCCTCCGTACCGGCCTGACCTGTCGTACTACTGCGGCACCCGGGGGAATCCCGTGCTGCCGACGGCGTCACGATCGTTGGGCGGTACGGACGTCGAGCCCACGAACCCGGAAAGGGACCGTACCTGACATGAAGTCGACCACTCGAGGAACCCTCGCCGCCGTCATCGCGGGCGTCGCGGCAGCCATGGGCGCGGCCGCCACCCCCGCATCCGCGGCCGGCGCGGTCCCCGTCCCCGTCCCGCTGGACGGCGCCGAGGCGGCCCTGGGCACGGAACTGCCCGAGGTCGGCGGACAGGTGCCGCTGCCCACGGCGGGCGTGCCGGAGCCCCCGCGCTTCGTCCAGGGACGGCTCCTGCCCGAGCGCGCCGTGCCGCGGCTGCCGGTCGACGGCGGCCTGCCCGGCCTCCAGCTGCGCGCCCCGCTGGCCCACGCCCTCGACGACGGCTTCGACCACGTCGACGTCGGCCTGCCCGCCTCCGACGTCCGGACCCTGACCCCGGGACTGTCCCTGGACGCCCCCCTGACCAACCCGAGCCCCGGCGAACTGCCCGCCCTCAAGCAACCGGAACTGGCCGTCCTCGCCCCGGTCCTGCGCACCACCCCGGGCGCCGACCTGACGGCCGGCCCCGGCCTGTAGCAGCCCTGGCCTGCGGGCCGCGGCCCGCAGGCTCGCCGCGGCCCGGGCCAGAGTGCGGTGGCGCGCTCCCCCATGCCCTTGCCGGAATGCCGACCGGGACACAGGGAGCAAAATGGAGGAGTGATCGCATACTCCCGTCGATCTCTCCGGCGCGGCGGGCGCGACAACTCGCCGCAGCCGCCCACGGGGCGACTGCGGTCACTGTTCAGGCCGCGCAGCGTCGCGGGCCAGGTGTTCCTGCTGCAGGTGGTCATCGCGGTCCTGATCGTCGCCGCCGCGCTGATCGCCCTCGTGCTCCAGGCCGGGGACGACAGCACCAAGGACGCCCGGGAACGCTCCCTCGGCATCGCCGAGACGCTGGCGTACGCGCCGGACACGCTGAAGGCGATGACCGGCCCCGACCCTCCCAAGGTGCTTCAGCCCGTCGCGGAGAAGATCATGAAGGGGGCCGATGTCGACCTCGTCGTCATCTACTCCAAGGACGGGATCCGCTACACCCACGCCAACCCGGCCTTCATCGGCAAACCGGTCCTCGGCGCCCGCAGACCGCCGCACTCCGCAATCACCCAGACTCTCCGGACCACCCAGGGACGCGCGGTGGTCTCGTACGTCCCCGTCACCAGGCCGGGCGGCCAGGCCGTCGGCACCGTCGCGGTCGCCATCACGGTCCAGAAGGTGGAGAGCACGGCGGGCCGGCAGCTTCCGGTCCTGCTGGGCACGGCCGCCGGGGCGCTGGTCCTGGCCGCGGGCGGTACCGCACTGGTGAGCCGGCGGCTGCTGCGCCAGACCCACGGCCTGGGACCGGCCGAGATGACACGGATGTACGACCACCACGACGCCGTGCTGCACGCGGTGCGCGAGGGCGTGCTGATCGTCGGGGGCGACGGACGGCTGCTGCTCGCCAACGACGAGGCGCTGCGGCTGCTGGAACTGCCGCCGGACGCGGAGGGCCACAAGGTCACCGACCTGCCCCTGGACGCCGACATCGCCGAGCTGCTGACGTCGGAGCGCACGGCCAGCGACGAGGTCCACCTCACGGCCGACCGGCTGCTCGCGGTCAACAAGCGGCCCACCGCCCCGTACGGCGGGTACGCCGGGAGTGTGGTGACCCTCAGGGACACCACGGAGCTGCGGGCGCTGTCGGGACGCGCCGATGTGGCGCGCGAGCGCCTGAAACTCCTCTACGACGCGGGCGTGAAGATCGGCACCACCCTGGACGTGTGGCGCACCGCGCAGGAACTGGCGGACGTGGCTGTTCCCGGCTTCGCCGACATCGTCACCGTGGAACTGGCCGAGGAGGTCCTCAGCGGCCAGGAGCCGACCGGGGCGATCAACGAGGCGCGCCGGGCGGCGGTGCGGGGCCGTCCCGGCTACCGGTCGCTGGTGGAGGTGGGTCAGCGGCTCAGCTTCGCGCCCAGCACGCCGCAGGCCCGGTGCGCGGAGACGGGCCGAGGGGTGCTCGAGGCGGATCTGATGACCGCGCGGAAGTGGCGGGCGGCGGATCCCGACCGCGCGCGGCGCGTCCTGGAGCGCGGCATCCACTCCCTGATCGCGGTGCCGCTGCGTGCCCGCGGCACGGTCCTGGGGGTGGTGGACTTCTGGCGCTGCCGGCAGGGGGAGTCCTTCGACGAGGAGGACGTGCCGTTCGCCGAGGAACTGGCCGCCCGGGCCGCCGTGGCCCTCGACAACGCCCGCCGCTACACGCGTGAGCACACCATGGCGGTCACCCTGCAGCGCAGTCTGCTGCCCCGCGCCCTGCCCGAACTGAGCGCCCTGGATGTGGCCTACCGCTATCTGCCGGCCCAGGCGGGGGTGGGCGGTGACTGGTTCGACGTGATCGAACTGTCCGGAGCCCGGGTGGCCCTGGTGGTCGGCGACGTGGTGGGCCACGGGCTGCACGCGGCGGCCACCATGGGACGACTGCGCACCGCGGTGCACAACTTCTCCACCCTGGACCTCGCCCCGGACGAGCTGCTGGGCCGCCTGGACGACCTGGTGGCCCGGCTCGACCGGGGCGGCGCGGCCGGCGGCAAGGAGGGAGACCGCGAGGAGGGGCTCACGGGCGCCACCTGCCTGTACGCCGTCTACGACCCGTCCTCGGGCGCCTGCTCCCTGGCCCGGGCCGGCCACCCGCCGCCCGCCCTCGTCGCCACGGACGGCGCCGTGACCTTCCCCGACCTGCCCGCGGGCCCGCCCCTGGGCCTCGGCGGCCTCCCCTTCGAGGCCGTCGAACTGCGCCTGCCCGAGGGAAGCCGACTGGTCCTCTACACGGACGGGCTCGTCGAGGACCGCGAACGGGACATCGGCGCGGGACTCGAACTCCTGCGCGCCGCGCTGGCCCGTCCCGGCCGGTCCCCCGAGCAGACCTGTCAGGCGGTGCTCGACGCACTTCCCCCGGACCACGCGAGCGACGACATCGCCCTGCTCGTGGCCCGTACCCGCGTACTCGATCCCGCCCTGGTCGCCGACTGGGACGTACCGCGCGACCCGGCGGCCGTCTCCCGCGTCCGCGCCGACGTCGCCCGGCAGCTGAAGGACTGGGCTCTGGAGGACGCGAGCTTCACCACCGAACTCGTCCTCAGCGAACTGGTCACCAACGCCATCCGCTACGGCAGTGACCCCATCCACGTACGCCTGCTGCGGGACCGCAAGCTGATCTGCGAGGTCTCCGACGGCAGCAGCACCTCACCCCACCTGCGCTACGCGGCGACCACGGACGAGGGCGGACGTGGACTGTTCCTCGTCGCCCGGTACGCCGAGCGCTGGGGAACCCGGTACACCCCCACCGGCAAGGTCATCTGGACCGAACAGTGCCCGCACGGCGGGGCGGCGCCGGCCGACGGCGCCGCGGGCGAGGACCTGCTCGACCAGTGGAGCGACGACGCACTCTGACCCGGTGCTGAGCGCCCTGCCCGGTGCTTCAATTCCCGTCTCGGCGGCCGAGAATGATCCCCCCAAGGGTGCTCTCGGCCGAGGTCAGAACCCTTTGCACCTCGACGGTGAAACCGGCCGCCTTGAGCCAGGCGGTCATCTGGCTGTGCCGGCGACGATGGGCATGGACCTTCATCGGGTGGCCGCCATATCCCTGCGTCTTCAATTTCGACCCATCCCCGACATGGAAGCCGAGGAGCAACGGCCCGCCTGGCCGTAGCACTCGCCGGAAGTGCCGGAGGACCGAGCCGATCTCGTCGTCGGGGATGTGGATCAGCGAGTACCAGGCGACCAGGCCCGCCAACGAGCCGTCGCCGAGACCAAGTTCCGTCATGGAGCCCAGTTCGAACCGGAGGCCGGGGTGGTCACGCCGGGCCACGTCGATCATCCGCGGCGACAAGTCGATCCCGAGCGCGTCCGTGCCCAGTTGGCTCAGACAGGCCGTGATCCGCCCCGGCCCACAACCCACGTCAGCCACCAACCCCCCACCGCCGGCGCTCACCTGCTCCGCGAACAACGCCAACACGGCACGCTCCACAGGCGTTTCGTCCAGCAGGTCACGCACCTGGTCCGCATAGCTCGCGGCGACAGCGTCATACGACGTCCGAGTGTCTTCCAACCAACTGCCGGCATCCGGCCCGATTCCCACGCCCGCAAGCTACCCAACAGCCGGCTGGGGAGACGCCGCCCAGAGACGGCCCAGCGGCCCTCACAGGAAAGTGCCCGCACTCGGCTGCGGCTTCGTGCGATGATCAGGCCCGCGTGATGGGGCACGCGAAGGGAGGGGTGGGACGTGGACTTGTTCCTTGTCGGTGCGGCTGCGGCGGGCTTCGGCCTGTTGGCTGTGGGTGGCGTCCTGGCGTTGGCCACCGGTTGGCTGGCGCCGTGGCTGCGAGGCCGCGTAGTTCGGCCGGACCTGTGGGGGTACGGGACGGTGTCGCTGGCCGCGGGCCTGGCGACGATCATGTCCTTCAAGGTGGCAGTGGATTCGGAGATCGTGCTGGATACGCTCTTCGTCCTCGCCATGGTGTTGTCCATCGTGGGCGGCCTGCTTCAGAGGCGCTCGCTGCGTCGCCCCGCAGACCATTAAGGGAAAGGGCACGACCGCTGCCACCAAGACCACCAATGCCGTAGCAGTGGCCATTCGGGTGAAAGATGTGACATTGCCCGTTCCTGGCGCGAGGACCAGTGGAGTGAACTTCTGATCCACATCCCGCCCTGACGCCATCCTGCGCGCCGTCATCCTCGCCAGGTGGCGGACTGGGCCGGAAACAGCGTCCCGGTACTTCCGGCCACGTACGCCCGCTGTGTCGAGGGTCGGATTCCCGATCTCAAGAGGCGGCTCGAAGCCGCGGGGGACCTCCCGGAGTGGCCGGACGTCGGCTGACCGTCACGGCTGAGAACTTCGATACGTATTCGACACGGCCACCCGCGAAAACCCGGTGACAGCCGGACGGCCCCGGAGCCTTCCCGTGATCGTCGGGGGAGTGCCCGGGGCTTCGTCGTGCGCGGTGAAACCCTGCCTGACCAGCGAAAAGCCCTCCCGGGAGGGAGGGCGGAGACTGGCGCCCCCGGCAGGACTCGAACCTGCGGCCAAGCGCTTAGAAGGTGTGCGAGGTTTAGCGATGTGCTCACCTGCGTCTTTGCAGGTCGCCTGAGACCAGACTAAGGAAAGGCGCTTGGTCTGAGATTCTGCGTACTTTGACGCGATTCTGATCCCTCGAGCGGAGCCCGCCCCGGCCCCCACTGTAGGGGGACCGGGGCGGTCAGGACGCGACTCCGCCATCTGGACGGAACGGGCCTCGCGCGTGAGGAGCACCTATCGCGTCCGCCTGTAGGAGCCTGCCACCCCAAGATCACAAAAATTAGGGTGGACCCTAATCACATTTGATCATGCTGTCGGGACCGTGGACAGGTGCGCCCCACCCCACCTGACGAACGGGTCCTCGCCCGCCGCCGCCTGGTGGGAGAGCAGATCCGCCGCGTCCGCAAGGCGCACGCCCTCACCCAGCACGACGTATGCGGTAGATCCGGCATCGACATCGCCACCTACAGCCGCATCGAGCAGGGCCACTCGTCGCCCTTGCTGGACACCTTGATCCGCATCGCTGACGCGATCGGCGTGGACCTCGCCGAGCTTGTCCGCCGTTGACCACAGGCCGTCCCCGATGCGGGTGGCCGACGGGAGGGGGCCCCGCTCGTCCGCCACGGGTAAGGCGAATGAGCGGGGCTGTAGGCGGGCCGGCGGCCCGACGACCGCCATCTCCACCCGCGGTCAGAGGACGGCTTCCTGCTCGGGCGCCGCCAGGTAGCCACCAGCCTGGAACATCCCAGCGAACGCTCCCGGCCCGTGCCGTTCGTCGAGCCACCGGCACAGTCGGATCGTGTCCCCGCTGATGATGGCGGCCACCACCAGGTCGTGCAGGTCCTCCGGCTCGCCTGCGCCGAACTCGGCCAGCCACCGCTCGTACCGGCGGTTCACGCCGTTCTCGTATCGGCAGAGCGCGGCCACGTAGGCCCCTGCCTCGCCGCCGATCCGGGCGCCCAGGCCACCCGGGTCCTCAGCGCCGCCAAGCTGCCCGGTCACGTCCCGGTACGCCCACCACCCCGGGTCCTTCGGGGAGGCGGGACTGGTGACTCCGTACCGGGAGGCGATGTAGCGGGTGATGCGCCGGGCCTCTCGGTCGCAGGCTCCCTCCATGACGACACCCAGGTTCCGGGTATGAGCGGCGTCGTCCGGGTCGGCTGCCGAGTACGAGCGGCCGTCGTGCCGCCGCCAGTTGATGCCGTACTGCGTCCGCATCACCTGACTACCGACGAGGCCGTACCGGCGCGCCGACCCGTAGTGCAGAGAGTCGTGCGCGTAGGCCCGGACCACGTCGAGCATCGCCAGCCCGGGATCGGCGGGGGTTGCCCGCTCCATCGGTCCGTACATGGTGATGACGGCGGCCATCTGCATGTGCCGGTATCCCTGGTTGGCGTGGTGGAACCCGCCCCAGGCTCCGGAGCGCGTCGACTCGGCGCCGACGAGTACCCGGTCCAGGGGCAGCAGGTGGTCGAGACCGAACTCGGCGTAGCGGACACGAGCGCGGTGCAGTCCGCCGTGCACGGGCGTGGTGTCGATCCCCGCGATCTCCCAGGCCTCCAGACGCTCGGAGAGGCTACGGAAGACGTGCGGTGCGTGCTCGCTGCTCGTCGTCAACGACGTGGGGTCTTCGCGCAACGCGGCCAGCGCGGCGGCGACAGCCGTGCGGTCGCCGACGAGGAGCTCGTTGGGAGCGAGCAGGTTCAGGTCGCTGTGCCGCTGATGAGATGCCGGTGGGAGTCCTGCATCCCGTCCGGCAGGTCGGTCGGTGTGACCCATCGGGCCTCCAAGATCTCGAAGCTGTCGAGGTGGAGAGATCCGCCGATAACGAGCGCCTCGTAGGCGACCTCGATGCGCATCTGGTAGCCGCTCTTGAGGTTGAGCAGGCGGCCGACCTTCACGTCCAGGCCGGTCTCCTCTTTCACCTCCCGCACGATGGTCTGCTGGAACTCCTCGCCCTTGTTGGCGTAGCCGGTGGGCAGGCCCCACGGCCTGTCGGGCGGCCACATCCGGTGGCGGAGCAGGAGGACCCGACCGGAGTCGTCGCGGACGACGCCGGTCACGCCGACCATGAACTTGGCGTGGGCGAACCAGAGGACGCGCCACTGGAGCGGGCCTCGGATCGCGCGCCACACGGGTGCCAGGAAGCGTTTCATCGGTGGACCTTTCCGATAGGAGATCCGCCATAGTGGCGGCTTTCTCCCAGTGGTGACCAATTGCCTGCGCGGGTGGGGGTACGGCCGCTCCGATCAGGGGGATGAGGCGGAGCGGCCGCCTCCGCTGCTGGCCCGATGCTCGCGGCCGGTAGCGGAAGTCTTGGGGCGCCGGGGCCGCTTGGGGCACTTCCAGCCGCAGGCGTAGACCTCGACGTCCATGACGTGGGCGCCGATGCAGCCACGCGCAATGCCGACGCTGAGTCCGCCCTGCCACAGGGAAGTGCCGCACCAGCAGCAGGCGTAGCCCTCGTACTGCGGCCGGGTCAGCTCGGTAGCGGGCGGCGGTTTCGGCCGCCAGGTCATCTACTCGCTCCCAACTGCGCCCACAGGCCGCACTCGTCGGTGGTGAGGCCGGCGCGGGAGGCCACGCCGCAGATGAGGGTCCAGCCCGGGCCGTGGCTGTAGATCAACGGCAGCGGGTCGGGGCCCTGCGCGGTGATGCGGATCCGGGACCCGGCGGTGGACAGGGTCATCTCGATGACGGCGGCGCCGGAGCCGAGGACGGCGACGTACAGCTCGTGCGCGAGTAAGGGGGCGTCGGGGTGCCGCACCCGGCCGGCCGTCCAGAGCCGGACGTGGGCTGCCTCGATGGGCTCGGCCTTGAAAGCCTTCTGCCACGAACGTCCCGACTCGGGCATGGTTGTCCCCCGGCACCAGTAGTTATCTGAGTACAGGTAGTGCTTATCTGTACTCAGATTGTCGCGGGGATTGGCGCAGGTCAAGGGGATGGGGAGAGTATGTGTACTCAGATTGACGTGATCACTCGACGTGGGGGTGCAGCGGTGGCACAACCTGAGTACCTACGGATCGCCGCCGACCTGCGGCGTCGCATCTCCTCCGGCGAGTGGGGACCCGGCGACCAGATCCCCACGCTGCCCGCGCTGTGCACCGAATACGGCGGCGTGTCGGAGACCACGATCCGCAACGCGCTACGCCTCCTGGCCAACGAGGGGCTGATCGAGACCCGGGCACGCGCCGGCACCCGCGTCCGCCCGCGACCACCGATCCACCGCATGGCAGCCGACCGCTACCGGCCCACGCCGGGCGCCAAGTCCACGCCGTACACCAGAGACCAGGGCATCGGCTGGTCCGAGTACCGGCTCGACAAGCGCTTCGAGCGCGTCCTGGCGGATGCGGAGCTGGCGGCCATGTTCGAGTGCGAGGTCGGCGAGCGGCTCCTCGCCAGGCACTTCGTCTTCTACGACAACGACCAGCCGACGCAGATGTCGACCAGCTACGTACGCTGGTCGGACGTTGCGGGCACGCCCGTCGCCGACCCCATCAACGAGCCCTGGCCAGGCGGCACTCGGGCGCAGCTCGCCACGCTGGGAATCCGCGTCCGCTGGATCGACGAGTCCTTCACCGCCGGCATGCCCACCGAGCTCGAGGCCGCGACGCTGCGTATCGGAGTCGGCGTCCCGGTCCTTCGCTACACCCGGAAGCACATCACGAACGCCGGCCGCATCGTCGAGGTCGCTCACCCGATCGTGCGGCGCGGCGACAGCACTGTCGTCGACTTCCGCATCGACCTCGAGGGCTGACCTCCAAACATGACGAAGCGGCCCCCGCCTGGCCGTTGAGGCCAGACAGGGGCGTGACGTTCATGCGATACGACGGCGTTCGGCGGGCAGCCCGAGCAGCGACTGCCCCGGGCTCGGCGACGACGGGCTATCAGGCTGCGGAGCGCCCGTGCGGCGACAGACGAGCGCATCGGGATCCCCCGAAGGGGTCTGCAGGCTGTACCCGTCGGGACATGCCTGCCCATCCTTCCCGGCTGCACCGTCGCGGCCGTCCTTCCCGGGCGGTCCGGCCGGTCCGGCCGGTCCTACAGGGCCCGGCGGACCCGCCGGACCCACCGGACCGAGCGGACCGAGCGGACCGGTCACCGTGGCGCCAGGCTCGCCCTGCCCACCGGACGGGCCGGCAGGACCAGGCGAGCCCGGCGACCCGTTCGCGCCCGGACTGCCCGGCTCACCCTGCGGGCCGCGAGGCCCGGCCGGGCCAGGGATGGGCACCGGCACCTCGGCACGCGCGGGCAGGTCCTCGACCGCCCGCGACGGATCCGGCGCCGCCGGCGTACCGCCCTTCGCCTCGATCTGCGCCCGCAGCACCCGCACATCGGTCGCCAAGGTTGCCACGGCGCTGCCCCGCAGGTCCGCCTCGTCTGCGAGCGCATCCGCCCGGCGTGCTTCGGCGTTGATCCGCAGCCACACCAGCACGACCGCACCCGTCAGCACGAGCAGCACCGCGGCGACCGCTAGGGACCGCCACCGCTGCGCGAGGATCGGCTGAGCATGACGACCGTTCACGTGTGTTGCCCTCCGAGCTCGACGATCTGTGCGCGCAGCCGCTCGTTCTCGGCCGTGAGTTCCGTGATCCGTCCTTGCAGTGCCGCCTTGTCGGCCCGCTCACTGGCGAGTTCGGCGTACGCCGCGGCGAGCAGCCGCTCGTTCTCGGTGAGCTTCACCTGCAGCCCGTTGCGTTCTTCCTGCAGGTTGTCGACGAGCGTGCTGTATCCGCCGAGCACGGCGCCGGACTGCGAGGCACGGTTCGCGCCCCGCTGCCCGATCAGTGCGCCGACTGCGGATGCGAGCCCAACGACGATGGCTCCGACGGCGCCGACCGCGGCAGCATCCACGCATCCTCCGGTTGTGCAGTGGGGGAGTGACCGCGGCAGTAACGCCGGCGTCACTTGCTGTCGGCGTCCGACAGGTAGCGGGCACCGTCGACCGGTTCGAGCTGCTCGAACTTCGGGTACGCCGGCGGCCGCGCCCACCCGAGGAACACCCCGGCGAGGTTTTGCAGGACGGTGCCACGCGCCCGCTCGCCGAGCCATTCGAGGCACCTGAACAGCAGGTAGTACGCGAGCGCGAGCACGACCAGGACGGCCGTGCTGACGGTCGTCGAGTCGATGTCGAACCCGGCGCCCGCGGCGAGGGTGAGCAGCCATCCGGCGACGAGCGGAACGCCCGTGCGCATGGCGGAGATGAACAGACCGGGCATGGCCGGCCCCTTTCCGTGAGAAGGAGATGCCGCGGCACCGGGGAGCGCCCGGTGCCGGGCGGGGTGGTGGTCAGGAGAAGAGGCGGCGCCAGGTCTCCGGGCCCGGGTAGCCGTCCGCGTCGGAGCTGGTCCAGCCCTGTGCCCGCTGGAACGCCTCCGTGTTCTTGCGGTCGTTCTCGGTCCACTTGGGGCCGGGGCCCTGCGTGTAGAAGCGGCCGTAGCCCTTCTTCACGAGCTGCTGCCCGAGCTGGGTGACGTACCGGTTGGACTGGCCGGGCTGGAAGTGCCGGCGGCCCGGGAACGGCGGCGGCGTGGTGGTCTTCGCCGCGGCGGCGGGGAGGGTGCCGAGGAGCTGCTTCAGGGACGTCTCGCCGGGCACACCGTCGGCGTCCTTGCCGCTGTAGCCCAAGGACCGCTGGTAGTCCGCGTAGTTAAGCGTGTCCGCGTCCGTCCACACGGGGCCGGGGCCGGAGGTGTAGTGGCGGCCGAAGCCACGCGCGACGAGGAACTCGCCGACCTTGGTGACGTGGTCGCCCACGGCGCCGTACCCGTACGTCAGGCCGTTGATGACGACCTGGTAGCGGGCCACCTCGGCGCCGCGACCGGGGAGGGACCCGCCGGGGTTCGGGGCGGGGTTGTAGCCCTGCGCGGGCATCCCTGCCTTCACCCACGCGTACAGTCGCGCGCCCGGGCACAGGGTGGCGATGCCGTCCCGGTGCCCCTTCGGGGCGAGGGTGCGGCCGGTCCGCTGGCACGCCTCGTCGTACAGGGCGCGCGCCGTGGCGAGGGCGGCGGGGGTCGGCTCCTGGTCGCCGCCGACGGCGATCTGTACCGAGAGCCCGCTCACGTTGTGGCCAGGGCAGTGCGCGCCCTGTCGACCCCACCCGCGGCCCTCGTACGCGTTGCCGGCCTGGTCCACCACGAACGAGTAGCCGATGCCCGCCCACCCGTTGGCGAGGTGCTCGGCCTCGATGGCGCGCGGGATGGCGTAGCCGGTGCGGGTGATGGGAGTTGCCCCGTCGTAGTGGACGAACCACTCTGTACGGCTGCTCAGCGGGACGGCCGCGGGGCCGCTGCTCCGCGGGTCGTTGTCCCACGGCTTGGCTCCCCACTCGGCACGGCTGATGATCTTGACGGACACGGGTGTCTCCTGACATGAGGAAACGCCCGGCGCGGCGCGCTCGGGCGTAGGGGTGAGAGGGGCCGGGGGGTCAGATGAGGGCGAGCGCCATGATCGGGATGTCGTGGTCGGTCAGCACTCCGGCCGCGGCCTGGTTGACCGTGGGGGGCAGGTCCGACTGCCCTTCGATGTACCAGGCCCGCGCGAACGGCGTCCCGAGGAAGAAGTTCGCCGGCGAGACGGGCGCCTCGTTCTGCACGTGGTAGAACGCGTAATCGGTCGCTGCGCCCGTGGTCAGTGCCCATGTGCCCCAGTACCGGCCCGGGGTGAGGGTGGCCGTGGACGGCATCGCGATCGGGGTGGCACCGGTGTGGGTGCTGGCCATCTGCGGGGGGCTGCCCGCCGTCTGTCCGGCCGCGGCCAGACTCACCGGGCTTGCCGTTCCGGTCACCCGGCTGCCGTTCTCCCGGTAGACGCCGGCCACGAACCGGGCGGTGGGCACGCCTCCGTATCCGCGTGCGAAGAGGACCACGGCGTTGAAGGGCGTGTCCTCGGTGATGAGGAACCCGCACGCGTAGAGACGCTGCGGCTTCAGGTACTTCGTGCCGGGGTTGGCTACGCCGTAGGGGTCGCAGGTCCACGCCTGGAACCCGAGGCTCTGCGGGGTCCACACGTTCTTCATGCCTGCAGGCCCGGGCACTCCTTGCTCCCCGCGGGGACCCTGTTCTCCGGGGTCGCCCTTCGGGCCCTGCTCCCCAGGCTGGCCCGGCTCGCCGGTGTCGCCCTTCGGCCCCCGCTCGCCCTGCGCGCCCGGGTCGCCCTTCGGCCCGGCGGGCCCCTCGGGCCCTTGCTCGCCGTCTGCGCCAGCCTCGCCAGGAGCACCGGGGTCGCCCTTGGGCCCCGCCGGGCCCTGCTCACCCGCCGGGCCCTGCTCACCCTCGGGGCCCCGCTCACCGGCGTCACCCTTCGGGCCTGGCGGGCCTTCGGGGCCGGCCTCTCCCTGCGGGCCGGGCTCACCGGCTGCCCCCGGCGGCCCGGGCGGCCCGGGTTCGCCGGCGGGGCCCGCGGGTCCGGGCGGGCCGGGCACGCGCAGGTAGGGGCCGCCCGCCGCGTAGACCGGGACGAGCTCGTCCAGGTCGATGGTGTCCCGGTCGGCGGGCAGTTCCACCTCGTACAAGGCGCGCGGTGCGTCCTCGAGACGCTCGTCGACCACCAGGGTCCACCCGGTGGGGAGCAGTCCGTCGGCGGGCCGCACGAAGGTCGCGCTGAAGTGGCCGTCGTCGTCCAGGTCGACGATGACGGCACCGGAGATCGTCTCGTGGGTGACGGTAGACAGCAGCCGTGCGGGCTTCGGGGCCAGGATGATCCGGCCCTTGAGCGGCCTCTCGGTGCTGGGGTCACGGTAGGTGTGGCTGATGGTGAGGGTGTCCACGGGCGGGGTCTCCTGGCGTGACGAAGCCCCCGGCCACGTGGCACGGGGGCGGAGGGTGCGCGGGTCAGCCGCGCAGGGATGCGAGCCAGTCCAGCTTGGCGTGAGCCTGGGCGACGGCCTGTTCCACGGCGGCCTTCACCTTGTCCGGGTTGGGCTCCCAGTAGGTGCCCATGCTCGCGGAGACGTCCGCGTAGGCGAGGGTGTCGGAGAACTCGCCGTCGGGGGTCTGAACGAAGATCGTGGCCCTCACGCACGGTGTGTTCCGCCGGTTCGGCTCAGAGTCCTGGACCGCCACATCAACGGTGAACGGGCCCTCTTGAACGGGCTTCATGGCGCGTCCCGCGTAGTCGAGGGCGATGCCCCAGGGCTGGGTCGGGTCGATGTCCATCAGAGTGCCTCCGCTGCCGAGTAGGTGTTGGAACCCCAGATCCCTTGGCACCACATGGTGCAGGTGCCCGTACCCGCGGTCCGCTGTCCCTGGATGATGATCGTGCAGACGTCGCCCCATGCCATTCCGTGCTGGGAGGGGGTCAGCCGGTATTCGCCGAACGTTTCGTTTCCGCCGGTGCTGGAGATGACGGGCGTGACCGGCGTGGTGTTGTTGTTCGCGGCGATGGCGACCCGGGCCTGCGCGGTGGACCCGCTCGGGGCCCAGACCGAGATCCCGATGTGGAGGACGGCGTGCTGGGCCCACATCCTGCCCAAGTGCGTGGGCTGCCACGTCGTGCCGGTGAAGTTGACGCCGGACTGCATGGGGATGGGGACCCACGGGCGTCCGAGGTATCCGTCGGCGTAGGCGTCGTCCATGATGATCGGGGTGCCCTGCCGGTTGTACAGGCGGATCATGCCCGGTGTGTCCGCGCCCGATCCCTCGACCTGCATGGCGAGGGTTCCGTTGTTGCGGCGCAGGGCGGAACCGTAGGAGCCGTCCCCCCACCGGCCGGTGGCGAAGATCGCGGCCGGTACGCCGGGGTAGTAGGCGGCGAAGGCACCGCCGTTGATGCGCAGGCCGCCGGCGCCGACGGTTGCTGACTCCAGCCGGCGCGCGGCATCCCTCTCGTTCAGGCGCCGCTCCATACGGGCGACCTTCGTCCCGAGGGACTTGATGTCCGGCGGCAGCTTGTCGGCCTTGAGCGGCATTGCTAGTCCTCCTGCAGCAGGATCGGCGTCACGCGGTCGGCGGCCGGATCGAAGTCCCAGCCGTAGGCACGGGCCACGGTCGACACGCCCCGGGGATGGCGCGGAGACCGGTCGATTTGCACCCGGACCGCGTCACCCAACGCCCAGTCCCGCCCGAGGCGCGGAGCCTGCGAGGCGACGGCATCGACCGTCCACGTGGTCGTCCCGGTCCGCATCTGCGCGAGCGCCTCGGCCGCGTGCCGGTTGAGCTGGACGGGGTCCGTCAAACCGCTGGCAGGCGTGTACCGGTACACCCACCGGCACCAGCCGGCGGCGATCAAGTCGCTGGCGAGGTACGAATCGGAGTGCAGCCGGGAGGAGCCTTCACCATCGCCCCACGCGTAGACGACATTGGCGCCCTTCCCCGCCTCATACGACTCCGTGCACCGGTAGGCGGCGATGCAGCCAGGGAAGTCGAATGTGGCTTCCGGCTGCTCGGCTTGCACGCCGACCTGCTGGCGGATGCGGGCCACCAGCCGCACCCCGGTCTGCGCGGCATCCGCCCACTCCACATCCACGGTCCACTCGGGCCCGCCTTCCAGGCCCATCAGCTCCTGCCACACCGACAGGATGGTGCGGTCGTCGCCGTCCTGAACGTCGTAGTCCATGGTCCGGCCCGTCGCGGGGGCGTCGAAAACGATCGGTGGCGCGTCGGTGGTCAGCGAGCTGGCGACGCCGGTCATGATGACCGCCTGGTCCTTCCCCACGCCTATGTAGGTGCTGGTGTACCGCCGGTCCAGGTAGCACTCGGGAGTCGACGCCCCCAGCTTCACGGTGCTGTCAGAACCTCCCTCACGGGTGAGGGTGATCCACGCGCCCAGCGGCTGCGCGGTGGCGTTGTCGACCGGCACGAGCATGGTGCGACCCGGATCGCACGCGGCTTCCCAGTCCGGCGGGGCGCCGTCGAGCGCGAGGTCGAACTGCGCGCTGGTGGGGAGGCCGAGCCTGCGGCCGAACGCCCCGGAGGGGACCAGCGATTGCAGCTCCTCCGCGATACGGCCCGACTTCAGATCGCAGGCGAGCCACGTCAGTTCCACGGCGCTCACGACAGCGGGTACCTGATGCCGCGCAGGGAGAACCAAGACGTCTCCGAGTCACCCGCCGCGGCGGTGACGAGCCCCACGGTCCCGTCCTGGTTGAAGTCCACCTTCACGCTGTTCACGACGGACCCCGAGCCGGACACGCCCGCGATGCCGGCTGCGTTTCGCGGGACCGAGAACGAGGCCCGGTACTTCGGGCGGAGAATGGTCGGCAGAGCAGCATTGAGGATGTTGGTGTTCTGGGCACCGGCCGTGCGGGTGCCGCCGCCGTCCCACTCCATGTACTGGGTGCCCCGGTCGGTGTAGGTCCGGTAGCGGATAGGACCGTTCGCGTTACCCAGGGTGTCGCTGCCCTGCGTGTAACCGTTGCCGAGCGTGGAGGGGGTTGTCCACGCTACGCTCTCGACCTTCTGCATGGTCTCCACGGCGCTGCCGGTGTACCGGCGCAGGTCGGACCCGTCGTCCCAGTACATGCCCGGATAGGCGCCGGCCGGGACGCCCGCCTGGCCGGGCAGGATCCCGCCCGGAGCCACGGTCACCGGCCGAACGCTCGTGTCCACGCTGGGCGCACCGCCGCCCGAGCGGGGCACGGTGATCTGCGCGAGCGGCACCCACACCTCATTGGCTCCCGGGGAGGGCACCGGCGGGGTCGCCGACGCCGTGCCCGGCAGGTACACCACGTCGCCCTGCCGCAGCCCGGAGCTGTCGACGTCCGTGTCCCAGATCCGCAGGTACACCAGGTCGATACGGAAGTAGGTCGCGTGCGCGGCGGCCAGCGTGCCCGTCCACGCCGAGGGCAGCACCGCCCGGTACACGCCCTGACCCGCCCGGTACGCGAACGCGCCACCGGCGGACACGTTGATCGTGGTCCCGGACAGGGAGACCGTCAGGCCGGTTGAGCCGGGCCGCACCCCGCCCCGGGCACCCAGCGCTGTCCCGTCGCTCATCACCAGGAGCGCATCCGCGCGCCGCAGTTGAAGCCCGTTGCTGGTGAGGGTGTTCTGCCACAGCGGCGGATCGGTAGGCATGTGGCCTCCTCACATCCAGGCCGGCCGCCAAGTGGCGGTCAGCTTTGTTGTCGGGTTGTAGGTGTCGGCCCGGTACTGGATCGCGACCGTCGCGCCGGCCGGGATGTCCGGCCAGGGCCCGGACAAATAGCGGCGGCGGGAGGCCCCGCCGAGCATCACCGTGTGCCGATCGGTGTCGATCACCAGCTGCTCACCCGCGCCGAGGGTCTCGGAGTAGACGAGGGTCCGCACAGTGCCGTCCGGGGAGACCACGGGGATCCGCGGCGCCGGGACGGGCCCGGTGATCGTGAGGATCGGCCGGACCGCGATCGTCCCCTCGTTCGTCGCGGTGATGTCACCGGACACCGTCGTCGCGGCCACCGTCAGCGGCGGCGTGAGCGGCGGGGCCAGGCCGCCGCTGGTGGAGGGCAGCGCCGTGGACTGCTGCCGCAGCTCGGTGCCGTACCGGCGCGGGTCGGCGGCTGTCACCAGCACCGACCAGTCCAGTGCGGTCCCGGTCAGCCGCTGGGCCAGCACCTTCCCGGACCGGCGCACGACGCACTGCTTCGGGATGGACTCGTTGACCGTCAGCGTCGTGTCGGTCAGCGAGGCCGCCACCAGGAGCCGCTCGATCGCCCGGTCCAGCGTGGGGGCGTCCGGGGCGAAGGCCTTCCCGGCGAGCGTGATCACCCGTTCATTCAGGTACACCGGTCCAGCCCACGCTCCGTGGTCCGCCTCCCGCTGGGTGATCTGGGCGCGGACGTCGGGAGAGTCCCAGCCCTCGAGGGTGCCGCAGTGCCAGTGCACGCCCTCCTGGTCGACCTGGCCGAAGACGAGGTCGCCGAGCTGGATCGGGATCGCATCTTTGAATCGGTAACCGGCCTGCAGCCCGGCCATGGCACCCCCTTCCTCAGGACACGAACGCCATGTGCCTGTTGATGTCCGCCAGTTGCTCGCCCGTCGTCTGCTTCGCCCCGTCGAGCTGCACCGTGTAGTGCTTGGTGATGTGCTGGACGACGGTCTGGCCGCCCCCGCCGCGGATCGGGGCGAGGTGGTAGCCAAAGTTCCCGGCGACCGCCTGCAGCAGGGCAGTGGAGCGGGCCCGGTTCCCTGCGCCGAGCGGGATGTAGGCCTCCCCGCCCGTGCCCCGCTCCCCGGCGAGCACCGTGTAGCTGGAGTCGGGCAGGATGCCGCCCTTGGCCAGCGCAATGTTCTGGCCCTTCATCTGCTCCACGAACGTGCCGCTTCCGGAGATCCCCTTGATCTCCTTGGCGATCTTCGGGGCGAGCGCGCGGACGGTGGCCCAGTCCAGGCCGGCCGCGATGACGTCTGCGATGCCCGCGCCCGGATTCGACCGCAGCACCCCGAGCAGGATCATGGCGTTGCTCAGGTCCTCCGACGAGAGCAGCGCGGCGTTGGCCTTCGCGGCCTTGTCGGCGGCCGCCGCGGACGTCTTGTTCTGCACCGCCGCGGCGGCGACCGCCTGGGCGGCATCGTCGCCCTGTGCGGCGAGCTGCGTTGCCAGGTCGGTGTAGCCCATGCTGGCGAGCTTGAGCAGGTTCTTCTGGAAGTCGCCACCGGCCTTGTTCGCGCTGGTCAACTGCTTCGTGTAGTCCGCGAGCGTCGCCTTCGCCGTCGGCGCGAGCGCCTTGAGGTTCTTCACGATCGCGTTGAACTGCTTCGTGGAAGCGCCGGCGAGGGCGTTGACGAGGGCTCGGCCTTCCTCGCCCATCCCGCGCAGGATGTCCTCCACCTCGCTGCCGGCCTTCTTGCCGACCTTCGTGAGGTTCTTCTCCCACGTTGCGTTCGCCTTCGAGGCCTTCTCCAGTTGGAGCTGGTAGCCCTTCAGGTCGAACCCGGAGGGCGCCTTGGCGCCCTTCTTCAGTCCCAGCTCGGCGTCCGCCGCGTATACCTTCTTCCGCGCCGCGGCTACGTCCTTGTTCCCGGAGATGGCCTTCTTGCGGGCCTTCTCCGTCCGGTCCGCGGCCGCCTTGTTGGACTTCGACGCCGCATACCGGGCGTTGGCCAGGCGCCGCTCGGCGTCCGCCAACTGCTTCGCGGTGTGCTTTCCGTTCCGCACCCGCGCCAGGTTGGCCTCCGCCTGCTGGACCTTGCGCGCGTTGTCCTTGCGGGTCTGCGCCTCCTTCTTCTGCGCCTCCTTGTACGCCTTCGACCCCGAGGCGGCCTTCTTCTCGACCTCGGCGAGCTTCGCCCACGCGTCCTTCAGCCGCTGCACAGCGGCCTGGTACCGGTCCATGCCGGACCCGGCACCCAGCGTCGACATGGGCTCCGTCGGCGCGTACGTGAACCCGCCGGCAGCGAACGAAGTGATCCCGCCCTGCGCGTACTTCTCCAGCCGGTACCCGAACCGGCGCGCCACCTCCTCCAGGATCTTCGTGGAGCGACCCCGCTTAGAAGGGGACAAAGGGAGGTAAGCCTCCCCGCCCGTGGACGGCTCCGCCCACACCCGCATCGCTCCGGCCGGGGCGATCTGCGCGATGTGGTTCTCACGCACGCCGCCGTCGGCGTAGTAGTCGGTGACGCTGCCATCCTCGTTCCGGCGTGCCAGCAGCGGCGGAACGTTGGAGCCCTGTTCGACCTTCTTGTGGTACTCGGTGGTGTAGACGCCGATGCCGAGGGTTTTGCCCGACATGTTGTTGATGGCGCCCTGGATGTAGTCGATGGCTTCCTTGGGCGGCCCGGTCGGGATGGTCACCTTGACCGTCCCGTCCTTCATGTGGGTGACCTTGAAACCGAGGTCCTTGAGGGCCTTCTCGGCGTCCCCGGTGAGCGCCGTCATCGTGACCGTGCGGTCCTTGGTGCCCGCGATCTTGGCCTGCAGTACCTCCAGGTCGCCCATGGCCGCCTGCGTCTTGGCGGACACCTGGACCTCTTTGGCGGGCAGTTTCTTCGCGATCAGCGCGTCGAGGTCCTGCGCGGCCTTCTTGGTCGGCGCGGTGATCTCCACCTGCCGGCCACCCGGCAACGTTTCGATCTTGAATCCGAGGTCCCGGAGTTGCTTGGTCGCCTCCTTGGTGAGCGCCGACACCCGGATCTTGGAGTCCTTGGGCATGTGCCCGGCCAGGCCCTGCACGTACAGCAAGTTCTTTTCGGTGTCGGACAGGCCCGGCGTGTCCAGCGTGATCGCCAAGCTGCTGGGGATGAAGCCCATGCCGTTGGCGAGCTCCATCGCCTGGTCACGGGTCAGCCCGAACTCCTGGCCGGCCTTGACCGCGGTCTTCCACGCCGCTTCCATGTGCTGCTCGGCCTTGGCCAGGGCAGGGCCCGCGGCCTCGTCGTTGGCCCGCGCCAGGTCATACGTCTTCTGCGCTGCCCCGGCCGCACTGGAGTTGAGCTGCTGGAACCGGTCGAACAGGGTCCGGCCGTTCTCCGTGGTCGTGTTGAGGGAACCGTCGATTGCGATCAGGGACCGGTTCAGGTCGTCGAGGTTCTTCCCGAAGCCCTTGTTCCGGTCCACGTCAGCCCAGGTGTCCTTCAGGCTGGCGATGTCCTGGTTGAGCTGCGATACCGCGGCCTGGACCTCGAGCTCGCCACCGGCCAGCAGGTTCAGAGCATCGTGTAGGGCGCGGGCCTTGGTGTCCGCATCCGACGACGCGTCGCCGAGGGTCTTGATGGCCTCCTTGAGACGGCCGGTCGGGTTGGCCGCGTCCAGCGCCGCATCCCCGCCGCCCCGGACCGCGTCCGCGTGCTCCTTCGCCCGGCGGATCGCCTCCGGCATCTCACCGGACAGCTGCCCCAGAGCATCGGCGGCCTGTGCGTACGCCAGCCCCTGGTCGGTGTAGACCGTGGACGCGTACTGGCTGCCCTTGACCCACGTCTTGTTGACGTCGGCGGCCTGCTGCATCTCCTTACGCAGGGCGCCGATGCTCTTGCCCTGCCCGAGGTAGGCGTCGGTGACCTGCCGCTCGGACAGCCCGGCGGCCCGGGTGATGTCCAGGAGCCGCGTCTTGCCGTCCTTGAGCTTGGTGTCCTCCAGCGTCTGCGCGGCCGCAGCCCGCACGTTCGCGTTGATCGCCCCGTTGGAGTCGTGCAGCGCCTTACTGAGGTCCGAGATGCGCTGCTGGTGCGCGGCCGCCGCCGCGGCGGCCTCCTGCTGCCGCTTGGCCAGCCAGGCCAGCCCGAGCATCGCTCCGGCCATGGCGACGCCCCACGGACCGCCGAGGAACCCCACCAGGCCCTTCATCCCGGACACGGCGCCGGACCCGGCGGCCGCGCCGATGCCACCGAGCGCGGACCGGAACCCGACCGCACGGCCGCCCGCGGCCTGGATCTGACCGGCCGTCGTACGGAACGCGTTCCCCATGCGGCCGATCGCGGGCGACCGGCGCTCCATCTCGGCCATGAAACCGCCGAGCCGGCCGATGTCCTTACCAGCACCTGCGGCCAGCACCCGCTGGTACAGGACCGCGTCCCCCACCCCTCGGAACGCGTTGATCCCGGCGCGCCCGTACGCGGTCACGCTCGTGCGCAGCCCGTCGATCGGGCCACGGGCGGCGCGCATGGCGAGCATGGTCAGCAGCGCGAGCTGGACCGGGGCGGGCAGGCCACCGAAGGCCTTGCCCAGGCCGCCGACGAGCCCGGCGAGCGGCCCGAGGATGTCGCTGACGTGGGAGAGCATTCCGATGGTGCCGCCGAGGGCACTGCCGAGGATGCCCAGCGCGCCGGTCCCGGACTGGATGGATGAGATGAACGCGGCCAGCCCGTCGACGAGCGGGCCGACGGCGTGGCCGATGTTCTGCAAGATCGTCCACAGCCCGTACAGGGTGCCCGTCGCGATCGGCGCGGCCACCGCCAGGCCCGACTTGAGGACGACGACCAGCGGGTCGACCAGTTTCACGGCCTGCCGGCGGACCCGGGTGCCGGCGTCCGACAGCTTCCGCTCGACCGTCGGCCCGTACAGGTCCCACAGGGCACCGGCGACGGCCACGCCGCGCCGGACGTACGGGATGCCGGCGGCGACCGAGTCGGCCATGCCGCGGGTGATGTGCTCCAGGACCGGGGAGACACCCGTGTACACCTGCAAGAAGAAGCCCTTGACCTGCGCGCCCATGGTGCGCATGGCGCCGCCCAGGCCCTTCGCCTCGGCCGCGGCGATGTCCGCCGCGCCACCGACGCGGGAGATCTGGTTGTGCAGGATGCCGTACGCCTTGGCGCCCTGGTGCGCGAGCGCGGTCGCGCCACTGAGGGCCGGCTTGCCGAACGCCATCGCCGCGGCGGACGTGAACTCCTTCTGGGAGAGGTGCTCATGTGCGTCGGCGAGCTTGCCGACGACGTACTCCATGCCCTTGAACTTGCCGCTCGAGTTGAAGGCCTCGATCCCGAGTTCCTTCAGCCCCTGCTTGGCCTGCCGGGTCGGGGCGGCCATCCGGGCGAGCATCCCGCGCAGCGTCGTACCAGCGGTTTCACCGATGATGCCCGACTTGCCGAGCAGGCCGACGGTGGTCGCGGCGTCCTGGATCGACACGCCCATGGAGTGCGCCGTCGGCCCGACGTACTTCATGGCGTAATAAAGATCGATCAGCTCGCCCGAGGCGTTGTTGACCGTGTTCGCCAGGGTGTCCGCCACCGTGGAGGCCTCGGACCCCTTCATGGCGAACTGGTCCATGATGTCGCCCTCGATGCGGGCGGCCATGGCGACATCCGTCCGCGCTGCGGCGGACAACTGCAGCGTGCCCTTCGCCGCCTTCATCGAGTCCTGCGCGGACAGGCCGGCCTTGGCAAGCTCCGTCATCGCCTCGGCCGCGCCGGCCGCCGTCGCCGCCGGGAGGCGGATGTCCGCGCCGAGGGCCTGCGCCTCCCGGCCCGCCGCAGCCATCTCCGCACCGGAAGCCCGGGTGACCTCCCCGAACTTGTACAGGGCGGAGCTGTAGTCGTTGCCCTGGTGGACGATGTCGTGGAGGCCGTAGACGATCGCCCCGCCCGCCAGCATCGCGCCCAGACCCCGCACCGGCGCGAGCATCGCCGACGTCGCCGAGGCCGCCGAGCTGAGCCCGGACCGGGCCGCGGACCCGATCCGGCCGAACACCGCCGGGATGCCCGCGCCTGCGGTGGTGATCCCGGACAGGCCGCGGCGGGCACCCCCGGCCGCCGTGGTGACACCGGCCAGGCCGGACGCGCCGCCCCGCGCGCCCGCCCCCACCGCGGTCAGCCCACGCCGGGCACCGCCCGCCGCGGTCGTCAGCCCCCGCACACCCACCCCGGCGAGCCCGGCCTGCCGGCCGAACCCGGTCAGCTGCGCAGCCGCTCCCCGCAGGGCACCGAACCCGGCGAGGTCTGCTACGACGCGGACCCGTACGGTGCGTTCCGCCATGACGGATCACCCCCGTCCCCTGTTGAGTTGTTGTGCTGGTGCTGCGTCAGTCGCCGACGACGGGCCGACGGCCGACGAGCGTGACGGTGATCTTGTGGCCGGACAGATCCGCGCCCTCACGCTCGGACGCGGCCCGCTCCGCCCGCTCCTTGGCCTGGCAGGCGAAGCACGTGATCCGCTTGGGCTCGTACTCGTTCGCCTCGTCCAGCGACTCGGACAGCAGATGCCCGCACTGGCAGGTCTCGTCCTGCAGCCGCTGCCACTCGATCGCCAGGAGGGTGTCCTCCTGAGTCCACTCAGGCTCGCCCGGCGGCACCGCGCGGCCCATGAACACCGAGTAGGGGATGCCGCGTGGGGCGCAGTAGCTCAGCTGAGCCCGAAGCTCTCCAGAATCTCGGATGCGAGCTCGGATTTTGGGCCAGGGTCGGTGACCCCCAGCTGCACCGTCAGCGCGGACGACCAGAGCTGGTTTACCTGGCCGTCGCTCAGCTTGTCCCAGAACGCCTCGAACTCCTCGTCGCTGCCGACGACGGGGTCGATGAGCTGGTGCCGTACGAGCAGCGGAGCGAACGTGTCCGGGTCGAACACCGGCTCGACCGTCGCCTCGGCCCCGCGGGCCTCGGCCATCTTCGCGGCCTGCTCGATCTGCTTCTGGGTCGGCGGGCACTGCGCCCGCAGCCGCTGGTACTTGCGGTGCTGGACCGCCTCGAGCGTGAACACGACCTTCGAGGCCGCGGCCTTCTCCTCCAGCTCCCGCAGGTAGCGGGCGAGATCCGGAGCGGTGTCGGGCTCGTTGTGGAGCTCGTCGTACTCCTTCGCCCGCTCGAGGGCCTCCTCCGCATCCGCGATCTGGGAGGCGGTCTCCGCGTCCAGGTACAGCGGCACCCGCTGTCGCGGCCGCTGGATGCGGGCACTCACGTCCGCCAGGCTCTGGACCCCCGCCGCCGGAGCAGCGGGGGCCGGGGCCGCCTGGAACGTCTCAGGCACAGTCGTCACCGTCAGCCCCCTGCCGCCGCCACGACGGCGTCCTGCTCCGGCTCGCCGGTGATGGCCAGGCTCGCGGTGAACTTCGACGTCTCGTTGTCGCCGGTGTCGTTCGGCGCCCGGGAGATCACCGTGATCGGGTAGGTCTCGCACCGGTCGCCGTCCTTGGCGACACCGTCCTTGGTGCCCAGGCCGGTCGTGGGCGACTGGTCGAAGCCGGCGCGGGCGACGATCAGGCAGGCGATCGTGTCCTGGGCCAGCGCGTCCCACGCCTTGTCGTCCGTGCCCTTGGAGTCGCGGTGCGCGGTGATCTCCGCGGCGTCACCGCCGTAGGTGCCGGGCGCCTGCTTGTTGTACCGGCTGCCGATGTCGCTCGCGTCGATGGTGTTGCCCGAGGACGGCGTCTTGAGACCGTCGCGGGTGACGTAGTCGGAGATGTTCACCCCCGCCGCGATCTCGGCGACGGTCGGCGCCTTCGGGTCGACGACGGTCGGCGCGAGGATGATCGCGATCCGTCCGGTAGTGCCGTAGCGAGGCATGTCAGTCCTCCTTCGACGCGGCGGTGGCCGCGGTCTTGCGGCGGGGTGCCGCGTCGGTGGTGGACGTGGGGGCCTCCGGGGCCTCCACGGTGTCGGCCGCGGGCGTCTCGCCTGCGGCCGAAGGGGTGTGCAGCTCCCAGCCGAGCGGCGCCCAGACCCGCGTGAACGCGGCCCTGAGCGCGGTGGCCGTCTGGCCGGGGAGCTTCGGGTGGGTCATCTCCACCCACGGATCGGTGTCGGTGGCGGGCTCGTCGGCCACGGGTCCTCCTAGACGGGGGTCAGGTAGTAGCGGTAGACGTCGACCCGGAACCAGGTCGGGGCTTCCGGCGTGGTCGGGTCGGTGGTGGGCTCGGTCGTCGTCGCGGTCCCGGTCACGTACACCGCGGCCTGCTGCCACTCGCAGCCGTCCGGCGGCGGCATCGGCCCGAGCGCGACCCGGTCGGCGATCTCGGCGACCTGGTCCGCCGCCCGCCGTGACGGGCCAACGGAGGTGATCTGCAACTCCGGTTGCCGGTCCGCGTTCGGGTCGCCGATGCTGCTCTCGCCCCGCATGATCTGCCGCGGCCGGACGACGACGTACCGGCCGGTGAGCGGGCCGTCGGCATTGCGGGGCTGCCCGTCGCCAACGGTGAGTCGCGCTGCCTCGAGCGCCTCGATGAGCCGGTCGGTGACGTTCACCGGAACGCCTGCAGCACGGCGATCTCCACACCACGCAGGAGGTCGTCGGCGTTCTCGTCGAGCGCCGGCCCCAGGTGCGGGATCGGCGCGTTGTTGACCGACCCGTACTCGATCAGGTTGCCGAGCGGGCCCTGGCGGCGGCCCTTGTCCGGGCCGATCTCCGCCTCCACCCCCATTGCCCCACGGGTGATGGAGAACGAGATCGAGTAGGGGTAGGCCGGCAGGTACGGGTGGCCCGAAACCCGCTGCTGCGCTGAGCGTTTGACTTTCCCAGCGGTCACCGCCACCGCCGTGCCCGCGTTCCGCTCCAACTGGGCCACGCTCCGCAGCAGGGCCGCGGCCGACTCCTGCGCACCGGTCACGATGACCGTCATCGGCTCACCTCCGTACACCACATGCGGCGCGCCGTGATGTGCGTGCCGCGGTCAAAGTTCCTGAGCATGAGCCGCAGTCCGACCATGGACGGGTCGCGTGAGGCGGTGATGGTCACGCGCAGGCCCGCGCGCAGCTGCTCGGGCCCGAGCGGGATCGACACCTTGTACTGCCAGGTCTGCGACTGGGCGTTCACCGACGGCGTCACCACCGCGGTGCTGGCGGGCTTGGCCCGGCACTTCCCCGTATAGACCACGACCGGGTCCGTGAGGTCCTGGCCGTCGTCGGTGGTCGTGACCACCCCGAAGTCCTCGATCAGGCACGCGTCCTTCATGAGGGCTTCCGCCATGGCCCGGCCCATGTCGGCGGTCTCGTCCGCTACGTCACCGACGTTCACCGGACTTCACCACCCACGTCCCCGGCGTCCCCAAAGCGGCCTTGAGCGCCTGGAGCTCGCCGGGCATCAGGTCGCCGGCAGCGGCGATCTGCTCGGACGCGTACGTGAAGGCCGCGTCGTCCACGGATGCGGTGCGGAGCATGCCCTCGCCCTGCGCGGGCTGCTGCGACAGCCGGAAAGCGACCTGGCACACCAGCTCCACCAGGCCGTCCGGCAGCACGTGGAATCCGTGCCGATAGGTGACCTCGACCACCGAGACGAGGTGGTACGGGACGGACAGCTTGTCGTCGCCAGCGTTCCACCGAAAGGGAATCTCTTCGGCGGGGCTGTCATCCTCGGGCACAGTTCGTACCCCGGACACAGACAGCACCGGCCCTCCCGGCAAGGTGACCGTGCCGCGCGTGACCGGGAGGCGCACCTCGCTGGTCTGCGCGGTGATCGCGCCCCGGCCGGCCGCCCGCCGCACGCGGGCAGACGCCCGGGCGAGGAGGCCTTCCGCCCGGTCGGCGGGCAGTTGGTACCCGTAGGCCTGGGCGTCGGCCGGAGTGGCCAGCAGTGGCAGCATGCGCCACCTCCCTTCTGGCGGCGTCGCCGATCGGTCAGGACTTGTCGGCTGGCCCGCTGTCGGGTTCGTCCGCGATGACGCCCGCCGCACGCAGGGAGGCGAGCAGTTCGTTGAGGGCGGACCGCAGTTGCGCGGTGGTCGCTCCGGAGGGAACGTCAGCGACCGCGGGCCCGGACACCACGGGCCCGGCCGCTGACGGGTCGGCGGATCCGCCGACCACGGTCATGGGCAGGGGGTTGTCCACGCCGACGGGCACGATCTGCCCGTCCTCGGCGCGCATGACGAGCTGCAACTTGCTCACGATGAACTCCTGGAAGGGAGAGGCCTGGTGGGCCGGGAGAGGGTCAGGCGGCGGTGTACTTGGCCGCGGCCTCCGGGCGGATCACCTTGCTGCCGTAGACGTGCAGGCCACGGAGCCGGTCGGCGAACTTGTTCTGCGCGCGCATGGCCTCGACCTTCTGGATCTGGGACACGTAGGCGCAGGCGTCCTTGTTGAAGGCCACGGCCTGCGGCTTGGTCGTTTCCGGCATGTTCTCGGTGGTGACGATCCGGCAGCCGAGCAGACGGCCGACGGTGGCGTCGCGGAGGCCCTGGGGGTCGCCGGAGGCGTCGACGGCAGTCAGCTTGCTGTTGGCGCCGATCAGCTGCCGGTGGAACATCGAGTTGATCGCCACGATGCGGCCGGCCTTCGGGACCTTGTTCTGGTTCATCGCCAGCACCAGGTCGGCGATGACGTCGAACGCGTCGTCGCCGTCCAGGATCGGGTCGGTGTTCGGGATCGCCGTCGCTCCGGCCACCAGCTGGCTCGCGATGTACAGGTCGGCGTCCTCCGCCAGGCCCAGCGACGCCGCCTGGGAGTAGCCGTCCATCGAACCGGCCGCCTGCGCACGGTCGATGTCGTCGACGTAGAAGTCGAAGTTCTTCTCCTGGTCGACGGGCACCTCGACCTCGGTGTCCGTGATGTCGTCCGCGGACGTGGTGCGGTTGTTCGCCTTGTAGTCCTTGATCGCGGGCACGACCACGCCCGAGATCTTGACCACGTTGCCGCTGGTCAGGTCGCCTTCGTAGTCGCGGTTGACGAGCGGTGCGAAGACGGTCGTCTCCCAGTACTGCGTCTGCATCTGCGCAGACCAGATCTTGGGGATGAAGTGGGTGATGGCCACAGTGCGGCCCCTCTCCGTGAGAAAGGGCCGCTGCTGGCGGCCCTGGGGTTACTTGCTGATGCCGAGGAGGTTGTTGAGGCGGCCTTCCTTCTTCGCCGCGTTGATCTGGCTCGGGGTCATGCCGTCCAGGTCCTGCTCGGTGAGCTGGCCCTTGGGCGCCTTGCCGCGGGCGCCGCCGTCGCCGCCGTCCTTGAACCGCTTCTTGGCCATTGCGGCCTGCTCGCTGCCCAGGTACGGGTCGCTGTCGAGGAGGTCCTCGAGGGCTTCGTTGATCGCCTCGGTGTCGATGCTGCCGCCGTCCACGAAGTCCTCGACCTTGTCGGCGAGGAGCTTGCGGGCGAGCTCGGGGTTGGCGAACTTCTTGGCGGCCTTGGCCTCGAGCCGGTCCAGAGCCCGCTCGCGCAGGCCTTCGGCCCGGGCTTCGGCGCGGGCGTCTTCGCGGATCTTGTCGAGGTCCGGACCGTCGCCGCCGTCCCCCTCGGGCTTCTTGCCCTGTGCCGCCTTGAACGTGGCGAGTTCCGCCTCGGCGGCCTTGCGCCGCTCACGCTCGCTGCGGACCTTGCCCTTCATGCTGGCGAGGGCCTTCTTCCCGGCGTCGCCGAGCTGGTCGGCGCCCTCCGGGTCCTGGCCGTCGTCATCGTCGCCGCCGGCATCGTCGCCCTGACCGTCGTCGTCCTGGTCGTCGTCGCTGTCGCCATCAGCGTCGTCGTCCGGCTTGACGGGCTCGACGAACTCCGCCGGTGGCACGGGTGCTCCGCCGAGGATGGGCCAGATCGGCTGCATGCCGTCCTCGCCCGGGCGCGGCTTGCGCCAGCCGACCGCTACCAGCCCGTTGCGGGCATGACGCGGCAGAGTGCTGTTCTGCATGGTGGTTCTCCCATTGCGGGTGAGCGGCGAGCCCCTTGCGGGCCGCCGAGTTCAGAGGCGGGCGATTTCCGCTACCGGCCGGACCAGGTAGCCGTGCCGTCCGAGCAGCCGGATCAGCTCCTGCCGGTCGGCCGCGAGCTTGAAGATCGCCTCCGGGGTCAGGCGCAGCCGGCTGAGTTTGCGCCCTTCGATCTGCTCGAGGTGCCGGCGCACGTGGGCGAAGTAGCCGCGCCGTGTGGTGCCCTCGGTGGTCGCGGTGACGATCGTGCCGCCGCCCATGTCTACCCGCCGCAGCTGACGTGCCGTACGGCGCGCGTTGACGACGGAGGGAATGTCGGCGCCCGCGCGGATCGCTTCGGCGCCGCCGCGGCCGAAGAGGCGGTCTTGGTCGCGGCGGGACAGGCTGTTGAAGTAGGCGTGCGGGTTGGTCCGCCAGGAGCCACGCCCTCGGGCCCGGTGCTCGTCACCGGCGGGGATCCCGTAGCAGTGGCAGCGCGGGTGGCGAAGGAAGTCGGCGTTCCACCGGTACCAGCGGCCTGCGAGGACCGCGCACCGCTTGCACGCGCCTGCGCTGATGCAGCGGATGTAGCCGGTGATGTGGCGGGTGCCGGCCATCGCAGCCTGAGAGGCTCCCCGGCTCGCGTCCGCGACCTCGGTGGAGCCCATCATCAGTACCGACTGCCGGATCTGGCCGACGGACCAGTCCGCGGACTGCCCGCGCTGTTCGACCGCGTGCCACCCGCGCAGGGCCGGCGTCGTGAGCAAGGACGACAGCGGCCGGCCGTCCGCCGCGACCCCGCCGAACGCGGCCGGGGCTACCTCCCACGCGGTGGCCGCATCCAGCCCCATCAGCGAGGCGGCCTCCGCCACGTACGAGCTGGCGCCGGCGGCCGCCCGGACCTGACCGCGGGACAGGGCCAGGTACAGGCCCGGCAGCACCTGGTCGAACCAGGAGCCCATGATGTCGGCGGGATCGAGGAGGGCGAGCCAGAACAGCATCTCAGCCTGCACCGCCCGGGCCACGGCCTCCAGTTCCTGCTGCCGGCGGGCGGTCAGCTGCTCGGCCTGGGCCAGGGTCACAGCCCGGCCCCGGCGAGCGTCGGCACCGGATCGGCGGGCGCGGCGTCCGGCGCCTGGCCGTCGTCCGGCCCGGGCCCGGTGTCCGGGTTCATGCCGTCGCGGGGCCGGGCGCCGAGGATCAGCGAGGCCGGGTCCATGTCGGCCTCCGCCTGCCGCATCTCGATCAGGTCGGCGACCTCCGTCGGCGACAGCCCGAACCGCAGCGCGAGCCACTCGAATGGGAACCCGACCTGCCGCAACTTGAGCAGCATGTCCGCGGCCTGCGCCTGGTTCCGGGACTCGGCGTCCTGCCACAGGATCTGACCGCCGGCCAGGGCACGCCCGAGGCCCTTCTCACCGCGGGCGAGCGCGATCAGCTTGAACACCTCGCGGATCGCGACGCCGAACCACAGCTGCTTCTCCTGCGACTTCTTCACCAGGCCGGTCTCGGCGGCGACCAGGGCGTCCCCGGATAGGTTGGCCATCCGGCCGACGAGGTAGTGCGGCGGGGTGCGGGTCTGCGCGGCGATGTGCCCGACCGCGACCTCCATCACCTCCGTGTAGGCCTTTAGGTTCGCGGCCGGCCAGGAGGCCGCCTTCGCTTTCTCGTCCGTGATCCACAGGATCCGGTCGACGGCGAACCGTTCGAGGTCCACGGGGCGTTCGCCGATGACCTGCCCGTTCTTGTCGAGGATCGGGGTCTTCGGCATTTCTGCGCCAAGCACCAGTCGCTGCGGGAAGCTCGCGAAGTCGCTCGCGGTGAACAGCTGCGACCACAGCAGGTTGATCGCGTCCTGCATCGCGATGACCCCGGAGACATCCGAGATCGGCTCCTCGGCCAGGAGCGGCCGGTTAGGCAGCTCCACCATCGGCACGACACCCATCGGGTTCGGCTGCGGGTTCGGTGCGTGGCCGGTGTCGCGCAGCTCGAACTCGTGCGCCAGGTCTTCCGCCGACTGCATGGCCGCCGACTTGTGCGGCTCGGCGGACACTGCCCGCTGCAGCTTCCACACCTGGTCCTTGAGGTACAGGGTGCAGTAGACCCGGGAGCCGTCCCGCCACGACTTCAGCGCCGCCTTCCGCTTGCGGCGGGAGCCCGGCTCGTACATGACGATCGCCTGCCGGGCGTCCTCGAACGTGACCTCGGGGGTCTCCTCGTCGTCCGGGTCACCCCAGACGAGGACATACGCGCGCGCCCCGTACCCGGCCCCGAGGAACCCGAGTTGGGAGTCGGCGTCGAGGCCGTTGCGCTGCCACACCCCCCACAGCTCCCGGTCCGCCGCTGTCTCCCCGGCCGGCTTCACCCCGGTCACCGTCAGCCGCTCCACAGGGCTGTCGGACACGACCTGCACCCAGTTGTCGGAGAACCCGGCGTACTGCTTCGCGAAGTGCTTCCGGAACGAGTCGCTGGCGAAGCGGAGCGGGTGGTTGCCCTTGTAGTACTCCACCCCCCGCTCGATCATCGGCGTCCGGTTCTGCAGCTCCGACAGGAGTTGGTCCGCCAGCTGCCCGGCCTGGGCAAGAGTCAGCGGCACGCGCCCTCACCCCCTCATCCACGCGGATCACGCGGTGTAGACGTACGACTTCTTCTTGGGCTTGTTCAGGCCGGCCTTGATGGCATCCCGGCGGGCCTCCCACGACAGGCAGCCGGCCATCGCTCCGTCCATCACCAACGGCGACTGGTGCCGCTCCTTCTCGATCACCCACAGCGGCTGCGCCTGCTCATCGAGCATCTTCAGGAACTTCTTGCGCGCGTTGCCGATGTGCCGGGCGTAGACCTCGTCACCGGAGTGCGTCAGCTCCCCGGACTTCATGGCGCCCTGGTAGGCGCGCAGGCTGTAGGCCATGGCCTTGTGCCGGTTCGTCCACCACTCGGTAACGCGCTGGTCGCCCCAGCGGCCCTTCCAACGGGTGATCAGGCCCTCCCAGTAGGGCGGGTCCATGTACGCGCGGACCACGTCCCACGTGTCGAACGCCTCGACCAGGGCGGCGTCGACCTCGTCCTCGGGGCACTCCCAGCCCTCCCCGCCGGGGTCGTTGGCGCCGGGCGGGCACTCCCAGATACCCAGGGACCACTGGAAGCCAGTCGACAGGTGGGTAGCGATCAGGGCCGTGGCGTCCCGGAACTGGGCACCGTCGAAACCAACGACGATGCGGTCGCCCTTCTCTGGCCGCTCCTGCTGCGGCCGGGCAAGCTCCGTCCACCGCTCTACCGAGAACGCCTGACGGCCAGCCTGCACCCGCCGGTTCAGCCACACGCGCTCCCAGTACGAGCGGTCCGTGTCCGGGGCGTTGTACAGGGAGACGATCGCGTCGACCTGGCCCTCGAAGTCCGGCCAGGCCGCGATGGACGGGCCGGACGCCTCACGCACCGCAGCCCGGATCTGGTCCTCGTCGGAGAGGTCCTCGTCCGGCCGCGGGGCAGCCTCCCGGTGGAAGAAGAACAGCGTCCGGTCCTTCGACTGCCCTGAGGCGACCAGCTCGGCGAACTCGTGCGTCCCCTGCGCCACCGACCCCTCGCCCGGGGTGTACGTGGTCGTCGTCTCCAGCGACCACGGATCGAACATCATGATCTTCGGGATGTTCGCCAGCATCGTCTGATGCGCGTCCCGGTGCCGCGGCAGCGTGAACCGGTGCGTCTCGTCGAAATGCTGGAACGTCGTACGCGCACCATCACGGGAGTCCGGCGAGGACGCCAGCGGCACCGCACGCCCCGACCCGCCCCACCGCATGATGCGGTCCAGGCCCGAGTCGAACACGTCCGCGTCCGGGCCCTCCGTCGTCATCACGTACAGCGCGGCGAAGGCCAGCTCCTCCGTCTGCTCCTCGGTGTACGCCACCATCGGGATGTACGGGTCCGACACCGGCACCCCGACCGGCTCCCCGTTCGCGTCGAACCCGTCGCAGCGCACCGGCCCATCCGGATGCAGCTCGGCGAACGCGACCGCGGCGGCCAGCTCGGTCTTCGCCGTGCCCTTCCGCACCGACAGCCCGACCCGCTTGAACCTGCGCTTCCCCGCTCGAGGGTGTCCCTGCGGGAACACCTCGTACCAGCGGTAGATCAGCGCCCGCTTCTCCGGATCGAGCACGTAGGGCCGGCCGCGCAATGCACCCGGCCCGTGAACGGCACGCTCCTCGATCAGGTCGCACACCTGCGGGCCCAGCGTCGGCCACGGCTCCTCGTCCGGAGCGGGGACCATCAGGACACCCACGGCTCACTCCACCAGGTGCAGCGCGGCCCGCGGGTCATCGGGCCGGCGACCGCTCGAGGCCGGCTTCCGACGCGGACGCGCCGCTGCAGGAGCATCGGTGTCCGCCGCGATCTTCCAGCGCAGCCGCAGCATGGCCAGCGGCGTGAGGCCCAGACGGTCAGCGAGCTGCCGGGCTTCCTTCGCAGCGTCCAGGTCGCCGACCTCAGCACGGCACTTCCACCGGACGTACTGGGCGACCTCCCGCGTCCACGACATCTGCTGCCACATCACGGCCTGCGGCGTGGACCACAGCTCCTTCCACAGCTGGTACTCGTTGGCCTGCTGCGCCTCGAGCTGCTTCGTCAGGATCAGCGCGGCTTCCCTGGCCGCGTCCGCCTTCTTCTCGGCGGTCGCCTTGGCCCGGCCTTGCAAGTTCGGTTCGAGCAGGGCCAGTTCGAGGTCATCTGCCTTGCGCAGTGCCATGTCCCGGCGGGTGGTCAGTACGACGTCGTCCATCAGTGGCCACTTCGGTGGCCGGCCTTTCCGCCCTCCGGGAGGGAGTTCCGTCATCGCGACGGTGGCGTTGCGCCGCCGTCGTGCAGCGTCCGGCTTGGGGGCCGGTCCCGTTCCTGCCATGGGATGGGTCCTTCCTGTGCCGTTGCGGCATGGAAGTGGCGCCGGCGTTGCGCCGGAGCCAATTGGTCACTCTAGGTAATTGGGCGTTCGTTCCGGGGACTCCCAGACCCGTACAGAAATCGATAGCCCTCCCCCCCGGTCCGGAGGTGATCAAGGATCAGGGGGTCACCCCCCACCCCCTGTCACTCTGGGTGATGGTGGTCACCCCTCGGAACCGGGAGCCTGGGGCTGCATGACCCCCGTCTCCATCGCCTCGGCGATGCGGAGCATGCCTGCACGTTCGATCCAGCCGAGGCCCTCGGAGTAGGACATGGACAGGCGGGTGGAGCCGTCCTCCTGGAGGACCTTCATCAAGACGATGGCGCCGGCGACGAGCTCGCCGTCGTCGAGGGTGCCGGTGATGCCGAGCGCGTCGAGCGCGGATCCGAGTGGGACCTCGCGCTCCTCGTCGTTGTCCTCGTCGCTCACTGGTTCCACCCTCCGGGCTGGGCTCGTGCTGTCTCCCGGCTGTGGCATGGCCCGCACAGGCCGCGCCCGTGCCGCGGGTCGTTCGGATCTTCTCCTCGCCGCACGAGCTCGCGTCGGTCGATCGGCCAGTGATCCGCGTGCTTGCTCGGCGCCTTGCGGCAGAGCACGCAGACGGGATCGCGCGCGAGAACTGGGGCGCGGAAGAGGCGTTCGTGTGCACTGTCGTACCCGCGTTGTCGTGCGCTGCCTCGGCGTTGGTCTGCCTCTGAGCGGCAGCCTGGGCAGCGGCCCTGGTCCGTGTACTCGGGGCAGCCTGGTGTGCTGCACACGCGAAGTCGATTGCGTCTGGGCATTGTTCGCCTCCCTTCGCGGTTTGCTGCGGTGGGCCCGGTGGGGAATGGGGCGTTCCGGTGTGAGGGGGCGTGCCTGCTCTGGGAGGCTGCGGGGATGGGTCGAGATGTGATCGCTTCTGAACGTTCGGGTGAAGCCCGTGTGGGTGGGCGTCGTGGGCCCTGGCCGCTGGTGGTGGCCGGGGTCGTGGGGGTCGTGGTGGGGGCCGGCGCGGTGGGGCTGGTGTGGGCCTTGTCCGGGTCTGGTGGCGCCAAGGATCCGGAGGTCTTCACCATGTCGGGGTCGGTGGTGCTGCCGGTGCGGGGCAGCATCGAGGCCGGCGAGTCCAGCTGCACCGGGTACGAGGGCAGCACCTACCGGAATGTCACCGAGGGTGCGGCCGTGGTCGTGTTCGGGCCGGACGGTGCGCGCCTGGGTGAGGGGAAGCTTGGTGTGGGCCGGCCGCACGACGAGGGGAACGAGTCGATCACGTGCGCGTTCCCGGTGAGCATCTCGGGCGTGAAGGGGGCCGAGGGCTCGTATCAGGTGCGTGTTGCTGACCTGGAGCTGGTGAAGGTGCCGACCGGGGAGGCGCGTTCTTTCACCGTGACGTTCGAGTAGGGCGAGGGCGCTGCGGATCAGGCGATGCGGCGTACGGCGGCGGTGTTCTGCCGGGCGGTGCGGTGGGCATCGGCGATCTGCTGCTGGCTGTAGATGCGCCGGCCGTGCTCGTCGTGCCGGGGGTTGGTGAGGTGGCCGCGGCGTTCCCAGGAGTAGATGGTTTGGGGGCTGCCGCCGATGAAGGCGGCGGCTTCGCGGACGGTGAACCAGATGCCACCGTCGGCGTCTTCGCGGCCGTCGGCGGGTGCCCGGTCGGTGGGGTGAGGCAAGTGATTCACCCCCTGACATGCAGAAACCCCCGCTCGGGGCGGGGGCTCGTGTGGTGTGTGGGCACAAGTGTGCTGCTGGCACCGGATTATGCAGTGCTGATCGTCTACATGTCCAGCGGAGTGGTGTTCGTGCCGTCGTTGGCTACGCTTCGGCGACTCGCCTGTCGCCGTTGTGGCCATGGAGCATGCTCTGTCCGCAGCGGGCGCACAGCCCTGTAGGGACTGGGTCTCCGGGGGGTGGTTGTGTCGATCGGCTCGTGTCCGATGTACGTGCCGGTGTTGCAGGGGCGATGGTGAGCGCGGCCGCAGTGCCAGGTTCAGGCCAGATAGCGATGAGGTCGTGTCCGAGGACGGCGATCCGGATGGGGTTCGAGCGAGGAACGAACATCCACGTTGGCGTCACCTCGGCGGCAAGGTCATGCTTTGCCGCCGCTCGACCTTCCGTTGCGGGATCACGTGACATGCGCGGGCCCCGCCGTCCGGGGGAAACGGCGGGGCTTTCGGAGCGCTGGCGCCCTCATCGGGCAACAGCTATCGAAGCTGAGTGGTGACTCCAGGGAGCATCGCTTTGGTCACGATGAGGGACAGTTGCGCGAGCGGGCTGCCGTCCATGGCTACTTCGACAGAGTGCTCGCCTTCTTGGGTGAGGACGATGCTTCGCAGTGGTACGACGACAGGCAACTGCGGCAGCGGATGCTTGGGCGCTGCAGGATCGTCGTCAGGCTCAATACGGGGCGAATCCCACATCAACTCGATGACGTGGTTTTGGTCGCTTTCGACGTGACTCATGGTGGCTGTGAGGCGGTGCGAGCCTGCGAGCTCCTGCCAGTCTTCAGCCTGGATGAGGATCGCCAGGTCGAGGTCGGGCGGAGACGGCAAGCCGAGGGAGCACTGAGTCACTCCGGCGCCGAGGATGTGTAGCAGCCCCTCACGGATGGTCGCCCTGTCACATAGAGCCACCATGTTGAGCTTCACGCTGTGTCGCCTGCTTCCATGGCTGTCGTCACGTCACGCATCGATACGGAGTTGGGCGCAGCCGTGCCACTGGCGGTGGTAGCTACGCCCGCCCCGGTGGCAGCGGCCACGGCTGCTGCAGTGGCCAGGAGGGGAGTCACCATCTTCTTGATCGTGATGGGTACCCAGCTGGCTCCGGAGGAGGTGGAGCTGCGATGCGCGTATCGGACAGTGGCCGGCTTGGCTATCGGAACTGGGATGTCGTCTGTCATCGCGTCCCAGTCGACGTCAAGGTAGGCAACACCGTGTGCGATCTTCTTGACCACAGCCGGTGCAGCTACCTCGTCCTCCGATTCGAAGGCCGTTACGAGATCACCGACGGAGACGTGGCCGTCCGCGTCGGAGAGGAAGGCTGGTACGCGGCCCTCAGCGTCACGCGAGTTCAGGTCGATCTCAATACGCACACGAGGGCGTGTGGAGGTTACTTGGGCGGCCATGCCGGGTTCCTCCTGACTCCGGGAAGCAAAATGGCTTCCAACCTCTTAACGTCCATGTCGCGCAGTTCGTCACCTAGGATCACGTCATGATGGTGACGTGGGGGCTCTGAGCGTTCCACCCGGAACCCCTCCTCCTCAAGATGTCGCTGGGTCGTCACGGCAACTTTCTTGCCATTGATCTTCACTGTCTGGCAGATGGTGATGATCAAGTCGTTGATGGTCGTCTGCTCGTCCGGTCGAACGATAGCGAACGTAGAGATCGCGTAGACGGGGGGCTTGCCCTCCAGCCTCAGACGTTCGTAGTCGCGCTCGGCCTTCTCTCTGATCTTGTCGGCGCTGAACGGTGCGAACCGCGCAACCATCAGATCCCCCACCCGAACATCTGTCACGCGCTCCAAGTTACCGGACCTTAAAGGAAGCCTAGACAGACGGTGGCCCAGCCGCGACGGGAATGTATCCAGCGGGCCCGCGGTCCGTGCGGCAGGCGGTCAGCTCTGGCCCCTGCTCTTCGGCGCACCGGGCCTTGTGGGCTAACGGCCCCAGCAGTTGGCCAGGATCAGGGCGAGCAGGAAGAGCGCGGCGAGGCAGCTGTGTCGGGGCAGGATGCCGTCGCCGCGGCTGATGGCGTGGACGTGGTGGATGCCGTCGCCCTGGAGTGGCGCGAGCCCTCCGTGTGCGGAGTTGCGGTGCTCCTGCCGGTCGGCCTCGGCGGCGGCCGGGTAGGGGTGCTCGGCGGGTGACTGGGCCTGGCACTGGTGGCAGGTGTAGCGGTACGGCATCGGGTCTCCACGGGGGCGGTAGGGGCTGCTACGGGGGGTTGCTACGGCTGTAGCGGTGGCTGCTACGCCGCAGGTCAGCGAGCAGCTACAGGGGTCGCTACGGGTCCTGGGCGAGGCCTTGGCCGGGGGCCGGGGGCGGGGTCTGTAGAGCGGCTGCGAGGTCGTCTCGGTGCACCCCTCGGTTGACCTTCCCGCGGGCGTCCCGGACGGATGGGCGTAAGGGGATGCGGCGCGCCTCAAGCTCGGCCTCGACGTGGGCCCGCGTGGGAGCCGGACGGCCCTGTCTGGTGGCGGCCTCGGCGAGGACCTTGACGAGGGTCTTGAGGTGCACGCCGGGGGCGTCGCCGATCAGCTGCCACAGGAGCGTGGTCAGGGGGTCGGCCGGCTGCTGCGGCTCCTCCTCGGCCTCGGGGGCGTCGGGCTCGGTCGCGGTGGGGGCGTGGCGGCGCTCGAAGCGGTCGACGATCCGGTCGATGGAGGAGGCGGGCATGAAGGTGACGACGGCCGCGGCGAGGGCGATGACCATGGCCCAGGTCACCCACTGGCTGTAGTGGGCGGCGGCCCAGATCGCGACGGCGTGCAGGGCGTAGGCCTTGCTGGTGCCGATCAGGTTGCTGCACCAGTGCCACCAGCCGTGGATGCCGGCGGCGAGGCCGCGCAGGAAGCCGGTCGGCTCGCTGGCCTGCGGTGCCTGATCGTCGGGCTTCTGCCCCGCGGGGCTGGCGGCCTGGTCCTCGGTTGTGTCCTCGAGGACCTCGGCGTCCGGGGCCGGGGTGGGCTGCGTCTTGCGGACGCTGATGCGGGCCATCACTGCAGCCCTGCCCGGGCGTTCTCGATGGCGTCGCTGATGTAGGACCAGTTCCCGCCGGCGCCGGCGGCGACGTAGAAGAACAGCAGCGCGACGACGGCGAGCTGCTTGGTCGTCAGCCTCTTGAACAGGATGAAGACGAGGAGGCTGAGAGCGATCGCGGGCATGGTGGCGCCCTTGACGAAGCCGTTGATGAAGTGAACGACGCTGCCCGCCAGGTCGGGGACGACGCTGAAGAGTCCGCCGGCGGCCTTGTAGGCGCTGCCGGCGAGCATCGCCACGAACAGCGTGGTCCACCAGCCCAGCGGCCTGAGCTTGCCGCCGCCGGGGATGCCGACGAACAGCAGCACGGTGAGGACCAGGGCCAGGCCGGCGGTGCCGAGGTTGCCGAAGATGTTCACAGGGGGAGCTCCAACTCGTGCCAGCCGGTGCCGTACAGGAGGGTGCCGGTGACGATCGACGCGATGGGGATGGCGGCCGCCCAGCGGGCGACGAGGATGCGGTGGGCGAAGCGGCGGCGCAGGAGTTCGCAGCTGAACGCGACGGCGTACCAGAACAGGGAGCTGGGCCGGAGCAGGCCGTGGTCGGCGATCCAGGCTGCGGTGCGGGTGGAGAACTGCACCCAGCCGATGCGGTATCCGGCTGCGGCTGCGGTGCCGTGCAGGACCAGCCAGCGGATGCGCAGCGGTACGCGGGCGTAGGCGTCGACGAGGGCCAGGCGCGGGGCCGGCTCGTCGACGAGTGCGCGCGCCGCACTTGCGGGCGCAGCCGGGGCACCGGGGCGGATGCGCCCGGCTGCCTTGCGCAGCCGGGTGCGGCTGCGGCTGGGCTGCGGCTGCGTATCGGGCTCCCCCGAGTCGTCGGCAGCCTCCTCGGCCGTGTCGTCCTCGTCCTCGTGCTCGTCCTGGTCCGCAGCCGGGTCGGCGTCCGGGGTGTCTTCTTCCTCGTCGGCGTCCGGCTCGTCCTTGTCCGGTGTGAGGTCGGCGTGCTGTCCGGTCCACCAGTCCGGGATGCGGCTGCGCAGCGCCTGCGGCTTCCGCTGCGGTTGCGGTTGCGGTTGCGCAGTCTGCTCCTCATCGGGGCCGGAGTCGCTGGGCTGCTCGTCCGCGTACAGCGCATCCCACCAGTCGTCGCGGGCGGCTGCGGCTGCGCGTGGGGTGGACGGCTGCGGCTGTGCAGCCGCTGCGTTGGCGGCTGCGGCTGCGCTGGTGACGGGGTCGGGGGGTGTGGCGTCGCCGAGGCTCACGCCTTGCTGGACCAAGAGGGCGCGGATGCGCTGCTCGTCGTTCATCGGGTGCGTCCTTGCTGGTACGGGGGCAGGAGCCGGTCTGCCAGGGCGGCGATCGGGCCAGGCCGGCGGCGCGGCGCCTGGGTGGTGCGGTCGAGGTCGCGCAGTTCCTGGCACAGGCCGTCGGCGGGCACGATGCGCAGGCCATCGAGGACCAGGCCGTCGGAGGGAATGGGCGGGCCGTCGAGGGCGACGAGGGGCTGTACGGGCAGGTTGAGGGCGCGGGCGACGGCCTGGGCCTCGTGGTGCAGCCCGTCGAGGCGGTCGGTGACGTCGTAGTCGCCGTGGAACAGGCGGCCGTCGCGGACGGTGACGGGATAGCGGGCCGACCAGCGTTTCGTGTCGGGCAGGTACAGGCGGCCGAGCGGGCTGATGGCCAGGTGGTCGACGTTGGCGCGGCCGCGGGGCAGGGCGCGGTCGTGCAGAACGGTCCATCCCTCGCGCTCCAGCGCGGTGAGGCGGGCTGCGGTGCGCCGCTCCCCTTCGGCGCCGGCCGCCCACCGGGCTGCCTGCGCGCCGCGCTGGGTGGGGATGCCGAGACGGTCGGCGATCCGTACGCCGGGGGTGCGCAGCTCGCGGGCGCGGGCGGCTGCGGATGCGCCCGCTCCGGTGCGGCGGTTGCGCAGCCAGGTGCGGATCCGGGTCGGGATGCGCAGTCGGGGCCCAGGGCCGAAGAGGAGCGCCAGGAGGGCGGCAGTCAGAAGGAGGTGGTATGTCATCGCACGGAAGCCTTCGCGGCGGGCGGCTGCGCATCCGCAGCGGCGGGGGTAAGGGTGTCGGGGAGCTGCGCCTGGATGCGCTGGGCGCGGCGCTGGCCGATGCCCAGTTCGCGCTGCAGCAGCCGCAGCGGCGCCTTCTGGCCGTCCTCGCGCAGCGACCTGGCGTTCAGCTCGTGGGCGCGCTCGAGGTACTGCGCATCCGCATCCGGGGTGCGCAGCTGCGACACCGGACGGCGGCTCTTGGCCGGGGCGGCTGCGCGCGGCGCGGGTGCAGCCGCATCCGCTGCGACCTGCGACGACTGCGCATCCGGTGCCGGGGGCAGTACGGGGTGCCCGGGCTGGAGCTGCAGCATCGGTGCCAGGTCCAGCACCAGCGCATCCGGTGCAGTCGCCGCGTCGTCGGCCAGTGCAGCCGCATCCGGCTGCACCACGGCTACGGCTGCGACTGCGTCCGGCTGCGCTATGGCGAGTGCGGTTGCGGCCGTGGTCTCGAAGTCGGTACCGGCCGGCTGCGGTCGCGGCTCTGTCTCTCGCGCATCCGGTGCGGTCGGCGCAGCCGGGGAGTGCGGCTGCGGGGCGGCGCCGGCGTCGCGCACTCCTTCGACCGGGCCGAGGGGACGCCCGTACCGGGTGAGCCGGTACGCGATGACCGACTCGACTGGTGCCTTACGCCGCCACCCGCGTCCGTACGCCGCGCGCAGCCGCGCCCGCTCGATGAGCCGCGACTGCTCGAGTCGGATCACCTCGTCGTACGAGCGCAGCTCCCACAGCTTCATGCGCCGCCACAGGAAGAACGTCCGCACAGGGGCGAGCAGCCACCGCGACAGCCGTACCGACTCCATGTGCTTCGCGGCGCCGATGTCCGCCGCCGTGCCGATCGCGTGCCGTGCTGCCTCGACGACGGCGACGAACAGGACGGGGATCACAGCGTGCATGCCGACGCCGAGCGGGTCGGGCCACGCGGCTGCGCCGTTGAAGGCGATGGTCGCCGCGGTGAGCAGCCACGCGATGTGACGGAGCAGCGGCAGGGGCATGCGCAGCCACGTCAGCAGCAGGTCGAGGGCGAGTAGCACGAGGATGCCGGCGTCGAGACCGATCGGGAAGAGCTGCGCGAACCGGCCGAAGTGCTTCGCTTCGGCGAGGGCGCTGACGGCGGCGTACGAGCCGATGAACCCGATCAGCGCGATCACGGCCGCCCCGGCGGCGACTGCGATGACGAGCCTGCGCTGCAGAGGCGTGAGCTGGATGCGATCGCCGTTGGGCGACATGGAAGTCCCTTCGCGGGCAAGTGGCCGGCCCCGCTCGGGGGACGGGGCCGGCCGGTCGACGACAGTCAGTTGTTGCGGCCGGTCAGGAGAAGACCAGGCCCAGCGCGGCGGCGGCCGCGAGTATGAAGAGGAGGAAGAGGGCGCCGCAGCCGGACTGGGTCTCGTGGTCGAAGGAGGCACGGTCCTGCAGCTCGCGCATGGAGTGGCCGCGCTGGCGGTCCTTGCACTTGCCGCTGGTCTCGCCGGGGCGGTGCCAGGTGCCACCGAAGGTGTCGCCCATCAGCGCCGTCCCCTCGGGGTCTCGGCCGCGGCCCTGCCGTGCCACTTGGCCGTCTCGGCCTGGACGATGGCGTCCTCCGCGCGGGCGGCCTGGTCGGCGGGCGTGCCCCGGTCGCGGGTGCAGGCCTGGACCGTGGCGGGCTCGGCGAGGATGCGGTTGGGCTGGGGCTGCGTCGGGGTGGGCGGCTGGTCGGGCTGGTCGGTACGCTCCATGGCGGACCTGCTCCTTGTGATCGCTGTGGACGGGTCCACCCCTCGCCCCGGAGCGGCAACTCCAGATGGGGCGAGGGGTTTTGCCGTTGTGCCGATTTCAAGGTAGCGACCTTGTTGCCACATGGCAACAAGGTCAGACAGGATGGTGACCGTGGCCGACGCCGAAGGAGGGCCGGACATGGTGTCGTTCCGTGAGCTCGCGCGCAGACTCGTCGCTGACGGGATCGTCGAGCGGATCACTCACCAGCGGGTATCGAAGATCTCGCAGGAGGACCCGGACTTCCCGCCCGTGGTGAAGGTCGGTAGGTCGAACGCTGTCGACTACCGGCTCGCTGCGCCGTACTTCCGGAACCGGATCACGCGTCCGGGATGGCGGACGGACCTCAAAGGGAAGCCGCCGAAGGCTGACGAGTAGCCCGCGCGCAGTGATGCCCCCGTCTCCGCCGAGACGGGGGCCTCAACGAATGCCGGGCTGGCGGCGGCCGTCCTTGCCGGGTGGATTGCGCCCGCACCGGCGAAACTAGAATCGAACGTGTGAACGACTTGCCGCCGGATTTGCCGCGCCTCCGCACCCTGGAGACGTGGCTCGCCTACAGCCTCAAGCGGGTCCGGCAGCAGATCGCAGCGGCCGAGCGGCAGGAAGCTGAGCGACAGCGCGGCGCCGAGGCCCGGCCCCCCACGCCCGACTGGATCCTTGAGCGCGGCCTGAACCGGGACAGCCCACCCGTCGCCGTCCACCTCGGCGGCTGCCACATGGCGGGCAAGCGGTGGCACGGCGTCGACAGAGCGACCGCGCTCCGGGCGCTCGCCGACGGCGTCGAGGCCTGCGGGCACTGCCGGCCCGACGCCGAGCTGGGCTACCTCGACTGACCCACGCCACGATGCGGCCCGCACCGACCAGCGACAGGATGGTGGCATGGCTGCTCGCGTGATCGTGGACCCGCCCGGCAAGGGCGGTGGTCGGCAGGTGCATGCCGACGGGACCACCCTCGGCACCGCCTACAGCCTGCACGACCTGTCAGTCTTCATGGAGCGCGCTGGCCTGGAGGGCCTGGACGAACTGGACGTGGCGATGTCGCCCCTGGTGGAGTGGCATGGCGGCGGCCCGGAAGTATGGCCAGCCACAGATTGACGCTGGACGCCCCAGTATTCCTCGATGCTGGACAGGTCACTGTCCGCCACTCGGGCGGCATTCGCCGCGGCTCGGTGTCCTGGATGGCGGCTGACTGGTTGGTTGGTCATGGCGAACGACCAGATGCATCTACCCCATGGCGAAGAAGAGATCATTCAGCAGGTCGAGGCATACACGATGGCGGGAATCACCCGCGCCGTCCTGCGTGGATGTATCGACCGCGGCGAGCTACGCATCGCCGACCACCACGGATCACGGGGCTCGGCGCGACTGTTCCGCGCTGACGTAGCGCGTCTGATGGCTGAGAAGGGGTGGAGAGGGCCATCACCGGCAGCCAGCCCACTGCCGCAGGAGAAGGTCGGCGACGTCTGCCGACAGCGTGAGTGCACTGAACGGCGCGACAAGATCAGGGCCCTCGAAGAGGCGCAACGGCAGGACGCCGAAACCATCCGCCGGATGCGGATCGCACTGAACGCACTCACCTCGTAGAAGTGAGGCCCTCGTCCGTGCAGGGCCATCGTCGGTCCGTCGGCGGCCCTGCAGGCGGTTGAGTACGGGGCTTATGCACTACGTGGTTTCCGGGCCGCCTTCTTCGTGGCGGTCTTCTTCCCCGCCGTCTTCTTCGCCGGCTGCTTCTTCGGGGCAGGCATCGCGTGCACGTCGGCTTCGCCGCGGGAGGCGCGCGCCTTCTCTACGGACGCGTTCAGTGCGGCCATCAGGTCCAGCACCTGCCCGGGCTCGGTCTCCGGCTCCGTCACCGCGGGCGGCTCCCGGTGCTCGCGCTTGGCCTCGATGATCTCCTGGAGCGCCTCGGTGTACGTGTCGCGGAACTCTTCGCCTTCGAGGTCGTCGCGCGCCATCGTGTCCATGAGGGCCAGGGCGCCGTCGATCTCACCCTCGTCGATGTCCACGGGCGGCGGGTACAGCTCTTCCGGGGAGCGGATCTCGTCTGGCCAGCGCATGGAATGCAGCACCAGCACGTCATCCCGCACCCGCAGCAGCCCCAGCCGCTCCCGACCCGACCACGCGTACTTCGCCACGGCCACCTTCGACGAGCGGCCCAGTGCCTGCACCAGCAGCTTGTACGGCTTCGCGGCCACGGCGCCGTCCGGCGCCAGGTAGTAGCCCTCTCCGATCCGGATCGGGTCGACGGACTCCAGTGGCACGAACGCGTCGATCTCGATGGCGCGAGCCGTAGGCAACGGAAGCGCGCGCAGTTCCTCATCCGTGACAGGGATGACCTGGGTATCCGACAGCTCGTAGCCTTTGCCGATCTCGGACTGCTGGACCTCGCGGCCTTCGATCTCGCAGACCTTCTTCACCCGCACTCGGCCCATGTCCTCCAGGTGGTACTGGTGGAAGCGGACGCTGTGGTCCTCGGTAGCGCTGACCACGCGGATCGGCACCGTGACCAGGCCGAAACTGATCGCGCCGGACCAGATGGTTCGGGGCATGGCAGACCTCCACAGCAAACCCCGAGCAGCATCAGCCTACGAGCCGCTCAGCCGACGCGCATACAAGGAAGCACGCTCGGCACCCGGAGAAGGCCGCTGACGCGGTCTTCCGCCGTGCTGGCATCGGTGCGTAGGACCAGCGTTCACCACAGCGGGGGCGCCCGCGATCGGCCCGCCGGTCCCTGTACCCCTTGGGATCGGCGGGCCGCGTGCTACTCAGGCCTTGGCGCTGGTTCCGTGCGCAGGTAGACGTACACCCACAGTGGGCCATCGTCCGCGTCCGTCCGCGCTCGGGGAGTGTAGATCTCCTGCATACCGGCGCCGTCCTGGTGTATCAGTGTGCCGGGCGGTTCGAGCGGGTCCCTGAACAGCGGGAGAGTACGGCCGTCGAGGGTGCCGCCTTGGACGACGATGCCGTCCTCGATCCAGTCTTCAAACACGACGAAGCCCTATCTATCAGGCCCCGCGCCTGCATAAGAGTATGAGGCACGGCACTGACACGGTGCGCGAAAGCTCGATCAGGCGGCTACGAAGCCGCACTACGCCCACATCCGGCCCACCCTGGGCTGGCGCAAGCGGCAGCCGGTGTTCCTCGCCGGGACGGGGACACGGGGCCTCGTCAGGCCGGGCCGGTGTCGAGCGCCGCGGCGGTGATGCGTGCGGCGAGGGCGAGTTCCTCTCGGGTGAACATGGCCTCGCAGGTGGTGCAGTCGATGTACAGCTGGTGGTCCGTCTGGACCAGGGTCAGGGAGTCGCAGCGCGGGCAGGGCTGCGGGACGGGCCGGCGCTGCGGGCGCAGGCGGGTCAGGTCGCGGATGGTGCGCATCAGCTGGTGGAGCTCGTCGCGCATGGCGCCCGCCCACGGTTGGCGGGAGGCCCAGTCGAGGGCGCGGGGGTGTGCGAGCCAGGCGGCGAGGGCCTGCGGGGTGAGGGTGGCGGGCGGGTTCCAGCGGCGTTGCTCGGTGATGATGCGGACCCAGCAGATGAGGGTGCCGGCGATGGGGAGGGGGCCGTGCTGGTCGCGAGCGGCTTGGCCGTAGGGGTCGCGGATGCCGTCGTTCCAGGCGGCGGGGCCGAGGATGTTGAGGATGTCGTCGCGGCCGGGCAGGGGTGCGGTGCGGTAGGTGGTGCGGCCGCCGGAGGCGCCGGTCGTCTCCCGCTGGCGGGAGCCCTCGAGGACGATGATCTGTGTCGGGATCTCGCGCAGCCAGACGCCGATGACGTGGACGCACGGGGTGCAGATGGTCTGCCGGTTGGCGAGTTCGTGGTCGCGGAGGCCGCGGTCGCAGGTGGCGGCGCAGGACGGGCCGTGGCCGTGCTGGGGGGTGGTGGTCATCGATCGCTCCTGAGGTGCGTGGGGCGCGGGGCGGTACGGTGGGGCGATCGGATGGGGCGTCCTGGTCTGGGGAGACTGCGGGGGCGCCCCTTCGTCGTGTTCAGCGGCGGCCGCTGTACCAGGGCAGTGCCAGCCCGTCGTTGATGGCGCGGGGCACCAGGTGCAGGTGCAGGTGGAACACGGACTGCGTGGCAGGCCGCCCCTTGCTGGTGATCAGGTTGTAGGAGCCCATCCCGCTCACGAGTTCGGCGGCCCGGTGCATGGCGAGGGCTGAGATGTCGGGATCGGTGACGAAGTCCTGGACGTGGTCTCGGGGGATGACGAGGACGTGTCCTTCGACGACGGGCCTGAGGGGCACGATCGCGAGGGCGTCGTCCCACTCCTCAACGATGGTTGCGGGCGCGCGACCGGCGGCGATCTCACAGAACGGGCAGAGGTCCTCGCGGGCCCGGTCGGCGGACGGAGCCGGTTCGGTGCCGATTTTGAGGCCGGGGCACCAGCGGGGTTCGTGGTCCACGGTCAGTGCTCCTTCGTCATGTCGCTGGGGTACTGGGTGCAGCCGCCGCACATGCCGCCGATGACCGGGGCGTTCGGGTGCTGGGCACAGGCCTCGCCGGCACCCTCGCAGCGGCCGGTGTAGGTGTGGCCTTCGGCGCACGCCGGCCCGCACTGCTGCGAGAGTTCGGCTGTCACCGCGGCGATGTGCGCGTACTTTTCCTGCGTGGTGTGGCCGTCCCACTGGGCGCGGGGGTCGTCGGGTTCGACGGGTTCGATGTGGGCGACGAGGTCGGCGTCTCGGGGGGAGATGTGCCAGGCGGCTTGGCGGCCGCCGATGGTGAGGTAGGCGATCTGCCAGCCGGGCTCGTCCACGTCCGGGGCCGGGGCGATCACTGCGCCGTCGGTCATCGCCGCCAGGAGCGCGACGAGGTGCGCCCGCTCGCGGTACGCGCCGTCCCGCTCGGCTTGGGTGCGGGAGACGTCGGCGAGCAGCTCGTCGACGCGGGCGATGGTCGACTGGTGTCGGCGGGTGTTCTCCTCACCGATGTTCTCCAGTTGCTGCACCCGTGCCTGAGCGGTGATGAGCGGCTGTTGCAGCCAGGTCGTGCCGTTGGCGTCGTTGTGGACGGGGCCGTCGTGGTTGCGGCGCAGGGTGCACGGGCCGATGAGGCTGCCGCCTGCGAGGGGGCTGTAGGTCGAGGCGTCGCAAGTACCCCCAGCGGTCGGGTTGGCGTCGAGGGCAGCGGCTACGGCCTGCCAGATGATCACGTTGCGTTGGATCTTGCTCGACGGCAGCGCGTCGTCGAGCTGGCGGATGTACGCGTAGACCGCGTCGTACGCCGGTTGGCGTTCTGGGGCCGTCGTCAGGGCGTCGACACCGTCGGCGACGGGCTGTCCGTGGACGACGGCGACGCCGGGCGACACGGTGTGCGCGGCGGCGGTCTGCTCGCCGTCGAGCGCTTTGTCGATGAGGCCGGCTACCGGCTCCCAGGTGCGAGTGGTGGCGCGAATCCGGGCCGATTCTGCCCGCACGCGGGCGATGGCGGCCTCGGCCTGCTCGGCGCGCCACTGGAGTTCGCGGATGTTGGCGGCCCTGCCGTGGATCGCGCTGAGGGCCGCGTTGTGCAACTGCCCGGGTGCGAGCCCGAGGGCCGCGTGCAGCTCGTCCCGTTCGGCCTCGGCCGCAATGGCCTTGTCGGCCGCGATGCCAACCCGCTCGCGGCATGATGCCCACCGGTCCCGCACGTGCGTGAGCCGGTCTTCCAACTCGCGGCTGCGCTCCTCGGCCTGCTCCACACGGCGGCTCAGGACGCGGTGGGTGAGCTGGTAGTGCCGCCACACGAAATCGCGCTCTTCTGCCGGGTCGAACTCCGGCAGCGCGTCGGCGATCGCGTCGACCAGCTGGCGTACGGCCGTCGGCGGGGTGCGGTCGACGTGCTGCTCGTCGGTCTCGATGTGGTTGGGCAGGTAGCGCATGAGGTGGCGGAGGGCGTCTCGGGCTCCGTCGCGCTGCCTGTACAGCTCGTCCAGTGCGGTGTCGTTGATGGTGTCGGCGGTGTAGCGCTTGGGCGTCACGTGGTCCGGTCCTTCAGGGTGCAGTAGTCGGGGTCGTGCTGCTCGCCGTGGGAGTCCCAGCCGGTGAGGCAGCAGGCGGTTTCCAGCTCGTGCCAGGCGATGGCGAACTCGTCGGCGAGCGCGGCCGGGTGGGGCCCGGGCGGCCGGGCGGCGCGCTCCAGCCGAGCGTGGTCGGCGTGCAACTGGCCGGAGTGCCAGGCGTGGTGGGCGACGGCCAGGCCGAAGAGGACCGCGCAGCCGACGAAGAACCAGCCGTAGCCGGTGGCGCCGTTCTGCTCGCTGATGACGGCGCAGCGCAGTAGGCCGGCGGCCGCGAGGGGGTACAGGACGGCCAGGGCGCGGGTGAGGTGGTTCATCGTTTCCTCCAGGGCAGGTAGGCCCAGTGGCCGAGCGGGAGCCCGGCAGTGACGGTGACGAGGACGACGTAGGCGAAGACGGCGATCACGACTGCGCCCTGGCGCTGTGGCCGGTGAGCGGCTCGGGGGCTGACCGCGGGTGTTCGGTCACGAGGTGCTCCTGGTGCGGTGGGTGAGCTGGCGCAGGGCGCACCCTGCCCGGCGGAGGCCGAGCAGGGCTGCGCTGATGAACGGGCCGGCGGTGATGCCGAGGGCGAGGCCGTACGCGGTCACGCGGCTTCTCCGTAGTCGCGCTTGGAGCGGGCTCGGGCGAGCCGGGCGCGGCCGCCTGCCCAGATGGGGCGGATACCGCGGCGTATGGCGCGGGTGGTGGTGGCGACGAGCGGCCGGGCGGCGAAGAAGAGGGTGGACAGGGCGAGGCCAGCGGCGGCGCCGAGGACCCACGCCCAGATCAGGGCGGCGTAGATGAGAGTGACGAAGGCGTCGGCGGCGTCGTGGATGATCACGGCTGCTCCTGGTGGCGGCGGTCGCGGATGGTGTGGACGAGGTGGGTGACGCCGGAGGCGAGGAAGAACAGGGAGCCGAGAAGCCAGCAGGCGATGCCGGCCAGGGCAGTCAGGGCGAGGGGTTCGGACTCGGGCATCAGCGCTGCGCCTCCTGCTCGTTGGCGATGGCGAGGAGCACCGCGGCGTGGCAGTGGTCGGTGTCACCGGGCTCAGGCAGGGGGGCACCAGCACATGAGGTCGCGGCCGGCGAGCTGCCGGCGGGCGGCGGCCGCGAGGTCGGGCTGGCTGGAGAACCAGGCGCGGAACCAGTCGACGGCGACCCTGCGCGCCTCGGCCTCCTCCTTGTTGGCGTAGATCAGGCCGCCGCTGTCGGACACGACGGCGTGGAACCGGTTGCGCTGGACGACCGCGTACGGGTTGCCCCAGCGGGTGCCGCGGCCGACGTAGACGGCGCGGTCGGGTGCGCGCCAGCCCTTGGTGCGCTGACGCTGGATACGAGTGGGCTGGGCGAGAGCGGTCTGGCGCGTCATGGCGCGGCTCCAGGTGGTTGTGGTGGGATCGGGGATGCGGCCGCCCCGCATTGCCCGCGGGGCGGCCGTCCTGCTGCTCACGCGATGGCGTCGAAGAGGCCGGCCTGCTCGGCCAGCGGCCGGTTGGCCCACAGCACTTCGGTGCGTGTCTTGTCGCCCTTGCCGTTGCCGGTCGTGGCCGACCGCTCGTAGCGGTGCCAGCCGTCGTACAGCTCGTCGTAGAGCGGCGAGTGGTAGCCCGAGAGGACGACTGCGGCCCGGCAGTCGGCAAGCGCTGCCGCGAGTTCCCGGTGCTCTGTCTCGCCGCGCATCTCTGCGCCGTACCGGTTGCGGTGGCTGCGGGTGGTGCCGAGGTAGGGCGGGTCGACGTACAGCAGCACGTCCCGGGCGGCCCCGTACTTACCGATCATGGTGAGGGCGGGCAGGCATTCCAGGCTCACGGACGCGATGCGTTCGGCGGCCGGCAGCAGCCGGTCCCGGTAGGCGTCCAGGTGGTCCGGCATGCTGAAGCTGGAGCGCGAGGTGGTGGTGTAGTGCCGCCATCCGCTGCGGCGCATCATCCCGCCGCGGCCCTGTGTCAGCCGCACCCACACTCGACGCGCCCGCTCGACCTCGTCCTCGGTCGGCTCCCACGCTCCGGTCAGCTCGGCGCGGGCGTGCGGGGTCAACTCGCAGGCGCGCAGCAGGTCTGCGGGGCGGTCGCGCAGGATCCGCCAGAAGTTGACCAGGTCGCCGTCCAGGTCGTTGACGGTCTCCATCGCCGACGGCGGCTTGGCGAGGAGCACCGAGAGGCCGCCGGCGTACGGCTCGACGTAGTGCGCGTGCTCGGGGAGCAGCGAGACGATCCACGAAGCGACGCTCCGCTTCGACCCGAAGTACGGGACGGGGCTCTTCACTGGTTGATCACCTGTTCATCGAGAGGGAGTTGCCCGTCGGTGGCGGGTACGGGCTGGTTGAGGGCGGCGCGGATGTCGCGCGGGTTGCGGCGGATCGTGGCGCGCTGGGCGGGGGTGAGCTTGCGCCAGCAGCCCGACCCGATCCGCCGCTTCGCCGCGGCGGCGGACCGGATCGGCCGGTGGCACAGCACGCACACGGCGGCCTCGCTCACGCCGTACCGCCCGTTGCGCTGCTGGTGGCCTGCCGCCAGGCGTCGACGACGTCCTTGGGGATGCGGCCGCGGGTCGGGCAGTCGACGCCGTTCTGGGCGGCCCAGGCGCGGACCTCGGCCGCGGGGTACTCGACGGGCTGTCGCTTGCCCTTCGCCTTCTTCGGCGGCGCCAGTTCGGCCTCGCGGGCCTGGAGTTCGGCCAGGCGCTGCTCCAGCTGCGCCCGTTCGCTGGTGATGGCGGTCAGTTCGCGGTCGGCGGCGTAGCGCTGGCGCAGGCCGTGCAGGGCGATGCGGGCGCGGGCGGCCTGGTCCTGGATGCCGGGGTCAGGGTGCTGGTCGCCCCAGGCGAGGAGCTTGCCGACGGGCAGTTGCTCGGGGGTGTCGGTGGTCGGGACGGTCGTGAGGTGGACGTCGGCGGCTGGCGGGATGGGGCGCGGGGCGGGTGCGGTGGTCATGGTCGGTGTGGCTCCTTCGTCGGGGAGGTGGAGGCGGTTGTGGCGGGCGGCGTCGGGGCCGCCCTGGCGGTCGATCTCGTCGAGGAGGGCACGGAGCCCAGCGATGGTCATGCGCCGGCGCCCGACTGCCGAGGGATGGGAGGCGCGGTGCCGCGCATGACGGCGTCGGTGAGGTGGGCGCCCGTCATGCACGGGATGTCGCCGCAGCAGGAGACGACGTAGCCGACCGGCGGCCGCCCGTGGTGTCGCTCGAACACGGTGCGCCGGGCGTTGAGACGGCGCCCTTCGGCGCAGAGCTGGGGCATACGGCCGGTCATCGGGCCGGTCCAGCGGGCGTGCCCGTCTCCGTAGGGCTCGATGTGCAATGCGAGGGCCTCGGCCACCGTCCGCGACGGCATGCTCCGCTTCGCCAGCGGGATCCGCAGCTCCCCACGGATCCGGCCCACCGTCGGCGGGCTCACCCCGACTTCCTGGGAGATGCGCTCGTAGGTCGCACCGGCCAGCAGCAGCTTCCCGACGCGGGCGACGATGGCCGGCCGCTCCTGCGGTGAGATCCGCTCGCCAGCAGGGCGCCCGGCCAGCAGGATGCGCTGCGCCTGGCCGGTGGCGGTGTCGTCCTGCGGTTCGTTCTTCATCGGGCCGGCCGCCAGGTGCCGTAGCGGACGGTGGGGGTGCGGCGGCCGGGCCGGCTCGAGGGCCGCGGCGTCCGCGACCGGGGACGGGAGCAGGTGGCGGCGTGGGGCATGGCCTGCCACTCGGCGTGCTCGAGCGTCGGCCGCTCGGCCGTGAGAACACGAACCTTGAGGGTGCCGGTGCCGTCCGTGTGCGCGGCCAGATTGCCCTTGGGGTCGGGGTCCGCGTTGACGGCCTGCCGCTTCCCGTTCACGGTGATGGCCCACCGGATCCGGCCGTGGCAGTCACCGCACATGGCGACGTCGTGGTCACTGGGCATGAGTCCTCCGGTCACTACCGGTCTCGACGGGGTTGGGGCGGCTGTTCAGGAGCGGGAGCGCCCTGAGATGGCCGTAGATGTGCAGCGCGATCGCGGGCCCGTGCTCGGCAATCGCCGCGAGGACCTCCTCGTCGCTGGCCTGGTCGCGCTGCCGGTACGTCTTCTTCGGCGGCAACGCCCGCGCGGGCGGTAGTTCCGGCTCCGGCCGCCGCAGACCGAACACCGCAGCCCCGGGCAGCGGCTCGTCGCCGAGCTCCTCCAGCAGCCGCGCCCGGGCACGCCCGGCCGCCTGCCGCTGCTGCTCCTCGAGGGCCTCCGCTTCGGCGAGGCGCTGCTCCCGCTGCTCGTCCAAGAGCCGGGACCGTTCGGCGAGTTCGGCGTCGCGGCGGGCGCGGGCGGCGGCGGTCTGCCGGTTGACGGCGCAGGTGTCGCAGTCGGCGCCGGTCTCCCAGATGACGCCGGTCTCGCAGTCGGGGCGGCCGCAGCCGTGGCGGACGAGAGCGGCTCCGAGGAGCCAGCGGCCGACGTCGCGGATCGCGGTCGTGGTGGCGTAGCGGCGAGTGAGCCGGTCGATGAGCCGCTCCTCGCTACCGCCCGGCGCGTTCAGCTGGGCGCCGATCTCACGGGCCACCTTCCGCAGCACGAACGCGCTCAGCGCCGGGAGTTCGTGGCGGACCGGCTCGAGGACACGCCAGATCCGGGGAGACAACTGCAGGGCGGGGCCGGTGTAGGCGGGGCGGCCGGTGGCCGGGCCCGCGCCAGCGGCTTCGTCATCCGTGCGCAGCACGAGACCACCACGGCCGAAGGTGTCCGGCACAGGGTTATCCACAGGGCCCGCGACCGACTTACGGTCACCTCGCCTACGGCGGATACCCCCACTCAGCTCCGTCTTTTCCGGTCGGTCAGTCCAGTGGTCTTCCTTAGACGCGAGGGATCCGTCAAGATCGTCCGCACCCGATCCGTCATGAATGACCGGTGACTCGTCTCCCCACAGGGGGAGTTGGCCGGGGGCCTGGTCCTCGAGGACCGACGCCGCGGCGGGCACCGCGGCGTCGAGGGCCGGGACGGGGTGCAGCGGGCGGTCGTTGGTCTCGTAGGCGTGGCGGCCGCGCTGGCCTTCACGGCGGTGGACGGTGAGCCAGCCCGTAGCCGCGAGCTCGTCGACGAGACGGCGGGCCTGCCGCTCCCCGAGACTCTGGCCGGCCTTCTGACCGGTGTGGTGGTAGAGCATCTCGCCGAGCTCGGCCGCGGTCACGGGGATGCGGCGGGCGGTGGCGTAGGCGAGGAGCGCGTACAGGCGCAGCAGCCGCGGCGTGAGCGCCTCCGCCGCACGCACCGGGATACGGACCCATAGTTCACCCCGGGTGAGGGGGCGTATGGAGCGCTCCGCGGACTGCCCGCGGCCGTCGCGGTAGGTGCGCCGGTGGGTCGGGACCTCGACCAGGCCGTCGACGGGGTCGGGCTGGGTGAGTGGGCGCAGGCCGCGCTCCACCGCGCTCTTGGACATGCCGAGGTAGGCGGCGAGGGTGTCGACGCGGGCGGTGCAGCCCTCCGGGCGGAGGGCCAGGGCTGCGATCTTGACGTAGACGCTCAGGGCCGCATCGGGGTACTGAGCGCCTACGACCAGGCGCAGGGGGACTTTGACGGTGCGTCCGCCGTCGCGCGGGCGCACCACGGCAGCCGCGTGCGGCTGGGGGTGCGGTGCAGCCTGGTCGGCTGCGAGCGCGGCGACGGGCATCGGCGGTTGCTCCAGGTCAGGGAGAAGGGTGGTCAGGCGGCGGTGCTGGAAGGGGCGGCTATGAGGCGTCGGCCCCTGGGCTCGGGCATGGCTGGTTGGGGAGCCGCGGCAGGGCGCGCCCTTGACCGACTCTATGGCCATCATAGCGCTCATGTACATCACGTACGTGTGAGGGCTGAGATACACTCCCGCTATGACCGCGCCGAAGATTGAGCACGAGGAACGCATCGCCGACGTGCGCAACTCGTTCGCCGATGCAGTGGGCCGTGCCCGCTACAGCGACGAGACGACCGTGCTGACCAGCCGCGGGAAGCGGGTGGCCGTGATCGTGTCGCTCGACTTCTACGAGCGAGCCCTCACGGCGCTGGGTGAAGAGCGCGTGCTCGCCAACCCGAAGACCTGACACCGTCGCTCCTCTCTTTCCTGGCCCCGCACCGTGCTGGTGCGGGGCTTCGTGCTGGGTGGGCCTGCTTCAGGTGCTGGGCTGGGTGCCGCGGCAGGTGTGCTCGCGTCCCTGGGTGCGGTAGCCGGCCTCGCAGCACGCAGCCGCCGCTGCCTCGCGCGCGGCCATCTCGGCAGCGAGCATCTGGGCAGACTGGTCCCGGGCGGCGAGCAGGGCCTGGACGAACTGCTCGCCCGCCTCGGCACCTTGGGCCGCCTCCAGGTAGGCGAGGGCCGCGCCGACGAGGCGGGGAGCGACGCAGGAAGGCAGGAGGACCGCGATGTCCTCGGTGATGCCGTCGTGCTCGCTGAACAGGTGGAACGACAGGTAGGGGCTGCCGTCGCTGCAGCGGTGTTCGGCGTTCAGGCCGGCCCCGCCGCTGGTGGCGCGGAAGACGCGGCTGGGCTCGGTGATCCGGATTTCCATCGGTGCTCTCTTTTCGCAGGAGTGGTGCGCGGGGCGGGCGCGGCATGGACAGCGCCCGCCCCGCGGTCTGGTGGTCAGCGGATGGAGGACTCGAGCGGGTGCTCAGAGATCCAGGTGCGGATCCGCTCGAGGGCTCCGGCGGGGATCGCGAGGCAATGGACGGTCTGCCCGGCGCGAGGCCCCTCGGGCAGGCGGAGGGACTGGAGCCAGCCGCGGGTGAGCAGGACCTGCAGGGCCACGTCGACCTGAGCGGTGGTCAGGCCGGTGGCGAGCGCCAGCCGTTCCCTGCTGGGCTGCCGCCTGGCGCTGATCCGGCCGGTGGCGTGGCTGGCGCGCCACAGCAGGTCGTGGCCGACCAGGCGGGCGTGCGCCGGCAGGTTGGTGGTGCGCATACCGAAGAGGTAGTACCTGCGGAAGTGCTCCTGCTTGGTGAGCTTCCCGGGCCGGATGGCGTCCTCGGGGCCGAGCTTGCGGGGCTGGTAGGGCTGTCCCGGCTCGGGGAAGTGCGGCCCGGCGTCGGTCCTCGGCTTGGGCGCGGGCTTGGGTCCGGTGGCCGGCGGACGGGGGCCCTGCCGGCGGGCGAGGTCAGCGGGGGACGGCGGGCGAGGAACTGCCGGTGCGGTCACAGTCATCGGGTTCTTCCTGTTCATGCTCGGAGCCGGTGGGGGCGGCGTCCTCCGGGTTGGTGCCAGGTGGGGGCTGGCGATGGACGGGCCAGCCCGGGCCCGGCGGGGCCTCAAGCCGCCCGACGAGGGCGGACGGGGTATGCAGGGCGCACCGGTAGCCGCAGGGGTAGAGGCGGGTGCCGGGGGTGTGCGGGCCGGCCACGTGCCCGCACACCCCGGCGACGCCAGGGCGCCGGTCCTCGCCAGTCACCAGTCCGGTCCGGAGTCCAGGCCGGGCGCTTTGCTGGCCGCTACCTCTTCGGCGGTCAGGTCGGTCTCGTAGGCGGCCTGCAGGATCAGCCGCTCGCCGCGTTCGCCGTCCAGGGACAGGCGCATGTCGGCCAGGCGTCGGCGGGGCCCGCGCAACGTGTGGACGATCCCGCCGGCGCCCTCGTCCCTGTCCCAGCTGTAGGCCTCGTCGACGGTGAGGCCGGGTACCTGCCGCCAGGCAGCCAGGACGGCACGCGCCTGGTCCGCGGGCAGGTCCCTGAGGTCTGCCGTCGCGATGCCGTGGCCGTGGCGGCTGCCGCTGGTGATGTTGGTGAAGTACCAGGGGGCGGGCGGCAGCTGCGGGTGGACGACCTCGGCGGTGGCGATGAGCAGCAGCGCGCTGTTGGCGGCGTAGGTGGACTCGGTGAGCTGGCCGGCCTTGTGGCCGAGCCAGGCCTCGCCGGCGCGGTGCTTGCTCTTGTGGACGGTGGAGGACTTCCAGCCGCAGGAGCAGGCGGAGTTGTAGCCGTCGACGAGGGTGTACATGCCGCGCTTGACCGGGTTGTGGGAGGTGACGTGCTTGGAGTGCCCGGTGAGCCGGCCGAAGTGGGACACGCCCCGGCGGACGCGAATCGTGGAGTTGCGGCGGTGGATGACCTGGGTGCGAGGCGCGGGGCTCTCGCCTTTCGGGTGGAAGGCGACGTGGAAGGCCTGGCCGGGCGGGTCTCCGGCGAGGGTCCAGTACTGGGGGCGCTGGACGATCTCGCGGACGCGGATGATGCCAGCCGGGCTGTCGACGGCGTCGCCGAGTTCCACCTCGTCCGCGCGGGTGAGGATGGTGACGACGGGCTGGCCGAGGACCTGGTCCAGCGGGCGAGTCGACTGCTCGCAAGACGTGTCGGTCATGACGCTCCGTTCGGGATCGGGTGGGGAAGCGAGGCGACGGCACCGGCCCAGGCCTCGTTGTCCGAGCTCGTTGAGGTGGTGTGCCGCTCCCACAGGCCGACGAGGGCGTCGACGGGCTTGTTCTGCGGGGTGCGGCCGATGGGGCGCCCGCACTGGCAGGTGCCGATGAAGTCGGGGCCAGCGGCCTGGAGGATGAGGGCGTGCCCGGTCGTGGCGTCCGCGCGAGCAGTGGACGTCGTCCCCTGGTGCCGAGCGGTGGTGCTGTCGGCGGGGATGTCCTTCTCCTCGCGGTCCGCCTCCCGCAGGGCGGTGTCGATGGCCTCCGCCAGCTGCGGCACCGTCGCCGTCCACCGCGTCAGCGTGCTGCGCGGGTCGATCCCCTGCACCAGGTGCTCGCGCATCTCGTGCGCGAGCACCGGGCGCTGCAGGACCGGCGAGCGCAGGACGCCGGCGACGATGTCCGTACGGGACGGCATCAGGCCGCACCGCCCGGGCGCATCGGGATGCTGCGGATGTCGGCGCGGGCCCGGGCGATCGCGGCGCAGCGGCCCGGGCAGTACCAGTGCGCGGCCGCTCCGTCCGCGCTACCGGCGACGGAGACCATGCGCGCGACCGGCGGGCGCCGGCCGACGGCAGAGGTTCCGCAGCCGTCGACGGTGCAGGCCTCGATGACCGTCTGCTCCGCGGGCGGGCGGCCCTTGCCGGTCAGGCCCGCGTTCCAGGCCAGCCGGGCCTTCTTCTGGGCCTCGCTGGTCTCGCGTAGGCGGGGACGAAAAGCGCGGCTCACGAGCGGCCACCTCTCCTGGTTCTGAGGGTGTAGAAGCGGTTGTTCTCAGACCCGTGCCGGTTGAGGTGGCCGCGCAGGTGGAGCTCGGCCATGTCGTACCGGGCGGTGTTCCGCTGGCGGGGGCCGCCGGTCAGCCGGCGCAGCTCCACCACACGGCCGACCGTCCACCGCTCGCCGGGGAAGGTGCGGATGGTGTCGAGGAGCTGCGCCAGCCGGGCCTCGCGGTCGGCCTTCGAAGCGCTCACTGGTGGCCTCGCTTCCACTGGGACAGCAGCGTCGGCAGGTCGGCCATGCAGTAGATGAGGAAGACGGACCACGCGACGCTGGCCCACAGGAGCCACTCGATGACCCTCATCGGGCGTCACCCGCCTCGGCGACAGCCGTCGGGCAGCCGGCGGCGTGCCGGTCGAACCGCTTTGGGCAGCCACACGGGTGGCACGGGTCCTCGTCCCAGGGGGCGGTCAGCGGGATGTCGAAGATGCTCCGCAGCTCCGACTGCGAGACGAAGTTCTCGCTGACCAACTCCGGGGTGCGGCCTCGCTGCCACCGCTGGCCCGCGCGGAGACGCTCGGCGAGAGCCTCACTCTGGGCCTCCAGCTCGGCGACGCGGCCGCGCAGCTGCTCGAGCTCGGCGGCGGTCTCCGGCGGCTGGAGCAGACACGCGGAGTCCAACGAGGTCGCCAGGCTCGCCGGGGTCGTCTTGCCCTGCTCCATGGCGGCGGCGATCACGCCCGCCGCGGCGTTCACCAGCTTCGCGTTCATGCGCCGCCACCACTCTCGGGAACGGCCGCCTCGTCCAGAGGAAGACCCCGCTGGCAGGCGAGGAACTCCACCGACACGCCCGACGGCTTGCCCTCAACCTGGAAGGTCCGGGTCACCGTGCCGTCGTCCTGCCGCAGCTCGTAGCTGTGCTCGCGGGCGCCCCGCATGGCGCGCGCCAGCTCGGCAGCAACCTGCGGAACGAGAGCGGCATCCGCGCGGAGGGCCATGTCGATGTAGATCGAGCCGTCGCTCTTCAGCTGCCAGTCGATGGGCAGCTGGGCGAGGGCGGGTCGCTTGGCGACGAGCATCGTGACGACGGCCGCCTGCAGAGCGATGTGCGTCTTCATGCCGCGTCACCACCCTCGGCGGCCTGGAGCTCGAGGAGCTTGGGCACGCCGTCCCCGCACACCGAGACGACGACGTTGTCCACCACGCCCATGGCGTAGGTGGTGTCGTGCTGTCGGGTCACGGCCTCGGGGGCGACGTTCAGCTTGTCGAGCCACCACTGCCAGGCACGCCAGGACTGCGGCCTCACGGTCAGGCCCAGGTACGTGGCGTCGGGTACGTCGGTGGCGATGACGTCCGGCTGCCGCCCCCGCAGCTCGGCCGCGAGCTGGGCCGCGGGCGAGTCCTCGTCGACGTCGATGTCGATGCGGGAGATGCAGCCGGCGTACTCGGTGGTCCGCACGCCGGCCGCCTCGTTCACCCGCCCGGTGAGGGCGCAGCGGATGGGCGCGTTCTCCTCGACGCTGGCCCGGGTCTCGGCGCGCAGGGCGGCGATGGCCGGGGTGACCTCGACGGCCAGGCGCTCGAGGTGCCCGGTGTCGAGGGGCAGGTCGAGGGTGGCGGTCGCGGTCTGCAGGATGCTGTGCAGCTGGTGCTGCAGGGCCCGGCTCACGCGTCGGTCCCCGTGGCGGTGGCTTTCATGGTGGCGAGGGGGCGGACGGCGAAGATGGCCGGGACCGTGATGGCCGTGGGGGACGTGCTCACGGTGGGGATCGGCTGCGTCGTCTCCGGGTCCTCGGCCGTGTCGCCGGCGGCCAGGAGCTCGTCGGCGTCGGCGGTGTTCGTCAAAGCGCGGGCGATCAGGGGGATCCCGTCGACCGTGGTGTGGACCTCGATCCAGACGACGCCGTCGCGGACGTCGTCACGGGTCACCTCGGCGTCGACGATGGCCGCGGTCTCGAGGACCCCGCGGCCGGCGGCGAGGCCGGTGCCGAAGTGGAGGCGGGCGCCGTAGGTGTCGGTGCCGAGCTCGCGGCGGGCCTCGGCCGTGTCCGGGATGACCTCCACCTGGTCGACGAGGCGAGCGACGAGCGCGGCCGCGGCCAGGTACGCGGTGCGGAGCGGGTTAGTGGGGGTGGTCTGTTCGGTAATCTCGGTGGTCAAGGTGACCTTCTTCCTTGGGTGAAGGGGTCGCCGAGTCGTTGGGGCTGCTCAGGCCGGCACAGTCGGAGCGGCCCCTCGGCGTATGGGGATTACGCGGCGTTGCCGCTGGCGTGCGCGGCGAGCTCCCGCTCGATTTGGCGGGAGCGCTCCTGGTTGGCGAGCTCCCGCTTGATGCGGCGGGCCTGCGCCGACTTGAGCGCGAGCTGCTGGTAGTGGGCCTTCTTCAGCGACGCGGCGAGCTTGAGCAGCTCGGCCTCGGTCGCGTCGGGGTTCTTCTCGCGCGCCATGTCGAGGAACCGGGTGTGGTGGCTAGCGCGCCGGGCGGCGGCGGTACGGGCCGACCGGTCCGTCGTGTTCGCCCAGCTCATGTGCGCGGCGAGCCGGAGCTGCATCGTCCGCTCGTTCGTGTCCACTTTGTGCTCCTTCCTGGTCGTTGCCCACGCCCATGGGCGTGGGCAGTGGGTCGTAAAAAACAGCGTCGCGCCGGACGTCGAGAACCTCGCATATGCGTTCGGCAACGTCCTCTGTGACCGAAGGTCGCTCTCCGGACAGCAGGGCGCCGATCTTGCTCTTCGAGACGCCGACGGCGTCGGCGAGCTTCCGGATTTCCAGTGAGCCGCCGCCAGGCGCCCGACGCATCAGCCCGCGCAGCACGTCGCTGTCGGTCAGATATCGCTGGGCATGGGTCATGGATGCGCCTCCGCTTTGCTGCCCACGATCGTGGACAGGTCCAGTACAGCACACCGCTTGAGCGGTGTCCACGATCGTGGGCAGCTTGTCCTTGGGTCAAATATCGGCCGTACCTTCAACCCCGGCTCCCGCGACTGCCCTTGATCGTGGACAATGTCAGCCAGGCGAAAAAGGTTGCACACCCTGACCTGCAATTTCATGCGCGCATCCGAACATGGGTGTGGACCGCAGTGTCTAGAGAGGCGGAGGGATGCCGCAGCAGCGAGACGCACTCACGGAGCTCATGAAGGCGCATGTCGGCAGAGGGCGCCGCATGTCCACGAGAGAGTTCGCCGTCCAGGCTGTGGACCCAGAAAGCGGCTGGTCGCCGAGCAAGAGCCTCGTTGCAAAGATCATCGCGGACCAGGGGTACGACATCACGCCGCAGCTCGTGTCCGCCCTGGCCGTCGGTCTCGGGCTCGACCGCGAAGTCGTCGCAGCCGCCGCGCACCTGCAGATCATCGGATACACGGACGCCGAGCTGTCGCACGGTGCGCCGGCGAAGCTCATCCGGGTCATCGGCGCAGAGGACACCCCGGCTGACAAGGCCCGCGCCGTAGCGGAACGGTGGGAGAGCGAAGAGGCCGAGGAGGTCCCCCGAACGGGTGACGTTCGCTGAGACGGCGTTTAACCTGTTCTTTTCTGGTGATCCAGTGACCCACTGTTGCTGGTGATACGCCCTGTGTTTACCGCTCGCTGCGTCGTACAGTGATCGTGCCTCGCGCGTGTCGAACGCACGTCCGATTCACGCTGTCCGAAATCGCCGTGCGGGAACAGGGGGTCACGTGACAGAAGTGCGGGTGGAGCAAGCCGAACTCGACCGCGGCGTGCCCGTCATGTACCGCGACTACGGGACGCATGTCCGGCTTGCTCATGATCCTCAGCAGATAGAAGAGGCTGCGGCGCTCGCGCTGTTGTGTCTGCGTTTGCCGAGCCTTGTCGGAGCCATGAAAGTGCGGCGGCTGCAGTAGCGCATCGCCCAGCCGCACAGGCGTGCCCCGGCACCCGTTCGCCGACACGAACCGGAGCCGGGGCAGAGTTCCATCTAGCGGAGCCGGTCAGCAGGCGACAGCCGGGCATGCGCCGACCGCGCCCGCTCGGCGCCGGCCGACGCCGCGTACCGCGACAGCATCTGACGGGACGACCACCCCGTGATGCGCATCAGGTCGTCCTCGTTGCCGCCGTTCACCTTCCACAGGTGCGCGAACGTGTGTCGGAACTGGTGCGGGTGGATGTGCTCGATCCCCGCCTCAACGCAGCGGCGCTCGAGCATCGTCCCCACACCCCAGACGGTGAGCCGGTGCCCCTTCTGCCCGCGGTCGCCCCACCACAGCCACATGTCCTCGTCGAGCGCCTTGCCCTTGTGCTTCGCCGCAGCCCGCAGATACCGGTCGAGGGCGGTCGCCGCCGTGGCCCCGAAGGGGACCGAGCGCCACTTTTCCTTCTTGCCGAGGACGCGCAGCACCTTGAGGTCGAGGTCGAGGTCGCTGACCCGGCGGTCCGTCAGCTCACTGAGCCGGACGCCCGTGTCGAGGAACAGGAGCAGGATCGCCGTGTCGCGCCGGTCGGCGTACGTCTTGCCCTTGCACGTCTTGAACAGCTTGACGAGGTCGGCCTCCGGGATGACCGGCACCTCCTTCTCGGTGACGGTCGGCGGCTTCATCGTCCGCATGGGGGTGCGGTCGATCTCCTCCTCGTCGACGAGCCAGTTGAAGAACGTCTTCAGCGCCCGGAAGTGCTGGTGCGCGTTCGCCGGCGAGGTGCGCGCAATCGTGGCGGCGATGTACGCCTGCACGTGCTCGCGGTGGACCTCGTCGAGATCGGTCGGTGCGGGGCGGCCGGGATTGCCTTCTTCGTCGGCAATCGGGTGATATCCGTCGTCCTCGTTGAGCAGGAACTCGCCGAACTGTCGCGTGGCGTTTCCGTAGATACGGATCGTGTTGTCGGACTTGTTCTCGGACTTGAGGGCGCGCAGCCATGAGGCCGCCATCGGCCCGATGTTGTACCGCTCATCTGCCATGGGCCCACCATGACGCCCACGATCGTGGACAGTCAAGGCGCTTGGTGTGAGAGCGATGTGCATTGAGCCAGAAATAAAGATGACCAGCGTTTCCGCTGGTCATTGGGTGTGTGCGCCCCCGGCAGGACTCGAACCTGCGGCCAAGCGCTTAGAAGGCGCCTGCTCTATCCACTGAGCTACGGGGGCCAGGTGTGGTGGCCTCTGTCGCGGTGCCCGGGTGCGGGCGGGTCCGTGACATCGCCGGGGACAAGGATAGGGCTCCCCGATCCATGTCCCGGTTGCTTCGCCTCCGTGGCTCAATGTGGAGGTTCAGTGAAGCGGTCCTGATAATCGCAGGCGGGTACGAATCGTGCACCGCTTTTGACGCCCGGCGCACCTGGTGTTGTGCACTCGTTATGCCTGGACTGTACCCGCGTCCCAGTCATCCCTTCCGTCCGTTGTGTCCAATCGGCGCGCAGACATGCTCATATGCTTCAGAATTCCCCTAAAATTGGGCATTCTTCGCATGTGGTGACCTTGGACGTAAGGCCTCAGCTGCTCGACGCACTCTCCGCCCTGCGAGACCGTGTCGCCGCCGCACGCTTCCCGCTGCCCCTGGCGGGGGCTCCACGCGCGCGTGCCAACCGCGACGAACTGCTCGCACAGCTAGACGACTACTTGGTGCCCCGGTTGAGAAGGCCCCAAGCGCCGTTGCTGGCGGTCGTCGGGGGGTCGACAGGCGCCGGGAAGTCCACTCTCGTCAACTCGCTCGTCGGACAGCGGGTCAGCGAGGCGGGCGTGCTGCGGCCGACCACCCGGACACCGGTGCTGGTCTGCCATCCGGAGGACCATCACTGGTTCAGTGGCATGCGCGTACTGCCGGACCTCACGCGCGTGTGGGTGCCCAGGGGCGACCCCGGAGCCGGCGACGACCTGCTGATGCAGGAGAACACCCCCACCAGGGTGCTGCGCGTGGAGACCGTCGACACCCTGCCCCCCGGAATCGCCCTCCTCGACGCCCCCGACATCGACTCCCTGATCGCCGACAACCGTGTCCTGGCCGCCGAGCTGATGTGCGCCGCGGACATCTGGGTCATGGTCACCACCGCCGCCCGGTACGCCGACGCGATCCCGTGGCACCTGCTGCGCACGGCCAAGGAGTACGACGCCACGCTGGTGACCGTGCTGGACCGGGTGCCGCACCAGGTCGCCTCGGAGGTCTCCCGGCAGTACGGGGCGCTGCTCACCAAGGCCGGACTCGGCGAGGTACCGCGGTTCACCGTGCCGGAGCTGCCCGAGTCGGCCTGGGGCGGTGGCCTGCTGCCCGCCTCCGCCGTCGCACAGCTCCGTACCTGGCTGGTGCACCAGACCCAGGATTCCGCGGCCCGCGAGTACGCCATGGCCCGCACGGCACAGGGCCTCCTCGACTCGCTGAAGTCCCGGATGCCCGAGCTGGCCAGTGCCACCGCCGCCCAGTACGCCGCCGCGCTGCGGCTGACCTCGGCCGTCGAGACCGCCTTCGACAGCGAGCACACGCGCGTGCGGGGACGGCTCCAGGCCGGAGCGGTGCTCGCCGGTGACGCCCTGAAGAGGTGGCGCGCCTTCCCCCTGGACTGCACCGCCGGGGAACTGCTCGACGCGCTCGTGGAGAGCCTGGCCGCCCTGCTGCTGTGCGCCGTCACCGCCGCCGACGAGCGCGTGGACGACGCCTGGCGGCACGAGCAGGCCGCCACGGCGCCGGAGCTCGCCGGCCGCGACCGAGTGTCGGACAGCGCCGAGCACCGCATCGGCCTGGCCGTACGGCGCTGGCGGCGGGAGCTGGAGGAGTTCGCCGATGACGAGGTACGCCGGCTGGACCGCAGCATCGCGCCGGACGCCGAGGTCGTCGCCGCCCTGGCCGCCACCGGGCTGCTGGGAGGACGCCGGGCGAGGTCCGCGGGAGAGGGGCTCGCCGAGCGGATCGGCGCGCACGGGGCGCTGCGGCTGCGCGACCGCGCGGGGCGCCTTCTGAACGAACACCTGGACCGGGTGATCCACGTCGAGCGCGAGCGCCGTCTGGCCCCGCTCGACGCCCTCGACGTGCGCGCCGAGCCCCAGGCCGAACTCATCGCCGCGCTGTCCGTACTGCTGAAGGAGAGGTGACCGGTGACCGCCGTCACTGACCAGGACCGAACGGAACACACCGATCAGACGCAGGGCACCGTCCTGACGGACCAGGAGACGGACGGAAGGGCGGACGGAAGGGCCGGCGGGCAGCAGACGCGCGGAGAGACCTGGATCCGGGACCGGGCGCCGGACGCCAGGTCCGAGGACGGCCACGGCACCGAGGCCGGCCATGGCGCCGAGGGCGTCCCTGAGGCCGGGGACGCCGAGCCGCCCGGGGGCGCCGAGAACCACCGGCTCCCCGGGACGGCGGCCTCCGACCAGCCGGTCACCGGGCAGGTCAGCATGGCGAAGGAGGCCGCCGTCGCCCACGCGCGCGTGGAGCACGACGACAACGACGCGCGCGCGACGGACGACGACGCAGCGAGCGGTACGGACGCCGAGGGCGCCTGGGACGACGGGCTGATCGCGCGCCGCGTCAGCGAGACGGCCGCCGCCGAACTCGTACCCGTGGAGCCCCGGCCCTCCCGGCAGTCGGCCGTGCCCCCGCTGGCGTACGACGGACCGCTGCGGTCCAGGCTCGACGCGCTGCGCGAACTGGTGGGCCTGTCCCGCACCCGGCTGGACAGCGCCACGCTCGCGGAGGCGGGCCGCGTCCTCGACGAGGCGGCGGCGCGGCGCCGGCTCTCCGGGCAGCACACCGTCGTCGCCATCGCGGGCGCCACCGGCAGCGGCAAGTCCCAGCTCTTCAACGCCCTCGCCGGCGTCGCCATCTCGGAGACCGGCGTACGGCGGCCGACCACCGCGGCGCCCATCGCGTGCAGCTGGAGCGACGGCGCGGCCAGTCTCATCGACCGGCTCGGCATCCCGGGACGGCTGCGCAGGCGCCCGGTGCAGGCGCAGGACGGCGACCCGCAACTGCGCGGCCTGGTCCTGGTGGACCTGCCCGACCACGACTCGGCGGCGGTGCAGCACCGCGAGCACGTGGACCGCATCCTGCGGCTCGTCGACGCCGTCATCTGGGTCGTCGACCCGGAGAAGTACGCGGACGCCGTCCTCCACGAGCGCTACCTGCGGCCCATGGCCGGCCACGCGGAGGTCATGTTCGTCGTCCTCAACCAGGTCGACCGGCTGCCCGGCGAGGCCGCCGACCAGGTCCTCGACGATCTGCGACGGCTGCTCGACGAGGACGGGATCGCCCTCGGCGAATACGGCGATCCGGGCGCGACCGTGCTCGCGCTGTCCGCGCTCACCGGGCAGGGCGTCGGTGAGCTGCGCGAGGCGCTCGGTCAGTTCGTGGCCGAGCGCGGAGCCGCGGTGCGGCGGATCTCGGCCGACGTGGACGCCGCGGCCCAGCGCCTGCGGCCCGTCTACGCCACCCGGTCGAACACCGGGCTCAGCGAGGAGGCGCGCGAGGAGTTCGCGGCCCGGCTCGCGGACGCGGTGGGCGCCACCGCCGCGGGCGACGCGGCCGAGCGTGCCTGGCTGCGCAACGCCAACAAGGCGTGCGGGACGCCCTGGCTGCGGCTGTGGCGGTGGTGCCGGAGCCGGCACGAGGCGCCCACCGGGCGCCTGATGCTGCGTACCCAGCAGGACGAGGAGGCCACCGCGCGTCAGCGTGTCGAACACGCGGTGCGCACGGTGGCCGACCAGGCCTCGGCCGGCATGCCGGGGCCGTGGGCGCAGGCCGTGCGCGAGGCCGCCGTACGCGGCGCGCAGGGGCTGCCCGAGGCGCTGGACCAGCTGGCGGCGCGGGCCGGGCTGCCCCCGGGCCGGCCCCCGCGCCCGGGCTGGTGGCCCGTCGCGGTCCTCGCCCAGGCGGCGATGACGATCCTTCAGGTGGCCGGCGGTCTGTGGCTGGTCGGCCAGATCGCCGGGGTGATGGCGCCGAACCTGGGGGTTCCGGTCCTGCTCATGCTGGCCGGCATCGTGGGCGGGCCGCTCGTGGAGTGGAGCTGCCGGATCGCTGCGCGCGGACCCGCACGGCGGTACGGCCAGGAGGCCGAGCGCCGACTACGGGAGGCGGCCTCGGGGTGCGGCCGGGCCCGGGTGCTGGATCCGGTGGCGGCGGAACTCCTGCGATATCGCGAGGTGCGGGAGCAATACGCGCTGGTGAAGGGAGCGGGGGCCGGATGAGGGGCGGTCCTCGCCCGTGAGCCGGACGAAGGCCGCTCTTCAGCCGTGAGTCGGACGAGGGGCGGTCTTCACCCGCAAGGGTGAGGGAGTTCTCCACAGGCAGGCGGTGGTCCACAGCGCTCGGCGGGCTCGGCCCGGACGCAGGCAGTCTGGTTCCGCGGCGATCGCGACGAACGCGGTCGTCACGACAGACGCAGCCGTACGGGACGGGCCCGTACGCGTGTCCGCCCGCGCCGAGCGGCCGGGCGAGGGAGGGGTTTCGACGATGAACGAGACGATCGTCTGCACCGTGGGCAACGTGGCGACGCAGCCGGTGCACCGGGAGCTGCCCTCGGGCGCCTCGGCGCGGTTCCGGCTGGCGGTGACCTCGCGCTACTGGGACCGGGAGAAGGGTGTCTGGACGGACGGCCACACCAACTTCTTCACGGTGTGGGCCAACCGCCAGCTCGCCGCCAACGCGGCGGCCTCGCTGACCGTGGGCGACCCCGTCATCGTGCAGGGCCGGCTGAAGGTGCGCTCGGAGACCCGCGACGGCACCAGCCGGACCTCGGCGGACATCGACGCCCTGGCGATCGGCCACGACCTGGCGCGGGGCACGTCGGCCTTCCGGCGCACCGTCAGGGCGGAGCCGCAGGCGGCGAGTCCGCCTCCGCAACCGGAGCCCGCGTGGGAGACGGCTCCCTCGGACACCGGGTCCCCGCAGGAGCCGGAACCGGCCGCGGCGGCGCGCTGAGGTGATCTTGGTGATAACGATTGCGATTCGGATCAGCGATCTGACGATACGACAGCGAAGTCCGGGTGCGCGGGCTCCATAGGATGCCGGACACAGCTCTCTGGGCTTGTCACTGGGCTTGAAGATTCTGCTGGTGGGACCGCACCCCCACGTCAAAGGGTCCTGCTCGAAGGGGATTTCTGTGTGTGCTTACTCTGCGCCGTCCGCGCGCAGGCGGGGCGCGGCTCGGCTCGCCGCCGCCACCCTGGTCTCCGGATTCGTCGCCGCCGGTCTGATGACCGCCGCCGGCCCGGCCGCCGCCGACGGCATGCCGCAGAGTCCGGGCGGCGCGACCGCCACCATCGGCAGTCTGAAGACCTACGGCGCCGCCGTCATCCATGACGACGGCGGCGACCACCAGGTCTCCGCGGGCCTGTTCGAGATGTCCGTCGACGGCGGCGGGACCCTGCAGACGTACTGCATCGACGTGCACAACCCCACGCAGCGGGACGCCAAGTACCACGAGACGCCCTGGAGCGGCACCTCCCTGGCCGGCAACAAGAACGCCGGGAAGATCCGCTGGATCCTGCAGAACTCCTACCCGCAGGTCAACGATCTCGCGGCGCTCGCCGAAAAGGCCGGCGTCGGGAACCTCACCGAGCAGGACGCGGCGGCCGGCACCCAGGTGGCCATCTGGCGCTACTCCGACGGCGCGGACGTCGACGCGGTCGACCCGCGGGCCGAGAAGCTCGCGGACTACCTGGAGAAGAGCGCGGGCGACCTGCCCGAGCCGCGGGCCTCGCTCACCCTCGACCCGCCCGCCGTCTCCGGCCACCCGGGCGAGCGGCTCGGCCCGGTGACGGTGCACACCAACGCGGACATCGTGACCCTGACGCCTCCGGTCGGCGCCGCCACCAGCGGCGTGCGGATCGTCGGCAAGGACGGCGAGGAGATCACGTCCGCCCGGGACGGCAGCCGGGTGTTCTTCGACGTGCCCGAGGACGCCGGGGACGGCTCTGCGACGCTGACCGCGCAGGCCTCCACCACGGTGCCGGTCGGCCGCGCCTTCGCCTCCGACAGCCGCAGCCAGACCCAGATCCTGGCCGGCTCCAGCGAGTCCACGGTCGCCGCCACCAGCGGCGCGACCTGGGCCTCCACGGGCGCGATACCCGCCCTGTCCGCGGTGAAGAACTGCGCCAAGGGCGCCCTGGACATCACCGTGGCCAACAAGGGCGACGAGCCGTTCGACTTCGAGCTCATGGACACCCGGTACAGCATCGCCGCGGGCGCCTCCGAGACGATCACGATCCCGCTCCAGGAGGACCAGGCGTACGACTTCGCGATCACGGGCCCCGGCGGCCACGCGGAGCGCTTCGCGGGCGTCCTCGACTGCCGCACCCAGGGCAGCCCGAGCGGCACCGTGACCCAGACCGTGGGCGAACCCACCCCCGTCATGGCGGGCGGCGACACCTCGGCCAATCCCAACCTCGCCGAGACCGGTGGCGCCGGCACCACCCCGCTGATCGCCGCCATCGGTCTCAGCCTGCTGGTTCTGGGGGCCACGGCACTGAGCATCGTCCACAAGAGGAAGAGCGCCGGGAACTGACCTAGCGTGGAGGGGGGCATCGAGCGGATGCCCGGCACCGGCGGTTGAACGGGATGTGACATGACCGTGCGCGCGAGCAGGACAGACTCCGACACAGCGCCTGCCGGCGCGCCGGTTCCGATCACGAAGCCCCACGGCGCCCGCGCCGCGGCCGAGCGGGTCGTCTCGGGTGATTCGGTGACCGTCTCCCTGGGCGGTCTCCGCTTCGAACTGCCACCGCGGGACCAGCTCGCCTACCTGGCGGGCCTCGGCCTCCTCACGGCGTTCGACCTCGTCGAATGGCCGGTCGCGCTCGCCATCGCCGTCGGACACGAACTGGCCCGCACCCACCGCGGCAAAACCCTCCGCGAGTTCGGCGACGCCCTGGAACAGGCGTAAGCACACCTCGCACCGTGGACAGCAGTACCCGCCCGGAGCCGCTCCACCGAGCGGCAGGCGAAACCCCAGGTCACAGCCCCCTGGCCGTACGCGTTTCCTCCCAGGGGTGGCGGTACGGCAAGATGGGGTGTATCTGCCCACTGCCTGATTTCAAGCTGCCGGACGGTTTCTCTTGGCTGAGTTCATTTACACCATGCGCAAGGCGCGCAAAGCGCACGGCGACAAGGTGATTCTCGACGACGTCACCCTGAGCTTCTATCCGGGGGCGAAGATCGGCGTCGTGGGTCCGAACGGCGCCGGCAAGTCGACCGTGCTGAAGATCATGGCGGGGCTGGAGCAGCCGTCCAACGGTGACGCGTTCCTGTCGCCCGGCTACACCGTCGGCATCCTGCTGCAGGAGCCGCCGCTGAACGACGAGAAGACGGTCCTGGAGAACGTCCAGGAGGGCGTCGCCGAGATCAAGGGCAAGCTCGACCGGTTCAACGAGATCGCCGAGCTGATGGCCACCGACTACTCGGACGCGCTGCTGGACGAGATGGGCAAGCTCCAGGAGGAGCTCGACCACGCCAACGCGTGGGACCTCGACGCCCAGCTCGAGCAGGCCATGGACGCCCTGGGCTGCCCGCCCGGCGACTGGCCCGTCACCACCCTCTCCGGTGGTGAGCGCCGCCGTGTCGCGCTGTGCAAGCTGCTGCTCGAGCAGCCCGACCTGCTGCTGCTCGACGAGCCCACCAACCACCTCGACGCCGAGTCGGTGAACTGGCTGGAGCAGCACCTCGCCAAGTACGAGGGCACCGTCGTGGCCGTCACCCACGACCGGTACTTCCTGGACAACGTCGCCGGCTGGATCTGCGAGGTGGACCGCGGTCGCCTCCACGGCTACGAGGGCAACTACTCCAAGTACCTGGAGACCAAGGCCACCCGCCTCAAGGTCGAGGGCCAGAAGGACGCCAAGCGGCAGAAGCGGCTCAAGGACGAGCTGGAGTGGGTGCGGTCCAACGCCAAGGGGCGGCAGGCCAAGTCCAAGGCGCGTCTGGCCCGCTACGAGGAGATGGCCGCCGAGGCCGAGAAGATGCGGAAGCTGGACTTCGAGGAGATCCAGATCCCGCCGGGCCCGCGCCTGGGCAGCATCGTCGTCGAGGTCAACAACCTCAGCAAGGCCTTCGGCGAGAAGGTCCTCATCGACGACCTCTCCTTCACGCTGCCGCGCAACGGCATCGTCGGCGTCATCGGTCCGAACGGCGCGGGCAAGACCACGCTGTTCAAGATGATCCAGGGCTTCGAGCAGCCGGACTCCGGCAGCATCAAGGTCGGCGAGACGGTCAAGATCTCCTACGTCGACCAGAGCCGCGAGAACATCGACCCGAAGAGGACGCTGTGGGCCGTCGTCTCCGACGAGCTGGACTACATCAACGTCGGCCAGGTCGAGATGCCGTCCCGGGCGTACGTGTCCGCGTTCGGTTTCAAGGGCCCGGACCAGCAGAAGCCCGCCGGCGTGCTCTCCGGCGGTGAGCGCAACCGCCTCAACCTGGCGCTCACCCTGAAGCAGGGCGGCAACCTGCTGCTCCTCGACGAGCCGACCAACGACCTCGACGTCGAGACCCTGTCCAGCCTGGAGAACGCGCTGCTCGAGTTCCCCGGCTGCGCCGTCGTCGTCTCCCACGACCGGTGGTTCCTGGACCGCGTGGCGACGCACATCCTCGCCTACGAGGGCGACTCCAAGTGGTTCTGGTTCGAGGGCAACTTCGAGTCGTACGAGAAGAACAAGATCGAGCGGCTCGGCCCGGACGCCGCCCGGCCGCACCGCGCCACCTACAAGAAGCTGACCCGGGGCTGATCGAAGCAGATGCGCCACATCTACCGCTGCCCGCTGCGCTGGGCGGACATGGACGCGTACGGCCACGTCAACAACGTGGTGTTCCTCCGCTACCTGGAGGAGGCGCGCATCGATTTCCTGTTCCGCCCGGACAAGGAGTTCAAGCAGGGGTCCGTGGTGGCGCGTCACGAGATCGACTACAAGCGCCAGCTCGTCCACCGGCACGCGCCGGTGGACATCGAGCTGTGGGTCACCGAGATCAGGGCGGCGTCCTTCACCCTCGGCTACGAGGTCAAGGACGGCGACCAGATCTACGTCCGCGCCTCGACGGTGATCGTGCCGTTCGACTTCGAGGCGCAGCGTCCGCGCCGGATCACCGCGGAGGAGCGCGACTTCCTCCAGGAGTACACCGACGACGCCGGTACCGGTGACGACGCCGCGGACGCGGGCGACAAGGAGGAGGCCGTCGCCGCATGACGGTCCTCCACCTCGCCGACGGGACGGAGGCGGCGGACCTCGCCGCCTTCCTCTCCCGGCTGCTGCACTACGACCGTTCCGCCGCGGTGCGGCTCCAGGGGGCGGGCACCGCGCTCGCCGTCTTCGGACGGCCGGCGTCCTTCGAGGTGCTCGCGGTGCGCGCGGTGCGGCTCGCCGAGCCGTACCGGAACGATCCCGACGCCACCCTCGACGTGACCGTCTCCGCCGGTGAACTGCTGGAGTCCGTCGACGAGTCGGCGGCCACGGCCGCCGTCCCCGCGGCGGTGACCGGGCCGCCGTGGGCGGGTGTCCTGCCGCCGCGCGGCGGCTGGCGGACGGAGCCCGGGCTGCCCCCGGCCGGCGCGCTGGGCGCGACGGTGGCCGCCGCGGTCGCCGAATTCCGCGCCCGTACGCAGGAGTTGGCACAGGAGCACCGCACGCGCGCCGAACTCGACCGGATCGGGCGGGAGATCTGGTCCCGGCTGGTCGGCGAGACCCAGCTGCCCGTGCGGGCCGTGCACGCGGCGCAGTCGCTGCGGTTCCTCAGGCCCCCCGCCGCCGAGGGAGACCCCGCACGGCCCCCGGCGGCCTCCGGCGAGGAGGACCTCGCGCTGCTGTCGTCGGGGACGTGGCTGCGGCTGCGGACCCCGTACGGATCCATCGCGGTACGGCGGGCGGAGGCCGGACTCGGCGCCCTGGACGTCAGCGTCCGCTGAACGCGAGCGGCGCTCAGCTCCCCTCGCTGTCGTCCGGCCGCACCGCGATGTGGTCGGGTTCCAGCTCCAGCGCCACCCGGTCGCGCATCCCCAGGGCCTGCGTGTACTCGGCGGGCAGTTGCAGACGGCCGGCCCGGTCGAGCATGGCGTACTCGCGGCTCACCAGCGTCTCGTCGCCGGTCGCCGCGTCCACCTCGCTGCGGCGCAGCACCTCGGTGGAGGTGCGGCCGTCGCGGATGGCGACCGTGCGGCGGACCTCGCCGGCGACCGTCTGGTCGTGGGTGACGATGACGATGGTCGTGCCCAGACGCTCGTTGGCGGTGCGGAAGGCGGCGAAGATCTGCTCACCGGTGTGGGAGTCCAGTTCGCCGGTGGGCTCGTCGGCGAGCAGCACCGCGGGGTTGTTGGCCAGGGCCACCGCGATCGCCACACGCTGCTGCTGGCCGCCCGACATCTGGTGCGAGCGGCGGTCCCGGCAGTCACCCACCCCCAGCAACTCCAGTAGCTCCACGGCGCGTTCGGCCTTCGCGCGGCGGCTCCGCCCGCGGTCGCCGGACAACTGCATGGGCAGCGCCACGTTCTGCGCCGCCGTCAGGTACGGCAACAGGTTGCGGGAGGTCTGCTGCCAGACGAAGCCGACGACCTCGCGGCGGTAGCGGAGACGGTCCTTCGCGGTCATGGCGAGCAGGTCGTGGTCCCCGACCCGGGCTGCGCCCGCCGTGGGGGTGTCCAGCCCGGCGAGGATGTTCATCAGGGTGGACTTGCCGCTGCCGGAGGCGCCGACGAGGGCCATCAGCTCGCCCTCGCGGACCAGCAGGTCCAGGCCCTGGAGGGCCTGGACCTCCACGCCGTCGGCGGTGAAGATGCGGACCAGGCGGTCGCAGCTGATCACCGCGTCGTGGCCGTAGGCCGGGCGGGTGCGGCTCGCGGTGGCGCGCTCGGCCAGGTCGGCCAGGGTGGGGTTCGTCGTCATCGGGGCTCTCCTGCGCGGCGGCTACGGCGGCTACTGCGGCTGTGGCGGTCGTCCGGTGGATTCATCTCGCGTCCCCCGCTCTCAGTTCCCGCACCGACCCCCTGCGTCCCGTCCACCACGCCTGGCCCAGGGCGATCCCGATCGTCAGCAACAGCACGGCCACGGCCGGCAGGGCCAGTGAGAGCGGGTCGGTCCGCAACTCGTTGGCGCCGTCGGACATCGCCGACGGCGGCAGCGCGACGGCCGTCAGGTCGATGCCGGGGGAGAGCAGCAGGACGGTCGCCCAGCCCGTCAGCGCCCCGCCCGCCGCGGCGAGCAGCGCCTGGGGCAGGGACTCCAGGACGAGCAGACGGCGGCCCTGCGCGCGGGTGAGGCCCATGGTGCGCAGGCGGGCGAGGAGCGCGGCCCGCTCGGGCGCGGCGCGCAGCAGGGCGAGGAGCAGCGCCAGTACGGCGTAGCCGGCGCCGGCGGCCACCGCCACCGTGTAGATGCGTTCGGCGCCGGACTGGAGGGGCGAGTCGACGTACTGGGTGCGTTCCGCGGCCCGCGTCGTCACGGACGCGTCCGTGCCCGCCGCCCGGCGCAGGGCGCCCGCCTCGAGGTGGTCGCCGGTCAGCAGCAGCATGCTCGTTCGGGCCTTCTCGCGGCTCAGCCCGGCCCGGTCCACGACCAGGAAGTTGGTGCCGATGACGGCCGGAGTCCGGTCCCGGACGACGGCGATCCGGATGCTCACCTCGGTCCCGTCGCCGAGTTCGAGCGGGATCGGGCGGGTGCCGTACTTCTCGGCGACCGAGGGGGAGGCCAGCGCCGGCAGCGCACCCCCGGAGCCGGCGGCCTGCCGCCGCAACTGCTCCTCGGGGAAGGCGCCGAGCCCGGTCCGTCCGGCCAGGGACGCGTAGGCCGCGGGGTCGACGCCCGCCACGGATATCCGCGCGTTCGTCTCCGTCTTGGCCTGGTAGTCCATGCTCACTTCGGTGAGGGTCCGCACGCCCGGTGTCCGGCGGACCCGGTCGGACAGCCCGTCCGGCAGCGGTTCGGTGCCCTCCACGCGGGCGTCGGCGCCGACGGCGAGGAGGGCCGCGTGGTCGCGTGCCCCGGCCACCCCGGCCAGTACGGAGCCGCCGAACGCGGCGGTGGTGAGCGCGGTCAGCAGTGCCAGCAGGGGCAGCACCGCCGGGACGGACGTACGGCCCGCACGGGCCAGGGACAGATGGCCCACCACCCCGCGCAGCCGGCCGGCCGGACGCGTCAGCCAGCGCAGCGGCCACGGGTACAGGCGGACCAGCACCAGGGCCGCGATCACACCCACCAGCACCGGTGCCAGGGACACCAGTTGGCCCCCGGAACCGTCCGAGGCGCCGGCGTCCTGCGCCGAACCCGCGACACCGTACCGCCGCAGTGCCTCCACCGCTGCCGCCGCGATCACCAGCAGCGTCAGCTCGGCGACCGTACGGCGCTGGGAGGGACGTACGGACACCGTGTCCTCGCGCGGTCCGTGGACGCGGACCGCGCGGTGCGCGATCACGGCGCGCACCGGCAGCGCGGCACAGGCGACGACGGTGACCACGGCGGCCGCGAGCACGGCGTAACCCGGCCGGCCCTCGGGAACGGCGAGCAGGGCCGCACCCAGCCCGAGCGCCCCGGCGGGCACGGCGACCACCGCCGTCTCGGCGAGCAGCCGGCCCGCCAGACCGGGCAGGGAGGCGCCGCGGGCGCGCAGCAGGGTGAGTTCGAGGCGGCGGCGGTCGGCCGCCAGGCCGCCGGCCATCAGCAGGACCACGGCGGCGACCGTCGCGCTGCCGAACGCGGCGACCGCGACCAGCGGGGTGATGCCGGAGCTCAGCCGGCTGTAGGACAGCAGGACGTCGTCGAGGCCGTTGTCCACCTGTGTGACCGGATCGGTGGCCGCACGCACGCGCACCAGGCCCGGCCCGGACTTCAGGCTCGCGACGGCGGACTTCAGGCTCTCCAGGTCGTGGGCGTGCAGGGAGCGGGGGTCGGGAGCCACCTGCCAGTAGCGCAAGGGGGTCCCCGCGGTGCCGGTCAGGGCGGGGGCGGCCTCGGGCGGCAGGAGCAGGGCGCCGAGCCAGTACTTCGGTGGTACGGGACTGTCCGAGAACACCTCCACCAGGGTCGGGGTGCGCAGCAGCGGCGCGGTGGCCCAGTAGGGTCCGTCGGGCTCGCGCGGGGTGAGGATGCCGGTGACGCGGACCGCGAGCGGCGGGCCGGACATGGCGGGTACGTGGATGACCGAACCCACCTTGATGTGCAGGCTCTTGGCCGTCTCCTCGCTCACGGCGGCCTCCGCGTGCGTGGTCGAGGCCGTCACCCGCCCGGTCGTCCGCGGCAGCCGGCCCTCGCGCACCGAGGAGTGCTCGGCCAGCCCGCTGGGCGCGACCAGGCGTATCTTCGCGGGCAGCCCGCTGGGCCAGGGGATCCAGCGCTCGGGGACGGCGAGGTTGGTGGTGTTCATGACCCCGTACGACGACTGGCCGGGGTCGGCGACCAGCGGGTGCGGGAGGGTGTCGAGGACCTTGGCCTGCTGCCGGCCCATGGCGGGCGGCAGCAGTGCCTGCTCACGTTCCCGGTCCGGGGCCCCGGAGTCGGGCAACGGGGCGTACATCGTGAAGGTGGTGCGCGGCGGGGTCGCCCGGTCGATGGCCCGGACCAGACCGGCGTTCTCGTACCGGTCGAGCGCGCGGGGGAACGCGGCCGCCAGGCACGCGGTCAGCGCGACCAGCAGGGCGAGGGCGGCCGCGGTACCCGGCGCGGTGCGCAGGCGTACCCGGACCCAGGCGGGAGTGACGGCGTTCAGCTCACTCACCTCCGCGGTCTCGAAGGGACAGCGCCGGGTCGGGCCGGCGCAGGATCAGCACCGCCGTGACGACGAGCGGCGCGGCGGCGACGGCCGCGAGCAGCAGGGCCACCCGGGCGGCCGGCAGTTCCACCAGGACGGTCGGCAGCGGTTTCGTGGCCTGCCCGGTCAGCACGATCAGCGGGATCACGGCACGGGCCAGCACGGCGCCCAGGGCCGCGCCGACCGCCACCGCAAGGGCCACCAGCACGCCCTGCTCGGCGGCGAGCGTCCGGGCCAGTTCGCGGCGCGGGGTGCCGAGCGCGCGCAGGACGGCGAACTCGGCGTCCCGCTCCCTCCGGGTCCCGACCGCGCCGACCACGAAGCCGACGGCGGCCAGCGCCGCCGCGACCACGGCGGCCGCGGTGAAGGCGGCGGCCGGCCCGGCGCCGAACGGGTCGTCGCGCAACTGGTCGGCGATCTCGTCCCGCACGATCACCTGCTCCGGGTCGACGTCGGGCAGGGCCCGCAGGACCGTGGCCACGTCCGCCGACCGGTGGGCGTCGGTGCGCAGCCACCACTCGGTGGGCGCGGCCCGGTCGCCGGAGCCCGACTGGAGCAGCCGGTTGTACGAACGCAGGTCCACCAGCAGACCTCCGCCGTCGTGCGCGGCGTCCGGGGAACCGCCTTGTTCGCCGGCGCCCGTGGTCGGCAGCGCCCGTACCGAACGCACGATCCGGACCGGAACGCTCTGGCCGGCGACGGTCACGTCCACCCGCTGCCCCTCGTGCGCGCTCGTGGACTCCAGGAAGCGGTCGGTCGCCACGGCCGCGATCTCCGGCTGCGCGGGCTGCGCCACCTGGAGCTGCACCGTCACCGTGCCCGAGGCCCGGACCTGCTCGTGCGGCACGTATCCGGTGCCGTAGGTGACGGTCAGCGGGCGGGCGGACGTCACGGCCGCCTTGGCCGGGGCGGCGTCGGGGGGAGCCGAGGCGTTGGTGCTGACGGCCGAGGCCGCCTTCCAGGCCGCCGGCGGGCTCAGGCGCCGTACGGTCCCGTCGGTGCCGGTGGCGGTCGCCCCGGAGACGGTGAGGCGGTGCCGCTCGGCGATGTCGAAGGGCTGGCTCAGGGACAGGTCGAGGCCGACGAGGGTGAGGGGCCCGATGCCCGCGGGGAGGTCCAGGTCCAGGGGGTGGGAGCGGCCGTCGGCGGGCAGGGTGCCCATCGGCACGTGGTACAGCGCACCGCGGTCGTCCTCGACGGTGACCGCCAGGTCCACCGGCATCCTCGTGGCGGAGCCGCGCATGCCGGCCGTCAGCCGCAGGCGGGCCGTCCCGGCGGGCACCTTCAGGCCCGCCGTCGGGTTCTTCGGCGCGAGCCCCGCCGGCAGCGACGGCACCGGCTGCGACGCCAGGTCGCTGCGCATCAGCAGCGTGTCCGCCGCGTTCGCGGTGTCCAGCGCGATCAGGGTCGCGGTGCGGTCGCCGGCCAGCGGCAGCGGGGCGCGGACGGCGGGGGCGGCGGAGCGTACGTGCGGGACGGCCGCGTACTGCTCGGTGCGGCCGAGTTCCCCCTGGCCGGCGGCCAGCACGCGCACCGGCGCACCCCCCCGGAAGTCGGCCTGGTCGTCCTGCGAACGGTTCCAGGAGGCGTCCTGACCGATCGCCAGCATGCCCAGCGCGACGGCGAGCACGAGCAGCAGCACCGGCCCGGCGCCGCGCATCGGGCGGCGGCTGAACTGCCAGCCCGCCAGCGCGGCCGGCAGCCCGCGGCCCCCGGTCGCGCGGCGCTCGGCCAGCCGGGCCACCGGCGGCATCAGCCGCAGCGTCAGCACCGTCCCGGCCAGCAGGGCCAGCGCGGGCGCGACGACCAGCAGCGGGTCGATGCCGAGCGTGCCCGTGAGGTCGCCGCCGACCGCGCCGGAGGAGTGCCGGCTCAGCTGCCAGTACGCCACACCGGCCACCGCCAGCAGGCCCAGGTCCGCGCCGGCGCGCAGCGGCGCGGGCAGCGGACGGGACCGCGGTCCTGCCGCGAACGTCGAGGTCAGCGCGGGCAGCGTCACCGCCATCGCACAGCCGAGGGCCACGGCCGCCGCCACCAGCCAGACCGCGGGACGCCCGGTCGCGATGACGTCCGGGTGCAGTCCGATCCGGGCCAGGGCGCCCTGTCCGGCCAGCAGCCCGGTCAGCGGCCCCGCCAGCAGCGGCGCGCAGGCCACGGCGGGCACGGCGAGCAGCAGCGCCTCCGTGGCGGCGAGTCCCGCGAGCCGGGCGCGGGAGGCGCCGCGGGCCCGCAGCAGGCGTGTCTCCGCGCCGCGTTCGGTGCTCAGCAGCCGGGCCACGAGCAGCAGCGCGTAGCCGGCCAGCAGCGCCAGCTGGACCGCGGCGATCAGCAGGGTCGAGCGGGCCACGAGCAGGGAGCGGTCGATCCGGTCGAGGACGTCGGGCAGCGAGCTCGTGACCTCCGGTGTGCCGCTCACCACGGTGGACTTCCGCAGGGACGCGGCGCTCTCGCGCACCGCGTCGCGCAGCGCCCCGATCCGCCCGGTGGTCAGCGTGGAGAAGTCCGCCGACGCCTGCCACGCGCTCTGTCCCGCGCTCACCCTGCCGCCGTCGACGACGCCGGGATCGGTCAGCAGCGGCCCGTACATCGTGAAGCCGATCTTGCGGACACCCCGGCCGTCCATCTCGTCCAGCCGCCAGTACGGCGCGTCGGCGTGGGCGGGGCGGTAGATCCCGGTGATCCGTGCGTGGACCGTCCCGCCGCCGAGGCGGTTGGTGAGGGCGAACCGGGCACCGGCCTTCAGACCGAGGCGCTGCGCGGCGGTCTGCGGCAGCGCGACCTCGACGTCACCCGTCGCCGTCGCGCGGGGCAGGCGTCCGGAGACGAGCCGCACCTGGGTGGGGTCCAGGGCCGCGAAGTACGTCAGGTCCGGCTCGTCGGCGGAGGCGACTCCCGCCTCGGCGGAGCCGTCTCCCGCTCCGGCGGAGTCGGAAGCCTGCGGGAGTTTCACCGGGGGCCGCAGGGACAGCGGCAGACCGTAGGGGCCGGAGCGCACCAGGGTGCGCACGGTGACCGGCAGTCCGTCGAAGGCCTTGCGGGCCTGCTCGCGTACGGCGGCGTCGGCGGCCGCGCGCCCCCCGGACGGTGTCTCGCCGCGGACCACCAGGGTGGTGTCGGCGGCGTTGCGCGGGTCCCGCAGGGAGTGGCGCAGTGCCGCGTCGCCGATCGCGCCCGAGTAGGCGGTGAGCGTCGCCAGCACCGCCGTGGTCAGCAGGACGGTGAGCAATGCGGCGGCCAGCGGCAGCCGGTGCGCCCGTGCCCGCAGCAGGACGAATCCCGTGAACCCCGCCACCCGGCTCCCCCTGCCGTTGTCCAGATCTTTTCGGTGATGTTGTCAGAGGGAGCACGGCGCGGGTAAGCGGTGGTGGGCCGACTTTGACCGGATCGTGATCGGAATCCGGCGCCGAACGACCGGAATCCGGTACTCAGCTTCCCGCGAGGCGGCTCAGCCGGGCGTGTTCACCATCGACGCCGCCGCGTACGTGAGGTAGTTCCACAGTGTCTGCTCGTGCTCCTGAGACAGGCCGAGTTCGTCGACGGCGACCCGCATGTGCCGCAGCCAGGCGTCGTGCGCCGCCCGGTCGACCTGGAAGGGCGCGTGCCGCATCCGCAGCCGCGGATGCCCGCGCCGCTCGCCGTACGTCGTCGGACCGCCCCAGTACTGGATCAGGAACAGCCTCAGCCGCTCCTCGGCCGGCTCCAGGTCCTCCTCGGGATACATCGCCCGAAGCTCGGGGTCCTGGGCCACCCCCTCGTAGAAACGGTGGACCAGCCGGCGGAAGGTCTCCTCGCCGCCGACCTGCTCGTAGAAGGTCTTCTCCTGAAGCGTGCCACGCCGGATCTCATTCACCCGTCCATGCTCTCAGACGGCCGGACGAGGACCGGAGGCCCAGGCCCCTGCCTTGCAGCGGGCAGTACCAGGGACCCCCGGCCCCGAAGTGATCCGGGCGAGCCGGGCGGCGCTAGCCGCGTCGGATCGTGATCGTCGTCCACGCGCCCACGTGCACGCGGTCGCCGTCCTGGAGGGGGACCGGCACGAAGGGCTGGATGGGGTCCTCCGAGCCGTTGACCGTGGTGCCGTTGGTCGAGTTCTGGTCGACCACCGCCCAGCTGCCGTCGGGCTGCTGGACCAGCACCGCGTGCTGGTGCGAGACGCCCGGGTCCTCCGGCGGGACCGCCAGGTCGATGTCGGGGGTGTCGCCGGTGGAGTGCCGGCGGCGGCCGATGGTGACCTGGTTGCCGGAGAGCGTGCGCTGCTGCTCGGGCGAGTACGCGGGCAGGTTCAGGCCCGCGGCCTCGGGGCCCGAGCGCTGCATCATCGCCATGAAGTACTCGCGGTCCGGACCGATCGTCGCCGTCCAGGTCGCGGGCTGCTGCGGCTGGTTCGGGAAGGCCGGTCCCGGCGGGGCCTGGGTGGCACCCGGCTGCGGGTAGCCGTAGCCGCCCCCCTGGCCGGGACCGGGACGGCCCGGGGCGCCCGGTCCGGGCGGGCCCCCGGCCGACGGCGGGGAGATCACCCAGTCGTCGTCGACGCCGCGTCGCGGCAGGCCGCCCGTCTCCTGCGGGAACACGGGCGGAGCCGGCGGGCCGGACTGCTGGTAGGCCTGCGGGGCACCACCGGGCGCTCCCGGTGCGCCGGGCGGCGGCGGAACCGGCCGGGACGGGTCCGCGCCGAAGTTGGGCGGGCCCGGGCGGCCGGGGGGCTCGGTGCCGAAGTTCGGCGGGCCGGGGCGGCCCGGCGGCTCGGTGCCGTAGGGCGGGGCGTGCGGGATCGGCTCGGCGGGCCGGTTCATCTGGGACGGCCGGGAGCCCTGGTACTCGAAGGTGTCACCGCCGAAGCCCGGTCCGGGCGGCTGCGGGAAACGAGGGCCGGCACCGGGCGGCGGCGCGGCCGGCGTGTACGAGGTCGCCGTGTTCGTCAGGAAGTTCCACCGGCACTCCTCGCAGAACGGCGCGCCGCCCTCGCGGGGCGTACGGCACTGCGGGCAGAGCTGCGGCTCGGAGTCGGGTACGGCGGACGGGCGCGGGTGCCCACCGGGCACGCCGGGCCCCGGGGCGGGCGGGAAGCCGTAGCCCCCGGCCGGGGGCGGCGGGGGAGGCGGAGGCACGGCACCGGCCATGCGGTGACCGCACACCTCGCACCAGTCGTCGGAACCCGACTGGTGTCCGTTCGGGCAGGTCGGCATGTCGGCGCTTCCCCCTCTCCTTCTCCGGCCGGTGCGGCCGGATTTCTCCCACCCCGAGGGGCCGGGCTCGCTGTCCTGTGCGGTCTTCCCGCGTCACTTCTTCACACGAACGGTCTTGGTGGACCGGGTTTCGAGTGTCATCTCGTCGGCCTCGTCGACCTTCGCTTTCAGTCGCACAGTACCCGTCGCGGCGTCGACCACGTCCACCACCTTCGCAAGGAGTTTCGCAGTATCCGCGTTCCCCGAAACACCGGCGAGCTGAACGGCCCGGCCCAGTTTGGCCGTTGCTCCATCCAGATCACCCGCTTTGCGAAGGTCCAGGCCCTGTTGGATGACCTGTGCCAGTTCGGCCTGCCCGGTGTAGTGGGCCACCTGGGGATTGATCGAGGTGGAGGCGGTCATGTCGTCGGTCCACACGGCCCGCACCAGCCCCTGGGCGCCGAGGCTCTGCGCCGTCCCGTCCGGTGCGGGCACCACCAGGGAGACGCGGGCGGCGAGCATCTCCTGCCCGACGCCGGCCGCGGGCACCGCCACACAGAGGTGGTAGTCGCGGGACTCGTCGCCCCAGGAACCGGTGGGATAGTCCCCGGCGCGCGGGCCCGCCTCGGTCCGGCGGTCGGTCAACTCCTCCACGCCGGGGGCGACTTGCTTGACGAACTTGATGGTCGTGCCCACCGGCGTCCACACCCGCAGCCGGACGTCCGCGACCTCCTTGCCCATCGCCGTCTCCATCATCCGCGTGAAGTCGGCGGCCAGACCGGCCGGGTCGGCCACGATGTCGGCGGTGCCGAGCAGCGCGGAGGCGATCTGTGTGACTTCTTTCACTTCCCAGTCGGTGCCCACGCCCCGCGCGTCGCACGTGAAGTGTCCCGCGCACTCGTCGAGCGTCCGCTTCAGGTCCTCCGGGGACTCGTGCTCGTTGCGGCCGTCGGTGAGCAGGATGCCGTGCCGGATGGCGACGTCGGCCGAGGACAGCAGCCGGTCGGCCAGCCGCAGCCAGGTGCCGATGGCCGTGCCGCCGCCCGCGCTGAGCCTGCGCAGCGCCTGCTTGGCCTGGTCGCGGGTGGTCGCGTCGGCGACCGCGAGCCGGCCGCCGCCCGGATACACCTCCTTGGCCACGTGCGTGCCGCCGATCACCGCGAAGTGCACGCCGTCGCGCAGGGTGTCGATCGCGGCGGCCGTGGCGTCGCGGGCGTTACGCATCTTGGCCGGCGGGTAGTCCATCGAGCCCGAGCAGTCGACCATGATCACCACCGCGGCGGACGGCCCCTGCCCCGGCGTGTACAGGTGCGGCGCCGCGACCGCGCCGCCGATCGTGCCGCCGCCGGTCGCGGTGACCGTGACGATCGCGTTGACCTCCCGGCCGCCCTCCGGCAGGTACTCGTTCTGGTACACGTCCACCGAGAACTGCGGCACGCTGGACTTCGAGAAATTCGCCATGCTGTCCCAGATCCCCCTCTGGACCCCGTGAACGGGGACGACGACTGTGAACGGACCGGCCCCCGCCGGCCCTCGGAGCTTCGCCGCGCTGAGGGCTCGGCCGGGGGTTTCCGTCACGCGTCCCGGCGTACGTCCCTCAGGCCGATCCTGCCCCCTGCGGCGCGGCCGGGAACGGCAGGACGGCCACTGTTACGTTGTCGTGGCCCCCGCCGTCGAGGGCGTGGCCGACCAGCACCCGGGCGCTGTGCAGCGGGCGCACGGCGGCGTCGAGGGGGACGGCCTCGGCCATCTCCCGAGCCGTCTCGGCGTAGTTCCACAGCCCGTCCGTGCACACCACGACCACGCCCGGCCGGTCCGGCTTGAACGACGCCGTGTGCGGCTCCAGTTCGTAGGCGTCCGCGCCGAGCCAGCCGGTGATCGCGTGGGCACGCTCGTCGGCGTACGCCTCCGCCTCGGACATCAGGCCCGCGGAGACCATCTGCGCGGCCCACGAGTCGTCCTCGGTGAGCCGGGCCGGGGGCGCGCCGCGGTCCGCCGGCACCCAGTAGGCGCGACTGTCGCCGACCCAGCCCACGACCAGCAGTCCGGGGGTGACCACCGCGCCGACGAACGTGCAGGCCGGTGCGTTCTGGTGGGCGGAGTGCCGGCCTTCCGGCGCCGGCTCGCCGGCGAGCGCGTCGACCGCCTGCGCGGCGGCGACGATCGCGTCGTGCATGGCCTGCTGCGGGTGCGTGCCCCGGGGCAGCGCGGCCAGCAGCGACTCGCTCGCCGTACGTGAGGCAGCCAGGGACGCTTCGTCGGGGCGGGTCGCGGAGGACACGCCGTCGCAGACGACCGCGGCGAGGGCGGGCGAGCCGTCGGGCAGCGTGGTGCGGCCGAGGGCGAAGGCGTCCTCGTTGCGGTGGTGGCGCAGACCGCGGTCGCTGACCGCGGCGATCGGGCCCGACTCCTCCTCCATGTGGTCGCGTTCGCGCGGCTGGGCGTGCCCGCAGTTCTCGCAGTAGCCGTCGCTGTCGACCCGGCCGGCCCGGCAGGCGACGCACACCCCGGCGCCCTCGCCCGGCGCGGCGGCGTCGGTGTCGGCGGGCACGCGCGGGTCAGGCGCCTGCAAGGGGTACTCCTCGGGCTCCGCGGGCCGGTCGAGCCGCACACCGGAGGCGGGCTGCGGCTGCGCCTGTTCTTGCGGCTGGGGCTGCTGCGGCTGCGGCTGTCCCTGAACCGCCGCCTGCGCCGAGACATGCGGCTGTGGCGGAGGCTGGGCCGCCGCGTGTGCCTGGGCCGGGGGCTGCGGCTGCGACTGCGGGTGGGAATGCGCCTGCGGCTGGGGCTGAACGGCCGCCTGGGGCCGGGGCGGTGCCCCCTCCGCCGCGTGCGGCTGCTGCTGAACCGTCGCCCGGACGTGGGCAGGAGCCTGCGGCTGCGCCTGCCCGTGCTGCTGCGGTTGTCCCTCGACCGCGGCCTGTGCCGGAGCCTGCGGCCGCGGCTGCGCGGCCGGCGGCGCCTGCCGTGCCGGTGCCGGCAGCGGGGCGCCGCTGGAGTCCGTGCCCGGCAGGTCCGTCGGCAGATGCAGCCGCGGTGGGGCCTCGGAGGCGTCCGGGTGCGGCGCGCGCGGCCACACGGCGTCGTCGGCGCGCTCGCCGGGGCCGGCCGGGCGCGGCACCGCGCCGCGGTCCATGCCGCGGTCCATGGTGAGCGTCGGCGTGTCGCCCGGTCCCGCGGCGGCCGCGGACAGGTCGTACCCGCACGCGCCGCAGAAGCGGTCACCCGATTCGAGCGGCTCCGCACAGCTCGGGCACTTCGGCAGCGCGGCCTGCTGGTGCATCTGCGACATCAACTACACCCACGTCCGGGGGCGGTAACGGTTGGCACGTTCCACCAGGTCGATCCTCTCCTCGCCCCCGGGGGCCAGCCGGGCCAGCGTGCGGTACGAACGCTCCAGGCCGAAGCGGAGTCCCCGCTCGTCCAGGTCGCTGCCGAGCAGCACCCGCCGGGCGGCCGGGTCGGTGGCCCGGCCCCCGGAGAGTACCCAGTCCAGGGCGCAGCCGAGGACTTCCGCCGACAACAGCTCGCGCCGCGCCGGGTCGAGACCGTAGGCCTGAAGTGCCTCGACCTGCCCGGAGGCGGCCGTCAGATCGTCCAGGAACGGCGTGTCGGAGGCCGCCGCCGTACGGTGCCGCAGCCGTGCCCGTACGGCCGCCACGCGGGCCGCCGTGTAGTGGATGGAGGACTCCGGTACGGACTCCAACGTCCGCACCGCGCCGTTCCGGTCGCCGCCGGCGAGCTGCACGCGGGCGAGCCCGAACGCGGCGCTGACCTGGCTCGGGTCGGTCGACCAGACCAGGCGGTAGTACTCGGCGGCGTTGTCGAGCTGGCCGAGCACCTCGGCGCACAGGCCGAGCGCCAGCTTCGGCGCGACCTCGCCCGGGAAGGCGTCGTAGACCGCGTCGAAGGCGAGGGCCGCCTCCTCGTGGTCGCCGGTGACCAGGGAGGCCGTGCCCCGGTACCAGACGACCCGCCAGTCGTCCGGGTGACTCTGCTCCAGTTGGCGCAGGACCTCCAGCGCGGTGGCCGTCTCGCCGGTCTCCAACCTGGCGCGGACCTGGCGCAGCCGGGTCTCGGCCGACTGCACGGGCGCCGCGGCGAGCGCGTGCGCCAGTTCACCGGGCGCCGACGTCAACAGGCCCGCCAGAAAACCCGCGTTCGGGTCACCCGGGTCCACATGGGGCACCGGCAGGGCGAGCGCGGCGACGGGTGCGTCGACGGGCTTGACGAGCGCCGGGGGAGCCGGCGGGTTCGGTGTGTCCGGGGCGCCGCCGCCGTGGGCGGTCCCGGCGGCGAGGGCCGGGGCCGAACGGCGCGGGCGGGTCACCCGTGCCCCCAGCCGGGACACGTCCGCGTCCAGCCTCGGGAACAACTCCGTGTCCGTCACCCGGAGTTCCGGACCGAACAGCGTCGAAAGAGCCGGCCGCGCCCGGCCGGTCTGCAAGGACACGACCTCCCGCAGCACGCCCGTGAGCTGCTCGGCCATCTCCTGCGCCGAGGCGAACCGGCGGGCCGGGTCGGGGTCGGTGGCGCGGACCAGCAGACGGTAGAAGGACTCGTACCGGCGGAAGACCTCGATGTTGTCCGGGTCGGGCAGGGAGTCCGCGAAGACGTTCGTGTAGCCCTGGAAGTCGAAGGTGAGGACGGCGAGCGTACGGCCCACCGTGTACAGGTCGCTGGCCACCGACGGGCCGGCCTCGGCCACCTCGGGCGCCTGGTAGCCGACCGTGCCGTAGATGGCCGACTCCTCGTCGTCCATCCGGCGCACCGCGCCCATGTCGATCAGCTTGAGCTGGTCCTCGGTCTGGATCGCGTTGTCGACCTTGAAGTCGCAGTACAGCAGGTTGCGGCTGTGCAGATGACCGAGCGCCTCCAGGGCCTCGATGCCGTACGCGCAGGCCTGCTCCACCGGCAGCGGATCGCGTCTGCCCTCCGGGGTGCGGCGGGAGTTGGCGATCTCCTTCAGCGACTTGCCGCCGACGTACTCCATCACGATGTAGCCGTCGAGGGAGCCGGTGCGCTGGTCGAGGTGCTCGACGAAGTTGTAGATCCGCACGATGTTGGCGTGCTCGATCTCCGCCAGGAACCGCCGCTCGGAGATCGCCGCCGCCATCGCGTCCTGGTCGCCGGTGTCCAGCAGGCCCTTGAGCACCACCCAGCGGTCGGACACGGCCCGGTCCACGGCGAGGTAGATCCAGCCCAGGCCGCCGTGCGCCAGACAGCCCACCACCTCGTACTGGCCGTGGACGACGTCCCCGGCCCTCAGCTTCGGCACGAAGGAGTACGGGTGCCCGCACTTGGTGCAGAAGCCCTCCGTACGACCCGGGCGGTCCCCCCGCGCGCGGCCGACCGGCGCCCCGCAGTCCGAGCGCGAGCAGAACCGCTTGCGCTCCGGCACCTCGGGGTTGTCCAGCACCATCGAACGCGGGTCGGGCCGCGGCACCTGCGGCACCTGCACCAGGCCCGCGCCCAGCCGGCCGCGGCCGGAGGAGCCGGCCGTGGAGCCGGAGCTGCGCACCGACACCGAGCGGCCGGTGGCCCTGCCCGACAGCGAGCGCGAGAGCCGTCCCGACACCGAGCGGCGGGACCGGGAGGAACCCGTCGACTGCGACGACGTACGGGAGCTTCGGGCGCTGCCCGCCGAACCCCTGCTCCCCGCCGAACCCCGCGAGTCCCCGCCGCCGGTCACGCCGGTGGGCGGTGAGACCACCAAGCCCGTCGACGAGACCACGGGCGCGAGACCGCATGTGTCGCAGTACAGCTCGCCGCCTCCGACGTCCTCGTACGCTCCGCCGCAGTCCGGCCGCTGACAGGTCTGCCCCGCCTCACTCATGACTCCCCCTACCGTCCCTCGCGCCCGCCCTGCTCCGGCACCCGGGAGCCGCCGAGCAACTCGGCCGCCGCGTGCTGGTAGCGCAGCACGGCCTGTTCGGCCACCCGCAGGTCGCAGGGCGCGCTCCACAGCATGCGGCGCGCCGCGTCGTACCGCTCCACCAGCAGCGGGTCCTCCGCCAGACCGTGCCGGGCCACCTTCGCCTTGTACGCGTCCAGCCGCCCGCGCAGCTCGGCGCGGACCGCCAGCGGTGCGGTGACCGCCGTCAACGACTCGCGGGCGCGCAGGAGTTCGTCCTCCGCCTTCTGCTCCAGAGACTCCAGCAGCGGCGACAGCCGGTGCCACCGGGCCTGTCTGCGGTACTCGGCGGCCGTCGCCAGCTGCTCCTGGAGCGCGGTCGGCGGACCGCTGACCACCGGCACCTCCGTGGCGGCGATCTTCGCCAGCACCTCGCCGCGCGCGGTGCGCGCCTCGGCGAGCGTGCGGTCCGCGCGCGAGAGCACGTCCCGCAGCCTGATCAGCCGCTGCTCGGCGTCCTGCCGCACCCCGAGCACGGCCTCGATCTCCCGGCGCACCTCGTCGAGGGCCCGCGCCTGACGGTCGTACACCGTGGTGTCCGGCCGTCCGCCGCCCGGCGCCGAACTGCCCTGCGCGGGCACCCAGAAGGCGAGCGGATCGGAGATCACCTCCGCGCGCAGTTCCGTCAGCGTGCGCGTGACGCGCTCCAGGTCGTCGCCCGCCGGGTGCTCGCCGGGGCGGACGCCGACCGAGTGCGCGAGCCGTCGGGTGCGCTGGAGCTCCGCGGCCAGCAGATCGATCCGCGCGGGCAGTGCCGACCACACCGCGTCGGCGGCGACGACCATGTCCAGACCGGCCGCGTACAGCTCGTTCATCCGGTCGACCAGCGTGACCAGGGAGAAGCTCTGGCTGAGCCGGCCCGGGCCGGGCGCGCCCGCGGCGGCCGCGCCGGAGACGGTGACGGACTCGCCGCGCAGCAGCTCGGTCAGCTCCACCAGGTCCTCGCGGCTGGACCAGCGGCGGCGGGCGCGGATCTCACGGGCGGTGCGCAGGGCGCCGCTGTAGGCGTCGAAGTACGCCCACAGCAGCGTGATCGACGCCTCCGTGACCGCCCAGCGCTCCTTGGTGACGCCGGTCAGCTCGGCGCCCTCCAGGAGTCTGCGGCCCGCGTGGTCCTGCAGGGCGAGCAGCGAGGTCTCGATGGCCTCGTGCTCCGCGCCGAGCCGCGCCAGCGCACGGTCCACCTCGTCCCGGTCCATCACCGGCCCGGCGGGGTCCGTGACGCCCATCGATCACCTCTCGCTGCTGCGTGTCGCCTGTGTGCTGTCGGGTTGTGCCGGTCCGTGGTGCCGCGCCGGCCGGTGACAGGTCACCGGTAGGACGGCGTCGGCGCCGTGGCCGACGGGGAGTCCTTACCCAGCGTGGCGGACAGCCACGTCCCGTACGACGTCTTCCAGCCCCCGTCCTTGCGGTAGTTCTCCAGTGTCCGGTTGACCTGGCGGACCAGGTCGTCGGCACCGAGCTTCATGGCCACACCGTAGAACTCCTTGGTGAAGGAGGCGCCCTTCAGGGCGACGGTGGGGTCCTGCGCGGCCTGGCTGGCGGCGAGCGCGCCGTCCGTCACCACCGCGTCCACCTCGCCGAGCTGGAGCCGCACCAGGCAGTCGAGCTGGTTGGGGACGGTGGTGGCGATGTCGGTGGACGCGGGGAGCGTGCCGTCCTTGGTGTCCGCGGCCAGGTGGTCGTAGGCCGTGGAGCCGGTCGCCGAGCAGACCTTCTTCCCGGCGAGTGAGCCGTCGTAGCCGGTGATGTCCGAGGTCTTGGGGGCCAGGACCTGCTGGCCGGTCAGGAAGTAGGGGGCGGAGAACGCCACTTGCTTCAGCCGGTCGCAGGTGATGGTCATGGTGCGCACCACCATGTCCACCCGGCCGCTGCGGATCGCGGGTATGCGCTCGTTGGTGGGGATGGCCTTGAACTGGACCTTGTCCGGGTCGCCGAGGATGTCCTCGGCGATGCGGTGCACGAGGTCGATGTCGAAGCCCTCCAGCGCGCCGGAGCCGTTGTTCGGGTTGCGGTAGCCCCAGCGGTAGCTGTTCTGGTCGACGCCGACCGTCAGATAGCCGCGCGAGCGGATGGCGCTCACCGTGCGGCCGCCCGCGCCGGACGGGGACAGGCTCAGGTTGTGGGCCCGGCTGTCCCGGCAGTTGTCCGCCTTGGACTGTGTGCCCTGCGCGGCCCGCCCGCCGCCCGCGACGGGGCCGGCGCCGTGCGGCTGGGTGCGGGGCAGCAGGAGGACGAACGTCAGTGCCAGGGCGCAGACGGCCGCCATCGCGCCGACCCCGCCCCAGCCCTTCAGGCCGGCCCGCAGTCGTCGTGCTCGCATCGCCACTCCCCCTCTCACCGTTGCCACGCTCCCTCTCACCGGTACTCCGAAAGCCTGCGGCCGATGCCCAGCACCGCGCCCGCCGCGCCGAGCACCGCGAGCACCGCGGAGCCGGCGGGAAGGCCCGTCATGGCGGCCCGGCCGTCCTGGGCGGCCTGCCGGAACCTGCCCGTCTCATGGGTGAGCGCCGACGCCAGGGAGGCGTCCACGTTGTCGAAGCACTCGCCCGTGGACTGCGCCCGGCCCTCGGCGGTGGTGCCGATGACCCGGTCGCGCGCCTTCTGGTAGTCGCCCGAGTCGTTGGCCTGGCGGGCCAGTTCGTGCCGCTGCTTCCACACCTTCATCGACTCGTTCGCCGTGTCCACCGGCTTCCTGCCCCCGGGGTCCTCCGCGAGGGTGCCGGCCCGGCTCAGCGTCCGGGCGAGGGTGCCGAGTTCCTGGTCGTACGCCCAGTCGTAGGCGTCCATGACCGTGCCGTCCTTCAGCGTCCTGGTCTCCGCGCCGCGGCTGACAAGGGTGAGGTTCTCGTCGCTGCGGGCCTTGAGGGAGGCGATACGGGCGTCGTGCAGCACGTTCAGCGAGCGCACCCCGTGCGTGTACGAGCCGTTGAGGCCCGCGCGCGCGACGCTGTGGCCGATCACCAGCCACAGCAGGACGACGGCGGTGGCGGCGCTCGCGGCGACCAGGCCGTGGTTCAGCACCCGGTTCGTCCGACGGTAGTTGCGCCGCTGGGCCCAGGCGAGGGCCGCCAGGGCGACGACGCCGAGGGCGATCGCGGCCCACGGGTACGGTGTCGCGTCCCCGTAGTCGGCGCGCAGCCGCTGGTTCTCCTTCTGGTACAGGTCCTCGGCCGCCGGGAGCATCTCGTTCTGCATGGTGTCGTTGGCGGCGCGCAGGTACGCGCCGCCGACCGGGAAGCCCTGACGGTTGTTGGCACGGGCGGACTCGACCAGGCCCTTGTAGCGCGGCAGGAGCTGGTTGAGCTTGGTGATGGTGGCCGCGGAGGGGCTGCCGGGAGCGGAGTTGGCGGCGGCGGTGACCAGCTTGGCGGCGGCCGTGCGGATGTCGGACTCGTAGCGCTCGCGGGTGGCCGCCGTCTCCTGCAGACCGGCCAGATAGCCGCTGGTCGCCATGGTGTTGGCGTCGGCGAGCGAGCGGTAGATGTCGGCCGCGTCGGAGCTGAGCGGCTGGCTGCGGTGCAGGACGTCGTCGGCCGCCGTGGCACGGTCGGTGGTCTGGAGGGCGGTGACGGCGCCGAAGGCCACGACGAGGAGGGCGAGGACGGCGCCGATGACGCGGAGCCGGCCGGGCTCGGTGGTGGCGGCGGTGCGCAGGCGCTCGGCGCCCTCGGCGAAGGCGGTGCGGCGCGGGGGCGACGGGGGCCGGGCAGCGGGGACGGGGGCAGCGGGCTGCGGCGGGATCGCCGGCAGCGTGGGCAGGCCCGGGCCCGGCGGCGCCGAGCTGCTCGTCGGCGGTTGTGTCACTGCTGACCTCCCCCATGGTCATCCGTCGCCGCAAGTATCGCTGCCGGGACCGACATCCGCACCGGTCTTCACCCGAACTCGGCCGAACCGTGCGCGCTCGCCCCGTACCACCCCTTGCCCATGTATACGCCGGGAGAATCTGTTCGGTTCCCCCGCGCTTCCCGCGCGCCCAGGGTGCGCAGGGAGGCCCGGCCCGCGCCCCGCCGTCCCACGGCCGCGGACCGGACGGACCGTTCCGCTCACTGCTCGAAGTGGGCCCGCACCCTCTCCAGGGCCGCCGCCGGCGCTCCCACGTGGTCCAGGCCCAGGAGGGCCGCGCCCAGGACCGGACGGGCCCTGACGACCCGCGGGACCGCCTTGGGGGCCCGGTCGGCGAGCAGACCGCGGACGGCGTCGTCGAGTCGGGGGTGGCGGGCGGCGAGGACACTGCCGCCGAGGACGACCGGGGTCTCCTCGTCGAGCAGCCCGAGGCGGGCCAGCGCGACCGCGGCCATGGCGACCACCTCCTCGGCCTGGCGGTCGACGATCGCGCCGGCTACCGGATCGCCCCGGTCGGCGGTGGCGAACAGGACCGGGGCCAGTTCGTGGCGGCGGTGGTGGTCGACGTGCCCCAGGTGCAGCGCTTCGATCAGGGCGTACATGGAGTCGAGACCGAAGTGGGCCGGGAGGGCGCGGGACAGAGCGGTGGGCGCGCCGCGGCCGTCCTCCGCGCGGGCCGCGTACCACAGGGCCTCCTCCGCCAGGCCCCAGCCGCCGCCCCAGTCGCCCGAGACACGGCCGAGCGCGGGGAAGCGGGCGGTGCGGCCGTCCGGGAGCATGCCGACGCAGTTGATGCCGGCGCCGCAGACGACCGCGACCCCGCGCGGTTCGGCCACGCCCGCGCGCAGGATGGCGAACGTGTCGTTGCGGACCTCCACCGTCGTGCCCCACGCGCGCGCGTGCAGCGCCGACGCCAACTGCTCCTCCTCCACGGGCAGATCGGCGTTGGCCAGGCACGCCGAGACATGGGCGGCGCCGGAGACGCCGGCCTGCGCGTACGCCCGCCGGACCGGTTCCTCCAGGGCGTCCACCGCGGTCTCCACGCCCACGGCCGGCGGCCGGAACCCGCCGCCGCGGGCCGTCGCGAGGACGTGCCCGTCGGCCGCCACCACCGCGACGTCCGTCTTGCTGTTGCCCGCGTCGATCGCGAGGACGCTTGCGCTCAGGCCCACGCGAGGTACTCCCGGTTGTGCGCGACCAGTTGGTCGGTGAGGGTCTCGGCGTAGGCGTACTGGCCGACCAGGGGGTGCGCGAGGAGGGCGCGGAAGACGCGGTCCCGGCCGCCGCGCAGGGCCGCATCGAGGGCCAGGTCCTCGTACGCCGTCACATCGGCCATCAGGCCCGCGTACAGCGGGTCAACGCCGGAGACCGGCAGGGGGACCGCGCCCTTGGAGCCCACCGCCGCCTGCACCTCGATCACCGCGTCGTCCGGGAGGAAGGGCAGGGTGCCCTTGTTGTACGTGTTCACCACCTGGTACGGGTTGCCCCCTCCGCCCAGCAACGCCGCCGCCAGGTCCACGGCCGCCTCCGAGTAGAAGGCGCCGCCCCGCCGGGCGAGCAGGGCCGGCTTCTCCACCAGAGCCGGATCGCCGTACATCGTCAGCAACTCCCGCTCCATCGCCGCCACCTCGGCCGCCCGGGACGGCTTGGTGCGCAGTTCCTCCACGACCTCGTCGTGCGCGTAGTAGTAGCGCAGGTAGTAGGAGGGGACCACGCCCAGGTGGTCCAGGAGCCGGCGGGGCAGGCGCAGTTCGCCGGCGATCGCCTCGCCGTGCTCGGCCAGGAGCCGGGGGAGTACGTCCTCGCCCTCGGGGCCGCCCAGGCGCACCGCCGTCTCCCAGGTGAGGTGGTTCAGGCCCACGTGGTCCAGGTGGATGTCGGTGGGCGCGAGGTCGAGCATCCGCGCGAACTTGCGCTGGAGGCCGATCGCCACGTTGCACAGGCCGACCGCCCGGTGGCCGGCCTGGAGCAGGGCGCGGGTGACGATGCCGACCGGGTTGGTGAAGTCGATGATCCAGGCGGCCGGGTTGGCGCGGCGGACCCGGTCGGCGATGTCCAGGACCACCGGGACCGTGCGCAGCGCCTTGGCCAGACCGCCCGCGCCGGTGGTCTCCTGGCCGACGCAGCCGCACTCCAGGGGCCATGTCTCGTCCTGCTGCCGCGCCGCCTGGCCGCCGACGCGCAGTTGGAGCAGCACCGCGTCGGCGCCGTCGACGGCCGCGTCCAGGTCGGAAGTGGTGACGACACGGCCCGGGTGGCCCTGGTGGGCGAGGATGCGGCGGGCCAGCCCGCCCACCAGTTCCAGCCGGTCCGTCGCCGGGTCCACCAGTACGAGTTCCTCGACGGGCAGGGTGTCCCTCAGACGTGCGAAACCGTCGACGAGTTCGGGGGTGTAGGTCGAGCCGCCGCCGACCACGGTGAGTTTCATGCTGTTCAACCCTTCACTCCGGTGAGTGTGACGCCTTCGACGAACGCCTTCTGCGCGAAGAAGAACACGAGGATCACGGGGGCCATGACCAGAACGGTCGCGGCCATGGTGAGGTTCCAGTCGGTGTGGTGCGCTCCCTTGAAGGACTCCAGGCCGTAGGACAGGGTCCACGCGCCGGGGTTCTCGGAGGCGTAGATCTGCGGGCCGAAGTAGTCGTTCCAGGCGTAGAAGAACTGGAAGAGGGCGACGGCCGCGAGGCCGGGCCGGGCCATGGGGACCACGACCCTCAGCAGGGTGCGCAGTTCGCCGCAGCCGTCGACCCTCGCCGCGTCCAGGTACTCGTTCGGAATGGTCGTCAGGAACTGCCGCAGCAGGAAGACGGAGAACGCGTCCCCGAACGCCATCGGGATGATCAGCGGCCACAGCGTGCCCGACAGGTCGAGCTGCTTGGCCCAGAACAGGTACATCGGGATGATGATCACCTGCGGGGGCAGCATCATCATCGAGATCACCAGCATGAGCGACAGGTTGCGGCCCCGGAAGCGGAACTTGGCCAGCGCGTAGGCCACGGGCAGAGAGGACGCGACCGTCAGGACCGTGCCGAGACCGGCGTAGACCAGTGTGTTCCGCCACCAGGTGAGGAAGCCCGGGGTGTCGAGGACCTTCTGGTAGTTGCCCCACTCCCAGGTGTGCGGGACCAGATCGCGGCTGAGGGCCTGGCTGTCGCTCATCAGCGAGGTCAGCACCACGAACACGAAGGGCAGGACGAAGAACAGGGCGGCCGCCACGCCGAGCGAGTGGACCGCGATCCACTCCAGCACCGCCCTGCGGCGGGCCGTGCGCTCGGCGGGGGAGGGCCGGCTCCTCAACCCCGTCGGTTTGTCCAGTACTTGGGCCATCGTCAGTCACCTGCCTGGATGAGACCGCCCCGGCGCCGCATCAGGAACGCGGTGAACACCATCGACAGGGCGAACAGCACCAGCGCCACCACGCAGGCCGGGCCGTACTCGAAGCGCTGGAAGCCGAGGTTGTACACGAGCTGGGGGAGGGTGAGCGTGGACCTGTCCGGGTAGCCGGGCTCGAACTGGGTGCCCGCGCCCTGGATCACGCCCGAGGCGACCTTTCCTGCGATCAGCGGCTGGGTGTAGTACTGCATCGTCTGGATCACACCTGTGACCACCGCGAACATCACGATCGGCGAGATGTTCGGCAGCGTGACGTACCGGAATCGCTGCCAGGGCGAGGCGCCGTCCAGCTCCGCGGCCTCGTACTGCTCCGTGGGCACGTCGAGCAGCGCGGCCATGAAGATGACCATCAGGTCGCCCACCCCCCACAGGGCGAGCATCGTCAGGGCCGGCTTGGACCAGGCGGGGTCGCCGAACCAGCCGGGCGCGGGGATCCCGACCCGCTCCAGAAGGGAGTTGACCGGGCCCGTGCCGGGGTTGAGCAGGAAGGCGAAGGCCATGGTCGCCGCCACCGGCGGGGCCAGGTAGGGCAGGTAGAACAGGGTGCGGAAGACACCCGTGCCCGTTCTGATCCTGGTGATCAGCAGGCCCACGCCGAGCCCGAAGACCACCCGCAGGCTCACCATTACCAGGACCAGCCAGAGGGTGTTGCGCAGAGCCGGCCAGAACAGCGGGTAGCTCTGGAAGACGTACGTCCAGTTCCTGGTGCCGCGCCACGTCGGCGGCCCGAAGCCGTCGTAGTGCATGAACGAGAAGTAGACGGTGGAGATCAGCGGATAGGCGAAGAAGACCGCGAAGCCGATCAGCCACGGCGACATGAAGGCGAGGGTCTTCAGCGCCGAACGGCGGCGCTTGGACGCCAGGGTGACGGTGGTCATGCGCGCCTACTTCGCCTGCGCGATGTCCGTGTCGATCTGCTCGGCCGTCCTGAGCAGGCCGGCCTTGAGGTCCTTCGCCCGGCCGCTCTCGTAGTCGTAGCCGAACTGCTGGATCGTCACCAGGTACTGGCCGCCGTTGACGGAGGCGGGCGTCGTGGTCGAGTCCGGGTTGGCGGCGATGTCCAGGAAGGTCTTGAAGCGCGGGTCGTACTTCAGCTTCGGGGACTTGAGCGCGGCCAGCGTGGAGGGCACGTTGTGGATGTCGTTGGCGAAGCCGACCACCGCGTCGGTGTCCGTGGTCATGTACTTCACCAGCTCCCAGGCGGCGTTCTGCTTCTTGCTGGTGGCGGCGATGCCCGCGATGGTGCCGGTGATGTAGCCCTTGCCGTACTGGTCGGCCCGGTCGTCGGGGACGGGCAGCGGGGCGACGCCGATCTCGAACTCCGGCTTGGCCTCCTCGGCCATGCCCAGCCGCCACTCGCCGTCGAGCTGCATGGCCACCTGGCCGGTGTGGAAGGGGTGCTTGGGGCCCCACTCGTCGCCGAGCGTGGCGCGGTACTTCTCCAGCTTCCGGTAGCCGCCGAGTTCGTCCACGAGCCGCTTCTGAAGGGTGAAGCCCTGCTCGAAAGCGGGGTCCTTGGCCAGGTTCGACTTGCCGCTGGAGTCGAAGTAGGCCGGGGAGAACTGAGCGAAGTAGTGCTCGGTCGTCGACTCCCAGCCGTGGTAGTTCGGCATGAAGCCGAGCCGGCGGTAGCCGTCGCCCTGGGGGATCGTCAGCTTCTTGGCGTCGGCCTCGAACTCCGACCAGGTCTTCGGTGGGTTCTTGATGCCGGCCGCGGCGAAGGCGTCCTTGTTGTAGTAGAGCCCGTAGGCGTCGCCCAGCAGCGGCACCGTGCAGCGCTTGCCGTCGAACTGGGTGTACTCGTTCATCGCCTTGGGGAAGATCTTCTCCGGGTCCGTGTCCGTCTTCTCGAAGAACGGGTTGAGATCGACCAGCGCGCCCGAGGAGCAGAACTTGCCGACGTTGTTGGTGGTGAAGGAGGAGATCACGTCGGGCGCCTTGTCGCCGCCGGTGCGCAGCGCCTGGTTGATCTTGTCGTCGGTCATGTTGCCGACGACGTTGACGCGGATGTTGGGGTGCGCCTTCCGGAAGCCGTCGATCAGCGTGGTGACGGCCTTCACCTCGCGCGGATCGCTCCAGGCGTGCCAGAAGTTGATGGTCGTGTCCTTCGACGCGTCGTCGTTCGCGCCTGCGCTGGGCTGACCCGTACAGGCGGTGGCGAGCAGTGCCATGGCGGCGGAGGCGGCGAGGGCGAGGGCCGTTTTCCGGGACACTTCGGGCATGGCTGGATCTCCCTGGGGCGGGTGGGCGGTGAGGGAAAACGCGGGGCGGGTACGGCGGCTCAGCGCGAGGTGTCGAAGACCTCGTCGCGGGTGGACGCGAGCGCGCTCTCCAACGCGCCCCGCAGCACGGGGTGTTCGGGTACGTCGCCGACCACCAGACGCGGCCTGGAGGCGGCCAGTTCCTCCAGCTCGGCCTGGACCAGGGCGCGCAGCACCTCGCCGCCGGCGGTGAGCGAGGTGCCGCTGAGGACGACGAGTTCGGGGTCGAGGACGGAGACGAGGGCGGCGAGACCGGTCGCGAGCCGGGTCGCGTACGCCGTCAGGAACGTGCGGTGGGGGCCGGTGGCGTGGTCGGCGGCGCGGGCGACGAGTTCGGCGGCGGCCTGCGTGGAGGGTCCCGTGGGCAGGTCCTCGACGCCCAGTTCCCTGGCCAGTTGCGGCAGCGCCTGCGAGCCGGCCAGTTCCTGGAAGCCGCCGCTGTTGGCCCGGGTCACCTGGCGGACCAGCGGGGTGCCCGGCACCGGCAGGAAGCCGACCTCGCCGGCGCCGCCGGTCCAGCCGCGGTGCAGCCGGCCGCCGAGCACCAGGGCGGCGCCGAGGCCCTCCTGGTTCCACAGCAGGACGAAGTCACGGTGGCCGCGGGCCGCGCCGAGCCGCTGCTCGGCCATGGCCACGAGGTTGACGTCGTTCTCGTACTCCACCGGCATCGGCAGGGCGGCGGCGAGTTCGTCGAGCAGGCTGGGGGAGTGCCAGCCGGGCAGGTGGGAGGCGTAGCGCAGACGGCCGGTGTTGGGGTCGAAGGCGCCGGGGGTGCCGATGACCAGCCGGTGCACGTCGCCGCGGGCCAGCCCCGCCGCCTTCACCGCGCCGTCGAGGGCGTCGGTGACGTGCCGTACGACGGGCTGGGACGGGCGCCGGCCGGGGGTGGGCAGCTCGTACTCGCCGACGGTGCGGCCGGTGATGTCGGCGACGGCGGCGAGGATGCGGTGGGGGTTGACGTCCAGCCCGGCGGCATGGGCCGCGACCGGATCGACCGCGTAGAGCTGGGCGTTGGGACCCGGCCGTCCCTCGCTGGTCCCCGTGGCGCGGACCAGCCCTGCGGACTCCAGCCGGGCCAGGAGCTGGGAGGCGGTCGGCTTGGAGAGCCCGGTCAGCTTGCCGATCCGGGTACGCGAGAGCGGCCCGTGCTCCAGCAGGAGGTCCAGGGCGGCGCGGTCGTTCATGGCCCGCAGAACGCGCGGGGTGCCGGGCGTGCCGGCGGCTCCTGCCATGCGTGTGCCCTCCCTGCGGGTCACTGTTAGGAAAGTTTCCTTTCCGAGTGGCAGGAAGGTATGCCCGTTGCGAAGTGGCCGTCAAGAGCGCGTCCCCGCGGCAACGGAGTCGTTACCTAAAGGGACGGCGAGGGGAGCGCGCGGTCGGGAGCCCGGTCCGGTCAGTCCTTCAGTCCTTGAGGAACGGTGCCGTGTCCAGCGTGGGGTACGGCGCAGGGAGGGGCAGCGGATCTCCGAGGTCGACCTTGGTCTCGTCGTCGTAGTACGCCTCGGTGGGGTCCTCGCCGGGGAGGACAGGGGTGGTGTAGCAGTGGGCTGTGCCAGTGTTGCGGTTGATCAGGACATAGACGGAGACGCCCGCGGCGGCGTAGGTGCGGAGCTTGGGACCGGTGTCCGTCCAGTGGTTGCTGGAGGTCACCTCGCCGACGAGGGAGATCATGTCGACGGGGTACCAGCCCTTGTGGGCTCTGCGGTAGGACTCGTCCGGTTCGGAGGCCTTGCGCCGCCGGACGTAGAAGTCCGGAATGAGCAGGGCCATGGTGCCGCCGTCCTGGTTGGCGGCGCGATAGCCGTTGCCCATGCCCGCCAGCTCGAACCCGGCGTTGAAGAACTGGACCGCGAGCTTGAAAGCGCCGTCGTTGTGATGGTCGTTCGGCTGGGGCGGCACGATGACCGTCCCCTCGATGTACTCCGGCCGAATCGGCATCGGCGACGCCTTTTCGATCGCGTTCAACAGGTCGATGGGGTCCACCTGCGTCATCACCGGCTCCATGATCGGTTCGGCGCTCATCGCTGATCTCCTTGTCGCGCTGGTGTCAGGCCACGCCCGCGCCGGGTGCCCCGGCAGAACGATGAGGCGTGCGGGGCGCGTCGCACGGTGGAATCCGCGCCCCTTCACTCGAACGAGTGTGCTGAACCGTTCCGCCGGTCTCCGCGCAGGCTCCGTGGGCCTACTTCGACAGTGACTGCGGTGGGATCGGTGAGGCCGCCAGGGACTGCGGGGAGGTGGCGCTGGCGAACGCGGAGGGGGCCGACATGGCCGCCGTCGGGTCGGCTGCCGCGGTCGCGTCCGCCGGGGCCGTCGCGTCGCCCACGATGCGGATGTCCGCCGCGTCGAAGGCGCGCTTGATGCGCCACCGCAGCTCCCGCTCGACGGTCACCGACTTGCCCGGCATGGTCTTGGCCGTGACGCGGACGACCATGGAGTCGATCAGCACGCTGTCCAGGCCGAGCACCTCGATCGGGCCCCACAGGAGCTCGTTCCAGGGCTCCTCCTTGCTCATCCGCTCGGCGACCTCGTCGAGGGTGGCCTTCACCTTGTCCAGGTCCTCGTCCGTCTTGACGGTGACGTCGACGCCGGCCGTGGCCCAGCCCTGGGAGAGGTTGCCGATCCGCTTGATCTCGCCGTTGCGGACGTACCAGATCTCGCCGTTCGCCCCGCGCAGCTTGGTCACCCGCAGTCCGACCTCGATCACCTCGCCCGCGGCGACGCCCGCGTCGATCGAGTCGCCGACGCCGTACTGGTCCTCCAGGATCATGAACACGCCGGAGAGGAAGTCGGTGACCAGGTTGCGGGCGCCGAAACCGATCGCCACACCGGCCACACCCGCCGAGGCCAGCAGGGGGGCCAGGTTGATCTCGAAGGTGGCCAGCACCATCAGGGCCGCGGTGCCCAGGATCAGGAAGCTCGTCACCGAGCGCAGCACCGAGCCGATCGCCTGCGAGCGCTGCCGGCGGCGCTCGGCGTTGACCAGCAGCCCGCCCAGCGCCGTGCCGTCCACCGCCTGCGCGGTACGGGCCATGCGGTCGATGATCTTGGTGATCGTCCGCCGGACCACCGCTCTCAGCACGGCCGCGATCACCAGGATCAGCAGGATCTTCAAGCCGATGGCGAGCCATGTGGACCAGTTCTGCTCGACCCAGCCGGCCGCGTTCGTCGCGGTCTCGTGGGCGTCCTGGAACGTGGGGACCGTCAGGGCCGGCGACTCGGAGGGCGACGGCGACGGACCGGCGGCCGGCAGGACGACGGGCAAGGACACGGCAGGTACCTCCAGGTGCATCCGCCCTCCGGCACGGGGTCAATATCGACTGGGTCACGAACGGATCACCGGACGGGCAGAACCACCACACTAACGGGGCAGGGTGTGTGGATTCCCGGGAAGTCCCAGGAAGGGCGCATGGGGAGACGGTGACCACCGGCCTCTGAACAGGCTGTGTGAAGGGGCCGTGGTCCGGGGGATGAATGAGGTGTGGTCGAAAACACTCCCAGCCCGTTACCGGGACATGGTGGCGCGTTCACCAGGCATGAGGGGAAACTGACTGCAGACAGCCCCGGCGCGAGCCACGCGCCGCCGGCGTACAAGGAGGCATCCGTGCCGCATGTCCTGGTCCTCAACGCGTCGTACGAGCCGCTCGGCGTCGTACCGCTCCGCCGCGCGCTCATCCTCGTCCTGGAGAACAAGGCAGTCTGCCTCGAGGAGTCCGGCGCCTATCTGCACAGCGCAACCGTCACCGTCCCCGCACCCAGCGTGGTCCGGCTCAAGCGTTTCGTACGGGTTCCCTACCGGGGGCCCGTTCCTCTCACCCGAAGGGCGCTGTTCGCGCGCGACGGGGGCCGGTGCATGTACTGCGGTGGCATCGCCACCAGCGTCGACCACGTCATCCCGCGCTCGCGCGGGGGCAAGCACGTCTGGGACAACGTGGTGGCCTCCTGCCGCCGCTGCAACCACGTCAAGGCCGACCGCCACCTGGTCGAGCTCGGCTGGCGCCTGCGCCACAAGCCGGCCCCGCCCACCGGACTGGCCTGGCGCATCATCGGCACCGGGCATAGGGACCCGCGCTGGCTGCCCTACCTGCAGCCGTACGGCGCGGACGACGCCCTGGCCCGGATCGACGGCATCTCCGCCTGACGATTCCGGGCCTTCGCATTGCCGACGGGTGCGACGCCCGGCCCGCGTCCTGTACGGGTACGCGGGCCGGGCGTCACACCCGGCCCCGGCCGAACCGGTTCGTCCGACAGGACCGGACGATCACGCGGTCCACCGCAGCTCCGCCGGGCGGACCGAGCGGTGGAGCAGTGGCAGGGACGCGGCCGTGGTCAGCAGGCAGGCGGCGTACACGCCGACGGGGACCAGAAGTGCTGTGTACGGCACGGCCCCGGTGGTGAGGACGCCGTACCAGACGCCGATCGCCAGGCCGCCGACGCCTGCCACGAGGACGGCCGGGGCCAGGGGCAGTGCGGTTTCCAGCAGGACGGCCCGGGCGAGCACCCGCAGGGGTACTCCGGCGGCCACCTGGGCGGCCAGGCCCCGGCGCCGGGTGGCGACGGACTCGGCGGTGCCGACGGCCAGCGCGACAAGGACGATCGCGAGGGCGAGGACGATGGCCGCGGCCGTGAGGTCCAGCCCGGTCGTGTAGAAGGACATGTCCGTCCCGAGCGTCTGCCTCCGCCGCATCTCCTCCAGCTCGGCCAGCAGCGCCTGCCGCACCCCCGTGTACCCGGTCCCGACCACCGTCACCAGCAGCACCGCCGCATGGGTGCGGGCCGCCGCCCACGGGTCGTCCCGCAGCCGTTCCGCCGCGATCAGCACCGCGGGGGAGCCGGTACGGGGCGCGAGCAGCCGGCCGGTCAGCCGGGACAGGGCGCCCGCGAGCCACACCGCTCCCGCGCCGACGGCGAGCACCGCCGCCATGACGACGACCGGACCCCGCGCCAGGCTCGAATCCCGGGAGTCGGCGGACGTACCGGCCACCGCCCCCAGCGCCACCACGCCCACGACCAGCAGTCCGCCCACGAACAGCAGCGCCGGACCACGACCCGACCGCTCGTGGCTCCGCCGCACCCACCCCAGCGGCGAGGCCACCACGCGGCGCAGCGCCAGCACCCCGGCCGCCACGCCCAGCACCGGCGCCACGACCGCGACCAGCGCCATCCCGGCCCAGGCCGGCGCGGTGGGCTGCTCCCACACCGCCACCAGCACCGCCGCCGCCCCGGCCGTGGCAAGCGCGGAGCCCAGCAGGCAGGCGAGCCCGGTCTCCAGCGCCGCGATCCGCCGCACCCGGCCCGGCTCCGCGCCCGCCAGCCGCAGCACCGCCGTCCGCCGGTCGCGGTGCACCGCGCCGATCCGGGCGCACTGCCCGAGGAACCCGAGCACCGGCACCAGCAGGAGCAGCAGTGTGACGATCACGCCGGAGCGCTCGCCGGGCTCGTCGAGCAGGCCGTTGCCGACGGAGAAGCTGTACTGCCCGCGCACGGTGGCCAGGACGGCGGCCGCCAGTCCCAGCCCCGTCGCGCACATCGCCCCCACCGCCGTGAGGGCGATCCGCCACCACTCCCGCCGGTCCGAACCGCGCACGAGCAGCCAGGCCAGCCGCAGATCGGTCCTCACGCGAGCACCTCCGACGCGACCGTCACGCCGTCCTGCAACCGCACCTCACGGTCGGCGTACGCCGCCGTCTGGGCGTCGTGCGTGATCAGCAGGACCGCCGTGCCCGCCTCGCGGGCGGCTCCCGCCAGGGCCGTCATCACCTGTTCGCTCGCCAGCGAGTCCAGTGCCCCCGTCGGCTCGTCCGCGAACACCACCCTGGGACGGGTTACCAACGCCCGTGCCAGTGCCACGCGTTGTGCCTGGCCCCCGCTCAACTCCCCGGGCCGTGCGTTCTCCTGCCCCCGCACGCCGAACCGCTCCAGCCACGCCCCCGCCTGCTCCCGGGCCGACCTCCGCGCGGTCCCGGCCAGCATCATCGGCAGCGCGACGTTGTCCACGACGGTCAGTTCGGGGATGAGCTGCCCGAACTGGAACACCACTCCGAAGTCGGTGCGGCGCAGTTCGCTCAGGCGCTGCTCCGGCAGCCTGTCGACGCGTTCCTCGCGGTACGTCACCGAGCCCTCGTCCGGCCGGACGATGCCCGCCAGGCAGTGCAGCAGCGTGGACTTCCCGCTGCCGCTGGCGCCGGTCACGGCGACGATCTCGCCCTCGCGCAGTTCCAGGCTCGCCCCGCGCAGCGCCGGGGTCCTGCCATGGGACTTGACGAGGTCTCGGGCCTCCAGAAGGGGCACCGGAGGGTTGCTCATGCTCGGTCGACCTCCACGGTCAGAGTGGTGAGCCGGGCCTGCGTGGTGGTCATCCAGCGCAGGTCGGCGTCGAGGTGGTTGAGGGCGTAGTCCGCCGAGAGCACGGTCGCCAGATCGGCGCCCGGAGCGGTCTTGACCGCCGTCAGCTCCCGCATCCGCTCCATGTGCGCGGCGCGTTGCGCGAGCAGGTGGGCGGCGGGGTCGCCGCCGGTGAGGATCGCCGTGACGACCTTCGCGAAGATCTCGTTCGCCACGAAGGGCGCGGGAGGTGTGACCTGCCCGGCCCAGTCGGCGACTTCGCGGGAGCCCTCGGCCGTGAGGCGGTACAGCGTGCGCTCCGGTCCTCCGTCGGAGTCGGTGCCCTCCACCTGGGCCAGTCCGTCGCGGACCAGCCGTTGCAGGGTCGTGTAGACCTGCCCGTAGGCCAGCGGGCGGGCCTGCGGGAAGTGTTCGTCGTGGCGTCGCTTCAGGTCGTAGCCATGGCTCGGCCCTCCGGCGAGCAGGCCCAGCAGGATGTGGCGGGTGCTCATGAGCTCAGTATGCACTGAGTACATGTACTAAGTGAATAGTGACCGCCGGGAAAGCCGGGTGAACCGAGGATCGCGGTCCGGAAGAAACCGAGGATCGCGGTCCGGGGGAACGGAGGGTCCCGTTCCCCCGGCGGGCTCAGTCCGCGACCGCGTACGCCTCCACCGACCACAGCGAATAGCCGTACTGGGTGGCCCGCTTGTCGCCCTGTACGCGGATGTAGCGGACGTCCCGCGCGTCCATGCGCAGGGTCTCGCGGCCGCCGTCGCTGTCGCGGACGGTGGCGGCGGTGCGCCAGCGGCGGCCGTCGGCGGAGACCTGGATGCGGTAGGCGGAGGGGTGGGCGTCCTGCCAGTGGAGGGCGACCTTGCCCAGGCGCACCGCCTGCGGGAGCCGCACCTGCCACCAGGCGCCGTCGTCGACGGGGGAGGACCAGCGGGTGTCCGGGTTGCCGTCGATCGCGGCGGAGGCCGGGAAGTCGGCGGTCTCGTCGGCGGAGGAGCTCGCCGTGCCGGTGCGCGCCAGGTCCGGGCCCGCGGTGCGCGGGAAGGTGCGGACCGTGAGGGTGCGGGTCACCCCGGCGAAGGTGACGCGGACGTCGTACGAGCGGGCGGGCGAGGCCGGCGGCACGATCACCTGGACGGGGACGTTCACCGTGGTGCCGCGGGGCACGGTGACCGGCTTGGTGGGGACGCGGACCTCGATGCCCTCGGGGGCCTCGACGGTGACCTTCCCCCGCACGTCGGCCGGACGGCCGGAGGACAGCCGGGCGGTCAGCCGCTCCGTGCCGCCGATCTCCGCGTCGGCCCCGGCCCGCGGCAGCTCCAGGTCCGCCACCGGGGTGTCGGCGAACCAGGGGACCAGGTGGCGCACCCGCAAGGGGTAGGCGCCGGTCACGCGGACGGCGTCGACGCGGGTGCCGGCCGGCGGGGGAGTGGGCTGCACGAGGGCCGGCGGGCGCGTCCAGAGGTCGGGAGCCGGGGAGACCGGCGGCCAGAGGGCCGGCGGGCGCGTCACCGCGCTGTCCGCGGACGGGGACTGCGCGGTGTCGATCTCCGTGGCCCCCTGCTCCGCCAGCGTTCCCGCCCGGCGCCAGCCCTGTCCGGGGACGTGGACCTCGACGGCACCGGTCGTTCCGGGGTCGCTGAGGACCGTCACGGCGGTGAGGGCGCGAGCGCTCGGGAAACGGACCGTGCGGCCGTCCGGCGCCCCACCCGGGTCCGCGGCCGGCTCGTGGGTCAGGCCGGCCCAGGTCTCGTACTCCTGCCGCGCCCGGTCCAGGAAGGGGTCCAGAACCCCCTTGCCGACCGTCACGTCGGCGCTCCTGACGCCGGCCAGCAGCCGGTCCAGCGTCCGGTACGCGGTCCAGGCACCCGCCGCGTCGCCGGCGCGCTGGGCGCCGAGCATGTCGAGCGCCGCCTCGCCCGCCTTGCCGTAGCGCGCCAACTGCGCGGACCACGGCGCGACCTCGGCTGCCAGAGTGCCGTCGCCCGACAGGTTCTGCGGCAACTCGCGCAGCACCGTGAAGGCGGCGCGCAGCCGCTGCTCGGCCCGCTCGTTCGCGGCCCGGTCCGTCGTCGTACGGGCCTGCCAGACGGCCGCGATCAGCGGGCGCAGATACGCCGACTCGGTGCCGCCGAGCACCGAGGACGCGTCGTTGCCGGCCAGCGCCGACAGCGCCTCGTGGCGCCGTTCGTCGCCTCCCGCGAGGTCGGCGACCGCCGCCTTCCAGGACTCCTCGGGGCGGTAGTCGCGGGGGTTCCAGGCGTAGTCGGCGGCCGTGAACAGCGGGATGCGGGAGGCCTCCGCCTGCTCCATCGCGTTGGCCAGCAGGGCGGACGAGCCGCTGGCGACGGCCGGGTCGCGCCCGGTGTACGGGCCGAGGAAGATGCGGTCCTCGGCGTAGTCGTTGACCGGGTAGTTGTCCATGGTGACCAGCGGATGTGCGAACGCCGCGCGGGCTTCGGCCAGTTCGCCACCCGTGATGGTCCTGGGCACCACGCCCACCCCGGTCCAGGCGACCTGGACCGACGCGTCCAGGGCGGACGCCAGCGCCCGTCGGTAGGGCGTCGAGCCGTCCTCGTAGAACTCCGTCGGCATCAACGACAGCGGCGCCGCGCCCGGGTGCCGTTCCGCGAGGTGGCGGGCGACCTCGTTCGCCACCCGCGCCTGCGCCCGTGCCGCCGCGTCCGGACCGGAGCCGAAACGGTCCGGGTCCGCGCCGCAGTGCCACTCGCTGTAGCTGACGTTCTGGAACTGGAGCTGGAACGCCCGGAAGCCGAGCGCCCACATCGCCTCCACCTTGCGGGTCAGTGCCCGTACGTCGTCGTCCGAGGCGAAGCACAGCGACTGGCCGGGCGCCACCGCCCAGCCGAGCGTGACGTGGTTGGCGCGCGCCCGGTCGGCCAGCTCGCGGAAGGCGGCCCGCTGCACGGCCGGGTACGGCTCGCGCCAGCGCTCCTGGCGGTAGAGGTCGTCGCCCGGGGCGTACAGGTACCGGTTCTGCTTCGTGCGGCCCATGAAGTCGAGCTGGTCGAGCCGCTGCTGCTGGGTCCACGCGGTGCCGTAGAAGCCCTCGGTGGTGCCGCGCACGGCGGTGCCCGGCCAGTCCCGGATGCTCACGCCGGGGACGGTCCCGTCGGGGCGCAGCAGTTGCCGCAGTGTCTGCACGGCGTGGAAGAGGCCGTCCTCGCCGGCGCCGGTGAGTGTCACGGCGTCCTTGCCGGTCTCGAGGAGGTAGCCGCCGGAGGGCAGCGCGTGCCGCGGGTCGCTGTGCGCCCGCTCGGTGTACGCGCGCACCGCCAGGGCGCCCGCCGGAACCGGGTCCGTCCCCCTGAGGTCCGTGACTGTCCGGGCCCCGGCCTCGTACAGCAGCGAGCGCAGCGCGCTCAGGGCGTACGGGTCCGCGTCCGCGTCGGCGACCAGGGCGACGACCCGGTCGGCGGCCTTCACCGAGCCGCCGGTCGCCCGCAGGGACTGCGGGCGCGGCCACACCGCGAGGTCGGCGGAGGCTGTGGCGGGGTGCTCCGGGTTCGCGGCCGGGAGGCCGGTGCCGGGGTCGGGGGCGGACGGCGCCGCGACGGCCGCGGGCGCGGCTCCCAGTGTTCCGGCCAGGACGGCGAACGCGAGTGCGGCCGCGCTCTTCCCGTGCCCCATACCGCGCCGAAGCCGCACGGCCCCTCCTCGTCGATCGGCCTTCGCCGGGCGGAGCCGAAGGCGGTGTCGAAGAGTCTTGACCACACCATCCCCGGGGGAAGGTGTCAACGAGAGTGGCCGTTGTGCCGTGATTGCCCCAACCTGGTGGAGGGGAATGTGACCAGTGGCACGTAGGGCGTACTCCTACGTCTGCCCTGGCGCGCACTGGGTAGGGCTGCGGTAATCCCCTTGACGCCGTACTCGACGAGGAGGCCCCCGTGGCCGCACCGGCACACCTTCTGCTCTCGGCCCTGTCCAAACACGTGGCGGAGCCGCCCGCCGACCACCTGCTGCCCGACGACGAACCGGCGTCCCCCGTCGTCCTGCCGCCCGAGCCCCGGCTGCCCGCCGACCCCGGCCTGTGCGTGTTCAGCGCGGAGGGCACCCGTGCCGACGTGCCGCTGACCAGCGAGCCGCCGCTGCCCGACGCCGAGCCGCTGACCAGCGAGCCGCCGCTCGCCGAGACCGCACCCCTGACCAGCGAGTCGGTCGCCGAGTCGGCCGAACAGGACCCCTGTCGCGCGGAGTTGTAGATGACGGAACCGCGGCCGGCCGAACCTCCCGGATCTGCCGGGCCTCTCGGTGACGAGTTGGCCCGGCTCGCCGTGCTGCACGGCGTCGCCACCTCCTACAGCCCCTCCCCGGGCCGTACGGTCACCGCCTCCGCCGGAGCGGTCGTCGCGGCCCTGGCCGCCCTCGACGTCGACGCGAGCACCCCGGCGGCCGCCCGCGCCGCGCTCACCGCCCGCGAACGGGAACGGGACGAACGGCTGCTGCCGCCGACGGTGGTGTGCTGGCTGGGCCCTGCGGCGGACGCTCCCACGGGCGCCGGCCCCGCGGTGGAGGCGGACCACGGGCTATCGCCGGCCGCTCTCGCCGGGCTGCCCCCCGGTACCCGGCTGGACGTCGGGACCGAGCAGGGGGAGAACCGCTCATGGGTGCACGGCGCGGACCGGACCGACCGCACGGACCGGACGGACGCCGCGGCCCCCCTTCCGCCGGGCGTCCACCGGCTGACCGCCACCGCCCCCGACGGCCGCACCGGGCAGGCGCACCTCATCGCCGCCCCGCCCCGGCTGCCCACCCCGGCGGCACGCTCGTACGGGCTGCTCGTCCAGCTCTACTCCGTCCTCTCCCACCGCTCCTGGGGCATGGGCGACCTCGGTGACCTCACGGAGCTGAGCGGCTGGGCCGGGCGGGCGCTGGGAGCCGGGTTCGTGCAGGTCAACCCGCTGCACGCGGCCGTGCCCGGACCGCCCGCCGACCCGTCCCCCTACCGCCCCTCCTCGCGCCGCTTCCCCGATCCGGTGCACCTGCGCGTCGAGGACGTCCCGGAGTTCGCGTACGCCGGGGACCGCGAGCGGCTGCGGTCCGTGCTGGAGCGGGCCGGACGGCTGCGTGCCTCTGTTCTGGACGAGGGCGCGCTGATCGACCGGGACGCGGTGTGGGAGCTCAAGCGGGAGGCGCTGGAACTGGTGCGGCGGGTGCCGCTCGGGCCCGGCCGCCGCGCCGCCTACGCCGACTTCCTCGCCGAACAGGGGCAGGCCCTGGAGGACCACGCCACCTGGTACGCCCTCGCCGAGGTGCACGGCTCGGACTGGAGCCGGTGGCCCGAGGGGCTGCGGGACCCGCGCTCGACGGAGACCGCCCGCGCCCGCGCCGCGCTGAGGGACCGCGTCGACTTCCACTCCTGGCTCGCCTGGCTCACCGACGCCCAGCTCACCGGCGCCCAGCGCACCGCCCGCGAGGCGGGCATGGGGACCGGGATCGTGCACGACCTCGCCGTGGGCGTGCACCCCGGCGGGGCCGACGCCTGGGCGCAGCGGGACCACTTCGCGGCCGGCATGTCGGTCGGCGCACCGCCGGACGCCTTCAACGCGCGCGGCCAGGACTGGGGCCTGCCACCCTGGCGCCCCGACCGCCTAGCCGCCTCCGGCTACGCGCCCTTCCGCCAACTGCTGCGCGCCCTGTTCCGCTACGCGGGCGCCCTGCGCATCGACCACGTCATGGGCCTGTTCCGGCTGTGGTGGATCCCGCAGGGCCTGCCGCCCACCGAGGGCACCTACGTCCGCTACGACGCCGAGGCCATGCTCGCCGTGCTGGTCCTGGAGGCCTCGCGGGCGGGGGCCGTGGTGATCGGCGAGGACCTCGGGACGGTGGAGCCGGGGGTGCGCGAGACCCTGGACCGGCGCGGGGTGCTCGGCACCTCGGTGCTGTGGTTCGAACGGGACTGGGAGGGATCCGGCCGCCCGTTGCCCCCCGAACGCTGGCGCGCGGACTGCCTGGCCACGGCCACCACCCACGACCTGCCGTCCACCGCGGCCCGTCTCACCGGCGAACACGTCGCACTGCGCCACCGCCTCGGCCTGCTCACCCGCCCCCTGGAGGAGGAGCGCGCGGAGGCCGCGGCGGACACGAACGAGTGGCTGGCCCTGCTGGCGGAACTGGGCCTGTGGCGGGCCACGGACGGCGGTGGCGGCGCCGTCCCCGAGGAGGAGGCCGGTATCCAGGCCGTCCACCGCTTCCTGCTGCGCACCCCGGCCCGCATGATCGGCCTGTGGCTGCCGGACACGGTCGGCGACCGGCGTCCGCAGAACCTGCCGGGCACCTGGGACCAGTACCCGAACTGGCGCCTGCCCGTCGCCGACGCCGAGGGCCGCCCGGTCACCCTGGAGGACCTCGCCGCGTCGCCACGGCTCCACGCCCTGACGGACGTGCTGCGGACGGACGCACGGGCCACGCCGGACGACACGGACTGACCGGCGGGAAGCGCCGGGGCCCGTCCGGGTGCGACCCGTGCGGGTTTCCGCGTGGCTGTCCGGTGCGAATACGGCACCCCGGGCGCGCGACCCGTTCCGGCGTTCGCTACGTTTGCACCGTGGACAAGAAGAACGCCCTGCGCGCCGGCGCTCTGGCCGCCGGTACGACGCTGATGATGCTGCTCATGTCGTCTCCCGCGCTCGCGCTGACGCGCGACGACGGCGACGACCCCGGCAAGGGCCTGAGCGTCATCCAGACGCTGGGTCTGTTCGTCGGTCTCCCGCTCCTGCTGTTCCTGGTCATCACCGGCCTGGTCATGGTCCTGGACAAGTCCAAGGACCGCCGGCCGCGCGCGAGCCAGGACGTGGACGTCAAGGCCTGACCCGGCCCTCTCCCGCCGCGGTCCGTCCGCAACCCGCTTTCTCCGAGGGCGCCGACCTCGCCGTACGTACGTGCACAACCGCCGTACGTGGGCGAGGTGGGCGCCCCGGGTGCGTTGCGGGACCGCCCGGCGAAGCTCCTACGCCGGCGCCCCCGGTGACTGAGCCGTCCCGGCCAGCAGCTCCCTGAGCAGGCCGGCCAGTTCGCCCGCCCGTTCGGCGTCCAGGGCGGCCAGCGCCTGCGTCTGCGCGGCCAGCCCCGCGGCCACCGCCTCGTCGATGAGCCGCAGCCCCTTGCCGGTCAGCGTGACCTTCAGGCCCCGGCGGTCGTGCGGATCCGGCGAGCGGCGCAGCAGCCCCGCCGCCTCCAGCTTGTCCAGCCGCCCGGTCATCCCGCCGGTGGTGAGCATGAGCGTCGCCGAGAGCTGCCGCGGCGAGAGGGTGTAGGGCTCGCCGGCCCGGCGCAGCGTGGCCAGCACGTCGAACTCGCCCCGCGAGATCCCGAACGGCGCGTACGCCTTCTCCATCCGGTCTCCCATCGCCCGCGAGAGCCGGAAGATCCGCCCGAAGACCTCCATCCCCGCGGTGTCGAGATCGGGCCGCACGGCCGCCCACTGGTCGATGATCGCGTCGACGGCGTCCCTGCGCTGCTGGGGGCGTTCATTCATGGCCCGAGTATCCGCCGCCCCAGGGTCGACCGCAAGAAAGTAGCTTGACGGTAAGTAGCTTGCAGCTAAGCTAATTGCATGGCTGACTCCCGGCGCCCCGCCGCGATCTGGTCCCTGGTCGCCCTCACCGCCCTCGCCCCGGTCTCCTGGGGCACCACCTACGCCGTCACCACCGAGTTCCTGCCGCCCGGGCGGCCGCTCTTCACGGCGCTGGCCCGGGCGCTACCCGCCGGGCTCCTGCTGCTGGCCCTGGCCCGTGTGCTGCCGAAGGGCGCCTGGTGGTGGAAGGCGGCGGTCCTCGGCGCGCTGAACATCGGCGCCTTCTTCCCGCTGCTGTTCCTGTCCGCGTACCGGCTGCCCGGCGGGATGGCGGCGGTCGTCGGCTCGGTCGGACCGCTGTTCGTGGTGGGGCTCTCCGCGCCGCTGCTGGGGCAGCGGCCGACGGCGCGGGCCCTGCTTACCGGGGTCGCGGCGGCGTTCGGGGTCAGCCTCGTCGTGCTGAGGGCGGCCGGTGCGCTGGACGGCGTGGGTGTCGCCGCCGCCCTCGCCTCCACCGCCTCGATGTCCACCGGCACCGTGCTGGCCAAGAGGTGGGGCCGCCCGGCCGGTGTCGGTCCGCTCGCGCTCACCGGCTGGCAGCTCACCGCGGGCGGCCTGCTGATCGCACCCCTCGCCCTGCTGGCCGAGGGGCCGCCGCCCGCGCTGGACGCCCGCGCCCTCGGCGGCTACGCCTACCTCTCCCTGGCCAACACGGCGCTCGCCTACTGGCTCTGGTTCCGCGGCATCGGCCGGCTCTCCGCCACCCGGGTCACCTTCCTCGGCCCGCTGTCACCGCTCACCGCCGCCGTGATCGGCTGGGCCGCCCTCGGCCAGGCGCTCACCCCGCTCCAACTGGCGGGCATGACGCTGGCCTTCGGGGCGACGGTGGCGGGCCAGCTCGGCGCCGCCCACCCACCACGACGGTTCAGCCCACCGGAAGGAACTGCTCGAAAAGATCCGACGGACCTGACGGGTCCGGCCCTGCGACGGTAGAGCGGTGGGCTGCGTCGACCGTGTCGACGAGCCGGCCGTCCAGCAGTCCGGAGCCGTAGTGCTCGGCCACCGCCGCGGCCGTGGACTCCACGCCGACCGCGAGGAGGACCTTGTCGGCCATGCCCGGGGCCCGGGTGCGGCTCGCCGATCTGGCGGCGGAGGCGTGGATCTTCGGCGGCAGCGGTCCTTGGTCGGACATCACGCGTGCCTGCCTGCGAGGCGGCCGGGTTCAGCCCGTACCAGGGGCACTCGGCGGCCGACCGCCATGCGCAGCACGAGTGCCACGCCCATGCCCGCCTCCCGCATCGCCAGGATCGCCGTCCAGCCGCCTGGGCAGGGAGGGCCTGGTGATGCGCACCCCGGGCGCCGACCGGCCGTACCGGCGCGTCGTGGCGGCCGTGCGCAAGGGAGCGCGGGACGCTCCCGCGCCGGCCTTGGTGCCGGCGGCGCTGCGGTGCGCGGCCGCCGGGCTTGCCCGCTCCGAGTGACCGGACGGCAGGCGGAGACGGTAAGGGAAAGGGGCGCCCGGTCGAGCACCGGGCGCCCCTTGTCGGCGTACGGGCGGTGTTACGACTGGGCCGCCGTGTCCGCCGCCTGGGCCTTCAGGGCGCGCTCGACGCCCGCCCGCGACTCCGAGACCAGCCGGCGCAGCGCCGCGTTCGGCTCGGCCGAGGCCAGCCACTCGTCGGTCTTGCGCAGGGTGTCCTCGGACACCTGCACCGACGGGTAGAGGCCGACCGCGATCTGCTGGGCCATCTCGTGGGAGCGGGCGTCCCAGACGTCCTTGACCACCTCGAAGTACCGGTCGGCGTACGACGCGAGCAGCTCGCGCTGGTCGGTCTGGACGAAGCCCGCGATGACCGCCTCCTGGACGGCGTTCGGGAGCTTGTCGGACTCGACGACCGACGCCCAGGCCTCGGCCTTGGCCTCCTCGGTCGGGCGGGCGGCGCGGGCGGCGGCCGCGTGCCGCTCACCGGCCGCCGTCCTGTCGCGCTCGTACTCGCCCGCGATCTCCGCCTCGTCGAACCGGCCGACGGCCGCGAGCCGCTCCACGAATGCCCAGCGCAGCTCCGTGTCCACGACCAGGCCCTCGATGGTCTGCGAGCCGTCCAGCAGGGACTCGAGCAGGTCGAGCTGCTCCGGCGTACGCGCGGTCGCCGCGAAGGCGCGCGCCCACGCGAGCTGGTGGTCGCTGCCCGCGTCCGCCGCCCGCAGATGGGCCAGCGTGGCGTCCGTCCAGCGGGTGAGCAGGGCCTCGCGGGCGGCCGGGTCGGCGTACAGGTCCACGGCCAGCTTCACCTGGCGGTGCAGCGACTGCACGACACCGATGTCGGACTCCTTGCCGATCCCGGACAGCACCAGGGACAGGTAGTCGCGGGTCGCCAGCTCGCCGTCCCTGGTCATGTCCCAGGCCGACGCCCAGCACAGGGCGCGCGGCAGCGAGGACGCGAAGTCGCCCAGGTGCTCGGTGACGACGGCCAGCGACCCCTCGTCCAGGCGGACCTTGGCGTACGACAGGTCGTCGTCGTTGAGCAGGATCACCGCCGGGCGGCGCCGGCCGGCCAGCTCCGGCACGGCGGTCAGCTCGCCGTCCACGTCCAGCTCGATCCGGCCGTCCGCGGCGCGCACCAGCTTGCCGGTCGCCTCGTCGAGGTCGTACAGGCCGATCGCGATCCGGTGCGGGCGCAGGGTCGGCTCGCCCTTCGCGCCGGCCGGCAGGGCGGGGGCCTCCTGGCGGACGGAGAACGAGGTGATGACCCCCGCCTCGTCCGTCTCGACCTCGGGGCGCAGGATGTTGATGCCGGCCGTCTCCAGCCACTTCTTCGACCAGGTCTTCAGATCGCGCCCGGAGGTCTCCTCCAGCGCGCCCAGCAGGTCGGACAGGCGCGTGTTGCCGTAGGCGTGCTGCTTGAAGTACGCCTGCACGCCCCGGAAGAACTCGTCCATGCCGACGTAGGCGACGAGCTGCTTCAGGACGCTCGCGCCCTTGGCGTAGGTGATGCCGTCGAAGTTGACGAGGACGTCGTCCAGGTCGCGGATCTCGGCCATGATCGGGTGGGTGGACGGCAGCTGGTCCTGCCGGTACGCCCACGTCTTCATGGAGTTGGCGAACGTGGTCCACGAGTGCGGCCAGCGGGAGCCGGGGGCGTACGCCTGGCAGGCGATGGAGGTGTAGGTGGCGAACGACTCGTTCAGCCACAGGTCGTTCCACCACTCCATGGTGACCAGGTCGCCGAACCACATGTGGGCCAGCTCGTGCAGGATCGTCTCGGCGCGCAACTCGTACGCCGCGTCGGTCACCTTGGACCGGAAGACGTACTGGTCGCGGATGGTGACCGCGCCCGCGTTCTCCATCGCGCCCGCGTTGAACTCCGGCACGAAGAGCTGGTCGTACTTCTCGAACGGGTAGGCGTAGTCGAACTTCTCCTGGAACCAGTCGAAGCCCTGCCGGGTGACCTCGAAGATCGCGTCCGCGTCGAGGAACTCGGCGAGGGAGGGCCGGCAGTAGATGCCGAGCGGGACCGACTGCCCGTCCTTCTCGTACACGCTGTGCACGCTGTGGTACGGGCCGGCGATCAGCGCCGTGATGTACGTCGAGATGCGCGGCGTCGGCTCGAACACCCAGACGTCGTCCCGCGGCTCGGGCGTCGGCGAGTTGGACACCACCGTCCAGCCCTCGGGCGCCTTCACGGTGAACTGGAAGGTGGCCTTCAGGTCCGGCTGCTCGAAGGAGGCGAAGACCCGGCGGGCGTCCGGGACCTCGAACTGGGTGTAGAGGTAGGCCTGGTCGTCGACCGGGTCGACGAAGCGGTGCAGGCCCTCACCGGTGTTCGTGTACGCGCAGTCGGCGACGACCCGCAGGATGTTGCGGCCCGCGAGCAGGCCCGGCAGGGCGATCCGGGAGTCCTCGAAGACCTCGGCGGGGTCCAGGGAGTCGCCGTTGAGGGTCACCTCGTGGACGGCCGGGGCCACCAGGTCGATGAAGGAGGCGGCGCCTTCCTCGGCGACGTCGAAGCGCACCGTGGTCACGGACCTGTAGGTACCTCCCCCACTCTCAGCTCCGTTCGAGCGGGCGGGACCCCCACCCTGCGCGCCGGAGAGGTCGAGATCGATCTCGTACGAGTCAACGGTGAGCAGCTTCGCCCGCTGCTGCGCCTCTTCGCGAGTCAGGTTTGTGCCAGGCACGCGGTCATCTCCTCGTGATGTGTGGATTGCGCCATCTTTCCACGTGACCCGTGCCGAACGCGACGACCGGAACCCGCCGGTGACCGGGGCAGTGGAGCGCGAGCCTGGGGGCATGACGACAGTGAGCGAAACGACGGGATACAGCGCGCGTGCCATCGCCCCGGCCGTGCTGGCGCGGCTGTGGGAGCGGGACGACGCCGGACGCCCGGCGGCCCCGTACACCGACGAGGAGGGCGGCGCTCCCCTGCGCTGCTGCCTGCGCAGGAGCGAGCCGGGGGAGCGGATCGCGCTGGTCTCCTACGCCCCGCTGCGGCGCTGGGCGGCGGAGACGGGCGCCACCCCGGGCGCGTACGACGAGCAGGGGCCGGTCTTCATCCACGCGCGGGAGTGCGCGGGGCCGGCCGGCGAGGGCCGTCCGTTCAGCAACGCCCACCGTGTGTTCCGGCGCTACGGGGCAGACGGGCACATCCTGGGCGGGCGGCTGGTCGGGGAGGGCGCCGAGCGGTTCGACGAGGCCCTCGCGGAAGCGTTCGACGACCCGGCCGTGGCGCTCGTCCACGTCCGGGCCGTCGAGTACGGCTGCTTCCTCTACGAGGTGCGCAGGGGCCAGTGACCCGTCACCGGTCCTTGAGCTCCGCCGCCACCAGCTCCGCGATCTGCACCGCGTTCAGGGCCGCGCCCTTGCGCAGGTTGTCGTTGGAGACGAACAGGGCCAGGCCGTTGTCCACGGTCTCGTCGCGGCGGATGCGGCCGACGTACGACGGGTCCTGCCCGGCCGCCTGGAGCGGCGTCGGGATGTCGGAGAGGGCCACACCGGGGGCGCCGCCCAGCAGCTCGGTCGCGCGCTCCACGCTGAGCGGGCGGGCGAAACGGGCGTTGACCTGGAGGGAGTGGCCGGAGAAGACGGGCACGCGGACGCAGGTGCCGGACACCTTCAGCTCCGGGATCTCCAGGATCTTGCGGGACTCGTTGCGGAGCTTCTGCTCCTCGTCGGTCTCGTTCAGGCCGTCGTCGACGAGGTTGCCCGCGAAGGGGAGCACGTTGAAGGCGATCGGGCGCTTGTAGACGGACGGCTCGGGGAAGTCCACGGCCGCGCCGTCGTGGGTCAGCCGGTCGGCCTCCGCGACGACCTTCATGGTCTGGCCGTGCAGCTCGGCGACGCCCGCGAGGCCCGATCCGGACACCGCCTGGTAGGTGGCGACGACCAGCGCCGTGAGGTCCGCCTCCGCGTGCAGCGGCTTGAGGACCGGCATCGCGGCCATCGTCGTGCAGTTCGGGTTGGCGATGATGCCCTTGGGGCGGTCGGTGATCGCGTGCGGGTTCACCTCGGACACCACCAGCGGCACATCCGGGTCCCTGCGCCACGCCGAGGAGTTGTCGATCACCACGGCGCCCTGCGCGGCGACCTTCTCGGCCAGCGCCCTGGAGGTGGCGCCGCCCGCCGAGAACAGCACGATGTCCAGGCCGGTGTAGTCCGCGGTGGCCGCGTCCTCCACCGTGACCCCGTCGAGGACCGTGCCCGCCGAGCGGGCCGAGGCGAACAGACGCAGCTCGGTGACCGGGAAGTCGCGCTCCGTGAGGATTCCGCGCATGACCGTGCCGACCTGACCGGTGGCTCCGACGATTCCGATCCTCACGGTGACTCCTTCTGCTCACTTCACTCTGCGTACGCGGTACGCGCGGGACGGTTCCATCATGCGTCTGTCCTGGGTCCGTCTGTCCAATCATTGCCCACGGAGTGGGACGGCCCGGTGGACGAGCCGTACCGGAAACGCAAGGGGCGGGCTCCGCGTGGAGCCCGCCCCGTCGTCACGTACCGGAGGTGGAGACCGCCGTTACTGGACGACCTTGCCGATCTTCACGCTGCCGAGGCCCGCGGCGGTGCCACGGGTGTTCAGCACCTGCACCTCGCCGAAGAACTCGCGGCCCGCGGGGGCGGGCTGGTTCGCGACGACGTCGGCGGAGATCTGCGCCGTGCCGTTCGGGGCGAGCGTGTAGACCTTCGCCTCGTCGACGTTGACCGAGCCGAGCGCCGCCGAGTAGTACACGTCCCGGTAGTCGTAGGCCGTGGTGCCGGCGGGCACCGAGTAGGCGTCGATCAGGATGGTGTACGTGCCCGCGGCGGGCTTGGCGATGGAGACGGACTCCTCCGAGCCGCCCGCGGCCGAGTAGGCGACGCGCGTGCCGGCGGCGTTGTACACGTACAGGTCCAGGTCGGCCCCGGCGTCCGAGACGTTGCCGATGGCGACGTCCAGGCGCTCGGCACCGGCCGGCACGACGACCGTCCTGGTCTGCGAGTCACCGTCGGCGATGGTGGGACGGTCCGTCTTCGACGAGCCCAGCGAGCCGCCCTTCAGCTTGGCGTCCAGCCCGGCGAACTTGTTCGTCAGCGTCCAGGACACGGGGGCCGGCGTACCGGCCTTCGCCTCGTCGACCGTCTGCACCGCGGGGCTGAAGTCCAGCCCGTACACCGCCGCGTTCAGCGTGTACGGGTTGTCCAGCAGCGGCGAGGTACGACGCGCCTCGACCTCGATCTCCCAGACTCCCGGCATCGGCTTGGCGTACGAACGCACGTCCGGACGGCAGGTGTTGGCCGGGTTGTTGTAGTTCGGGTAGCAGTACGGGGTCGAGGTGTTGTCCACCGGGGTGCCGTACGGGTGGATCGCGATGAAACGGGTCTGGCTGTCGGCCTTGAGACCGCTCATCGAGACCTCGAGGGTCTTCGCGCCCTCCGGGACGGTCACGAAGTACGACGTGGTGCTGTTGCGCTGCGCCACACCCGACACCGAGTAGGTGTAGGACGGCTTGGCGATCTCCGTGGAGACCACGACGGTCAGCATGATCTGTTTGTCCACGCCCTCGGTGCGACGGTCGTCGACCTCGAGGATCGCGCTGTGCACACCGGCGGAGGCGGGGCGTGCCTCGATCTTGACCGTCACCGGCTTGTTCAGCGGCAGCGAGACCTCGTCGTCGCCGAGGATCTTGAAGGTGCCGTCGTCGTTCTTCAGGCTCAGCTTGTGCTTGACCGAACCGGCCGCGCCCGTCGTCCGGGTGACCTGGACGTCGTAGGTCTTCTTCTGGCCCTTCTTCAGACCGCCCTCGCGGTCGTACAGACCGGTGCCGAAGTCCGGCGCCCGGAGCGCCCAGGACAGCGAGGTGCTGACCGGGGCCTTGACCGTGTACTCGTGCGCCGAGGCGCCCTTCTCGATCGACTTCCAGGCCTTGACGATGTCCATCAGGCCGGCGCCCTCGCTGTGCGGCTGCTCGCCCTTGATGTGCTGGGCGGTCGAGGTCAGCGCGGTGCGGAGCTTCGCCGGGGGCAGGTCGATGTGCTTCTGCTTGGCCGCCGACAGCAGCAGCGCGGACGCGCCGGCCGCCTGCGGGGAGGCCATCGAGGTGCCCTGGAGCATCGAGTAACCGGCCGGCAGCGAGTAGCCGGCCTCGGCGACCGGGCCGCCGGGCAGCCAGGTCTGGGTGGTGTTGATGGCCGCGCCGGGCGCCGAGATGATCGGCGTGAAGCCGCCGTCCTCACGCGGACCGCGCGAGGAGAACGGCATCATGGCGTACGACTTGTCCACCACGGAGCCGTAGTTGGCCGCCCAGGTCTCCTTGGAGATGGTCGCGCCGACCGAGATGACCTTGTCGGCGAGGCTGGGGTCGCCGATGGTGTTCAGGCCCGGGCCGCTGTTGCCCGCCGAGATGACGAGCTGCACGCCGTAGGTGTCGATGAGCCGCGTGTAGAGCTGCGCGCGGGCGTTGTTGCCGTCGTTGAGCGCCGGCAGGCCGCCGATGGACATGTTGACGATGTCCACGCCGCGGTTGACGACGAGGTCGATCATGCCCTCGGTGAGCGCGACGTTGGTGCAGCCGCCGTTCCAGTTGCAGGCCCGGGAGGAGACGATCTTCGCGCCCGGGGCGGCGCCGTTCATCTTGCCGCCGAACAGGCTGTTGGCGGCGGTGATGCCGGCGACGTGCGTGCCGTGCTCGGACTCGATCACGCCGATGTTGACGAAGTCGGCCTTCTTGCCGATCCAGGACCCGCCGTAGGGGTCCATCGCCACGTCCTTGCGGATCTCCACGACGAACGGGATGCGCATGTCGGCGCCGGTCGCGGGGTCCTTCTTGTCCTGGCCGAACCAGCCGACCTGGTAGCCGTCCTTGTACGGCTTCATCGGGACGTCGTCCGTGAAGTCGTTGTTGTTGTTCAGGTCGACGCGGACGGTGCCGTTCGCCGGGTCGTACAGGACGCCCCAGACGCTGGTGGTCCTGCCGTCGCGGTCCAGGTCGCCGTCGGCGTCGCCGCCCTTGGTGGCGGACTCGCTGAAGGTGTTGAACAGGAAGCTGCCCGCCGGCGTCTTCCAGGTCTTGCCGCCCGAGGTGAACTGGGGGCCCGTGACACTGGCGGTCATCGGGCGCCAGGTGCCGTCGCTGTCGACGATCGGGTCGGTCGCGGTGACCCAGTCGACGATCTTGCGCTCGCCGGTGGTGGTCTTCTGGAGCGCGGGGTGGCCCAGGTCGACACCCGAGTCGAGGATGCCGATGGTCACGCCGCGGCCGTCCGCCTTCGGGTTCTTCTTCACGAAGTCGACGGCGCCCGTCTCGAAGGACGGGTTGTACGGGTTCTCGGCAGGGGTGTTCTTGTCAGGCGCCGGGTAAGTGCCCTTGCCCTTGCCCTTGTTCTTGTCCTTGCCCTCGGGGGAGTCCGCCTCGGGCCTCGGGTCGTCGAGCGGGATGTCCTGCTTGAGGTCGATGGCCTGCACGGAGGACAGCTTCGCGGCGGCGGCGATCGCCGAGTCCGCCTTGCCCGTCGGCACGGTGGCGCGGACGTAGCCGAGCTTGTCGTAGGTGCGGCCCACGGCGCCGCCGTCGACCGCGTCCAGCTGCTTGGCGACCTGCGCGGTCTGGCCGGGCGCGGTCGCGATCATCATGGTGACGTTCTTGGCGCCCTCGGCCTTGGCCTCGGCGAGCAGTTCGGCACCGGCCGAACCGAGTTTGTCGCCCGCCGGCTTGACGGCCGGGTCGGTGGACGCGGGGCCGTCCTGGGCGACGGCCATGGGTATCGGGCCGGCCACGGAGAGCGCGGCCACCACGCCGGCGGCCATGGCGATACGGGCCAGGCGTCTCGCGCCCGTGAGCGGTGCGCGCTGGGGGTCGGGGGTCATCGGCATCCCTTGCAGGTAAAGGAACCAAGCGAGGTGCGATCGGGGTCGATCGCGATCGTCCGGATTTCGGAATCGGATGATCGCTCAGCTTTACCTAAAGGAAAGATGTTTGACGAGAGTTGATCCTGACGGGATGGAGGCATGGCGTACTTCCGCCATGCGCCACGAGGGGCATAAGGGCCCAAACCGTGGCGCATCTCCTGGTGGCGCGTGAGCGTGACCGCCCGCTCCGGCACGGGCGTTGACCCGGCCTCGCGCCGGACCCGGACCTCGCCGATTCGCTCCGGAGAGCCCCCTTCCTGCCGTAACGTCCCCCCATGAACAAGGAGTTGAGGGTGGCGGCCTACGCCGTGTGTGTACGGGACGGACGGCTGCTGCTGGCCCGCTGGGTGGCGGCCGACGGCACCCGGCGGTGGACCCTGCCCGGCGGCGGCATGGAACACGGCGAGAATCCCTACGACACCGTCGTGCGCGAGGCCGAGGAGGAGACCGGCTACACCGTCGAACCGGTCGTGCTCCTGGGCCTGGACTCCGTCCGCCGCCACTACCCGCGCCCCCAGGGCGCCCAGGCCGACTTCCACGGCCTGCGCGTCCTTTACGAGGCCCGTGTCACCGGCGGCGAACTGCGCCACGAGACGGCCGGCTCCACCGACCGGGCGGCCTGGCACCCCCTGCCCGCGGTGCCCGCCCTCCCCCGGGTCGGCCTGGTCGACGTGGGCCTCCATCTGTGGCACACCCGCCCGCCGGCGGGAAACCCCGCCTGACGTGCGAGGAGGGGCCGCCGGATCGCGGGTCCGGCGGCCCCTCCTCTCCCCTCCTGGTGCGCCCCCGGTGGACGCCCGGTCGTCACCGGGGGAGTGCCACCACGTATGCGGCCGGGTCGCGGTCGGTGGCCGCCATCAGGGCGGTGCGGACGACCGTCGCCTGCTGGTCCAGGGACTCGCGCAGCTTCCTGGGGGTGAGATGGACGACCGTGATGCCCAGCCGTTCCAGGTGCTCGCGCTTGCGGGCCTGCTCGGAGCGCAGGGACGCGTCGTCCGTCCGGCCGCCGTGGCGGTGGGCGCGGGTGTCCAGTTCCACCGCGACCGCCTGCTCCGGCCAGTACGCGTCCACGCCGCCGAGCAGCGGCCCGCCCGGCAGGCGCAGCTCCACGTTCCAGACCGGGTCCGGCAGGCCGTGCTCGCGCACCATCCGGTACAGCCGGTCCTCGGCGAGGGCCCGCCCCTCGGCCAGCAGCAGGTCCACCGCGTCCACCACGTGCGGCCGGTCCAGCAGCCCGGCCCCGGCCAGCTCGCCGACCACGGCGGACGGCTCGCAGTACCCGGCGCGCACCGCCTCCGTCAGCAGCCGCCGCACCGTGCCCGCGTCCGACAGACCGGCCACCGCGTCCGCCAGGGCGCGCGGCACCGGGGCCACCGGCAGACCCGTGACCGACTCGGCGGCGGGCAGGCCGGCCGCCCGGACGATCCGCGCGCAGCCGGCCGAGCGCAGCCGCCTGCCGCGTTCCACCAGGACGTCGATCTTCTCCAGCGCCGGCAGACCGGGCGAGGCTGCGAAGCCGTGCAGGGTGAGCGCCGCAAGACCGGTGACCATCGCCTCCGCGTACACCGGACGGTGCGGGCCCTCGGCGGTCGGCTGCGCCGGCACCCCGGCGGCCGCGCGCGGGAGCGGTCCGCGTGCCGCGTACAGGAGCACCGCGTGCAGCCGTTCCTCACTGGTCGGTGGGCCGGGATGGAGCAGGAACACACCCGGCAGGAACTGTTGCCAGGGCCCGCCGGCGCGGCACCGCACGGCGGCCTCGGCCGCCGGCACTCCGTGCTCGTGGAGCTGAGCGGCGGTCAGGACCCGGCGGGGCGCGTCGGCGAGATGGTGCAGGGGGCGGGGGGAGAGCGGGGTTTCGTGGTTCATGTCGGGCACGTTTCCCGCACGGTGACCGGCGGTTAACCGCTGTTACAAGCCCGTTGACAAACCTGGACAAGCTCGCCCTAAAGGACGGGTGTTCGGATGCCGAAAACCCCTGGTCCCCTCACGGGTGGACCAGGGGTTACGGCGAGCCGGGCACGCATCGTGTAACAGTTACCGCACGCCCGACCCTTGGCCAGAACTACGGGTCAGCCGGCGGACGTCCCGGCCGCCGCGTCGCACGCCTGTCCGCGCAACGCACGGGCCAGGTCGTCCCGGGCCTCCAGCACCAGGCGGCGCAGAGCGGGAGCGGCCCCCTCGTGCGCGGCGAGCCACGCGTCGGCCGCCCGAAGGGTCTCCGGCGAGTCCTGCAGGGCCGGGAACAGCCCCCGCACGATGTCCATGCCGATCTGGATGGACCGCTCGGTCCACACCCGCTCGATCGCCTCGAAGTACCTCGGCGCGTACGGCGCGAGCAGCTCACGCTGGGAGGGCTGCCCGAAGCCCGCGATCGTCGCCTCCACCAGCGCGTTCGACAACGTGTCCGAGTCCACCACCTGCTCCCAGGCCCGCGCCTTGACGGCGACCGAGGGCCGCGCGGCCAGACAGCGCACCTGGTGCCGCTTGCCGGAGGCCGTGTCGTCCCGGGCGAGTTCGGCGGCGAGCACCTTCTCGTCCGCCACCCCGTGCGCCGCCAGCGGCTCGAGGAACGCCCAGCGCAGCTCCTGGTCGACCTCCAGGCCGTCGATCTCCTCCGCGCCGTCCAGCAGGCCCTTCAGCAGCTCCAGGTCGTCCGGCGCCGAGGCCGCCGTGGCGAAGAAACGCGCCCACGCGAGCTGGTGCTCGCTGCCCGGCTCGGCCTGCCGCAGCTCGGCCAGCGCGCCCTCGGCCAGCGCCCGCCCGCCCGTCTCCCGCCACTGCGGCGCCGCGTAGTTCACCAGCGCGGACTCCGCCCAGGCGTGCAGCATCTGGAGCACGCCGATGTCGGTCTCCCGGCCGGCGAAGCGCAGCACCAGCTCGACGAAGTCCCGCGCCGGCAGCAGCGCGTCCCGGGTCAGGTTCCACAGCGCCGACCAGCACAGCGCGCGGGCCAGCGGATCGGTCAGGCCGCCCAGGTGCTCCCGCAGGGTCGCCAGCGAGGTCTCGTCGAAGCGGATCTTGCAGTAGGTCAGGTCGTCGTCGTTGACCAGCACCAGATCGGGCGCGTCCGCACCCGCCAGCTCGGACACCACCGTACGGACGCCGGCCACGTCGGTCTCGGCGCGCGCGTACCGCTCCAGCGCCCCCACCTGGGACCGCTGGTACAGGCCCACCGCCACCCGGTGCGGGCGCAGCTCCGGATGGTCCGCCGGGGCAATGGCAGAGGCCTCCTGCACCACGGCCAGTTCCTCGATCCGGCCGTCGGCGCCCAGCACCACCTGCGGGGTCAGCGAGTTGACCCCGGCCGTCTGGAGCCACGACCGCGCCCACGCGCCCATGTCGCGGCCGCTGGTCTCCTCCAGCACCGCGAGCAGGTCGCCCAGCCGCGTGTTGCCGTACGCGTGCCGCTTGAAGTAGCGCCGCGCGCCTTCCAGGAACGCGTCCTGGCCGACGTACGCCACCAGCTGCTTGAGCACCGAGGCGCCCTTCGCGTAGGTGATGCCGTCGAAGTTCAGCTTGGCGTCCTGCAGGTCCCGGATGTCCGCGGTGACCGGGTGCGTGGAGGGCAACTGGTCCGCGCGGTACGCCCACGCCTTGCGGCGGTTGGCGAAGGTGATCCAGCCGTCCGTGAAGCGGGTCGCGCCGACCAGCGAGAACGCGCCCATGAAGTCCGCGAAGGACTCCTTCAGCCACAGGCCGTCCCACCACTCCATGGTGACCAGGTCGCCGAACCACATGTGCGCCATCTCGTGCAGGATCACATTGGCCCGGGCCTCGTAGGAGGCCTGCGTGACCTTCCCGCGGAAGATGTACTCCTCCCGGAAGGTGACCAGGCCCGGGTTCTCCATCGCGCCGAGGTTGTACTCGGGCACGAACGCCTGGTCGTACTTGCCGAACGGGTACGGGTAGTCGAAGTGGTCGTGGAAGAAGTCCAGGCCCTGCTTGGTGACCAGGAAGACGTCGTCGGCGTCGAAGTGCTTGGCGAGCCCCTTGCGGCACAGCGCGCCCAGCGGGATCTCCAGCCGCGTACCGTCCTCGAACACCCGCTCGTAGGAGTCCGTCACGTGGTGGTAAGGACCCGCGACCACGCAGGTGATGTACGTCGAGACCGGCTTGGTCTCGGCGAACCGCCACACGCCGTCCTGCTGCTCGCCGACACCGTTGCTCCACACCGTCCAGTCCTCCGGCGCGCGCACCTCGAAGCGGAACGGCGCCTTGAGGTCGGGCTGCTCGAAGTTGGCGAAGACGCGGCGGGAGTCGGCGGGCTCGTACTGCGTGTAGAGGTAGACCTCGCCGTCCTCCGGGTCGACGAAGCGGTGCAGGCCCTCGCCGGTGCGCGAGTAGGCGCACTGCGCGTCCACGACCAGCTCGTTGTCGGCGGCCAGGTCCTCCAGGAGGATCCGGGAGCCGTCGAAGACCTCGCTGGGGTCGAGGTCCCTGCCGTTGAGCGAGACGGCGGTGACGCTCGGCGCGAGCAGGTCGGCGAAGCTCGACGCGCCCGGCTCGTTGCAGCGGAACCGGAGGGTCGTCACGGACCGGAACGTCCGCGGACCGTCCCCGGTGTCCTCGCCCACCGCGGACCGCACGTCCAGGGACACCTCGTACGCGTCGACGGACAGCAGGGCGGCCCGTTCCCGGGCCTCGTCGCGGGACAGATTCTCACCGGGCACAGGAGGCACTCCCTCGGATGTTTTCACGATGTGGACAGCACCGATCCTGCCATGCGGATATGCGGCGCGGCAGCCGGGAATGCCGTGCCCGACCGTCGATGTTGGCAGTTCAACGACCCTTTACCGAGGAGAGCCATGTCCGAGACCGCCTCCGCCGCGACCCCGTCGTCCGGCAAGACTCCCGTCGACTTCTGGTTCGACCCGCTGTGTCCCTGGGCCTGGATCACGTCCCGGTGGGTGCTGGAAGTGGAGAAGGTGCGTGACATCGAGGTCCGCTGGCACATCATGAGCCTCGCGGTGCTCAACGAGCCGAAGCTGGACGAGCTGCCCGACGAATACCGGGAGCTGCTGACCACCAAGGCGTGGGCGCCGGTGCGCGTGGTCACCGCGGCCTGGCAGAAGCACGGCCAGGACGTCCTCGGCCCGCTCTACACCGCGCTCGGCACCCGCTTCCACAACCGGGGCGAGGGCCCCACCCGCGAGGCCCTCGCCGCCGCCCTGGAGGAGGTGGGCCTGCCCGCCGACCTGATCGACTACGCCGACCAGGAGGACTTCGAGTTCGACGCCGAACTGCGCGCCTCGCACAAGGAGGGCATCGAGAAGGTCGGCCAGGACGTCGGCACCCCGGTCATCGCGGTCCCCGGCCCGGACGGCGAGCAGATCGCCTTCTTCGGCCCGGTCGTCACCCCCACCCCCAAGGGCGAGCAGGCCGCCCGCCTCTGGGACGGCACCCTCGCGGTCGCCTCCGTCCCCGGCTTCTACGAGATCAAGCGCACCCGCACGGTGGGGCCGGACTTCAGCAACCTGTGACCCGTCCGGCCGGCGAAAACCCCCGCGAGACACGTACTCGCGGGGGTTTCCTCCCTCCGCGGTCCGCGGTGGTCCGCGCCGCGTCAGCTCCGGGCGCGCCTGCGCTGCCAGAGGTACCCGGCCGCCGCCAGGACCAGCGTCATGCCGCCCGTCGAGTACAGCTGCACCCGGGTGCCCGACTCGCCGGCCATCAGGACGAAGACCGCCGCCATGCCGGCCAGGGCCGCCCAGGTCAGCCACGGGAACGCCCACATCCGGACCGCCGGCCTCTCCGGCGCCTCCTGCTCCAGCCTGCGGCGCAGCCGCAGTTGCGAGACGGCGATGAAGATCCAGACGACGAGGATCACCGCGCCGATCATGTTCAGCAGCCAGGGGAAGACGTCGTTCGGCCGCCAGTAGCTCAGCAGCACGCAGACGAATCCGAAGACGGAACTGGCCAGCACCGCGCGCCGCGGCACCCCGCCGGTGACCTTCGCCAGCACCTGCGGGCCCTGACCGCGCTCGACCAGCGAGTACGCGATGCGCGAGGAGCCGTAGATGTTGGCGTTCATCGCGCTCAGCAGCGCGACCAGGACCACCACGTTCATCAGCTGACCGGCGCCCGGGATGCCGAGGTGGTCCAGCGCGGCGACGTACGGGCCCTTCCCGACGACCTCCTCGGAGTCCCAGGGGACGAGCGTGACGATCACCGCCATGGAGCCGACGTAGAACAGCGCGATGCGCCACATCGCCGTGCGCACCGCGCTCGCCACGCCGCGCACCGGGTTCTCCGACTCGGCCGCCGCGATGGTGACCGTCTCCAGGCCGCCGTAGGCGAAGACCGAGGCGAGCAGCCCGACGACCAGTCCGTGGCCGCCGTGCGGCAGGAAGTCGGTCAGGTTCGAGGCGCCGGGGGAGTCGGTGCCGGGCAGCACGCCCGCGACGGCCAGCACACCGAGGACCAGGAACAGGGTGATCGCGCCGACCTTCAGCGCGGCGAACCAGAACTCGAACTCGCCGAAGTTCTTCACCGCGGCCAGGTTCGTGCCGCAGAAGACCACCATGAACAGCGCCACCCACACCCACTCCGGCGTGCCCGGCAGCCATCCGGTGACGATCTTCGCGGCGCCCATTCCCTCCAGGCCGACCGCGGTGCACAGCAGCACCCAGAACGACCAGCCCGCGGTGAAGCCGGCCCACGGGCCGAACGCCCGCTCGGCGTGCGCGGAGAACGAGCCCGACGACGGATACGCCGCCGACATCTCGCCGAGCATCCGCATGACCAGCATCACGAGCGCGCCGGACAGGGCGTAGGCGACGACGATCGAGGGGCCGGCGGCGGCGATGCCGGCGCCGGAGCCGACGAAGAGGCCGGCGCCGATCACACCGCCCAGCGCGATCATCGACAGATGGCGCTGCTTCAGGCCGTGGGACAGGGAGACGTCGTCGGCCCGCGGGGGCTTCTCGACAGTGGTGCTGCTTGGCATGGGGGCGGCTCGTCCGGTGGGGGTGCGGGTGCGAAAACCCCCACAGTCTGGGCGTCCGCTCCACCGCGCCGGAGCGGACGCTCACCATCCGGACGTGCTCTGTACGCACAGTGAGACGCCGGCTACCGAGTGGCCGGCCCGCCCACCGGGCGCCGACCCTGATCGAGAGACCGGAGCGTTTGGCGGGACCCTACAGTCGCCGTCTCCTCCTCACACGTGGCGGAAACCGCGCCACCTCAGTGACAGGCATCACCTCCCACCGGGTGTACGGCCCCTCCTTTGTGTGAAACGGACCAAGCGTCCGCTTCCCCCTTGTCGACCGCTGACGGTGATCGCCGCGCCACCGCTGGGATAGCGTCACGCTGTCCCGAACTGCCCTCACTCCGCGGAGTCCCCATGAGCACCGCTGCCACCACCCCCGCCCGTACCGGGGTCGTCCTCGCCGACCTGCTGCCCGCGTCCCGTATCCGGGACGTGGCCCTCGTGGTGGGCGGCGCCGCGCTCACCGGACTCGCCGCCCAGATCTCCCTGCCCGTGCCGCACTCCCCGGTGCCGGTGACCGGCCAGACCTTCGCGGCGCTGCTCGTGGGCACCTCGCTGGGCGCCGGCCGCGGTCTCCTCGCCCTCGCGCTCTACGCGCTCGCGGGCGCGGCGGGCGTGCCGTGGTTCGCGGGCGGCGCCTCGGGCGCGGGCTCCGTCTCCTTCGGCTACGTCCTCGGCATGCTGCTTGCCGCCACCGTCGTGGGCGCGCTGGCCCGCCGCGGCGGCGACCGCAACGTCTGGCGCACGGCCGGCACGATGGTGCTGGGCCAGGCGATCATCTACGCCGTCGGCGTGCCCTACCTGGCCCTGGCCACCGGTATGTCCGCGTCCGCCGCGATCGCCGCCGGCCTCACCCCGTTCCTGATCGGCGACGCCCTCAAGGCCGCCCTGGCGATGGGCCTGCTGCCCAGCGCCTGGAAGCTGGCCGGGAAGTGACCGCTCCCGACGTGATGCCGTAGGTCTCCGCCGATACGCCGAGGCCCACGCAGGAGGGGGGGGGGGGGGGGGGGGGGGGGGGGGGGGCCTGGCTCTCCTCGCCGCGGGGGGGGCCCCCCCGCGGGCGGGGGCCGGGGGTCGGGCGCGCCCCCCCCCCCCCCCCCCCGGCCTCTTCGTCGTTCCCCGCCGTGACCGCGGTCAGCCGGTGGCGACCTTGTCCGTCTCCTCGTCCGCCTTCTCGGCGGCCGGGACCGCGACCGCCGCACGGCCGCTGTCGAGCTTCTGCTTGACGAAGGAGATCACCAGCACGATCGCCGCGACCAGCATCGACAGCAGCACGGTCTCGCGGCCGTCGTGCTCGGTGTCGGTGAGCATGTAGCCGAAGACGAAGACGATCAGCGCGGCCGCCGCCCACGTCAGATACGGGTACAGCCACATCTTCACGACCAGCTTCTCCGGCGCCTCCCGCTGGATGATCTTCCGCATCCGCAGCTGCGAGAAGCAGATCACCAGCCAGACGAACAGGGCGACCGCGCCGGAGGAGTTGACGAGGAAGAGGAACACGGAGTCCGGGAACCGGTAGTTGAAGAACACGGCCACGAAGCCGAACACGACCGACGAGACGATCGCGGCCATCGGCACCCCGCGGCGGGTGGTCCGCGCGAACGCCTTCGGCGCGTCCCCGCGCTGGCCGAGCGAGAAGGCCATCCGGGATGCCGTGTAGAGGCCGGAGTTGAGGCAGGAAAGCACCGAGGTCAGCACGATGAAGTTCATGATCTGACCGGCGTGCGCGATACCGAGGGAGTCGAGGGCGGCCACGTAGGAGCCCTTCTCGGTGATCGACTTGTCGTTCCAGGGCAGCAGGGCGACCACGACGAAGACGGAGCCGAGGTAGAAGACGCCGATGCGCCAGATGATGCTGTTGGTCGACTTGGTCACGGCGCGCTGCGGGTCCTCCGACTCGCCGGCCGCCAGGGTGGCGATCTCGCTGCCCATGAAGGAGAAGACGACGAGCAGGACACCGGTGAGGATGGCGCCGGGCCCGTTCGGCAGGAACCCGCCGTGGTCGGTCAGGTTGCCGAGCCCCGCCTTGTCGCCGTGCACGCCGGGCAGTACGCCGAAGACGGCCAGCGCGCCGACGACGATGAACGCGCCGATCGCCACGACCTTGATTCCGGCGAACCAGAACTCGAACTCCCCGTAGGAGCCGACGGAGACGAGGTTGGTGGCGGTCAGCACCACCATGACGATGAGGGCCCACCCCCACTGGGGCACGGCCGGCACCCATTCGGAGAGGATCTTGGCGCCCGCCGTCGCCTCCACGGCCAGCACGACGACCCAGAAGAACCAGTACAGCCAGCCGATGGAGAACCCGGCCCAGCGGCCGAGCGCCCGGTCGGCGTGCGCGGAGAAGGAGCCCGAGGTGGGGTTGGCGGCGGACATCTCGCCGAGCATGCGCATCACGAGGACGACGAGCGTGCCGACGAGGGCGTAGGAGAGGAGGATGCCCGGTCCTGCGGTGGCGATGGCCGAACTGGAACCGACGAAGAGACCGGCGCCGATGACGCCGCCGATGGCGATCATCGACAGATGGCGGTTCTTGAGCCCGGCCTGGAGCCCCGAACCGTGTCCCTCGGGGCCCGTGGGGCCGCTTCCGGTCTCCGGCGGGGTCGGCTGCGAAGTCATGGACGGTAATTCCTTTGCTCTGATGGAGCGGTCCCCCGCACGAGCGGTGTACGGGATGGTCCAGTGAATCGGAGGCATTGGAATCCGTGAACCTTCGAAATGCAATTGTTACTTGAGGTTTCTTTGAGCTTTTGAAGTTTTAGGTACTTTTTTCTCGCGAGTGTGATATTAGGCTGACCCGGCGCTGCCGCCCGCATTCCGTCATGTCACACTCGGACCATGCGCGTGTATCTCGGCTCCGACCATGCGGGCTTCGAACTCAAGAACCACCTCGTCGAGTGGCTCAAGGCAGCGGGCCACGACCCCGTCGACTGCGGACCCCACATCTACGACGCCCAGGACGACTACCCGCCCTTCTGCCTGCGCGCCGCGGAGCGCACGGCCGCCGACCCCGACTCCCTCGGCATCGTGATCGGCGGCTCCGGCAACGGTGAGCAGATCGCGGCGAACAAGGTCAAGGGCGTGCGTGCGGCCCTCGCCTGGAGCGAGGAGACGGCCTCCCTCGGCCGCCAGCACAACAACGCGAACGTCGTCGCGGTGGGCGCGCGCATGCACACCGAGGAGGAGGCGACGAAGTTCGTCGAGACCTTCCTCGGCACGCCCTTCTCCGGCGACGAACGCCACATCCGCCGCATCGGCATGCTCGACGCCTACGAGTCGACGGGCGACCTCCCCCCGATCCCGCCCCACCACCCGCAGCAGTAACGGCTCGCCCCCAGGGCACGGCACCGTCGAAGTGCCGTGCCACCCGGCGCCGCACGAGGGGTGCAGGGGACGGAGTCCCCGCTGGGACCCCCGGCTGAGCACTGCTCAGGGATGCAGGGGACGGAGTCCCCGCGAGGGGTCCGCGACCGAGTAGTACTCAGGGGTGCAAGGGACGGAGTCCCCGCAGGGGTTCCCGACCGGGCATTGCCCAGGGGTGCAGGGGAGGGAGTCCCCGCGGGGGGCCCCGACCGAGTAGTGCTCAGGGGTGCAGGGGACGGAGTCCCCGCGGCGGGCCTGGGGCGCAGCCCCAGCCTCGCCCCGCCTCACCCTTCCACCCACCGAGTCGGGCGGGTGGGTGGGAAACGGGGTCCGGGGCGAAGCCCCGGCGGGGTCCGGGACAGAGCCCCATAGCCGGTGCCCCTCCACCCACCGAGACGGGCGGGCGGGTGGGCAAAGAACCACAAGAAGGGACACCCCCGTGCCGGAGGGGCACACCATCCACCGCCTGGCGCAGGACTACGCCACCCACTTCCAAGGCCGGCAGGCCCACGTCACCAGCCCCCAGGGCAAGTTCACCGCCGCCCCCCTCCTCACCGGCGCGGAACTCACCCGCACGGAAGCCCACGGCAAACACCTCTTCCTCCGCTTCCGCGAGAGCGACTGGATCCACATCCACCTGGGCCTCTTCGGCAAGGTCACCTTCGGCGACGCCCCCGCGCCCCCGCCCACGGACACCGTCCGCCTCCGCCTCGCCAACCCGGACTCGTACGTCGACCTGCGCGGCCCCACCACCTGCGCCCTGATCACCGACGCCGAGAAACAGGCCGTGCACGACCGCCTCGGCCCCGACCCCCTGCGTCCCGACGCCGACCCGGACCGGGCCTACGCCCGCATACGCCGCAGCCGTACGACCATCGCCGCGCTGCTGATGGACCAGAAGGTCGTCGCCGGCGTCGGCAACGTCTACCGCGCCGAGGTCCTCTTCCGGCACCACGTCGACCCCTACCGCCCCGGCAGGGACGTGACCCCCTCCGAGTGGGACGCGATCTGGGCCGACCTCGTCGCCCTCATGCGCGAGGGCGTCCGCAACAACCGCATCGACACCGTCCGCCCGGAGCACACCCCCGAGGCCATGGGCCGCCCGCCCCGCGTCGACGACCACGGCGGCGAGGTCTACGTCTACCGCCGTACCGCCCTGCCCTGCCACGTCTGCGGCACGGACATCCGCACCGCCGGCCTCGCCGCCCGCAACCTCTTCTGGTGCCCCACCTGCCAGCAGCCCGCGCGGACCGGACCCGCGAGGACCGGATGAGACGCCCGGCTCAGAACCCGTGCGGCAGCCACGGCGCCACCGCCGAGCCGAACGCCACCGACGCCGTGGCCAGCGCCCCGGGCCGCAGCTCCCGTACCCGCCCGGCCGCCGCCAGTCCCGCCAGCGGCACGCCGCCGAGATAGGCCGCCCCCAACTCCCGTACGGACAAGGAGAGTTCCGCCGCGTCCGTGGTCCGCTCGCAGGACGCCCCCTTCGCGTCCCCGGTCAGCCGCCACCGCCCGGCGTTCCAGGGGCAGAAGTCGTCCGCCACCTCCAGCACCACGTCCACCGGCGTCTGGTAGGTCCGCGCGGCGAGCGCCGCCCCCACGTCCACGAGCCGTACGTACAGCGAGTCCTTCAGCCGCGGCCGGCACCGCCGGATGTCGGACACCAGGTACTGCCAGGCGTCGTCGACCGGCTGCCCCCGCACGACCAGCGTGGAGGTCAGGTCGATGCCGAACAGGAAGCGCCACAGCGCCGCGTCGCTCGCCGGGTCCAGCGCGGCCAGGTCACTGAGCTGCACCGTGCCCTCCGGCCCGCCGGCGCCCCAGCCGGGCTTGACGCGGTAACGGGCGTACCCCGTGACCTCGCCGGCCCGCTCGGCGACCACGCACTGCAGCGGCGAGGCGCCCTCCCGCGCGCTCTCCGGATCGAGCAGCGCCACCCGCTCCCAGCCGGGCTGCCGGGCCAGCATGCCGGGCCGCCCGGGCACCAGCCGCGCGTACACCGCCTCGCAGTCGTCCAGCACGTCGGCGGGCGCCGCGAAGCGCAGGCGTACGTCGTCCGTGCAGGCCGGGACCGTCAGACCGGCCCGGTCGGTGTCGATCTCGGCGGCGAGCTGGAAGGTCGCCGCGCCGTACCCGAAGCGGCCGTAGATCGGGGGCTCGGAGGCGGTCAGCACCGCCAGCGGCTCGCCCCAGGAGCGCACGTCGTCCAACTGGCGCCGCATCATGGACGTCAGCACACCGCGCCGCCGGTGCGTGGCGGCCACGCTCACCATCGTGACGCCGGCCGCCGGCAGCAGGTCGCCGCCCGGCACGGTGATCCGGAAGCTGAACGCGCCCGCCGTGCCCACGCACGTGTCGCCGTCCCAGACACCCAGGGAGCGGTCCAGCTCGGTGAGGGCGTTCCAGACCTCCCGCTCCTCGTCCGGCTCCGGGACCCCTCCGAAGGCGCGAATCAGATTGTCGTACCAGGAGTCCCACTCGTCCCGCCGCAGCACCCTCGGCCCGGCCGCATGCTCAGTCGCCATGCGCCATGCCTACCAGCGCGCCACGGAACGGGCGAACGAATTTCGTCCAGGTGGCAGCGAGACGGCCGCCGGTGAAGTTCACTGTGAATCGGAGCCTCGGACGGGGGACAAGTGGGACCTCCCGTGCCAAGCGTCAGGTCGGATAGGTAGGGTCCCCAACTAATGGCAGCAGGACGACAGCGGCGCGCGGAAGCCGAGACGTTCACGGCCCGGTTGAAGATGCAGTGGCACCGGGCCCGCGTCGGCGTGCGCAGAGCCGCCGTCGACTACTTCCGCGGGGACGGCTCGGACTGGATCGCGCTCGGCGGTCTGCTGCTGACCATCCCGCTGATCCTGGCCCTGACGCTCGCCAACTCGGTGTGGTTCTCACCGGTCGCTCTGGTGCTGCCCATCGTCGCCGGCGGGCTGCTGCTGCGCCCGGCGAGCCTGCTCGGCCTGTACGCCGCCGCGGCCACGGCGCTGATCGTGGAGTCGGTGCGGCTCGGGCCGTACACCGAGGGCCCGTCCCGGGTGACTCCGGGCGTGGTGCTCGTGGTCGCCGCCTGCGGCTTCTTCGGGCTGCTCATCGCCCAGTTCCGCAGCCGGGTCGGCGTGCCCTGGCGGCGCGGCGGCACCATGCTGTTCGACCTGCGTGAACGCATCCGGGTCCAGAGCCAGCTTCCGCAGCTGCCCGGCGGCTGGCACCACGAGATGGCGCTGCGCCCGGCAGGCGGCCAGTCCTTCTCGGGCGACTTCGTGGTCGCCGCCCGCACGAACGGCGGCCGCACCCTGGAGGTCGTGCTCACGGACGTGTCCGGCAAGGGCATGGACGCGGGCTCGCGGGCGCTGCTGCTGTCGGGCGCGTTCGGCGGTCTGCTCGGCAGCCTGCCCCCGCACGCGTTCCTGCCCGCCGCCAACGGCTACCTGCTGCGCCAGGACTGGGACGAGGGCTTCGCGACCTCCATCCACCTGGTCCTTGACCTGGACTCCGGCGACTACGAGCTGTACTCCGCGGGCCACCCGCCGGGCCTCCAGCTCAGCGCGGGCAGCGGCCGCTGGGAGGAGAAGGCCGCCGAGGGCCCGCTCCTCGGCGTGTACGACGGCGCCCAGTTCGACCCGGTCAAGGGCTCCCTGCGCGCCGGGGACGTGCTGATGCTGTTCACCGACGGACTGGTGGAGACGTCCGACCGCGACATCGTCGAGGGCATCGACCGCCTCACCGGCGAGGCCGACCGCTATGTCGCCGGCGGCTTCCACGGCGCCGCCTGGCATCTGATCGAGGCGGTGGCGAAGGACGTCAACGACGACCGCGCGCTGCTGCTGATCTGCCACGAGGGCCCCACGGCGCTCGCGGCGCGCTGACACACTGGGCAGGTGACCGACACGCCCCGCACCCCGCGCACCCTGTCCCCGGCCGAGGTCGAGACCGTGGCCAGGGCCGCTCACGAGGGGCAGACCGACAAGGCGGGCCGGCCCTACGCCGAGCACCTCCGGGCCGTCGCCGAAGGCGTGCGCGCCCGGGGCGGGGACGGCGAACAGATCGCGGCGGCCTGGCTGCACGACTCCGTGGAGGACGGCGTCCTGTCCGAACGCTGGCTGCGCGAGGCCGCGTTGAGCCGGCGCACGAAGGACATCGTGCGCGCGGTCACCAAGCGGGCGGGCGAGGAGCCGGAGGCGTACGCGCGGCGGATCCTCGCCACGCCCGGGGCGCTGCTGGTGAAGGAGGCGGACCTGGCGCACAACGCCGACCCGGCCCGCCTCGCGGTCCTCGACGAGGCCACCCGCACCCGGCTGACCGGGAAGTACGCGCGGATGCGCGCCCTCCTCGGTCTCCCGGACGGCTCTGTCAGGCGCTGACCGAGCCGGCCTCCGCCGGCTGCGGCCGCTGCGCCTCCCGGCGCTCGCGGGCCTGCTCGCCCGCACCCTGCCGGAAGGCCCACTTCATCTCCGGTTCCATCACGCACCGGAAGACCCGCCGCACGGGCTCCGTGCACAGCAGGGTGACGACTGCCGCCGCCACGACGGTGACGAGGATCTCGCCGAGCGGGCCGTGCAGCCAGGTGGGGTCGAACCAGCCCTGGTAGTCGGCGCCCTTCAGGACGAAGCCGTGCAGCAGATAGCCGCACAGCGTGCCCGCGCCGAGCGCCGTGAACCACGTCCGGCGGCCCGGCACCCAGGCGAAGAAGCAGGCGGTCAGCACCAGCGAGCAGCCGAACAGCGCCAGCGTCATCACCGGTCCGACCCACCAGGGTGCGCCCAGCTCCTGCGCGGCGTCGCGGTGGTAGAACCAGGCGGCGTTCATCCGCGGCACCGCCCACCAGGCGACGCACAGCGCCATCGCCACCACCGGCACCGACGCGATCCGCACCGAGCGGCGCCGCACCAACTGGAAGTGCTCGGGCTTCATCACCAGACCCAGCACGAAGAACGGCAGGAACTGAAGAACCCGCTGGAGGTCCAGGTCGTTTCCGATGCTCGGGCTGAGCGACGCCAGCATCGCGACGCCGAGCGCGACCGGCAGCGGCCGGCGGACCAGCTTCCAGAGCGGCGTTGTCAGCCGCCAGACGAACAGGGCGCACAGGAACCAGGTCAGGTACCAGGGGTCGAGGAGGCTGATGTCCTGGTCGGGGTTGTGGCCGGCGTAGCGGTTGAAGAGGGAGAGGGCGGTTTCGAAGACGACGTACGGAACCGCGACACCGGTGATCAGCCGTTTGAGCCGGTCGGGGCGGGCGTCGAAACTGCGGGAGAAGTAGCCGGAGATGACGATGAAGGCCGGCATGTGGAAGGCGTACACGACCATGTAGAGGCCCTGGAGCGCGCGGCTGTCGCCCTTCAGCGGCTCCCAGAAGTGCCCCATCGCCACCAGCACGATCGCCAGGTACTTCGCGTTGTCGAAGAACGCGTCGCGCTGTTTGGCGGGTCTTCCCTCCGGCTCGCCCGATCCGCGCGGACTCGGCACTCCCGGGGCCGGCGACTGTGCCGGAGGAAGCGGCGTTCTGTTCTGGCGGGGGGACGAGGCAGCGTGGAACATCTGAGGCACCCTAGTGTCGACCGCGGGGTTCCGTAAAAGGCAGGACGTCGTTCCTGGTTATTCGCTGCGGCTACCCAGAGTTTGACGCACCAGCTTGTCTGCAAGGGTGACGGTCGACACATCGCAGGAGCTCCTCGGCGGCATGGTCGCACCCCCAATGTCCGGACTCGTCCTGATGAGTTGGTGCAGGTGTTCACGTCTTGGGTGAGATTCGAATTCCTTGCGAACATCATGTGCAGGCATGTGCGTGACCTCGTTGAATTTCCCGCGGAGGCGGCGTGGCGGTAACCCTCGAATTACCGTACGGATCACGGTCGGAGAAGCGCTCCTGCCCGGGGATCGGGATCACCGGAGCGAGGGACTTGGCCGATGATGTGTCAGCCGCCGCATGGGGAAGCCGGGTTGGTGGCACGATGGTTCCAGCGGGGTGCGCGGGGATGGCGTCCGCGGGCCGGGAGAGCGACCGACCGAGGGTGTGATCAGTTGTGGCCATTTCACTGTCAGTGGTGCTGCTGTTGGCGATCATCCTGGTGGTGCTGCTCCGAGGCGGATCCATCAAGGCCGGCCCGGCCGTCGTCGCCGTCCTCTTCGGCTTCTTCCTCGCCTCCACCGGAGTGGCGCCGTCGATCCAGCGCTTCCTGGACTCGATAGCGCACACGATCAACGGGATCAGTTTCTGACAAGAACATGCCCGACCTGAGACGGTCGGTGCCGGTCCCGGAAACGATCAGGGCCGGGTCGGAGGAGACGTCCTCCGACCCGGCCCTGAGCCGTACAGAGCGGGCGACGGGAATCGAACCCGCGTGGCCAGTTTGGAAGACTGGGGCTCTACCATTGAGCTACGCCCGCACACAAGGCGCCGCCGGTCTGCCGACCGCGGCACACAAGGCATCGTAGCGGGTCGTGCGGTGTCCACGCACACTCCGTTCCCGTGACTCCGCTCCCGCGGTTCCGGCGACTCCGCTCGCGCGGGGACCTCACCAGCCGCCTCCGCGCGCGGGTGCGCGCCCGGCGCGCACCCGCGCCGGGCGGCGCGATCCCGGTGGTCGGAGAATGCGACGTCCGCACTGCCTGCGGGCATGTACCCTACGTGTCGCACCAGACGGGGTGTGGCGCAGCTTGGTAGCGCGTCCGCTTTGGGAGCGGAAGGCCGTGGGTTCAAATCCCGCCACCCCGACCATCCGCCGGCCACCGGTCGGCGTCACCACGCGTGATCGCCTTTGGGGGCGCGGAGTGGCTGCGGTTACTATGCAAACTGCGCGCCCGTGTGTCCGGTCCTGCTGGGCCTGCGAACTCCTCCGGGCGGGGCGAAATCCGCCGGACCCGTCTGGCCCCGGCAGAATCCAAGCAGTCAGCCACAAGGAGACCGAACCGTGAAGAGCGCCGTGGAGACCCTGAACCCGACCCGGGTTCGGCTCACTGTCGAGGTGCCCTTCGAGGAGCTCAAGGACAGCCTCGACGCGGCGTACAAGAAGATCAACCAGCAGGTCACGGTGAAGGGCTTCCGCAAGGGCAAGATCCCGGCCCGGGTCATCGACCAGCGGTTCGGCCGCGGTGCGGTTCTGGAGGAGGCCGTCAACGACGCGCTGCCGAAGTTCTACACCGAGGCGGTCAACGAGGCGGAGCTGAACCCGCTGGGCCAGCCCGAGGTCGACATCACCGAGCTGAAGGACGGCGAGACGCTGAACTTCACCGCCGAGGTCGACGTCCGCCCGACCGTCGAGATCCCGGACTACTCCGGCATCGAGGTCGAGGTCGACGCCGTCGAGGTCACCGACGAGGACGTCGACAAGGCCGTCGAGCAGCTCCGTGAGCGCTTCGCCTCGACGAGCCCGGTCGAGCGCGCCGCCGAGGACGGCGACGTGGTCACCATCGACCTGGAGGCCAAGGTCGACGGAGAGGTCCTCGAGGACGGCGTTGCCAACGGCGTGTCCTACACCATCGGCTCCGGCGAGCTGCTGGACGGCATCGACGACGCCGTGAAGGGCCTGGAGGCCGGCGGCGAGGCCACCTTCACCTCCGAGCTCAAGGGCGGCTCCGCGGCCGGCAAGGAGGCCGAGGTCACCGTCAAGGTCACCCAGGTGGCCGCGCGCGAACTGCCCGAGCTGGACGACGACTTCGCGCAGCTCGCCTCCGAGTTCGACACCCTCGAGGAGCTGCGCGCGGACAGCCGCAAGCGCCTGGAGAACATGAAGCAGTTCGACCAGGCCACGCAGGCCCAGGAGCGCGTCCTGGACAAGCTGCTCGAGCTGGTCGAGGTCCCGGTCCCCGAGAAGCTGCTCGAGGACGAGATCAACACCCGCAAGCACAACCTCGAGCACCACCAGCTCGGCCAGATGGGCCTCACCCTCGACAAGTACCTGGAGATCCAGGGCAAGACCGCCGAGGAGTTCGACACCGAGACCCGCGAGGCCGCGGTCAAGGGCATCAAGACCCAGTTCGTCCTCGACGAGCTGGTCAAGACGGAGAAGCTCAACGTCAACCAGGAGGAGCTCACCGAGCACCTCATGCGCCGCGCCGCCTCCTCCGGCATGTCCCCCGACCAGTTCGCCCAGGCGGTCGTAGAGCAGAACCAGGTGCCGCTGCTGGTCGGCGAGGTCGCCCGCGGCAAGGCCCTGGCCGTCGTGGTCGAGGCCGCGACCGTGAAGGACACCAACGGCGAGGTCGTCGACCTGGACGACGAGGAAGACGAGACCGCCGAAGCCGCCGAGGCCGCCGCCGAGGGCGAGGGCGACGAGAAGGCCGAGGCCTGATCCGTACGCCACGGATGAGCACGGCGCGGATGCGCACGAAGGGCGGGCCCCGGGTACGTTTGTGACCTGGGGCCCGTTCGCCTATCCGAAGACCCCCGCGCTACGCCCCCGGCGAACACTCCCCTCAGCGGGATTCGCCGAAGGGAGCCGCGCGTTAGGGTCCATGAGTACGGGGGCAGGGGAGTCCCCTGAAGCCCCTGGCAGGAACACGTGAGACGGCCCGGCGCCGTCGTAAGACGAGCAGGTGGATACGTGACGAATCTGATGCCCTCCGCCGCCGGCGAGCCTTCCATCGGTGGTGGCCTCGGCGACCAGGTCTACAACCGGCTGCTGGGCGAGCGGATCATCTTCCTCGGCCAGCCGGTCGACGACGACATCGCCAACAAGATCACCGCACAGCTGCTGCTCCTTGCCGCGGACCCGGACAAGGACATCTACCTGTACATCAACAGCCCCGGCGGCTCGATCACGGCGGGCATGGCGATCTACGACACCATGCAGTTCATCAAGAACGACGTGGTGACCATCGCCATGGGCCTCGCGGCCTCGATGGGCCAGTTCCTGCTCAGCGCGGGCACGCCCGGCAAGCGTTTCGCGCTGCCGAACGCCGAGATCCTGATCCACCAGCCGTCCGCGGGTCTGGCCGGCTCCGCCTCGGACATCAAGATCCACGCCGAGCGGCTGCTGCACACCAAGAAGCGCATGGCCGAACTCACCTCCTTCCACACCGGTCAGTCGGTCGAGCAGATCACCCGCGACTCCGACCGCGACCGCTGGTTCGACGCCCACGAGGCCAAGGAGTACGGCCTCATCGACGACGTCATCCCGACGGCCGCCGGCATGCCGGGCGGCGGCGGCACCGGGGCCTGAGCCGCTCCCACGGGGCCCACGAGGCCCCCTGAGCCGCTCCCGCGGAGTTCCCGGCCCCATGGCGGGCTTCCGGACCTCCGCGCGGCCCAGCCAGCCCCAGCCGACCGCCCAGCCCTTTTTCAGGAGACACCGTGAACGACTTCCCCGGCAGCGGCCTCTACGACCGTGCGCATGCCGAGTACACCGGCCCCACGGCCGAGTCCCGCTACGTCATCCCGCGCTTCGTGGAGCGCACCTCCCAGGGCATCCGCGAGTACGACCCGTACGCGAAGCTCTTCGAGGAGCGGGTGATCTTCCTCGGCGTCCAGATCGACGACGCCTCCGCCAACGACGTCATGGCGCAGCTGCTGTGCCTGGAGTCGATGGACCCCGACCGGGACATCTCGGTCTACATCAACAGCCCCGGCGGCTCCTTCACGGCGCTCACCGCGATCTACGACACGATGCAGTTCGTGAAGCCCGACATCCAGACCGTGTGCATGGGCCAGGCCGCCTCGGCCGCCGCCGTCCTGCTGGCCGCGGGCACGCCGGGCAAGCGCATGGCGCTGCCCAACGCCCGGGTACTGATCCACCAGCCGTACAGCGAGACCGGTCGCGGTCAGGTCTCCGACCTGGAGATCGCCGCCAACGAGATCCTCCGGATGCGTTCGCAGCTGGAGGAGATGCTGGCCAAGCACTCCACCACGCCGATCGAGAAGATCCGCGAGGACATCGAGCGCGACAAGATCCTCACGGCCGAGGAGGCCCTGTCGTACGGGCTGATCGACCAGATCATCTCGACCCGCAAGATGAACAACGCGTCCGTCCGCTGACGGGAGGCAGTATCGTCTGCCACTCCTTGGCACGGTGCACGTCAAAGCGAACCGTGCCAAGGGGGGCCCGAACGAGGGGCCCGGCAAGGTACCGTCGACATAAGGCAGCACCAGGAGCCGCTGGACCTAGGCGTCTCCCAGGCGAAGGGGAAGCACACCGTGGCACGCATCGGTGACGGCGGCGATCTGCTCAAGTGCTCGTTCTGCGGCAAGAGCCAGAAGCAGGTCAAGAAGCTCATCGCAGGGCCCGGTGTGTACATCTGCGACGAGTGCATCGATCTCTGCAACGAGATCATCGAGGAGGAACTCGCGGAGACCAGCGAGGTGCGCTGGGAGGAGCTGCCCAAGCCCCGTGAGATCTACGAGTTCCTGGACGGGTACGTCGTCGGCCAGGAGGCCGCGAAGAAAGCCCTGTCCGTCGCGGTGTACAACCACTACAAGCGCGTCCAGGCCGGCGAGAACGGCGGCGCGCAGGGCCGGGACGACGGCATCGAACTCGCCAAGTCCAACATCCTTCTGCTGGGCCCCACGGGCTCCGGCAAGACCCTGCTGGCCCAGACGCTGGCCCGCATGCTGAACGTCCCGTTCGCCATCGCCGACGCCACGGCGCTGACGGAGGCCGGGTACGTCGGCGAGGACGTCGAGAACATCCTGCTGAAGCTGATCCAGGCGGCCGACTACGACGTCAAGAAGGCCGAGACCGGGATCATCTACATCGACGAGATCGACAAGGTCGCGCGGAAGAGTGAAAACCCCTCCATCACCCGCGATGTGTCGGGCGAGGGCGTCCAGCAGGCTCTGCTGAAGATCCTGGAGGGGACCACGGCCTCGGTCCCGCCGCAGGGCGGCCGCAAGCACCCCCACCAGGAGTTCATCCAGATCGACACGACGAACGTCCTGTTCATCGTGGGCGGCGCCTTCGCGGGTCTGGAGAAGATCATCGAGGGCCGGGCGGGCGCCAAGGGCATCGGCTTCGGCGCGACGATCCGTTCCAAGCGGGAGCTGGAGACCAAGGACCAGTTCGAGGACGTCATGCCCGAGGACCTGGTCAAGTTCGGCATGATCCCGGAGTTCATCGGCCGGCTTCCGGTGATCACCTCGGTCCACAACCTGGACCGCGAGGCGCTCCTGAAGATCCTCGTCGAACCGCGCAACGCCCTGGTGAAGCAGTACCAGCGCCTGTTCGAACTCGACGGCGTGGAGCTGGACTTCGAGCGCGAGGCCCTGGAGGCCATCGCCGACCAGGCCATCCTCCGCCAGACCGGCGCCCGCGGACTGCGCGCCATCATGGAGGAGGTGCTCCAGGGCGTGATGTACGAGGTTCCGTCCCGCAAGGACGTGGCCCGCGTGGTCATCACGGCCGACGTCGTCCTCTCCAACGTCAACCCGACCCTGATCCCGCGCGACGCGCGCGGCCGCGGCCCGGGCGAGCAGAAGACGGCGTAACCGCCGCCGCACGAACCAGAAAGGGGCCCCGGTCGACCCGACCGGGGCCCCTTTCGGTGTGTGTCAGGCCTTGACGCGGACGTCGTTGCGCAGCTTCGCCGTGAGATCGGCCGCGTCCTCGAGGGAGACGCCGCCTCCCGTCGCCATCTTGGCCACCTCCACCGACAGCACGACAGCGAGCGTGCTGTGGTCCCCCCAGACGCACATGGGCACGTTCATGACCTTCGGAACGCCGTCCGTCGCCTTGTCGTTCGTGATCTTGGCGTTCTGGCACTTCATGATACCGTTGTTGAAGCCGGACGGCGTCATCTTCTGCGGGCTGCCCTCGAGTTCGCCCTTGCCGCCATCGCCGCCCTTTTCCTTCTGGGACTCGGTCTTCATCTTGGCGAACATCGCGTCGACGATGGCCTCCGGGTCATCGATCGTGCCGTAGACACCGCTGAAGTTCAGCATCTTCAGCGTCAGACCCTCACCGGCGCTGTAACCGGCACTGACGTCCTGGGGGTTCTTCACGCCCCACTTCTCGGCGTCCTTGAGGTCGGACTTGGTCATGCCGTCGGAGTCGTCGTTCGGGCCCTTCTTGTACTCCCCGCCCAGCACCGTCGCCGGCGTCGTCAGCTTGTGCGGGCCGTCGTTCTTGACGCTGGAGCCGCCGCCCCCGCCGAACACGAAGTACGCGCCCACCGCGATCGCCGCGACGACCGCCACCGCGCCGATGATCAGGCCCGTCTTCTTGCCGCCGCCACCGGGGGCCGGGGGCTGCGGGGCGCCGCCGTAGGGAGGCTGGCCGTACGGGGGCTGCTGGCCGTAGGGGTTCGGCTGGGGCGGGACGCCCGGGGCGGCGGGCTGCTGCGGGTAGCCGTAGCCGGGCTGCGGCTGGGCGGGAGGGGCCTGCTGGGGGTAGCCGTAGCCGGGCTGGGGCGGTCCCTGCGGCGGCTGCTGGCCGTAGGGACCAGGCTGGCCGTACGGCCCGGGCTGCTGGGGCTGCCCGCCGTACGGGCCCGGCTGGTTGTCGCTCATTTCCTGGGTTCCCCTCCAGATGCTTATGTGTCCCTGACATCCTGGCCCAGGTACGGGCACACCATGTCATCGGGGTCGCCACCGTTACGAAACAAATGCGGTTCGGGACAGCGCGGTGACGCATCTAAACTGACCCCGTGACCGAGAACGCTCAGCAGCAGCCACCAGCGCCCGACACCGAACTGCCGACCCAGTACGCGCCGGCCGACGTAGAGGGGCCGCTGTACGAGCGCTGGGTGGAGCGGGGTTACTTCGAGGCGGACGCGAAGAGCGACAAACCGCCGTTCACCGTCGTCATCCCGCCGCCGAACGTCACCGGCAGCCTCCACCTGGGGCACGCCTTCGAGCACACGCTCATCGACGCCCTCACGCGCCGCAAGCGCATGCAGGGTCACGAGACGCTGTGGCAGCCGGGCATGGACCACGCCGGCATCGCCACCCAGAACGTCGTCGAGCGCGAACTCGGCAAGGAGGGCAAGTCCCGGCACGACCTCGGCCGTGAGGCCTTCGTCGAGCGCGTCTGGCAGTGGAAGAACGAGTCCGGCGGGCAGATCTCCGGCCAGATGCGCCGCCTCGGCGACGGCGTCGCCTGGTCCCGTGAGCGCTTCACCATGGACGAGGGTCTTTCGCAGGCCGTCCAGACCATCTTCAAGCGGCTCTACGACGACGAACTGATCTACCGCGCCGAGCGCATCATCAACTGGTGCCCCCGGTGCCTGACCGCCATCTCCGACATCGAGGTCGAGTACCAGGACGACGACGGCGAGCTCGTCTCGATGACGTACGGCGAGGGGGACGACACCATCGTCGTCGCCACCACCCGTGCCGAGACCATGCTCGGCGACACCGCCGTCGCCGTGCACCCCGACGACGAGCGCTACCGCCACCTCGTCGGCAAGCTCATCAAGCTGCCGCTGACCGACCGTTCCATCCCGGTCGTCGCGGACGAGCACGTCGACCCCGAGTTCGGCACCGGCGCCGTCAAGGTCACCCCGGCCCACGACCCGAACGACTTCGAGATCGGCCGGCGCCACGACCTGCCCGCCATCACCGTGATGGACGAACACGCCGTCATCACCGTCCACGGCCCCTTCCAGGGCCTGGACCGCTTCGAGGCGCGCTCCGCCATCGTCGGCGCGCTGCGCGCCGAGGGCCGGATCGTCGCCGAGAAGCGCCCGTACGTCCACTCCGTCGGCCACTGCTCGCGCTGCAAGACCACCGTCGAGCCGCGCCTGTCCATGCAGTGGTGGGTCAAGGTCGGCCCGCTGGCCCAGGCCGCCGGCGACGCCGTCCGGGACGGCCGCGTCAAGATCCACCCGCAGGAGATGGAGAAGCGGTACTTCGACTGGGTCGACAACCTCCACGACTGGTGCATCTCGCGGCAGTTGTGGTGGGGCCACCGGATCCCCGTCTGGTACGGGCCCGGCGGCGAGGTCGTCTGCGTCGGCCCCGACGAGCAGCCGCCCGGCACCGAGGCCGAGGGCTGGAAGCAGGACACCGACGTCCTCGACACCTGGTTCTCCTCCGGCCTGTGGCCGTTCTCCACCCTCGGCTGGCCCGAGCAGACCGAGAGCCTCGCGAAGTTCTACCCGAACTCCGTCCTGGTCACCGGCTACGACATCCTCTTCTTCTGGGTCGCCCGGATGATGATGTTCGGCCTGTACGCGATGGACGGCACCCCGCCGTTCCACACCATCGCCCTGCACGGCATGGTCCGCGACCAGTTCGGCAAGAAGATGTCGAAGTCGTTCGGCAACGCGGTCAACCCGCTGGACTGGATGGACAAGTACGGCTCCGACGCCCTCCGGTTCACCCTCGCCCGCGGCGCCAACCCCGGCGTCGACGTGCCGATCGGCGAGGACTGGGTCCAAGGCTCGCGCAACTTCGCCAACAAGATCTGGAACGCCACCCGCTTCGCGCTGATGAACGGCGCGACGGTGGACGGGCCGCTGCCGGACGCCGCGAAGATGTCGGCGACCGACCGCTGGATCCTGTCCCGGCTGAACTCGGTCGTCGCCGAAGTCGACGCGTACTACGAGGACTTCCAGTTCGCCAAGCTGTCGGACACCCTGTTCCACTTCGCCTGGGACGAGGTCTTCGACTGGTACGTCGAGCTGTCCAAGACGACGTTCCAGGCGGGCGGCGAGCCGGCCGAGGTCTCCAAGCGTGTCCTGGGCGAGGTCCTGGACGTCACGCTGAAGCTGCTGCACCCGGTCGTCCCGTTCGTCACGGAGACGCTGTGGACGACGCTGACCGGCGGCGAGTCCGTCGTCGTCGCCGAGTGGCCGGCCGACAGCGGCTTCCGGGACGCGGGCGCCGAGATGGAGATCGAGTCCCTCCAGTCGGTCATCACCGAGGTCCGCCGTTTCCGCGCCGACCAGGGCCTCCAGCCCGGTCAGCGCGTCCCGGCCCGGCTGACCCTCGACGGCACGGCACTGGCGCCGCACGAGGCCGCCATCCGCCAGCTGCTGCGCCTCCAGCCGGAGGGCGACGGCTTCACCGCGACGGCGACGCTGCCGGTCTCCGGCGCCGAGGTGGCCCTCGACCTCTCCGGGACGATCGACGTGGCGGCGGAGCGCAAGCGCCTCGCCAAGGACCTGGCGGGCGCCGAGAAGGAGAAGGCCCAGGCGACGGCGAAGCTCGGCAACGAGGCCTTCCTGGCCAAGGCCCCGGACAACGTCGTGGAGAAGATCCGGGGCCGCCTGGCCAAGGCGGAGGAGGACATCACCCGGATCGCCGCGCAGCTGGAGCGGCTGCCGCAGGCGTAGCGCACGGGCGCACCCCGCAAGCGCGGGGAGCGGACCCACGTGAGGGCGGCGAAGGCCCCCGGAGCCACTCGGCTCCGGGGGCCTTCGCCCACGTATGTCGGCGAGCCTCCGTACACTGGCCCCGTGAGTGAGCTCCCCCCGGACCCCAGTGGTCAGCCCGACCCCCTCGACTCCTTCGACGAGATCATCGAGGCCGAGACCACCCGCGACCCCGACCTCGCGGTGATCGAGGCCGGCAGCCGCACCCTGCGCACGCAGGGCGGGCCGCCGCAGGCCGACGTACCCGGACGCCCGGAGGACCCCGAGGTCGACCGTGCGCTGCGCGAGGTCGAGGGCGAGCTGGCCACCCGCTGGGGCGAGACCAAGCTGGAGCCCTCCGTCAGCCGGATCGCCGCGCTGATGGACGTCCTGGGCGAGCCGCAGCGGTCGTACCCGTCGATCCACATCACCGGCACCAACGGCAAGACCTCCACCGCCCGCATGATCGAGGCCCTGCTCGGCGCCTTCGAACTGCGCACCGGCCGGTACACCTCCCCGCACGTGCAGTCGATCACCGAGCGGATCAGCCTGGACGGCGCCCCGATCTCCGCCGAGCGGTTCGTCGAGACGTACCAGGACATCAAGCCGTACGTGGAGATGGTCGACGCCTCGCAGGAGTACCGCCTGTCCTTCTTCGAGGTGCTGACCGGCATGGCGTACGCCGCCTTCGCCGACGCGCCGGTCGACGTGGCCGTCGTGGAGGTCGGGATGGGCGGCAGCTGGGACGCCACGAACGTCATCGACGGTGACGTCGCCGTGGTGACCCCCGTCGACCTCGACCACACCGACCGCCTGGGCTCCACGCCCGGCGAGATCGCGGGCGAGAAGGCCGGCATCATCAAGCAGGACGCCACCGTGATCATGGCCCAGCAGCCGGTGGACGCCGCACAGGTGCTGCTGAAGAAGGCCGTGGAGGTCGACGCGACCGTCGCCCGCGAGGGGCTGGAGTTCGGTGTCGCGGCCCGCGGGGTGGCCGTGGGCGGGCAACTGCTGACCCTGCGCGGGCTGGGCGGCGAGTACCCCGAGGTGTACCTGCCGCTGCACGGCGCCCACCAGGCGCACAACGCCGCCGTGGCGCTCGCCGCCGTCGAGGCGTTCTTCGGCGTCGGCGCGCAGCGCGCCGAGTCGCTGGACCTGGAGACGGTGCGCAAGGCGTTCGCGTCCGTGGCCTCGCCCGGCCGGATGGAGGTCGTACGGCGCTCGCCGACCGTGGTGCTGGACGCCGCGCACAACCCGGCGGGCGCGCGGGTGACCGCCGAGGCGGTCCAGGAGGCGTTCGACTTCAGCCGGCTGATCGGGGTGGTCGGGGCCAGCGGCGACAAGAACGTGCGCGGTCTGCTGGAGGCCTTCGAGCCGATCTTCGCGGAGATCGTGGTGACGCAGAACTCCAGTCACCGCGCGATGGACGCCGACGAACTGGCCGCGCTCGCCGTCGAGGTGTTCGGCGAGGACCGGGTCCAGGTCGAGCCGCGGCTGCCGGACGCGCTGGAGGCCGCGATCACGCTCGCCGAGGAGGAGGGCGAGTTCTCCGGCGGCGGTGTGCTCGTCACCGGCTCCGTCATCACCGTCGGTGAGGCCCGACTGCTCCTGGGAAGGGGCTGACTTCTCGTGCGTACGCTGTGTTCCTCGACCCTGATCGGCGAGTTCTTCGTCATCGGCTTCGCCGCGCTGGTCGCGATGAAGGACCCCGGCCTGTCCATGGCGACGGTGTGGACGGTCAGCGGCATCGCGATGCTGCTGTGCCTGCTGCTGTGCGGCGTGGTGACCCGGCCCGGCGGTGTGGTCCTCGGCTGGGTGCTCCAGGTGGCGCTGATCGCGTCCGGTCTGATCGTGCCGATGATGTACTTCCTCGGCGCGGTCTTCGCGGCCCTGTGGTGGGCCTCGGTGCACTTCGGGCGGAAGATCGAGGAGGCCAGGGCCAGATTCGCGGCGCAGGCCGCCGAGGCCGGCCCTCCGGCTGACGCTGCGTGACAGGAACGGCGACACGCCCTGTAACCTCGTCCCACCGCACATCTGCCAGGTGAAGGAGCCACCCGTGACCCAGCGCACCCTCGTCATCCTCAAGCCCGACGCCGTCCGTCGTGGCCTGACCGGCGAGATCATCAGCCGTATCGAGCGCAAGGCCGGCTGGCAGATCACCGCGCTGGACCTGCGCACCCTGGACACGGAGACCCTGGAGCAGCACTACGGCGAGCACAAGGGCAAGCCTTTCTACGAGCCGCTGATGGTGTTCATGGCCTCCGGCCCGGTCGTCGTCATGATCGTCGAGGGTGAGCGGGTCATCGAGGGCGTGCGTGCGCTGGCGGGCCCGACCGACCCGATCGCCGCCGCCCCGGGCTCGATCCGCGGCGACTTCGGCGTGATCGTCCGGGAGAACCTGATCCACGCCTCCGACTCCGAGGAGTCCGCCGAGCGCGAGGTGAAGATCTTCTTCCCGGGCCGCGGCTGACCCCCGAGAGCCCTCCTTGGCCCCGCCGGGCTGACAGACCGTCAGCTCGGCCGTCCGCCTGACCTGGGCGGCCGCGCGAACCCGGCCGCCCGGTGGCATACGCGGTCCCGATCGGGGGAACGAGTGCCCCCGATGGACCGTCTCCACAAGCGGGTCGGTACGCCATCTGCTGACAATGGCGAAGACCCTCGCGCAGTGTTCGTGCAGGCGCGTCTACGATGGAAGCCTTCACGTCACAGCACCCACCTCGCCGTACCTGAACTGCCGTCAAAAGCTCCCAGGGAAGGCCAGACGAATCCTGATGGGGAACTCAATGTCGTTCATCGGCCGTGACATGGCTGTCGACCTCGGGACCGCCAACACGCTGGTGTACGTCAGGGGTCGCGGGATCGTACTCAACGAGCCGTCCGTCGTCGCGATCAACACCAACACCGGTGGGATCCTCGCGGTCGGCGCCGAGGCGAAGAAGATGATCGGGCGCACGCCGGGCAACATCGTCGCCGTGCGTCCGCTCAAGGACGGCGTGATCGCGGACTTCGAGATCACCGAGCGGATGCTCCGCTACTTCATCCTGAAGATCCACAAGCGGCGGTATCTGGCTCGTCCGCGCGTCGTCGTCTGCGTGCCCTCCGGTATCACCGGCGTCGAGCGCCGCGCCGTCATCGAGGCCTCGTCCCAGGCCGGCGCGCGCCAGGTGCACATCATCGAGGAGCCGATGGCCGCGGCCATCGGCTCCGGCCTGCCGGTCCACGAGGCCACGGGCAACATGGTGGTGGACATCGGCGGCGGCACCACGGAGGTCGCGGTCATCTCGCTCGGCGGCATCGTCACCGCCCAGTCCATCCGCGTCGCCGGCGACGAGCTGGACAACGCCATCATCCAGCACGTCAAGAAGGAGTACTCGCTCCTGCTGGGTGAGCGTACGGCCGAACAGATCAAGCTCACGATCGGTTCGGCGTACGACCTCGACTCCGACGAGCACACCGAAATCCGAGGCCGGGACCTCGTCTCCGGCCTGCCCAAGACCGTCGTCATCTCGGCCGCCGAAGTGCGCAGGGCCATCGAGGAACCGGTCAACGCGATCGTCGACGCGGTCAAGACGACGCTCGACAAGTGCCCGCCGGAGCTGTCCGGCGACATCATGGACCGCGGAATCGTTCTGACCGGCGGCGGTGCACTGCTGCGCGGACTGGACGAGCGGCTGCGCAGTGAGACCGGCATGCCGATCCACATCGCCGAGGACCCGCTGGACAGCGTGGCGCTCGGCTCGGGCAAGTGCGTCGAGGAGTTCGAGGCACTCCAGCAGGTCCTTGACGCCCAGCCCCGCAGATGACACAACTCTTCGACTCCGCCGTACGAGATGATCTTTTCTCGTACGGCGGATCGTTGATATAGAGGCTTAAGCTCCCGCAAGCGGGCCCCTTGGGACGGCGCGCAGACCGCGCTTCGCCGGGGCCACCCAGTTCCTATGAGGAAGGCACGGCCGCCGCACGTGAGGGACACGAAAGAGAGCCGGCTGCTCCTGGTGCTGCTGATCGCCATCGCGTTCGCGCTGATCACGGTGGACATCCGCGGCGGGGAGAACTCCCCGGTGGACGGTGCCCGGCAGGCCGCCGCCACCGTCTTCGGCCCGATCGAGAACGGTGTGTCGGCCGCGGTGAACCCGGTCGGCAACGCGGTCTCCGCGGTCCGCGACTCCGGCGAACGCCACGACCGGCTCGCCGCGCTGGAGAAGGAGAACGCCGCCCTCAAGGCCGAACTCGGCAGCGACGACCGCAAGCGCAGCCGTCTCACCCAGCTCAACAAGATGCTGAAGCTGGCCGGTGAGGGCCAGTACGGCATCAAGGGCGCCCAGGTCATCGCCATAGGGGCGACCCAGGGCTTCTCCTGGACCATCACCATCGACGCGGGCGCCTCCGACGGCATCCAGCGCGACATGACCGTCCTCAACGCCGACGGACTGGTCGGCCGCGTCACCACCGTGGGCCCCAGCACCTCCACCGTGCTGCTCGCCAACGACCCCGACTTCACCGTCGGCACCCGCATGGAGGGCAGCGACGAACTCGGCTTCGCCTCCGGCCAGGGCGACCGGCCGCTGCGCGTCCAACTCCTCAACGGCAAGTCGGACGTGAAGAAGGGCGACCGCATGGTCACCTTCGGCTCCCAGGCCGACAAGCCCTTCGTGCCGGGCGTCCCGGTCGGTGTCGTCTCCCGCGTCGACCCCTCCGGCGGCGACCTGACCCGCACGGTCTACGTCACCCCGTTCGTCGGCTTCACCAAGCTCGACGTCGTCGGCGTCGTCGTCCAGGCCCCCAAGAAGGACCCGCGCGACGAGGTCCTGCCGCCGAAGCCCAAGCCCACTCCGACGCCCACGGTGACCGTCACGGTCACCCCCTCCGCCGACGCCTACGCCCCCGACCGGCCGCAGCAGTAGGAGCTTCACGTCCCATGCGCCTCAACCGGATCCTGCTCTCCACCGCGCTGGTCGTCGTCGCCCTGGTCATCCAGGTGAGCGTCCTGTCCCGGCTGCACCTGCCCGGCGCCGTCCCCGACCTGCTGCTGCTCACCGTGCTCGGCCTTGCCATGGTCTACGGCCATGTCGGCGGCGCCCTCGTGGGCTTCGGGGCCGGACTGCTCGCCGACATCGCCCCGCCCGCCGACCACGCCGCCGGCCGCTACGCGCTCGTGCTGTGCGTCATCGGCTACCTCGCCGGACTCATCAAGCCCGAGAACGGCCAGGTGAAGTCGGCCACCGGCCCCATGGCCGTGGTGGTGGGCGCCGCCATCGGCTCCACCCTGCTGTACGCGGGCGTCGGCGCCCTCGTCGGCGACACCGCCGCCCGCCATGTCGGCCTGGGCGGACTGCTCCTGACGGCCGCCGTGTACGACCTGCTGCTCGCGCCCTTCGTGGTCCCCGGGGTCATGTGGCTGGCCAGGCGCGCGGACAACGACCCGCTCGCCGAGACCGGCTCCGCCACCAGGAAGACCGACATCTCCTCGGGCTGGCTCTCCTCCGGCACCGGACTGAGCATCGGCGGCCGGCGGGGCGCGCTCGGCAGCCTGAAGGCCAAGGCCCGCACCCGCACCACCCGGGTCGGCCGCATCAAGGGGGTCAAGCGCCTGTGACAGCACGGCAGTCGGCCGCTTCGCCGGCCGCACAGGTCCGTTACACGCACTGAGAGGGGGAGGCAGCACCCGTGACCAACATCCCTGAGACCGGCAGGACCCCACGCGTCCAGACCCGGCTCGTCGTCATCCAGATCCTCGTCCTCTCCCTGCTCGGCACCCTCGGCGGCCGACTGTGGTACCTCCAGATCCGCGAGGGCGCCCACTACCAGAAGGAGGCGTCGGGCAACCACGTCCAGCAGGTCGTCCAGCCCGCCGTGCGCGGCTCCATCCTGGACGCCCGCGGTGTGCCGCTCGCCGACAACGAGACCCGGTTGGTGGTCTCCGCCTCCCGCACCGACCTGCTGAAGCAGAAGGACGACGGCAAGGCGGTCCTCACCAAGCTGGCCGGCGTCCTCGGCATGGACGTCGACGAGGTCATGCTGAAGGTCCGGCTGTGCGACGCCAAGACCCCGCAGCCCTGCTGGAACGGCTCGCCGTACCAGCCCATCCCCATCACCGACGAGGCCACCCCGCGCCAGGCCCTCCAGATCCGCGAGCGCGCCGAGGACTTCCCGGGCATCACCGCCGAACCCGAGGCCGTGCGCCGCTACCCCGGGCCCGGCAAGTCCAACTCCGCGCAGGTCCTCGGCTACCTCTCACCGGTCACCGACGACGAGATCCAGCAGGCCAAGGACACCGACTCGCCCTACCTGCGCTCCGACATGGTCGGCCGCTCCGGCCTCGAACGACAGTATGACCGGGAGCTGCGCGGCAAGGCCGGCGTCACCCGCTACGAGGTCGACAACCTCGGCCGGGTCATCGGCAAGTCCAAGTCGGACCCCGCCGAAACCGGCTCCAGCCTGGTCACCAGCATCGACTCCCGCGTCCAGCGGATCGCCGAGTACGAGCTGGACAAGGCGATGAAGGCCGCGCGGACCCAGTGGGACAGGAACACCAACAGGAACTACAAGGCCGACTCCGGGGCCGTCGTCGTGATGGAGGCCAAGACCGGCCGTATCGTCGCCATGGCGTCCGCGCCCACGTACGACCCCAACGCCTGGGTCGGCGGCATCTCCTCCAAGGACTACAAGGCGCTCACCGGCAAGAACTCCAACTACCCGCTGCTCAACCGGGCCATCCAGGGGCAGTCCGCGCCCGGCTCGACGTTCAAGGTGGTCTCCACGGCCGCCGCGGTCGAGGCCGGCTACGACTTCAACGGCAACTACCCCTGCGTCAGCTCCTACTCGGTCGGCAACCAGGTCTTCAAGAACTTCGAGGGGGAGAACTTCGGCCCGATCTCGCTCGGCCGGGCCCTGGAGGTCTCCTGCGACACCGTCTTCTACTACCTCTCGGACAACGAGTGGAAGAAGGACGGCGGCATCAACCCCAAGAAGGGCAAGCCCAAGGACTACTTCTACAAGGCCGCCCACCAGTTCGGCCTCGGCAAGGAGACCGGCATCGACCTGCCCAACGAGGTCACCGGCCGGGTCCCCGACCGCGAGTGGAAGCAGCGGTACTGGGAGGCCAACAAGGACGGCTGGTGCAAGACCGGCAAGAAGGACGGCAGCTACGTCGAGAAGATCGCGTACGAGAACTGCCTGGAGGGCAACAAGCTGCGCGAGGGCGACTCGATCAACTACTCCATCGGCCAGGGCGACACCCTCGTCACCCCGATCCAGGAGGCCGTGATCTACGGCGCGATCTCCAACGGCGGCACCATGTACACGCCGACCATCGGCAAGGCGGTCATCAGCCCCGACGGCAAGCAGGTCACCGAGATCAAGCCCAAGTCCCACGGCAAGCTGCCCGTCACCAAGGCCACCCGCGACATGATGGACCAGGCCCTGGCCGGTGTGGCCACCCGCGGTACCGCCGCCTGGAAGTTCGCCGGCTGGCCGCAGGACAAGATCCCGCTGCACGCCAAGACAGGTACCGCCGAGGTCTACGGCAAGCAGACCACCTCCTGGCTGGCCACCTACAGCAAGGACTACTCGGTCATCATGACCATCGCCCAGGCCGGTACCGGCTCCGGCGCCTCCGGTGAGGCCGTCCGCAACATCTACAGCGCCATGTACGGCGTCCAGGCCGACGGCTCCATCGACAACAAGAAGGCCCTGCTGCCCACCCCGCAGAAGAGCCTGCCGCAGATCCGCCCCGACGGCTCGATCGCCGCCCCGAAGGTCCCGGCCGACCCGGCCAAGGACCAGGAGGAGGTCGCCAAGCAGGCCGCCGAGCAGGGCGGCGGCACCGCGCCGAACGACCAGCAGGGCGGCACCACGGCCGGCGACCAGCAGGGCGGCGCCTCGCCGAACGACCAACTGCCGCCGGCGACCACCGCCTCGCCCCCCACAGGCAACCGCCAGACCCGTAGGCGCCAACGCCGAAGGGGAAGCCGGAGGATCACCGCATGACCGGCGCGAACAGCTTCTCCATCTCCGGATACGGCCCCCAACGGGGCGGCTGGACACGGGTCTTCGCCCGCGACTCGGCCGCCCGCCGGCTCGACTGGCCGATACTGTTCTGCGCGCTCGCGCTGTCCGCGATCGGCGCCGCCCTGATCTACTCCGCCACCCGCAACCGCACCGGCATCAACCAGGGCGACCCGTACTACTTCCTGCTCCGGCACCTGATGAACACCGGCATCGGGTTCGCCCTGATGATCGGCACCGTCTGGCTGGGCCACCGCACCCTGCGCAACGTCGTGCCCATCCTGTACGGACTCTCGGTCCTCGGCGTGCTGCTGGTGCTCACCCCGCTCGGCGCCACCATCAACGGCAACCGCAACTGGATCGTCCTCGGCGGCGGCTTCTCCCTCCAGCCCTCCGAGTTCGTGAAGGTCACGATCATCCTGGGCATGGCGATGCTGCTCGCGGCCCGGGTCGACGCGGGCGACAAGATGTACCCCGACCACCGCACGGTCCTGCAGTCGCTCGGACTGGCCGCCGTACCGATCATGGTCGTGCTGCTCATGCCCGACCTCGGCACGGTCCTGGTCCTGCTGACCATCATCCTGGGCGTGCTGCTCGCCTCCGGCGCGTCCAACCGCTGGATCTTCGGCCTGCTCACCGCGGGCGTCGTCGGATGCATCGCCGTCTGGCAACTGCACATCCTGGACGAGTACCAGATCAACCGGTTCGCCGCCTTCGCCAACCCCAGCCTCGACCCGGCCGGCGTCGGGTACAACACCAACCAGGCCCGCATCGCCATCGGCTCCGGCGGTCTGACCGGCGCGGGCCTCTTCCACGGCTCCCAGACCACCGGCCAGTTCGTCCCCGAACAGCAGACCGACTTCGTCTTCACGGTCGCGGGCGAGGAACTCGGCTTCGTCGGCGCCGGACTCATCGTCGTGCTGCTCGGCGTCGTACTCTGGCGCGCCTGCCGCATCGCCCGCGAGACGACCGAGCTGTACGGCACCATCGTCGCCGCCGGGATCGTCGCCTGGTTCGCCTTCCAGTCCTTCGAGAACATCGGGATGACCCTGGGCATCATGCCGGTCACCGGCCTGCCCCTGCCCTTCGTCTCCTACGGCGGCTCGTCGATGTTCGCGGTCTGGGTGGCGGTCGGACTGCTCCAGTCGATCAGAGTGCAGCGGCCCATGTCCGCGTAGCGGCGACCCGCGCCCCGGACCCCTGCCGCCGGGGCCGTACCCGCACTAGATTCGGGTCATGGCGGACATCAAGGCGAAAAGGGAGATCGAGCGGAAGTACGAGACGGGCGACGGCGGGCTGCCCGATCTGAGCGGCGTCCTGACCGGCGTCGGCCCGGTGGCGGCCGTCGTCGACCAGGGCGTCGCCGAACTCGACGCCGTCTACTACGACACCCCCGACGAACGCCTCGCCGCCGGCGGACTCACCCTGCGCCGCCGCACCGGCGGCGCCGACGCGGGCTGGCACCTGAAACTCCCGGTCGCCACCGGCGTACGCGACGAGATCCACGCCCCCCTCTCCGACACCGTCCCGCCCGACCTCGCCGCGCTCGTCCACTCCCGCGTCCGCGAGGGCGAACTGCTCCCACTGGTCCGCCTCCGCACCCGGCGCGGCACCCGCCACCTCGTCGACGCCGACGGCACCCCGCTCGCCGAGGTCGTCGTCGACGCCGTACGGGCCGAACGGCTGACCGGCCACGACGGCGCGGCCCAGTGGACCGAGATCGAGGTCGAACTCGCCGACGACGGCGACCCGGCCCTCCTCGACGCCGTCGACACCCGCCTGCGCGAGGCCGGCGTACGGCCCTCCCCTGCGGCCTCCAAACTGGCCCGCGCCCTGACCGAGACCGCCCCGCCGGACCACCGCCCCGCCGCACCGGCCCGGCACAAGCCACCGAAGACGGCCGGCGACCACGTCCTCGCCTATCTGCGCGCCCAGCGCGACGCCCTCGTCGCCCTCGACCCCGCCGTACGCCGGGACGAGTACGACTCCGTCCACCGCATGCGCGTCGCCACCCGCCGCCTGCGCAGTGCCCTGCGCACCTACCGCAGGGTCCTGGACCGGACCGCCACCGACCCGCTCCGCGCGGAACTGAAACGGCTCGGCATCGAACTCGGCCGCGACCGCGACCAGGAAGTCCTCACCGAACGCCTCACCGCCGCCCTCGACGACCTGCCCTACACCCTGGTCACCGGCCCCGTCCGCACCCGGCTGCGCACCTGGTCGCAGACCGCCCACGGCGACGCGCGCCGGCGGTTCCTCGCCGACCTCGACAGCGACCGCCACCTGGCCCTCCTCGACGCACTGGACGCCCTGCTGGCCGACCCGCCGCTGCGCCCGGCGGCCGCCGGCAAACCGGCCAAGGTGATCGCCAAGTCCGTACGCAAGGACCTCGCCGCGCTCTCCGACCTGCTCCAGCAGGCCCTCGGCCTGCCGCCGGGCCACGACCGCGACCTCGCCCTGCACGAGGCCCGCAAGAGGGCGAAGGCCACCCGGTACGCGGCCGAGGCGGCCGAACCCGCCCTCGGTGATCCGGCCGCCGGCCTGGTGAGGGCGGCGAAGTCGCTGCAGAACCTGCTCGGCGACCACCAGGACAGCGTCATGGCCCGCCGCACCCTGCGCGAACTGGCCGGGCAGGCGCACGCGGCGGGGGAGAGCGCCTTCACGTACGGGGTGCTCCACGGACGCGAGGAGCAGCGCGCGGCCGAGCTGGAGGCGCGGCTATCGGAAACCTCGCGGGCGCTCAAGAAGACGGTCAAGAAGGGGGCGGCTCTCTGAGCGCTCCGGGCCCGCCTTCCGAGCGTTCGGGGCAGGCCCGGGACCGGGTTACGCTTGATGGTCACCCCTGTCAGCTCAGCGAAGGTCCGTCGAGATGCCTGCCGAAGCCGCCGAGACCGTCGAGTCTGTGTTCCCGCAGCTCGAAGCCCTGCTCCCGCATGTGCAGAAGCCGATCCAGTACGTGGGCGGCGAGCTCAACTCGACCGTCAAGAACTGGGACGACTGCGATGTCCGCTGGGCGCTCATGTACCCGGACGCCTACGAGGTCGGCCTGCCCAACCAGGGCGTCATGATCCTCTACGAGGTCCTCAACGAGCGCGAGGGCGTCCTGGCCGAGCGCACCTACAGCGTGTGGCCCGACCTGGAGGCGCTGATGCGGGAGCACAGCGTTCCGCAGTTCACGGTGGACGGCCACCGCCCGGTGAAGGCCTTCGACGTCTTCGGCCTGTCCTTCTCCACGGAGCTGGGCTACACGAACATGCTGACGGCCCTGGACCTGGCCGGAATCCCCCTGGAGGCCAGGGACCGCACGATCGACGACCCGATCGTGATGGCGGGCGGCCACGCGGCGTTCAACCCCGAGCCGATCGCCGACTTCATCGACTGCGCGGTCATCGGCGACGGCGAGCAGGCGGTGCTGGAGGTCACGGAGATCATCCGCGCCTGGAAGGCGGAGGGCCGCCCGGGCGGGCGCGAGGAACTCCTCTTCCGCCTGGCCCGGACGGGCGGGGTGTACGTGCCCGGCTTCTACGACGTCGAATACCTCCCCGACGGCCGCATCGGCCGCGTGGTCCCCAACAGGTCGGGCGTCCCGTGGCGCGTGTCGAAGCACACGGTGATGGACCTGGACGAGTGGCCGTACCCGAAGCAGCCGCTGGTGCCGCTGGCGGAGACGGTCCACGAGCGCATGTCGGTCGAGATCTTCCGCGGCTGCACGCGCGGGTGCCGCTTCTGCCAGGCCGGCATGATCACCCGCCCGGTGCGCGAGCGTTCCATCACGGGCATCGGCGACATGGTGGAGGCCGGGCTGAAGTCGACGGGCTTCGAGGAGGTGGGCCTGCTCTCCCTGTCCTCGGCCGACCACTCGGAGATCGGCGACATCGCCAAGGGCCTCGCCGACCGCTACGAGGCCGACAAGATCGGCCTCTCGCTGCCCTCCACCCGCGTGGACGCCTTCAACATCGACCTGGCGAACGAGCTGACCCGCAACGGCCGCCGCTCGGGCCTCACCTTCGCCCCGGAGGGCGGCTCCGAGCGCATCCGCAAGGTCATCAACAAGATGGTCTCGGAGGACGACCTGATCCGCACCGTCGCCACGGCCTACGGCAACGGCTGGCGCCAGGTGAAGCTGTACTTCATGTGCGGTCTGCCCACGGAGACCGACGACGACGTCCTCCAGATCGCCGACATGGCGACCCGTGTGATCCAGAAGGGCCGTGAGGTCTCCGGCTCCAACGACATCCGCTGCACGGTGTCGATCGGCGGCTTCGTCCCCAAGCCGCACACCCCGTTCCAGTGGGCGCCCCAGCTCTCCGCCGAGGAGACGGACACCCGCCTGGAGCGGCTCCGCGACAAGATCCGCGGTGACAAGAAGTACGGCCGCTCGATCGGCTTCCGCTACCACGACGGCAAGCCCGGCATCGTCGAGGGCCTGCTCTCCCGCGGCGACCGCCGGATCGGCGCCGTCATCCGCGCGGTCTACGACGACGGCGGCCGCTTCGACGGCTGGCGCGAGCACTTCTCCTACGACCGCTGGATGGCCTGCGCCGACAAGGCCCTGGCCCCCTTCGGCGTGGACGTCGACTGGTACACCACCCGCGAGCGCACCTACGAGGAGGTCCTCCCCTGGGACCACCTCGACTCCGGCCTCGACAAGGACTGGCTCTGGGAGGACTGGCAGGACGCCCTCGACGAGACAGAGGTCGACGACTGCCGCTGGACCCCCTGCTTCGACTGCGGGGTGTGCCCGCAGATGGACACGGCCATCCAGATCGGCCCGACCGGCAAGAAGCTGCTCCCCCTGACGGTCAAGAACGCGGCCCCGGCGGCCGCGGCGAGTGGTCACGCGCACTGAGGGTCCCAGTGCCTGCCGTGCTCGGCAGGCCACAGCGGGAAGGAAGCGCGATGGAGATCAGAGGATCGACAGCCCTGGTGACAGGGGCCAACCGTGGCATCGGGCACGCATTCGCTCGTGCACTGATCGAGCGGGGAGCCGCCAAGGTCTACGCCGGTGTCCGCGATCCGGCGAGCGTGGGCGACGAGGAGCTCTCCCCGCTGCGTCTGGACGTCACCAGGCCGGAGGAGGTCGCGTCGGCGGCCGAGGCCGCCGGTGACGTCACCATCGTCGTCAACAACGCGGGCGTCGGAGGCTTTGGGACCAAGCTGCTCACGGGCTCCTTCGACGGCGCGCGCGAGGCGATGGAGATCAACTACTTCGGCACCTGGGCCGTTTCCCGCGCCTTCGCCCCGGTCCTGGCGCGCAACGGCGGCGGGGCACTGGTGAACATGCTGTCGGCCGTCTCCTGGATCTCCCGGCCGGAGTATCCCGGGTACGCGGCCTCCAAGGCGGCTCAGTGGTCGTTGACGGGCGCGCTGCGGGAAGGTCTGCGCGAGCAGGGCACGCTCGTGATCGGCGTCCACGCCGGTTTCGTGGAGACGGATCTCAGCTCCTTCACGGACGCACCCAAGATCAGCGCGGCGGACGTGGCGGCGCAGACCATGGACGCCCTGGCGAACGATCGGGTCGAGGTCCTCGCCGACGAGCGGACCAGGCAGATCAAGCAAGCCCTGGCGCAACCACTCGGACAGTGAGCTCTCGGCCAGTGGTCCGCCGGGAACCCGAGGTGGCCGAAACGCGTACTCTAGAGAGAAGGACCGGGCGCGAAGCCACCGACGAGGGTTGGCGCCACGGACCGTCCGCCGTACACGAGGAGAAGTTCCACTGGGCAAGCGACAGCCCGAAGGCCCACCGCCCGCACCCGCGGTGCAGCGCATCCGACTGCGCTACACCAAGCGAGGCCGCCTCCGGTTCACCAGCCACCGTGACTTCCAGCGCGCCTTCGAGCGTGCGCTGCGCCGTGCCGAGGTGCCGATGGCGTACTCGGCGGGGTTCACGCCGCACCCGAAGGTCTCCTACGCCAATGCCGCACCCACCGGCACGGGCAGTGAGGCGGAGTACCTGGAGATCGCGCTCACCGCGCCCCGCGACCCGGAGCGCCTGCGTGAGTTGCTCGACGAGTCGCTGCCCTCCGGGCTGGACGTCGTCGACGCGGTCGAGGCCCGTACGTCGGGGCTCGCCGACCGGCTGACCGCTTCCGTGTGGGAGCTGCGGCTGGACGGCGTGGACCCGGCCGAGGCCGAACGCGCGGTCGCGGCCTTCAACGGGGCCGGGACCGTGGAAGTGCAGCGCCTGACCAAGAACGGCATGCGCACCTTCGACGCCCGGTCCGCCGTGGTGGACCTGGGGAGTATGGAAACGCACGGTTCGGCGGCTGATGGGCCGACCGGCCAGCCTTGTGCGATACTGCGGCTGGTTGTTCGGCACGTGACGCCTGCCGTACGACCCGACGACGTCCTGTCCGGTCTCCGCGCCGTGGCCGACCTGGCGCCGCCGGTCCCCGCAGCGGTGACCAGGCTGGCGCAGGGGCTGCTCGATGAAGAGACCGGCACGGTGACCGACCCGCTCGCGCCCGACCGCGAGGCAGACCTGGCCGCCCCGGCCGATTCAGTGGGGGCCGCCGTTCCTGCCGCCGCGAAGGCGCCTGCGTAGGGACGGTTCCGCACCGGGACGGACGTTGAAAGCGCCGCCCTCGTACTCGGGAGCCACCTGGGTCGGGCAGCGCACCGACCAGAAGACTTTCGCCAGGCCGTGCACGACAAGGGGTACGGAACCGGCGAGACAGGACACAGAGAGCTCCCGTGCGGCGCCCGCGCCCCGGACGGCGGCCGACGCGCATCGCGCGGCCGCGGACGTCAACGGTGCCGATCGACGTGATCGGCGCCGGACCAGGCGCGGCGCCCGGGAGCCTGACGGGAGATTCGCCCGCATGCTCGAACCGACCGAACCCATCGTGGGTTCCGAAGAACTGAACACCCCCAGCGACACCCTGCCGCCGCGTCGTCGGCGCCGTGCCGCGTCCCGCCCGGCGGGTCCGCCCGCCGCCGCGTCCTCCGAGGCCGCGGCCGAGATCACCGCTCCGGCCGTACCGGCCGCCGCTGCCGCGGAACTCGCGGAGCAGGTGGAGGAGACTCCCGGGACAGCGGAGGCCGCCGAGGCGGAGCCGGCCGTAGTCGCCGGTGAGGACACCGAGGAGACGGAGGGGGCCGAGGAGGCAGCCGAGGCCGCCGCCGAGGAGGCGGCGCCCGCGCGCCGTACGCGGCGTCGCGCCTCCGCGCCCGCCGGGACCCCCAAGGCCACCGAGGGCGAGGCTGCCGCCGAGACCGTCGTGCAGGCGGCGGCCGTCGCCGAGACGCCGGCCACCGGGTCCGGTGCCGTCGAGACGCCCGCCGGGTCCGTGGAGGTCGGCGAGGCCGCCGCCCCGCGGCGTACCCGCCGGCGTGCCACGCGCAGCGTGACCACGCCTGCCGCGTCCACGGAGGCCGTCGAGGCGGCCGTCCCGGCCGCGCCCACGGAGAGCGCGGAGCCCCGGACGAGCGTCGAGACCGTCGCCGAGCCGGCGGCGGAGGCGCCCGAGCCCGCCGCTCGTACGCGGCGCCGCGCCACCCGGCGCGTGTCCGCGCCCGCCACAAGCGCTGCCCCCGCCGAGGAGACGGTGCCCCAGGCCGCCGCCACCGGTGAGCCCGCCGCCGAAGCCGAGGGCGAGACCGTCGGCGAGGACGCGGCGCCGCGCCGCACGCGTCGGCGTGCCACGCGCCGTGTGTCCGAGCCCGCCGCCGCGCCCGTGAGCGTGGCGGCCGAGTCCGCAAGCGCCGCCCCCGCCGCCGAGGCTCAGGCTGGCGCTGCCGCCGAAACCGCGGCCACCGAAACCGGGACCGCCGAGCGCGAGTCCGACGCGGAGGTCGTGGAGGACGCGGCGCCGCGGCGCACCCGTCGGCGTGCCACGCGCCGTGTGTCCGAGCCCGCCGCCCAGACCGCCGCCGTTTCCGAGGCCCCCGAGGCCCGGTCCGACGAGGTTCCCGGCGAGGGCGAGGCCCCCGCCGAGGTCACCCCCGCCGCCGAGGAGAGCGGGACGCGGCGGAGCCGGCGCCGGGTCGTCCGGCGTGCCGCGACCGGGTTCTCCGAGCCCGCCGCCGAGTCCACCGCCGGTGACGGCGAGTCGACGCGCAGGCCCGCTCGGCCCGCCGTCGCCGTGTTCCAGGCGCCCGTCTTCACCGAGCCGATGTTCCAGACCCCGGAGCGTGCCGCCGCCGCGGCCGCGGCCGAGGCCGCCGAGAGCGAGGAACTCCCGGAGGAGCAGCCCGAGCAGGTCGAGCAGACCGAGCACTCCGACCAGGGCGGCTCGCGCCGCCGCCGTCGTCGCCGGGGTTCCGGTGGCGAGGAGTCCGAGACCCGGACGGCCGCGACCGCCGACGAGTCCGCCGAGGACGAGTCGGAGGAGGAGTCCGCCGAGTCGGCCGACGACGCCGTCGAGGGCGAGGACGGCGAGGAGTCCGGTTCCCGCCGTCGCCGTCGCCGCGGTGGCCGTCGCCGCCGCCGGGGCGAGTCCGCCGAGGCCGGCGAGGACGCGGAGGAGAGCGACGAACTCGCCGCCGAGCAGGCCGCGCAGGACGCCGAGGACACCGCCGAGCAGCTCGACGAGGACGAGGAGGACGCGTCCGGGGCCGAGGACTCGGCCGACGAGGACGAGGGCCGGCAGGGAGGCGGCGGCTCCAGCAGCAGCCGCCGTCGCCGTCGGCGTCGTCGCCGGGCCGGTGACGGCGCCGGGGAGGGCGAGCCGTCCGCCGACGACCCCGAGCGCACCGTCGTCAAGGTGCGCGAGCCCCGCAAGGCCGCCGAGCCGTCCGACGAGGTGCAGTCCATCAAGGGCTCGACCCGTCTGGAGGCCAAGAAGCAGCGCCGCCGCGAGGGCCGCGAGCAGGGCCGCCGCCGGGTGCCGATCATCACCGAGGCCGAGTTCCTGGCCCGCCGTGAGGCCGTCGAGCGGGTGATGGCCGTCCGGCAGCACGGCGACCGTACGCAGATCGGCGTCCTGGAGGACGGCGTGCTCGTCGAGCACTACGTCAACAAGGAGCAGTCGACCTCGTACGTCGGCAACGTCTACCTGGGCAAGGTGCAGAACGTCCTGCCCTCGATGGAGGCCGCCTTCATCGACATCGGCAAGGGCCGCAACGCCGTCCTGTACGCGGGCGAGGTCAACTTCGAGGCGCTCGGGATGGCCAACGGACCCCGCCGCATCGAGTCCGCGCTGAAGTCCGGGCAGTCCGTCCTCGTCCAGGTCACCAAGGACCCGATCGGACACAAGGGCGCCCGCCTGACCAGCCAGGTCTCCCTCCCGGGCCGCTACCTCGTGTACGTCCCCGAGGGCTCGATGACCGGCATCAGCCGCAAGCTGCCCGACACCGAGCGGGCCCGGCTGAAGACCATCCTCAAGAAGATCGTCCCCGAGGACGCGGGCGTCATCGTGCGCACCGCCGCCGAGGGCGCGAGCGAGGACGAGCTGCGCCGCGACGTCGAGCGGCTCCAGTCGCAGTGGGAGGACATCAAGAAGAAGGCCAAGGGCGGCAGCTCGAGTGCGCCGTCGCTGCTGTACGGCGAGCCGGACATGACCGTCCGGGTCGTGCGCGACATCTTCAACGAGGACTTCTCCAAGGTCATCGTCAGCGGCGACGAGGCGTGGGAGACGATCCACGGGTACGTCTCGCACGTCGCCCCGGACCTCGCGCCGCGTCTGCAGCGCTGGACCAGCGAGGTCGACGTCTTCGCCACGTACCGGATCGACGAGCAGCTCGCCAAGGCGCTGGACCGCAAGGTCTGGCTGCCCAGCGGCGGTTCGCTGGTGATCGACCGGACCGAGGCGATGGTCGTCATCGACGTCAACACCGGCAAGTTCACCGGCCAGGGCGGCAACCTGGAGGAGACGGTCACCAGGAACAACCTGGAGGCGGCCGAGGAGATCGTGCGCCAGCTTCGGCTGCGCGACCTCGGCGGCATCATCGTGATCGACTTCATCGACATGGTCCTGGAGTCCAACCGCGACCTGGTGCTGCGCCGCCTGCTGGAGTGCCTGGGCCGGGACCGTACGAAGCACCAGGTGGCCGAGGTGACCTCGCTGGGCCTGGTGCAGATGACCCGCAAGCGGGTGGGCCAGGGCCTGCTGGAGTCCTTCTCCGAGACCTGTGTGCACTGCAACGGCCGCGGTGTCATCGTCCACCTGGAGCAGCCGAGTGCCGGCGGTGGCGGCGGGAGCAAGCGCCGCAAGCGCGCCCGCGCCGGTGCCGAGCAGCCGCACGAGCACGAGGCCGTGGCCGCCGAGGTGGTCGCCCCGACCGCCGAGGAGGAGGCGGAGACCGAGTCGGAGGCCGCCGGGCCCATCACGCTGCCCGCGCTGGAGATGGCCCCGGACGAGGAGCTGTACAGCAGCGTCGCCGAGGCGGAGGCCGCGGCGAGCCGTGGTCGTACGCGGCGCCGCGCGAGCCGGCGGGCGTCCGCGCCCGCGGGCGCGCCGAAGGCCCACGCCGACGGCGGCGCCCCGGCTCCCACGGCGCAGGACGTGACGGCGGCCGAGGAGGCCGCGCGTCCGGTTCTCCCGGAGCCGGCCGAGCAGGCTCAGGCCGAGCCCGTGGCCGTGGAGGACCCGACGGTCCCTGCCGTGGCCGAGGAGGCCGCCCCCAAGGGCCGTGCGCGTCGTCGCGCGACCCGCAAGGTGTCGGCGCCGGCCGGGTCCCCGGAGGGTGCCGAGGCGTCCGTGGTGACGGTGCCGGAGGCCGCGCCGGCGGCGCCCGCCGAGGCGCGGGACACCGTGGGCGAGGCGGCTGAGGTTCCGGCGGCTCAGCCGGAGGCTCCGGCCGAGTCCGCCGCCCCGGCCCGTCCGCGCCGCCGCGCCGTGCGCAAGGCCACCGCGCCGACCGCGCCCGAGGACACGGCCGTCGTGGTCGTCCCGTCGGGCACGGCGGAGGAGGCCGTCGCGCAGGACACGCGGAACGCGGTCACCGAGTCCGCCGAGCCGGCGGCCGAACAGGCCGCTGTGGACCCCGAGTCGGCCGAGACCGCCGCCGAGGAGGCCGTCCCGGCCAAGAAGACGGCCCGCAAGGTCGCCAAGAAGGCCACGGCGAAGAAGGCCGCCACGAAGAAGGCGGTGGCCAAGAAGACGACGACGGCCAAGAAGACCGCCGCGAAGAAGGCCACGGCCAAGAAGGCGGCGAAGACCGCCAAGACGGCCACGGCCGCGAAGAAGTCCGCGTCGAAGAAGACCGCGGCGGCCGAGCAGTCGTCGCCGTCCGTCTCGGCCTCGACGGAGGACTGACCGGCTCGCACCCCGCGGGGGGGGGGGGGGGGGGGGGGGGGGGGGGGGGGGGGGGGGGGGGGGGGGGGGGTACGCCGCCCCCCCCCCCCGGCGCGGCCGCCCCGCCCCCCCCCCCCGCGGGGGGGCGCGCGGGCCGCCCCCCCCCCCCCCCCCGCGGCCCGGCCCCCCCCCCCCCCCCCCCCCCCCCCCCCCCCCCGCGTTTGTGTGTCGTACGTCGCTGCTTTCGTGGCGCGAGGGAAAGACGGACCGGAAAGGCTAAGGTATGAGCCGCGATTGACTCTAAAAAGGACGTATTGGGATTCTGTTCCCAATCCATCCACAGTATTGGGGCGCAATACGTGAAGGCTCTCGTGCTCTCCGGGGGGCGGATCCTGCTGACCAAGGTTCCCAACCCCACGTCCTTCGGTGTCGCCGAACTCGTCCGCTCCCTCGAGCCCTGCTGGCGCGGGGAGTTGGAGATGGTGGAGGCCTCCCTCGTCGGCGGGACGTCGAAGTGACGCCCGCGTCCCGGAAACCTTCGGCCCACCGGCTCGTGCTCGGTGATCACAGCAAGGTGCAGATCTCCTCATGACGACCAGGATCCTGGTGACCGGCGGCGCCGGCTTCATCGGCTCGCACTACGTCCGTACGCTGCTCGGCCCGCGGGGGCCCGGTGGTGTCGCGATCACCGTCCTGGACAAGCTGACGTACGCGGGCAACCCGGCCAACCTCGACGAGGTGCGCGCGCACCCGGGGTTCGCCTTCGTGCAGGGCGACATCTGCGACCCGGAACTCGTGGGCAAGCTGATGTCCGAGCACGACGAGGTCGTGCACTTCGCCGCCGAGTCGCACGTCGACCGCTCCATCGACGGCGGCGCGGAGTTCGTCCGCACGAACGTCGTCGGCACGCACACGCTCGTCGACGCGGCCCACCGGGCCGGCATCAAGACCTTCGTGCACATCTCCACCGACGAGGTCTACGGCTCGATCGACGAGGGCTCCTGGCCCGAGACCCACCCGCTGGCGCCCAACTCGCCCTATTCCTCGGCGAAGGCCTCCAGCGACCTGATCGCGCTGTCCTACCACCGCACCCACGGCCTGGACGTCCGCGTCACCCGCTGCTCCAACAACTACGGGCACCACCACTTCCCCGAGAAGGTCATCCCGCTCTTCGTCACCAACCTCCTCGACGGCAAGAAGGTCCCGCTGTACGGCGACGGCGGCAACGTCCGCGACTGGCTGCACATCGACGACCACGTCCAGGGCATCGACCTGGTCCGCACCAGGGGCCGCGCGGGCGAGGTCTACAACATCGGCGGCGGCACCGAGCTCTCCAACAAGGAGCTCACGGCGCTGCTGCTGGAGGCGTGCGGCGCCGACTGGGAGACCAGCGTCGAGTACGTCGACGACCGCAAGGGCCACGACCGCCGCTACTCCGTCGACTGCGCGAAGATCCGCGATGAGCTCGGCTACGAGCCCCGCAAGGACTTCCGCACCGGCCTTGCCGAGACGGTGCAGTGGTACCGCGACAACCGTGCCTGGTGGGAGCCGCTGAAGGAGCGCGCGGCCCTGAACTGAAAGAAGAGGCATGAACCCGACACAGGAAGAGGCAAGCGTCCCGAGCGGGTGGCTGGTCACCGGCGCGGGCGGCATGCTCGGCCAGGACGTGCTGGCCGGGCTGGCCGCCGAGGGCGAGCAGCCGGTCGCGCTGGACCGCGCCGCCCTGGATCTCACCGACCCCGCGGCCGTGCGGCGGGAGTTGGAGCGTCACCGCCCCGCCGTGGTCGTCAACTGCGCGGCCTGGACCGCCGTGGACGACGCGGAGACCCACGAGGCCGAGGCGCTCCGCGTCAACGGCGACGGACCGGCCCACCTCGCCGCCGCCTGCGCCCGTACCGGCGCCGTCCTGCTCCACGTCTCCACCGACTACGTCTTCGCCGGCGACGCCACCACCCCGTACGCCGAGGACGCCCCCACCGCCCCGCGCAGCGCGTACGGCCGTACCAAGCTCGCCGGTGAGCAGGCCGTCCTGAAGATCCTTCCGGACCGAGGCCATGTGATCCGCACCGCCTGGCTGTACGGCAGCGGCGGCCCCAACTTCGTCCGCACCATGATCCGCCTGGCCGGGGAGCGCGAGACCCTGGACGTCGTGGACGACCAGCGCGGCCAGCCCACCTGGAGCGCCGACCTGGCCGGTCTGCTGTGCGCCCTGGGACGCGGAGCCCTGGCCGGCACCGTCCCGGCCGGGATCCACCACGGCACCAGCTCCGGCGAGACCACCTGGTACGGCTTCACCCGGGAGATCTTCCGCCTGCTCGGGGCGGACCCGGACCGGGTCCGCCCCACCACGAGCGAGGCGTTCAGCCGCCCCGCCCCCCGCCCGGCCTACAGCGTCCTCGGCCACGACGGCCTCCGGGCGGCCGGTGTCGAGCCGCTGCGCGACTGGCGCGCGGCGCTCACCGAGGCGTTCCCGGAGATCCGGCGCGACCGGCCGGCGCGCCCCGCCGGACCAGCGGAAGAAGAACCGAGGGAAGAACCGAGGACTGTGTGATGCGACCCCTTTCGATCTCCGGTGCCTGGGTGCACGAGCCGAAGGTCTTCCCCGACAGCCGGGGCAGCTTCCACGAGTGGTTCAAGGCGCCCCTCTTCACCGAGGCGGTGGGCCACTCGCTCACCCTGGCCCAGGCCAACATGTCGGTCTCCAGCCGGGGCACCCTGCGCGGGATCCACTTCGCGGACGTGCCGCCCGGCCAGGCCAAGTACGTCAAGTGCGTGCGCGGCGCGGTCCTCGACGTGATCGTGGACATCCGGGCCGGCTCGCCCACCTTCGGGCAGTGGGAGGCGGTGCGCCTCGACGACCGCGACCACCACGCGGTCCACCTCTCCGAGGGCCTCGGCCACGGCTTCATGGCGCTCACCGAGGACGCCACCGTGGTCTACCTCTGCTCCGAGGGCTACGCCCCCGGACGCGAGCACGGCATCCACCCGCTGGACCCGGCACTCGGCATCGCCTGGCCCACGGACATCACCCCGCTGCTCTCCGACAAGGACGACCGGGCGCCCGCCCTGGCCCAGGCCCGGGACCAGGGCCTCCTGCCCTCCTACGCGGAGTGCGTGGCCCACCGGGAGAGCCTCGGCGGCTGAACCGTCCCCGGCCCGGTTTGACCGGCCGGTGGACGCCCCGTAACCTTGACCGTCGGCGTGGCCTCTGTGCCCGTCACATCCCCGTAAACCTCATCCTCCCGGACACAGGCCGTGACCGGGAGAGGTCGTCCGCTGTGCCGGGTGGCTGGCCTGCGGGGGTGCCGTCCCGAGCGAGAGAGTGAGATCCGCGTGTACGCCATCGTGCGCAGCGGTGGTCGCCAGCACAAGGTTGCTGTCGGCGACATCGTTGAGGTTGACAAGATTTCCACCGCCAAGGTTGGCGACACGGTCGAGCTTTCGACCCTGCTCGTCGTCGACGGCGACTCCGTGACCAGCGACCCGTGGGTGCTGGCCGGCATCAAGGTCCAGGCCGAGGTCGTGGACCACCACAAGGGCCAGAAGATCGACATTCTGCGCTACAAGAACAAGACCGGCTACCGCCGTCGGCAGGGCCACCGCCAGCAGTACACGGCGATCAAGGTCACGTCGATCCCCGCGGCTGCGAAGTAAGGGACTGAGGAGACATGGCACACAAGAAGGGCGCATCGTCCACCCGGAACGGTCGCGACTCCAATGCCCAGCGGCTCGGCGTGAAGCGCTTCGGCGGTCAGGTCGTCAACGCGGGTGAGATCCTGGTCCGCCAGCGCGGCACCCACTTCCACCCGGGCGCCGGTGTCGGCCGCGGCGGCGACGACACGCTGTTCGCGCTCCAGGCCGGTGCGGTGGAGTTCGGCACCAGCCGTGGCCGCAAGGTCGTGAACATCGTTCCGGTCGCCTGATCGGAAGCTTTCGCGAGGCGGACCTCACTTCCCCGGCGGGAAGGCGGGTCCGCCTTTCGCGTGTTACGCAGTCACCACATCCGTACCTTTCGCAGTGCTGGAGGCACCACCATGACCACCTTCGTGGACCGCGTCGAACTGCACGTCGCCGCGGGTAACGGAGGCCACGGCTGTGCCTCCGTGCATCGTGAGAAGTTCAAGCCGCTGGGCGGCCCGGACGGCGGCAACGGCGGGCGCGGCGGCGACGTGATCCTCACCGTCGACCAGTCCGTCACCACGCTGCTCGAGTACCATCACTCGCCGCACCGCAAGGCCACCAACGGCAAGCCCGGCGAGGGCGGCAACCGCAGCGGCAAGGACGGGCAGGACCTCGTCCTCGTCGTGCCCGACGGCACCGTCGTGCTCGACAAGGCCGGCAACGTCCTCGCCGACCTCGTCGGCAACGGCACCTCGTACATCGCCGCGCAGGGCGGCCGGGGCGGCCTCGGCAACGCGGCGCTGGCCTCCGCCCGGCGCAAGGCACCCGGCTTCGCGCTGCTGGGCGTGCCGGGTGACGTGCAGGACATCGTCCTGGAGCTGAAGACCGTCGCCGATGTGGCGCTGGTCGGGTACCCGAGCGCCGGCAAGTCCTCCCTCATCTCCGTCCTCTCCGCGGCCAAGCCGAAGATCGCGGACTATCCGTTCACCACCCTCGTGCCCAACCTGGGCGTGGTGACGGCCGGTTCGACCGTCTACACCGTCGCCGACGTGCCGGGTCTCATTCCCGGCGCCAGCCAGGGCAAGGGTCTCGGCCTGGAGTTCCTGCGCCATGTGGAGCGGTGCAGCGTGCTCGTGCACGTACTGGACACGGCCACCCTGGAGTCCGACCGCGACCCGGTCTCCGACCTCGACGTCATCGAGGAGGAGCTGCGGCAGTACGGCGGCCTCGGCAACCGTCCCCGCATCGTCGTCCTGAACAAGACCGACGTCCCCGACGGCAAGGACCTCGCCGAGATGGTCCGCCCCGACCTCCAGGCACGCGGCTACCGCGTCTTCGAGGTGTCGGCGGTCGCGCACATCGGGCTCAAGGAGCTGTCGTACGCGCTGGCCGACCTGGTCGCCACGGCGCGCGCCGCCCGGCCGAAGGAGGAGGCGACCCGTATCGTCATCCGGCCGAAGGCGGTCGACGACGCGGGCTTCACAGTCGTCCGCGAGGACGACGGCCTCTTCCGCGTGCGCGGCGAGAAGCCCGAACGCTGGGTGCGGCAGACCGACTTCAACAACGACGAGGCCGTCGGTTACCTCGCCGACCGCCTCAACCGCCTCGGTGTCGAGGAGCAGTTGATGAAGGCCGGCGCCCGCGCCGGTGACGGCGTCGCCATCGGGCCCGAGGACAACGCGGTCGTCTTCGACTGGGAGCCGTCGGTCACTGCGGGCGCGGAGATGCTCGGCCGCCGCGGCGAGGACCACCGGTTCGAGGCGCCGCGTCCGGCCGCCCAGCGCCGCCGCGACCGCCAGGCGGAACACGACGAGGCCCAGGACGAGTACGACGACTTCGAGCCGTTCTAGAAGAGGGCATCGGCACGTCCGGATGCCGTGGGACTCCAGGTATTCGGCGCCAAATGCTTTTGATCCAAAGGCCCATGCCGGCGTCGGCGACCAGGTGGTTCGGGTTAATTTTCGGTAATAGAGCCATCTGCTAGCTTGAGCGAACACGCAGGCTGGAACGGAGGTGCGAGGGGCTGGTCCGACCTGACCCGGTCGAGGGCACACCCTCAGACGCGATGCTGCAATTGCACAAGCTCGAGCGTTACAAGGATGATCAGGGAAATCAGATCGTCTATGACGGCGAGATCCGTGAAGACAAGATCGATATCCGGTTCAAGGGGTCGAACAACACGCTCATCATCAGCCCCAAGGCGGATATCAAGGATCTGCTCGTCACCTTCTCGGGAGACAACGGACAGATCGAGATCGGGCCGACCACGAAGAAGCGCGCAGGTCTCCGCTTCGAGCTGCGCTGCGGACACGAGTCCCGGATCTGGATCGGCGAGAACGTGGGCTGCGCCGGACGTACCTTCATCTCCGCCGTCGAAGGCGTGTCGGTGTCGATCGGTGATGACGTGATGTTCGCCAAGAACATCGAGGTGCGGGGCGACGACACCCACCCGATCTTCGACGTGCGCACGGAGAAGCGCGTGAACCCGTCCCAGTCGATCGTCGTGGGCGAGCACGTCTGGATCGCGAAGCACGCGGTCGTGATGGGCGGTGTCACCATCGGCAACGGTTCGGTGATCGGCTTTCGCAGCATCGTCACCTCGTCCATTCCGAACAACTGCGTCGCGGTGGGAGCACCGGCGCGCGTGGTGCGGAGGGACATCGCCTGGGAGCGCCCCGAGGTCGTGCCACGCCGGCCGAACGAGGAGTACCCGCGCAAGGGGGAGAAGTCCCCGAAGTACTGGAACCTCACCGACGACGCGGCGATCCCGGAGAAGCCGGCGGTGCGGCCGCGGGCCGGCGGAAAGACGCGGCGGCTGGCCCGGCACCTGCCGGCACCGGTGCGGCGGCTGGCCCGGAAGCTTCTGTCCTCCTCAAAGGCCTGACAGCGGATCACCCCGGCACGGACGAAGGTCCGTGCCGGGGTGATCCGCTGTCAGGGGTCGGCTAGAGCGCCTCGACCGTCGACTCCAGATGGGTCACCATACGGTTCAGGCCGACCGGCAGGTCGACGACCGGACGCCAGCCGAGGGCCGTCAGCCGTGCGCTGTCCAGGCCCTGCTTCTTGGTCAGGCTGTAGGCACGCGCGTCGGACTCGTTGGTGAACCGCAGTCGGAGCCCGCGCTCCGGGCGCACCTCGGTGAACAGCTCCGCCAGCCGCCGGATGGAGACCAGACCGGACGGGTCGGCGACGTTGTAGGCCGTCTGGTCGCCGCGGAGCAGCGTGTAGAACAGTCCCGCGATGGCATCGGCCACGTAGGTGTAGGTCCGTACGCCGGAACCGTCGCTGTTGAGCACGATGTCCTTGCCGGCCACCACGTTCGCCGCGAAGTCGGCCTGCACCCGCCCGTCGTCGAGCGCCATCCCCGGCCCGTAGATGTGACCGAACCTGACGACGCGGCAGTCGATTCCGTACTGTGCCCCGTAGCTCGCGCAGATCGTCTCCGCGGCGCGCTTGCCCTCGGCGTAGCAGGCACGGGGGTTGAGGATGTCGAAGCCGCCGTAGCTCTGCTCGTCGATGAGCTCGGTCTGAGGAGGCTGGGCGCCGTAGACCTCCGCGGAGGACATCAGCACGAAACCGCGGCTGGCCTTCTCCACACACAGGTCGAGCAGGTTGAAGGTGCCCAGCAGGTTCGCCTTGATCGTCATGACCGGTTGGCTGCCGTGCAGGGCGGGCCGCGCGGCGCTCGCCCCGTGGATCACGTAGTCGACGGGACCGGGCAGCTCGAGCGGCGCCGACACGTCCTGGACGACGAGGTGAAAGTCGGGGCGGTCGAGCACATCGGCGAGCAGTCGCCTGGCCTTGTCCTCGTTCCGCACCAGACCGTGCACGGAGATCCCCAACCCGTGCCGGTCGTTCAATGCGAGCAGGGTGTAGACGACGTACGACGGCAACATGCCGCTTGCACCGGTGACCAGCACGGTGCTGCCGGAAAGCTCGCTCCACGGCAGGTCACGGTCGAGGATCTCATCGAGGTCGTGCGCCACGACCGGGCTGGAGACGGTGGTCACTGGAATCACGTACCTACGATCTGCTGGTTCTCGATGATCTCGAAGAACGTCCGGCACAGGTAGAAGTCCTCGGACGTCGTGATCTTTATGTTCGAGCGAGGGCCGACCACCCGGTAGATCTTCTGACCGTACCGATGCATGAGGGAGCACGAGTCGATGCTGTCGTGCTCGTCCTCGGCGACCGCCCGGTCGTACAGCGAGAGGATCTGGCCGAGCCGGAAGCTCTGCGGGGCCTGCGCGGCGTAGATGTGGTCGCGCGGGATCACATCGTCGATGTGCTCGTGCTCGCTCGACACCACGGTCTCGTTGAACTTGGTGCAGGTGATGGCGGAGCCGTGCTCCTTGACGGTCTCGATGTTGGCGCTGATCAGCTTCGCGTCAATCAGCGGCCGCACGCCGTCGTGGATCAGCACGACGGTGTCCTCGGGGCAGTCCGCGGCGACCGTCTTGAGCGCGTTGTGCCGCGACTCCTGGCCGGTTTTGCCGCCGTCGACGACCCATCTGACCTTCTCGATCTCGTACCGCTTGAGCAGCTTCATCAGGTGCTGGCGGTATTCGGGGAGGATCGCGATGGCGATGCCGTCGATATCGGGGTGCGCCTCGAAGTGCTCGAGGGTGTGGATGATGATCGGCTTCCCGTGGATCTCCAGGAACTGCTTCGGGAGGGCTCGGGAGTTCATCCTCGACCCGATGCCGCCGGCGAAAAGCAACGCAACGTTCACAGCTCATGCCTCCGACTGGTCGCTGAGCGGTTGGTCGCCAACCGCCGTGTCGTCAGGGGCGAGATCGAGCCACCGGCGATCGCCGCCCGTCTTTCTGTCATCGGGGTCGCCGAGCACCAGCCAGTCGATCACCCGGTCCGCCGAGTTGGTGTCGACGAAGTCGAAGTTCTCCCGTCGGAACTGCTCGACCTTGGAGGTGTCGAAGTCCTCGTCCTGAAGGGCCTTGAGCAGCTCGTCGAAGGTGACGCAGATCGTGCCGGGAGCGACGGAGTCGTAGTCGCGGTGGAATCCGCGGATCACCGAATAGGTGTCCTTGTCGTACGCGTAGAACAGGATCGGCCTGTCGAGCAGCGTGTACTCGTAGATGATGGACGAGTAGTCGGTGACGAGTACGTCGGTGACGTGCAGCAGGTCGTTGGTGTCCGGGAACGACGCGAAGTCCAGCAGCCGATCCGAGTATTCCGCGGGAATCGGCACGGGATCCGTTATAAAGTGGTGCATCCGGAAGAGCACGACGTACTTGTCCCCGCAGACCTCGTGGAGCTTCGCGAAGTCGATGCGGTTGTAGTCGTAGTGCGCGTCGTCGATGTTCTTCCCGCGGAAGGTCGGCGCGAACAGCACGATCTTCTTGCCCTTGAGCTGCGGGTGGGCGGTGAAGAAGTCCTCGGTGACCTTGCGAGAGCGCTCCTTGTCGAGGAACGTGTCGATGCGCGGAAGACCCGTCGGCACGACCGCCGATTCCTCGATGCCGAACGCTTCGGCGTACACCGGCACAAGGTGCTGGGAGCCGGTAATCACGTAGGTGTATTTGCGGTGGGCGTTGGTCAGCTTCGGTGAACCGTATCGTCCGAACCGGCTGTAGCCGACCGACTTGAACCCGCTTCCGGCGTGCCAGAGCTGGATGATCTTGGTGTCCGGGGAGATGCCCAACTGCGCGAGAAGCCCGAAGTAGTCGTCCATCATCACGATGTCCGACGTCGCCAGCAAGTAGATGAGGCGAATCGTGCTCCACTTGTTGGCGGTGCTGGGTATTCGGAACGAATAGCGGAACGAGTACTTCTTGTCGAGACCCCGTTCGATCATCCGGTCATGGACGCGTGCCAGGTTGCCGCCGAGGCCGGTGCGCATCTCGGAGGCGAACAGGATCCGGTTGCCGCGCGACCGGTACAGGCGGTGCGAGACCGAGTAGATGCGGTTGGCGAGCTTGCGGCGCCGCGCGCGCGGGAACACCCACAGTCCGATCCGCTGGCCGAGCGGCTTCTTGGGACCCTTCGGAGCCTTCGCGCCCGACTTGCTCGGTCCGGCGCTGCGGAACAACTGGTACGTCCGCATGAGGAACTCGGGGGTCTCCTCGTCGTCCGAGATCCCGAAAGCGATCACGTACGCGGTGCGGTTGCGGTCGTAGAGGAAGGTGCGGGAGTCCTCGTCGAGGCGGTCCGTGGCCGTGAGGTCGAAGCCGGCGGCCGGCAGTCGCGTCTCTCCCGCCACCGGGACTATCCGCCAGGAGCCGTTGGGCACCTGGCGTCGGTCCTGGAAGTTGGTGACGTTGATCTCCAAGCAGTGGTGTTCGGCGTCTATTTGCCGAGAATTCACCGGGAACTCGCGCTCACCATCGACAATCAGGAAGCGGAGCGTACTAGGATCTCCGGTGAAGTCCGAGACGGCCGCAGTGAGATTGAGGTGTACGCGCTCCCAGGAAATCGCTGCTATCGAGCAACGTGGCATCGTCATCCTTCCGTCCGTGAAAGCGCCGCGCATCCATGAGGCCTGCGCGACGGCAACGGCGGCTGCCCGCGCCAGGTGGGGCGACCGTGGGAGCATAGCGCACCGAGTCATGGCGGCCATAAGTCGTGACAGGGGCCACCTTCCAGGCGTGAGCGCTGAACCGGCCCCAATGGTCTGAATGCGCTGTGACGCAGCCAACTCCTGCCGAGCGCTCCGCGCTTCTCCGTCACCGCGCGGGTGAACCCTGCCACCAGCGCCCTGGGACTCGCCGGCCGACCCCGCCCGACGGGAGCGGTCCGTGTACTGGACGAATACACGGCGACCCCCCTGACTCACGTAGATTCGGTAGGGGTACATCGGCGTGCGGCCGGACGGGCGCGAGGAGATGGACAATAAGGTGACAGGGGCAAGGCAGGCCGTGCGCGAGGCCCGCAGGATCGTCGTCAAGGTGGGTTCCTCGTCGCTGACCACCGCGTCGGGCGGTCTGGACGCCGACCGCGTGGACGCGCTCGTGGACGTGCTCGGCAAGAGCCTCAAGGACGGCGCCGCCCGCAAGGAGATCGTCCTCGTCTCCTCCGGCGCCATCGCCGCCGGCCTCGCCCCGCTGGGCCTGCGCCGCCGACCCCGCGACCTCGCCCGCCAGCAGGCCGCGGCCAGTGTCGGCCAGGGCCTGCTCGTGGCCCGCTACACCGCCTCCTTCGCCCGCTACGGCATCCGCGTCGGCCAGGTCCTGCTGACCGGCGACGACACCAGCCGCCGCGCCCACCACCGCAACGCCTCCCGCACCCTCGACAAGCTCCTCGCGATGGGCGCCCTGCCGGTGGTCAACGAGAACGACACCGTCGCCACCGACGAGATCCGCTTCGGCGACAACGACCGGCTCGCCGCGCTCGTCGCCCACCTGGTCCGCGCCGACCTGCTGGTGCTGCTGTCCGACGTGGACGGCCTCTACGACGGCGACCCGAGCAGGCCGGGAACGTCCCGGCTGGCGGAGGTGCGGGGCCCGGCCGACCTGGCGGGCATCGAGATCGGCAGCGCCGGCAAGGCCGGCGTCGGCACCGGCGGCATGGTGACCAAGGTGGAGGCGGCCCGGATCGCGGCAGCCGCCGGCATCCCCGTGGTGCTGACCAGCGCCGTCCACGCCGCCGACGCCCTGTCCGGCGGCGACACCGGCACCTACTTCCACCCCACCGGCAAGCGCTCCGCCGACCGGCTGCTGTGGTTGCAGCACGCCTCCGCCCCGCAGGGCTCGCTCACCCTCGACGACGGCGCCGTCCGGGCGGTGGTCGAGGGCCGCAAATCGCTGCTGCCCGCCGGGATCGCCGCCGTGGAGGGCGAGTTCACCGCGGGCGACCCGGTCGAGCTGCGCGACGGCGCCGGACGCGCGGTGGCCCGCGGGCTCGTCAACTTCGACGCCAGGGAGATCCCCCGGCTGATCGGCCACTCCACCCGCGAACTCGCCCGCGAGCTGGGACCGGCGTACGAACGTGAGGTCGTACACAGGGACGACCTGGTGCTCCTGGAGCCGTAATGGGCCGAAACGTCCGGCCGCCCGGGTGCCGAAGGTGGGGGACGTTCCGTAAAACCGCCCCGCGGAGCCGTGCGGCCTGCTCCACTTTGAGGCAGGGACGCATTCCGCATGAGCGGGACCGGCGGTGGAGCGATGCCAGCGATGCGAGCGAGCGCTGCGTGAAGGAGGACGTCGTGAGACGAGTGCGCCCTGGGGCGGCGGCGTCCCGCGGTGGCCTGACGAGCGTGGCGACCGGAGACGGCTGCGCCGCGCCGCGTGACCTGCCCCGGTTGTGGCACGTCACGCTCAGCGTCTCCGGCGCCCGGGCCCCGCTCAAGGAGGTGCGGCGCGGACTCGAACAGCTCGCCCACGACCACCCCTTCCTGCTGACCAGCCGGTACGCGGACGACCACGCCGAGATCCGCTACTGGGAGGAGGCCCGCGACCTCCACGACGCGGCCGCCGTCGCCCTGCGCCTGTGGGGCGAGCACCGGCAGAGCGCCCAGCTCCCGCCCTGGGAGATCGTGGGCCTTGAGGTCGTCGACCGCGAGACCTACCACCAGCGCCTCGCCGAGGGGTACGGAGCGCCGCCGGCCACACCGGTCGGGGTGCACCCCTTTTGACCCGTCTCGCGGTGTGGGACGACCGGTGGACGCCCCGCACGTCGCACTACCCTTCCCCCATGACCACGCTCTCGCCGTACGACTCGATGTCCCCGGTCACCCAGGCCGCGTACCGCGCCAAGGCCGCCGCCGCCGACCTCGCGCCGCTGCCGCGGGTGGCGAAGGACGACGCCCTGCTGGCCATCGCGGACGCCCTCGAGGTCCGTACCGGCGAGATCCTCCAGGCCAACGCCAAGGACGTCGCCAAGGCCCGTGAGGCCGGCACCAGCGACGCCATCGTCGACCGGCTCACGCTCACCCCCGAGCGGGTGCGCGCCATCGCCGCCGACGTGCGGGACGTGGCGGGACTGCCCGACCCGGTCGGCGAGGTCGTCCGCGGCAACACGCTGCCGAACGGGCTCGACCTGCGCCAGGTCCGCGTCCCGCTCGGCGTGGTCGGGATCATCTACGAGGCCCGCCCGAACGTCACGGTGGACGCCGCCGCCCTCTGCCTGAAGTCGGGCAACGCGGTGCTGCTGCGCGGCTCCGCCTCCGCCTACGAGTCGAACACCGCCCTGGTCCGCGTCGTCCGCGACGCCGTGGGCGGATCGGGGCTGCCCGCCGACGCCGTGCAGCTCGTGCCCGGCGAGAGCCGCGAGAGCGTGCGCGAGCTGATGCGCGCCCGCGGCCTGGTCGACGTGCTGATCCCGCGCGGCGGCGCCTCGCTGATCCGGACCGTGGTGAACGAGTCCACCGTCCCGGTGATCGAGACCGGCACCGGGAACTGCCACGTCTACGTCGACGCTCAGGCCGACCTCGACACGGCCGTCGACATCCTGATCAACTCCAAGGCGCAGCGGCCCAGCGTCTGCAACGCCGCCGAGACGCTGCTGGTCCACCAGGACATCGCCGCCGAGTTCCTGCCCCGTGCCCTGGACGCGCTCGCCGAGGCCGGGGTCACCGTCCACGCCGACGAGCGGGTCATGGCGCATGCCAAGGACTCCCGGGCCACGGTCGTGGAGGCCACCCCGGAGGACTGGGAGACCGAGTACCTGTCGTACGACATCGCCGCCGCCGTGGTCGACTCCCTCGACCGGGCCGTCGCGCACATCCGGCTGTGGAGCTCCGGGCACACCGAGGCGATCGTCACCACCTCGCAGCAGGCCGCCCGCCGGTTCACCCAGCTGGTCGACTCCACGACCGTCGCCGTCAACGCCTCCACCCGCTTCACCGACGGCGGCCAGTTCGGCTTCGGCGCCGAGATCGGCATCTCCACGCAGAAGCTGCACGCCCGCGGCCCGATGGGACTGCCCGAGCTGACCAGCACGAAGTACATCCTCACGGGGGACGGGCACACCCGGCGCTGACGCGGTCCGGCCTGTGGCGGGGCGTCTCGGCAGACGGATGAATTTCCATACCGTCTGCCCAAATTGACCCCTCAGGTCTAGTCTGGATGCGTGCCGGAGGACGTGGGGGGCACGCCGTTCCCTGACGGCTGGGAGCCCGACGACGACCACGACCACGGGGTGTCGGACGAAGAGTTCGCCTCCGTGGTCTTCGACGAGGCCTTCGTACGCGCGGCCGTGATCCACGAGCCGACCGCCGTCGAACGCCTCCTGGCCGCCGCGCAGGCCAGAGCCGAGGCCTCCGAGGCGGAGGCCCGCCGCGCCCACGCCAGAGGCGAGCGCTACGAGGAGGGGTACGGCCTCGGCCCCGACCCCTACGGCGACCCGGACGACCCCGACGCCGACGTCCTCGAAGGCCGCCCCGGCGCCCCGGGGACCTTCGGCAGGCACGTCCGCTGGCACCGTCCCGTCGCCTGGGTACTCGCCCTCGTCATGGGCATCGGCATGGTCGCCCTCGCCTTCGCGGCGGTCTACCGGGGCGGCTCCTCGGGCAGCCGCGACCAGGTACCGCCGCCCGCCTCGACCGGCCTGGAACAGGGCAGCGCGGCGGCGCCCTCCGCGTCCGCCGACTACTCCCGGCCGGAAGTCCCCGCGGTCCCGCGCACGCCCTGACGGCGGCGCGGCGGTTCTGGTGAGAACCTGTCAGAACTTGTCGCACATCAGGGCGTTTACCAGGGCTTGCGGAGACCTACCCTGAAGATATGGGAGGGCCTGGCGAGCCACCTGAGGGGACACCCGAGGGCGTCCCGGGAGGTGCGGAGGACGAATACCGATCCGTCGTCTTCGACGAGTCGTTCGTGCGGGCTGCCCGCCTCCAGGAGTACTCCGCGCTCGAACGGATCACCGACCACACCCCGGCCGTGCGCCGCCGCCCGCCGCTGCGCCGCGGGCTCTCCCGGCAGGCGCTGCTGCTGGTCCTGCTGATCATCGTCGCCTTCGGCACCGCGGTCTACATGGGCGTACGGCACCCCTACCAGAGCGCGCAGGCCCAGCAGCCCGTGGAGCCGCTGCGGATGACCGTCGTCCCGCTCGCCCCGCAGGGGAAGGTGCCCGGCGCGGCCGATCCCGCGTACCTGTACACGCACAGCCCGGCCGCGCAGTTCTCCGTCGGCGCGGAGGGCGTGCCGCTGCCCGCCGTCCGGCGCACCGCGCACTTCGCCGACAGCCAGGTCTTCGCGGCGCTGACCATCGCGAAGGAGTACATCGTCGCCTCCTCGCTCTACCCGGAGGTGCTCATCGGTGGCCGGACCGACCCCGTGCGGGCGCTGCTGGACCCCGGTCAGCTCGACCAGTTCGACCAGAGCTTCGACCGGCCCGCCGCCGACGGCCGGCACGCGGCCACCGGCTGGCTCGTCCGCTTCGACCCGGCCAGGACCGAGCTGGCCGGCCACGAGATCCGGGTCCAGGGCAGCCTCCAGGCCGCCGAGACCGACTCCTCCACCCTGGAGGTCGGCGCGGACCACACGTTCGTCTACGCGCTGAAGCCGGCCGGCTCCGGTGCGCGCGCGCCCGTCTCGCTGTTCACCGTCCGGCGCGAGCTGCAGTTCCGCTTCACCCCGGACGACCTGCGGCTGCACGAGATCCAGCTGGTCGTCTCCTACACGCAGGCCGGACCGCTCTCCTGCGCCGGGGACTCCGCACGGCAGTTCGAACCGCTGCTGGCCGGCCAGACGGCCAAGCCGGGCGGCCCGCCCGGCACGGACCCGTACGCCACGGACACCGCGGCGGCCGTGTGCGGCTCCCTGGCGCACAGCGCCGAGCCCAGGGTGGGGTAGGTCAGTCCTCGTCGCCGGGCGGGGTGCCGGTGGACGGCTGGTCCTTGCCCCCGTCCTTGGGCGGGGCCGAACCCGTGAAGCCGCCGAAGCCGCGGCGCACCCGGTCGCCCAGATCGCCGGCGCCGCCCGCCAGATCGCTGACCAGCTTCATCAGCGGGTCCTTCGAGCTCTTGACGTGGCTGGCGTAGTGCGCCGCCGACTCGCGGAAGGAGTCGCTGACCGAGGTGTCCTTGTCCTCGCTGCGGCGCGGGTAGTGGCCGTCCATGATCCGCTGGTAGTCGCGGGACTCGGCCCACTTCTTCAGCTCGGCCGCCCGCACGGTGGTGAAGGGGTGCGAGCGCGGCAGCACGTTGAGGATCTTCAGCACGGAGTCGCGCAGGTCGCCCCCGGCCTCGTACTCCTCGGCCTGCTGGAGGAACGCGTCCACGTTCATCTGGTGCAGGTGGTTGCCGCCCGCGATCTTCATCAGGCCCCGCATGGAGGACTTCAGGTCCTGGCCGACGAGGAGACCGGCCCGGTCCGCGGACAGCTCCGACTTGCGGAACCACTCGCGCAGCCCGGTGACGATCGCCATGATCGCGAGGTTGCCCAGGGGGATCCAGGCGACCCGGACGGCCAGGCTCGTCAGGAACAGCAGGATCGTGCGGTACACGGCGTGCCCGGACAAGGCGTGGCCCACCTCGTGGCCGACGACCGCCCGCATCTCCTCCTCGTCGAGCAGCTCGACCAGGCCCGTGGTGACCACGATGATCGGCTCGTCCAGGCCGATGCACATCGCGTTGGGCTGGGGGTCCTGGGTCACGTACATCGGCGGGACCTTCTCCAGGTCCAGGATGTAGCAGGCGTCCCGCAGCATGTCGTTCAGGTGGGCGAACTGCTGGTCGGAGACGCGTACGGAGTCGGACAGGAACAGCAGCCGGAGGCTGCGCTCGGGCAGCAGACCGCTGAGGGCCTTGAACACCGTGTCGAAGCCGCTCAACTTGCGCAGCGCGACCAGCGCGGAGCGGTCGGCCGGGTGCTCGTACGCGCGTGAGGAGATCTCCGGGAAGCGCCTGCGCTGCCGGCTGGGCATGTGCTCCCGCCCCTCTTCTTCGCGGCCGTCGTCGGACATGTGGTCCCCCATGTCTGTCAGTGTCCCAATGTGCCCCCGAGGCAGGGCCCAGCCTAGGCGGAGTTACCGTGGACGGGCAGTACGACGAAGGAGTCCACGTCATGGAGCACCACCCCGCAGCCGCCCGGCTCACCGAGGCCGCGAGCGCCGCCGCCCAGCACGAGGGCGCGGGCTACCTGCTCCGGGTCGTCCTGATCGTGATGGTCGTGGGCTGCGTACTCACCGGCTGGTTCCTCCTCCGCGGCTACAAGCGGGACGACGACTGACGCGGCGGAAAGGTTCCCAGGGGCTCCCTCGGCCGTAGCGTCCGCTGGGGCGGGGACCGGTGGGGCGGGAGCGCCCGCGGTGCCAACAGTGGAGTCGGGGTGAGCGGTGTGTCGGGGGTTGCTTACGATGGGCCGACATCCTTGTCCCGCTCAACTCCCGGATAGGTCCTGCCAAAGATGAGCTACCACAGCACCGCTGCCCAGTTGGCCACCCTCGCCGAGGCCGAGGGCGGCAACCACGAGAGCCTCAGCCCCTTCCTCACCGGCGGCGGCGCGCTGTTCATCCTGCTGCTCCTGCTGTGGATCACCACGCGTTTCAACCGCGACCGCTGAACCCGCGTCCGGCCCGTCCCCGGGATCTGGATCATGGAGTCCTCAGGCCGGGCCGGTAGGGTCTGCACGCATGGGAGAGCAGGACATGCCTACCGGTCCGGCGAGTGACACGGTGAAACCCCTCGAACACGGGCCCGGCGGCGGACCCTCGGCATCGGGCAAGCGGCGCCTCGGCGTCATGGGCGGAACGTTCGACCCGATCCACCACGGGCACCTCGTGGCGGCCAGCGAGGTCGTCGCGCAGTTCCAGCTCGACGAGGTGGTGTTCGTACCCACAGGGCAGCCCTGGCAGAAGTCCCACCGCCATGTCTCCCCGGCCGAGGACCGCTATCTGATGACGGTCATCGCGACCGCCGAGAACCCGCAGTTCTCCGTGAGCCGCATCGACATCGACCGCGGCGGACCCACCTACACCGTGGACACCCTGCGCGACCTGCGTGCGCTCAACCCCGACACGGACCTGTTCTTCATCACCGGCGCCGACGCGCTCGGCCAGATCCTCACCTGGCGGGACTCCGAGGAACTGTTCTCCCTCGCGCACTTCATCGGCGTCACCCGGCCGGGCCACCATCTGACCGACCCCGGCCTGCCGGAAGGCGGTGTCTCGCTCGTCGAGGTCCCCGCCCTCGCCATCTCCTCCACGGACTGCCGGGCCAGAGTCGCCAAGGGCGACCCCATCTGGTACATGGTGCCGGACGGAGTCGTGCGCTACATCGCCAAACGCCAGCTGTACCGAGGCGAGTAAGCCGAGAGGGGCACCGGTGAACGACCGATACGACGCTGGTCACGGGGGCGACCAGTACGAGCTCGTCGGCTACGACGAGTACGGCCGGCCTGTGTACCGGCCGGTCCCCGTCCAGCAGACCCCGCAGCAGACCTACGACGCGTACGGACAGCAGGGCTACGCCTACGATCCGTACGCGACCGGCGGCCAGCAGCAGCTCGATCCCACCTCCTACCAGGGTGGCCAGGGCGATGCCCAGCAGCGCGGCTACGGCACCGGCTACGACGGCGGCTACGACCAGGGAAGGCAGGCGCCCGGCCCCTCCGCCCAGGGCGCCCACGGCTCCTACGACCCGTACGGCTCCGGCGCGACGGCGGCGCCCTACGACCCGTACGGCGCGGCCGCGACCAGCGGGCAGCAGCCCCGGGTCACCGAGCAGACCGCCCACATCCCGCAGCAGACCGGCCCGGCGGACGCCGACCGGGCGGAGCGGGGACAGGACCGGGACAGCGCGGACGAACGCGATTACCGGACCGAGCAGTTCGCCTTCGTGGAGGAGCCGAGCGACGACTCCGAGGACGTCATCGACTGGCTCAAGTTCACCGAGAACCGCACCGAGCGCCGCGAGGAGGCCCGCCGCCGCGCCCGCAGCCGCATCATCGCCCTGACCGTCGTGCTGGCCCTGGTCGCGGCGGGCGGCGTCGGCTACCTCTGGTACGCCGGGAAGCTGCCCGGCCTGTCGTCCCCCGGCGCCGAGACCGGCGCCTCGACCCCGGCCGGCGCCCAGAAGCGCGATGTGATCGTCGTCCACCTGCACGACACCGCGCGGGGCGGCACGTCCACGGCCCTGCTCGTCGGCAACACCACCACCAAGCAGGGCACCACCGTCCTGCTGCCCAACACCCTCGCCCTGACGGGCGACGACGGCAGCGTCACGACCCTCGCCAAGTCGGTCAAGGACGACGGCTCCTCGGGAACCCGCGACCAGCTCGACACGGTCCTCGGCACCGACATCGAGGGCACCTGGCGCCTGGACACCCCCTACCTCCAGAACCTCGTCGACTCGGTCGGCAACGTCGACGTCGACACCAACGCCGACGTACCCGACCCGGACAGCAAGAAGAAGGGCACCTCGCCCCTGGTCCGCAAGGGCAAGGCGCAGACCCTCAGCGGCCGGACGGCCGTCGCCTACGCCACCTACCGCGCCCCGGGCGAGGAGGAGAACGCCCAGCTCGAACGGTTCGGGCAGGTCGTGCAGAGCGTGCTGCGCAAGCTCTCCTCCGACGCCTCGGGCGCCACGACGACGGTGCAGACGCTCCAGCAGATCCTCGACCCCTCGCTCACCGACGAGGACCTCGGCACGTTCCTGGCCAAGCTGGCCGGGTTCGCCAAGGGCGGCGACTACAGGACGACGCTGCTGCCGGTGCAGACGGACGGCACACTGAGCGCCGAGACCAGCGAGAGCGTGGTCAAGGACGTCCTCGGCGGCACCGCCAAGAGCCCCGACCAGTCGTCCGCCCTCCGGGTCTCCGTGCAGAACGCGACCGGCGCCAAGAACAACACCGAGAAGGCCCGGGTCGCCCTCCTGGGCGGCGGCTTCACCTTCCTGGAAGGCGGCACCGCGTCCACCGTCCGCTCGGCGTCCGAGGTCGTCTACGCCGACGCCGCGGACAAGCAGAAGGCCACCGACGTCGCCAAGACCCTGGGGCTGCCCGACACCGCGGTGACGAAGGGCAAGGTCACCACGAACGCCGACGTCTCGGTCGTCCTCGGCCAGGACTACCAGGTGGCGCCGGCGCAGTGATCCCTCGAAACGCGTGAGGTGTCCTCGGCGGTCCGTGAGACCCTTGGTCTCAAGTGACCGCCGAAGGAAAGCCTCCTAGTGACCGCGACCGACCGCTCTCTCGACCTCATCAACACCGCCGCCCAGGCGGCCGCCGACAAGCTCGCGCACGACGTCATCGCGTATGACGTCAGCGACGTGCTGTCGATCACGGATGCCTTCCTGCTGGCGTCCGCGCCCAACGACCGCCAGGTCAAGTCGATCGTCGACGAGATCGAGGAGCGGCTGCTGAAGGAACTCGGCGCCAAGCCGGTGCGACGCGAGGGCGACCGCGAGGCCCGCTGGGTCCTGCTCGACTACGTGGACATCGTCGTGCACGTCCAGCACAGCGAGGAGCGGGTCTTCTACGCCCTGGAGCGGCTGTGGAAGGACTGCCCCGAGCTCGAACTGCCCGCCGACGCCAAGGCCACCCGCGGCAAGGCGGAGGAGCACGCCAAGCAGCAGGCCGCCGAGGAGGCGGCCGAGCCCGGTGGTGAGTGGCGGTGAGTGGCGCCGCCGAGGCGTCCGGCCGCGTTCCTGGCCGGGGCCGCCGCATCATCCTGTGGCGGCACGGCCAGACCCCCTGGAACGTGGAGCGCCGCTTCCAGGGCAGCACCGACGTCGAGCTGACCGGGACGGGTGTCGGCCAGGCCCGCCGCGCCGCCCGTCTGCTGGCGTCCCTGCGGCCCGACGCGATCGTCTCCTCCGACCTCGCGCGGGCCACCCGCACGGCCGCCGAGCTGGCCGAGCTGACCGGCCTGGAGGTCGCGCGGGAGGAGGGCCTGCGCGAGACCTACGCGGGCATCTGGCAGGGCCTGACGCACGAGGAGATCATCGACCGGTACGGCGAGGAGTACGCCGCGTGGAAGCGCGGCGAGCCGGTGCGCCGCGGCGGCGGCGAACTGGAGACGGAGGTCGCCGACCGCGCCGCCCCCGTCGTGCTGCGGTACCTGGAGAAGGTGCCCGAGGACGGCACGCTCGTGGTGGTCAGCCACGGCGGCACCATCCGCACCACCCTCGGTCGCCTCCTCGGCCTGGAGCCCCACCACTGGGAGAGCCTGGGCGGCCTGTCCAACTGCTGCTGGTCGGTCCTCGGCCAGGGCGCCCGGGGCTGGCGGCTGATGGAGCACAACGCCGGCACCCTGCCCGAGCCCGTCCTCGGCGACGACGACTGAGCAGCCCGCGGCCCCGCGCGACCCGGATTTCACTTTCCGGCAGGTCGCAGGCTAAAGTTCTTCTTGTTCGCCCCGCCGAGCGGGGCGAAAGACCACGCGGCAGGTTCGCGTGGTGGCAAGGGGCTATAGCTCAGTTGGTAGAGCGCCTGCATGGCATGCAGGAGGTCAGGAGTTCAATTCTCCTTAGCTCCACAAACCGGCACTCCGTCGAGTAGCCGAAGATCGTTCGAAAGGATCCCGTCCCTCACAGGGGGCGGGATTTTCTGTGTCCCCGCGCACCGGCTTGAGTCACTTGGGCCCCGGGGGCGTATATGTGTGCGAGCGCGCTCTCGGGTGCACGCACGCGCCGACCGGGGACGGCCCCGCGACGCAGGTCGTGGCCGTACTGGTACCGAGGCGTCGCTGACCGTATCGGCCCGGCCGTGGCAGAATCAGACGGCCGAAGGGGGCGCGGCCCGACGGGAGGGAGTAGCGATGTCTGCCTGCATCCTCGAGGAGGTCCACCTCCTCGGTGCGGCGTTGATACGAGACACGGGCACCCGCCTCGTCTGCCCCTCCTGCGGCTCCCTCCATGTGGCCCAAGTCCTCGGCGACAACGGGGGGATCTCGTACGTGTGCACGGCCTGCGGCCACAGCTGGAGCTGACCCATGGGTGCACACAGGCGGAAGTGCGACTGGTGCGGCGGCGGCACCCCGATCGTCCGCGACATGGAGCCGATCAACCCCGACTACCAGTACTGGTGCGAGGAATGCGCGCGGGCACTGATCATAAAAGGCGACCCGATCGAGACCTACCGCGAGCTGGAGGGCGAGCCGATCTACGGCCGGCTCCTGGAGGAGCACTGCACGCTGAAGCGGTTCTATTCGTTCGTGACGGCGTGATACCGGCCCGCCGTCCGGCGGGCGTGCGGGGCGGAGCGAAACCGATTTGGTGTTCCACCCCCTGGACCGTGTAATGTTGGCGTCGCCGCCGGGGAAACCGGGCGACACGGTCAAGAACGCGGCTGGTCCGCGTGGCCACGAGGGGCTATAGCTCAGTTGGTAGAGCGCCTGCATGGCATGCAGGAGGTCAGGAGTTCAATTCTCCTTAGCTCCACAGGAATTGAGGGCGAGTCATCCACCGGATGACTCGCCCTCGACGTATGCCCGAACGCGTACGCTGCGGCAATACGACGGCGGGCCGCCCCCTCAGGGGGCGGCCCGCCGTCGTGTGCGTTCAGCGGCCCAGAGCGCGGCGGCCGCGGCCCTGGGAGAGGACCGGCAGGTTGCGGGCCGGGGCCTGCGAGCGGGTGTCCTCCTCGAGGCGCAGGGCCAGTGCGGGACAGCGCCGCACGGCGCGCAGGGCCTTGGCCTCCGCATAGCGCGGAACCTTCGCCTGGGCGACGGTCGGGAAGCCGTCGGCGCCCAGTTCGAAGACCTCCGGGAGGATGTCCGCGCACAGGCCGTGCCCCCGGCACAGCGTCCAGTCGACATAGATCTTCTGACGGCTGGAGCCGGACTCCTCGGCCTCGCCGCCGCCGGGAACGCCGGTGGGGGCCCTGCCGCCCTCGAAGAGCGGCAGGACGCCCTCCACGGGGCGTCCGCAGCCGTTGCCGAGGACGTGCGCGGCCAGGTCGTCGGTGAACGCCTTGATGGTCGACTCGAGGAACATCGCCGACCCGTCGGGGTGCGAGCACGCGCCGCGCCGCTTGACGTTCTTGGCGACCTGCTTGAGGGCCTCGAGGGCGGCCGGGCCGCCGCCGTTCAGGATGTCCTCCATGCCGCGCGCGGCGGCCGGCAGACCGAGGTAGCAGGGACCGCACTGGCCCGCGCTCTCCTCCGCCAGCCACTTCGCCACCTGGAGCGACTCGCCCAGCGGGCAGGTCTCCTGACTGATCGGCAGAATCGCCCCGGCGCCCATCGCACCGCCCACCGCGTCCAGCGAGTTGCGCGAGACGATCGCCTCGTTGACGGTCGCCGCGTCGATCCACTTGCCGTGGTAGCCGCCGGTCAGCACGCCCTGCGGCACCGGCGGGGCGCCGGCGAGCTGGAGGACGTAGCGCAGCGGCACGCCCGTGGGCGCCTCGACCACCATGGGGCGGGCGACGGCGCCGGAGATGGTCAGCATCACGGTGCCCGGCTCGTCGTACAGGCCGGTGTTGCCGTAGCGCTCCGGGCCGATGCGGGCGGCGATCGCCAGCTGGGCGAAGGTCTCCGCGTTGGACAGCAGGGTGGGCGCGCCGCCCACGCCGTTCTGCGAGGCACTGGTCTTGCGGCCCGGCGGGATCGCCGGGCCGCCGTCGATGGAACGGATCAGCGAGGCGGCCGCGCCCGTGACCATGCGCACCGGGTTGCGCTGCACGCTCGCGCGCAGCGCCGACCTGCGGCTGTTGCTCAGTCCGCGCTCGGCGAGCGCCGCCTCCATGGAGCGCTGGGTGGACTCCCGTGTGACGCCCACCACGAGCGTGCGGGCACCGAGGGCCTCCGCGACCAGCAGGGCCCCGTCCAGGATGAGGTGCGGGGCACGGTTGATCAGGACCGTGTCCTTGCGGCAGGCCGGCTCGTCCTCGCTGCCGTTGACGACGACGACCGGGCGTACGCCGCGTTTGATCGCCGCCTCGGCGACCGAGCGCAGCTTCCGGTGGAAGGGGAAGCCCGCGCCGCCGCGGCCCTTCAGATTGATGGCCTCGGAGAGCTTCGCGAGCTGCTCGCCGCCCAGGGGTTCGAGCGGCCCGTGCACCTTCAGGTGCATGGGCAGATCGAGTCTTTCGACAAGGTCGAAGCCCGACGTGAGCTGGGGAAGCCCGACCACGCGGACTTCCGGGACGTCGGGCAGGGCCTCGTTCACCTGTAGCCTCCGGAAGGCGTGTTCCAAGGTTCGCCCGAACCCGGCGCGTCGTAGGAGGCGCCGGGGGGTGTTTCAGTGGCGGGACCGCTGTTGTACGTGTCGTTGGGGTTGTACGTGCCGTAGGGGGCGTTCGTCTCACCGGTGTTGTACACGTCACGTCCGCCGTACGCGGGGGTGCCCGCGGCCGCGCCCGGATTGTTGTAGGCCGGGATGTTGTATCCCGTGTCGTTCAGCGGGTCGTAGGCCGACGGGGGCGCCTCGCCGACCGGCGGCGGCGAGGGGATCGGCCAGCTTCCCGAGGTGCTGCCGGGGCCGTCCGTGCGCGCGGTCTGGTCGGCCGCGAAGGGCTGCCCGGGCGGCGGCGTCGCGACGGTCCGGTAGGCGGCCGCGAAGCCGGGCTGCGGCTCGGCGGCGGGCGCGGCGGTGTCGTACAGCGGGGAGGAGGGGCGCGGTCCGCGCGGCGCCTGCCTCGTCGCGTCGGCGTGCGGGGGCGTCGCGCCGCGTGCGTTCTCGTAACCCGCCGGCCCGGACTCCGAGGCCCTGGCCCGGCTCGCGTCCAGGTCGTCCAGCTCCGGCCGCTCGCCGCCGCCCAGCAGCGCCACGAGCCGGTCGGCGAGCCTGCGCTTGACCGGACGCGGCGCCGCGCGCACGGCCAGGGCCACGATGACGCCCAGCAGGGACAGACCGTAGAGGATGAAGAAGATCGGCTTGGCCTCGCGGCCCGCGTACAGGCCGTGGATCAGTGCCGCGCACCAGGCCGGGTAGGCCAGCATGTGCATCGCCCGCCAGCGTGCCGCGACCGGGGCGGGGGTGGCGAAGTTGCTGCGCAGCGCGCCGGTGATGCCGACGAAGATCATCAGCAGGCCGGCCAGCGAGCCGAGGCCGACCAGGCCCTCGATCCCGGTGAGGCCGAGCGAGAACGGGACGACCGCGGCGATGAGCTGTGTGTGCCCCAGCACGATCTTGGTGGTGATGTGCACCAGGAGGAACGCGATCGAGGCGACCGCGGTGGTCCGGTGCACCGCCTGGCCCACGATCCGCTGGCGCGTGTTGAGGATGATCCGGTCCTGCGCGACCAGGCCCCAGATCACCGAGCAGCTGAGCGAGACGAGGGAGAGCACGCCCGCGCCGAAGTTCAGGAACTCGCGGAACTGGCTGCCTCCGGCCAGCACGACCACGGGTATGAGGAGCAGGACGACAGCCGACGCCACCCCATAGGCCGAGCGGCCGGGTTTGGGGAGCGAGCTGTTACTGCGACGAGGGTTCATGGGGGCGACTCCGAGCGGTTCGGGAAAGCGGTCCCGGGCACGAACTCTAAGTGGCCCCAAACCGAGCAGTACGCCGTTTGAGTTATTGCGTTGTTATCAACGCCACAGCTGAGGCTCACGTTGTCCCCATAGGCTCCGTTACGCCGGGTTATCTTTGAACGATGTTCAGTTTTTCTGAACCTTCACCGGCGGACCCCCGGTCCCTCACGGATCGCCGAGGGAGGTGTCCCGTCCCGTGGACGCTCGTCGCCCCCCGCTCGACGGCTGCGGTACCCTGACGCCATGCGTGCCGTACGCCTTCTGCTTAGCGAGCCGCGCTGATCAGTCCCGACCGCCGGACCAATCGGACGGTCGGCATCGGCGCGGCGTCCCCTCCTGTGCGAGGGGATTTTTCATTTCTGAAAGTCGCAGCCGTGGGCAGAGACGATCGATGGAGCTTTGAGGACCATGAGCGAGACGAACCCCGCTGCCCCCTCCGAGGTGGCAGCGCCGCACCGCTACACGGCCGCCGTCGCGGCCGACATCGAGGCACGCTGGCAGGACTTCTGGGACGCCGAGGGCACCTACGCGGCGCCGAACCCGAAGGGCGACCTGGCGGGCGACCCCGACCTGGCCGCCCGGCCCAAGAAGTTCATCATGGACATGTTCCCGTACCCGTCCGGTGCGGGTCTGCACGTCGGCCACCCGCTGGGGTACATCGCCACCGACGTGTACGCCCGCTTCCAGCGGATGACCGGCCACAACGTCCTGCACACCCTGGGCTTCGACGCCTTCGGCCTGCCCGCCGAGCAGTACGCCGTGCAGACCGGCACGCACCCGCGCGTTTCCACCGAGGCCAACATCGAGAACATGAAGTCCCAGCTGCGCCGGCTGGGCCTGGGCCACGACAAGCGCCGGTCGTTCGCCACGATCGACCCGGACTACTACAAGTGGACCCAGTGGATCTTCCTGCAGATCTTCGACTCCTGGTACGACGAGGAGGCGAAGAAGGCCCGTCCGATCTCGCAGCTGATCGCCCAGTTCGAGTCCGGTGAGCGGGCCGTCCCGGGCCACACGCGCGCGTGGCCCGAGCTGAGCGCCACCGAACGCGCCGAGGTCCTGGCCGGGTTCCGGCTGGCCTACGCCTCCGACGCGCCCGTCAACTGGTGCCCCGGCCTGGGCACCGTGCTGGCCAACGAGGAGGTCACCGCCGACGGCCGGTCCGAGCGCGGCAACTTCCCGGTCTTCAAGGCCAAGCTGCGCCAGTGGAACATGCGCATCACCGCCTACGCCGACCGGCTGCTGGACGACCTGGAGGAGCTGGACTGGCCCGAGGCCATCAAGCTCCAGCAGCGGAACTGGATCGGCCGCTCCGAGGGCGCCCGCGTCGACTTCCCGATCGACGGTGAGCGGATCACGATCTTCACCACCCGCCAGGACACCCTGTTCGGCGCCACCTACATGGTGCTGGCGCCCGAGCACCCGCTGGTGGAGAAGTTCACCCCGGCCGCCTGGCCCGAGGGCACCCACGAGGTGTGGACCGGCGGCCACGCCACCCCGGCCGAGGCCGTCGCCGCCTACCGCGCCCAGGCCGCCTCGAAGTCGGACGTCGAGCGCCAGGCCGAGGCCAAGGACAAGACCGGCGTCTTCACCGGCGCGTTCGCCACCAACCCGGTCAACGGCGAGAGGATCCCGGTCTTCATCGCCGACTACGTCCTGATGGGCTACGGCACCGGCGCGATCATGGCCGTCCCCGCCCACGACAGCCGCGACTTCGCCTTCGCGCGCGCCTTCGAACTGCCGATGCGCTGCGTCGTGGAGCCGGTCGACGGCCGCGGCACGGACACCACGACCTGGGACGACGCCTTCGCCTCGTACGACGCGAAGATCGTGAACTCCGCCGGCGACGACGTGAAGCTGGACGGCCTGGGCGTCGCCGACGCCAAGGCGCGCATCACCGAGTGGCTGGAGCGCCGGGGCATCGGCGAGGGCACCGTCAACTTCCGCCTGCGCGACTGGCTGTTCAGCCGCCAGCGCTACTGGGGCGAGCCCTTCCCGATCGTCTACGACGAGGACGGCGTGGCCCACGCGCTGCCCGAGTCGATGCTGCCGCTGGAGCTGCCCGAGGTCGAGGACTACTCACCCCGCACCTTCGACCCGGACGACGCCGACACCCAGCCCGAGACGCCGCTGTCGCGCAACGAGGACTGGGTCAACGTGACCCTGGACCTGGGCGACGGGCCGAAGAAGTACCGCCGCGAGACCAACACCATGCCCAACTGGGCCGGTTCCTGCTGGTACGAGTTCCGCTATCTGGACCCGCACAACGACCGGCAGCTGGTCGACCCGGAGATCGAGCGCTACTGGATGGGCCCGCGCGAGGGGATGCCGCACGGCGGCGTCGACCTGTACGTCGGCGGCGCCGAGCACGCCGTGCTGCACCTGCTGTACGCGCGCTTCTGGTCCAAGGTCCTGTACGACCTGGGGCACGTCTCCTCCGCGGAGCCGTTCCACAAGCTGTTCAACCAGGGCATGATCCAGGCCTACGTCTACCGGGACGCCCGCGGCATCGCGGTGCCGGCCGCCGAGGTGGAGGAGCGCGACGGCGCCTACTACCACCAGGGCGAGAAGGTCTCCCGGCTGCTGGGCAAGATGGGCAAGTCCCTGAAGAACGCGGTCACTCCGGACGAGATCTGCGCCGAGTACGGGGCCGACACGCTGCGCCTGTACGAGATGGCGATGGGCCCGCTGGACGTGTCCCGGCCGTGGGACACACGCGCGGTCGTGGGCCAGTTCCGGCTGCTGCAGCGGCTGTGGCGCAACATCGTCGACGAGGCGACCGGCGAGGTCACCGTCGTCGACGCCGGGAACGCCGGGAACGCCGACGTCGAGGTGGAGACGCTGCGCGCCCTGCACAAGGCGATCGACGGGGTCCGCCAGGACCTGGAGGGCCTGCGCTTCAACACCGCCATCGCCAAGGTGACGGAGCTGAACAACCATCTGACCAAGACGGGCCGTCCCGTGCCGCGCCCGGTCGCCGAGGCGCTGGTGCTGATGGTCGCCCCGCTGGCCCCGCACATCGCCGAGGAGCTGTGGCACAAGCTGGGCCGCACCGGCTCGGTCGTCCACCAGGACTTCCCCGTGGCCGACCCGGCGTACGTCGTCGACGAGACCGTGACCTGCGTCGTCCAGGTCAAGGGCAAGGTGAAGGCGCGTCTGGAGGTCTCGCCGGCCATCTCCGAGGAGGAACTGGAGAAGGTGGCGCTGGCCGACGAGAAGGTCGTCGCGGCGCTGGAGGGCGCGGGCATCCGCAAGGTGATCGTGCGGGCGCCGAAGCTGGTCAACATCGTTCCGGCGTGAGCGTTCGTTCCGGCGTGGGTGTGAGTGCCTCGGGGTAGTCCCCTACGGGCAGGTTCGGGGTTCTTCCGGAACCCCGAACCTGCCCTTTGCGTTTACCGTTGAAGGGCGGCGCGACCCGTGCCGCGCCAGCCGGAGGAGGAGCGCAGTGGGAACCGTCATCACCGTCCTCGTCCTCCTCTTCGCGGTCTTCGTCGCGCTCGGCGTCTACGCCGCGGTGAAGGTGGTCGGGGCCGCCAAGCGCAGTGTGGACCGCACCATCACCCAGGCCCGCCGTACGGTCGAGGACCACACCCTGCGGGCCAAGTCCTTCGCCCAGCCCGGACCGATGGGCGAGCTGGCCCAGCTCCGGCTCACCCTGCGCACCTCGATGCGCGCCACCCAGGACGCCCTGTACGCGGGCGTGCGCGAGGACGAGTCCCTCAAGGAGTCCATCGCCCTGTTCCAGCGGCTCAGCGTGCACGGGCGCGAACTGGACGCGGACCTCAAGCGCCTGGAGGCCGACCCGGACCGGGCGACGCTCGCCGAGCGGCTCCCGGCCCTGCGCGAACGCACCCGGCGCATCACGGAGTCGGCCGACTCCCTGCGCTGGGCGGCCCGTGACCGCGCCCACCGCTTCGCCGACGACGACCTGGACACGCTGAGCGCCCAGATCGACGTGGAGGCCGGGGCGCTGCGCCACTGGACGACGGCCGAGCCGACGACTGGGCCGACGGCCGCGCCTCCAGTCTCCGAGGCGGGCCCGCAGACCCGGCACGGAACCCCACGGCAGGCCCCCGCCGAGGAGCCGGTCCGTCCCGCCATCACCCCCTCGCGCCGTGGCCCCGCCAACATCTGGCAGAAGAAGCCCCGCCCCGAGAGCACGACTTGACCGGGGCCCCGATCCGGCCACACCCGACCCGGTGAGAGGGGCTGGGCTGCCGTCGGGGCACTACGGCAGGTAACCTCCAGCTCATGTCCCGCCATGTCGCGATCGTCACCGATTCAACGGCCTACCTGCCGCCGTGGACGATGGAGCGCCACGGCATCACCGCGGTTCCGCTGACCGTGGTCCTCGGCGACCAGGCGCTCGAAGAAGGCACCGAGATCTCGACGCGCTCCCTCGCGCAGGCGCTGCAGAAGCGGCGGTTCGTCACCACCTCGCGCCCCAGCCCCCAGCAGTTCGCCGAGACCTACCGCAGGGTCGCGGAGTCCGGCGCGAGCGGCATCGTCTCCCTGCATCTGTCCGCAGAGCTCTCCGGCACGTACGACGCCGCGGTGCTGGCCGCGCGTGAGGCGCCCGTGCCGGTACGGGTGGTGGACACCGGGATGGTCGCGATGGCGCTCGGCTTCTGCGCCCTGGCAGCGGCCGAGACCGCGGAGGCCGGCGGCACGGCGGACGAGGCGGTCGCGGCCGCCGAGAAGCGTGCCGGGGGCACCTCCGCCTTCTTCTACGTCGACACTCTCGACTATCTGCGCCGCGGCGGCCGCATCGGCGCGGCGCAGGCGCTGCTGGGTTCCGCGCTCGCCGTGAAGCCGCTGCTCCAGTTGCAGGACGGCCGCATCGAGCTCCTGGAGAAAGTGCGTACCGCCTCGAAGGCGATCGCCCGCCTCGAGGAGATCGTGGCCGAGCGGGCTGGCGGGGCCGATGTCGACGTCGCCGTCCACCATCTCGCCGCTCACGAACGGGCGTCGGCCCTCGCGGACCGGCTGCGCACCCGCGTGTCCGGGCTGGCCGATCTCCACGTCAGCGAGGTCGGGGCGGTGATCGGCGCGCACACCGGTCCGGGGCTGCTGGGGGTCGTGGTCTCACCCCGCTGACCCGTACGGGTGAGCGAGTTGTCCACAACCGGGCGGTAGTCCCCGGGAATCAGGCAAGATCATCGCGAGTGTGCCGGATTGCCGGATGCTCCTGGCATGGCACTTCGATCACACTCACGCACAGCGGCGGCGACCAGCGGCCCGGGCCGCGCCCCCGATTCGGACGGCCGCACCCGCCACCGCCGCCCACCAGCCCGCCGGGGCTCCCACACCTCGGCGGAGGACCTGCACCGACGCGCGCGGGCGCTGTTCGCGGAACGCGCCGCGCGCACGGAGGAACCGGGCGGCGGCTCCCCGGAAGCGGCGCACCAGCACAGGACCGGCCCTGCCGGGCCTGCTCGTCCTGGCGGCCTTGACCCGATGCCGCCGATGCGGCCCCTTCGCCCCAGGCCGGCCTGGGCCACCGCGCCCGCGGACCGGACCGGCCGCCCACCGGACGAGCCACACACGCCACCGGGCCGCCACCGGACGGAGACGGGGCCCGTCCTCAGGCCTTCCGCCGACCCCTGCCCCGACCTCGCTGCCGCGGGCGCGCCGAGCCAGGGGGGTGCGGGGCGGCTCGCGGGGGGCGGCACCGAGCCGACCGGCGTGACGGACGCGGGTCTTGGCGTGGTGCGGAAGGCAGGCGTGGCGGGCGCGGGTCTGCTTGCCGTGAGCGGCAAGGCTTCGACTGCCGTGGGCGACGGGGGATTTGCCGCCGTACGTGAGGTGGGCGACACGGCCCTGACTGTCCCGGCCGACATCGGCGCTGCCGCGAGTGAACCCTGTCCGGCCGACGCGGGCCGGGTGAACTTCCCCGCCGTGAGCCAAGTGCCCCGCTCGACCGCGGCGGTTGGGGCGGGCCCGGTGACGGCGGTCCGGATGGGCACGGTCGGCGTGGCGGTACGGAGCGCCCCGGAGGCAGACGTGCGGACCGCCCCGGAGGAGGACGGCGGCGCCGGGGCGGGACTCGTGGGGCAGGCCGGGGCGCCCGAGTGGCGGGAGCGGGCCGGGGCCGCGCTGCGCGAGCGGATGCCGTTGTGGTTGCAGAGCCGGTGCGGACTGGAGCGCAGGAACGTGGTCGCGCTCACCGTGCTGTTCGCGGTCGCCGCGCTCTTCGCCGTGCAGCACTTCTGGACCGGCCGTACGCAGACGGTCCAGGCACCCGAGGTGATGCGTGCGGTGGCTCCCCATGAGGACCAGGGACGGGACAAGGCCGCCCAGGCCGGGGCCCCGGTCACCGCGCGGGGCGCCCCGGCGTCCCCCGGCACGGAGATCGTGGTGGACGTCAGCGGCAAGGTCCGGCACCCCGGAATCCAGCATCTGCCGGCCGGGTCGCGGGTCGCCGACGCGCTCCAGGCGGCCGGCGGGGTGCGCCCCGGTACCAGCACCGACGGCCTCAACCGGGCCCGCTTCCTCGTGGACGGGGAACACGTCGTCGTCGGCGGCCCGGCCCCCGCCGCCGCACCGGACGCGCCCGGTCCGGGCGTCGCCGGAGCGACCGGTGCGGACACGGCGGGCACGTCCACCGCCCCGGTCTCCCTCAGCACGGCCACCGCGGACCAGTTGCAGACCCTGCCCGGCGTCGGTCCGGTGCTGGCCCGGCGCATCATCGACTACCGCACACAGCACGGCGGCTTCCGCTCGGTGGACCAACTGCGTGAGGTCAGCGGCATCGGCACGCGCCGCTTCGCCGATCTGCGCGACCTGGTCGGCCCATGAGACCCGACACCGACACCGACGCCGACGCCGTACGAGGGCCCGCACCTCCTGGACACCTCGTCCCCGCCGAGCCCCCTCCCGACCCGCCCCACGCCCGTCCGGCGGTGCACGCCGCCTCCGGCAACCGGCTGGGAGCCGCCCACCCCCGGCAGGAAGGACCGGCGGACCTTCGGCTCGTGCCGCCCGCCCTCGCGGCCTGGGCGACGGCGGCGGTGGCGCTGGACGCCTCCACAGGCCGGCTGACCGGCTTCGTGATCGCCTGCCTCGCCGCTGCCGCCGTACTCCTGCTCGGCCGACGGCGCGGAAGACAGGGAACACCCGCGACGCCCGCGACAGGACGGCCGCCCGCCCCCGCCGCCGGGCGGCCCTGGGTGCGCGCCTCCTGGGTACGTGTTTCCTCCGCCGCCGCACTGCTCGCCGCCGCCGCGGCCGCCGTGTCCGCCGGGCTCCATGGCGCGGACGTGCGTCGGGGCCCGGTGCCCGCTCTGGCACGGCAGTTCGCCACAGTGACCGCCGAGGTGGAGCTGACCTCCGACCCCCGACTCACCCGTCCCCGGATCCGCGGGGACCGCCAGGCACCCGCCTCCGTACGGATGGACGCCGAGGTGCTGCGCGTCGACCGGCCGGGCTCGGCGGCGGCCGTGGCGACCCGGACTCCGGTACTGATCCTCGTCAGCACCGGCTCACCGGCGCCGGCCCGCGCCGAGAGCCCGTCAGGCAGCCCCGCACACCCGCCGGACGGGCACGACGAGCACCCCGCGGAAGGTGCGCGGCGCTCACCCTGGCTCGGGCTGCTGCCGTCCACGCGGCTGAGAGTGACCGCACGGCTGGAGCCCCCGATGACGGGCGGCGACCGGATCGCGGCGGTCCTCCGGGTCCGGGACCGGGCCGCGCCCGAGGTGGTGGCTGAGCCGTCCGCGCCGCAGCGGCTGGCGGGCCGGCTGCGCGCCGGGCTGCGGGCGGCGACCGACGGTCTCCCGCCGGACGCGCGGGCCCTGCTGCCGGGACTGGTCGTCGGGGACACCTCGCGGATCACCCTCGAACTCGACGAGGCGTTCAAGGCGACGGACCTCACCCACCTCCTGGCCGTCTCCGGCAGCAACCTCACCATCCTCCTCGTCCTGCTCCTCGGCCCACCCGGCCTGGCCCAGCGGGTGGAGCGCCGCGGCCTGGCGCCGAGGCTCGGCCTCACCCTGCGCGGCACCGCGCTGCTCGGGGCGGCGCTCACCCTCGGGTTCGTCGTCGTGTGCCGGCCCGACCCGAGCGTGCTGCGGGCGGCGGCCTGCGGAGCGGTTGCGCTGCTCGCCCTCGCGACAGGGCGCCGCAGATCGCTGCTCCCGGCCCTGGCGACGGCCGTCCTGCTGCTGGTGCTCTACGACCCGTGGCTGTCGCGCAGTTACGGCTTCCTGCTGTCGGTGCTGGCCACCGGAGCCCTGCTCACCCTCGCGCCCCGCTGGAGCGCGGCGCTGCGCCGGCGCGGGGTGCCCGCCCGGGCGGCCGAGGCGCTGGCCGCGGCAGCCGCGGCGCAGGCGCTGTGCGCGCCCGTCGTCGCCGTGCTGTCGGCCCGGGTGAGCCTGGTCGCGGTGCCGTGCAACCTGCTCGCGGAGGCCGCCGTCGCGCCCGCCACCGTGCTGGGGTTCGCGGCGCTGGCGACGGCACCGTTCGCGATGCCGGTGGCGAAGGCGCTCGCCTGGTGCGCGAGTTGGCCGGCCGGATGGATCGCGGACGTGGCCAGGACCGGCGCGGCCCAGCCCGGCGGGGGAGTGGACTGGCCGGACAACTGGACCGGGGCGCTGCTGCTGGCCCTGGTCACGGTGGCGGCCGCGCTCGTGGGCCGGAGGCTGCTGAGACACCCCTGGGTCTGCGCGATGTGCGGGGTCCTGCTCCTGCTGGTGATCGTGCAGCCGCCTCCGCTGACCCGGGTGATCACCGGCTGGCCGCCGCCGGGCTGGCGGTTCGCGATGTGCGACGTGGGGCAGGGCGACGCGACGGTGCTCGCGGCGGGCCACGGCGCCGGTGTGGTCGTGGACGCCGGACCCGACCCGACGCTGGTGGACCACTGCCTGCGCAAGCTCGGCGTGACCAGGATCCCGCTGGTCGTGCTGACCCACTTCCACGCCGACCACGTGGCCGGCCTGCCGGGCGTACTGCGTGGACGGGCGGTGGGCGCGATCGAGACGACCGGCTACGAAGAGCCCGCCCAGCAGGCCGGGTTCGTACGGAGGGAGGCGGCCCGCCGCGGCATCCCGCTCACCCACGCCGGCGCCGGCGAACAGCGTGGCACCGGCGACCTGACCTGGCAGGTCCTGTGGCCGCCACCGTCCCCCACCCCGGACCCGGACGGACCCAACGACGCCAGCGTCACCCTGCTCGTCCACTCCGGCGGGCTGCGGCTGCTGCTCCTCGGCGACCTCGAACCCCCGGCCCAGCAGGCACTGTTGGATTCACCGATGAGCGCGCGGCTGGCGGGCGTGGACGTGCTCAAGGTCGCGCACCACGGCTCCGCGTTCCAGAGCCCGGACCTGATACGTGTGGCGGCCCCGCGTCTTGCCCTGATCTCCTGCGGCGCGGACAACCCCTACGGGCACCCGGCTCCCCCCACCGTCGCCGCGCTGCGCGCGCTGGGCGCGGTGGTGCTGCGCACGGACCGGGACGGGGCGCTCGCGGTGAGCGGGGCGGGTGCGGGGGTGCGGGTGGCGCGGGACTGAGCGCCGGGGACTGTGTACCCACTGTGGGGAAGGTGAGGTGAAATTGTTTGTTTTCTGTCCATGAGAGGCCAGTTGCTGCTCCTTGCGTGCAGTCCCATGGCATGTGCCGGATTCTCGCGATGTGGCCTCGTGTTGCCTGGAATGCCCTGTTGATGATCGAATACTTCTTCGGCAAGGGAAATGTCGAGGCATGCATGGGGTGGCGCAGATGTTCGGCCGCTGGCTGGGAAACCGGACGAACCGGATACAACAGGCGAGTCCGCTCGCGGCGGTGCAGACCCCGCCCGACGCCGGGGTGCTGAGCTGCCGGGTGCTCGATCCGGTCAACGAACCGCTGGCGCACGCGGAGTTCACCGTGAGCGACGCGATGGGGCGCACGGTGGTCGGCGGCGGTACGGATCCCTACGGACTGTTCCTGGCGACGGTGCCGGCGGGGGAGTACCGGCTCGCCATCTCCGCTGAGGGGTACGCGCCGCACCGCGCGACCGTGTTCGTCCGTGAGAACTCGCTGGCCCCGTTGGGCGACGTGACCCTCCAGGCCGCCCAGCCGCCGGACCTGCCGGCGCCGGGCGACTGGGAGATAGAGGCGACGCACTCCTCGATCGCCTTCACCGCCCGGCACATCGGGCTGGCCCGGATCCACGGGCGCTTCAACTCCTTCGCCGGGGCGCTGCGGATCGCCGACCCGGTGGAGCGGTCCGCGATGCACGTGGTGATCGACGCCTCGTCCATCGACACGAACGTGCGGATGCGCGACGACCATCTGCGCTCGGCGGACTTCCTGGACGTGGCGAACTTCCCGACGCTCGAGTTCTACAGCGAGCGGTGCGTGCACCGGGGCGGCAGCCGATGGGCCGTCACCGGCGCGCTGTCGCTGCACGGTGTGACGCGTACGGTCACCCTCGACATGGAGTACCTCGGGCTCGGCAACGGCATCGAGGGCGAGGTGCGGGCGGCCTGCCGGGCCACCACCGAGCTGCACCGGGACGACTACACGGTGAGCTGGCAGACGATGCTGGCGCGGGGCATCGCCGTGGTCGGCCCGACCATCCAGGTCGCCCTCGACGTGCAGCTCGTCCCCAAGGCCTGACAACCCGCCGGGCGCAGTCGTCCGGAGCCGCCGGCCGCCGTCCCGGCGGAGTGCCGGACAATGTCCCCGTGAGCGATGTGAGACACGTACTGGTGCTGCCCGACCGCGATGCCGCGGAGGAGGCGGCGCAGGCGCTCGCGGAGCGGTTCGCGGTCGACGAGGAACCGCGGATCGTCCGGGACGCGCTGGCCGGTGAGGACGACGCCGAGGACGCGCAGTGGCTCGTCGTCCTCCGGGACGAGGGGGAGCGGCTCGATCCGGCGGAGCTGGACGCGTTCGCCGGGGAGTGGGAGGGCTGGCGGGAGGAGCCCTAGCCTCCCGCGTGCCCCTCGCGCCCCCGTGCCGGGGGCGTTGTCGGTGGTCCGTGGGATGCTTGTCGCGATGGCCAGGAAGACTGCGAACGACGACCCTCTCGCCCCGGTGACGCTAGCCGTGGGGCAGGAGGACCTCCTGCTCGACCGCGCCGTGCGGGATGTGGTGGCCGCCGCCAGGGCCGCCGACGCCGACACGGACGTACGGGACCTCACCCCGGACCAGTTGCAGCCCGGCACGCTCGCCGAGCTGACCAGTCCGTCGCTCTTCGCCGAGCGCAAGGTCGTGGTCGTGCGCAACGCGCAGGATCTGTCGGCGGACACCATCAAGGACGTCAAGGCGTATCTGGGGTCGCCCGCCGAGGAGATCACGCTGGTGCTGCTGCACGCGGGCGGCGCCAAGGGCAAGGGCCTGCTCGACGCCGCGCGCAAGGCCGGCGCCCGCGAGGTGGCCTGCCCGAAGATGACCAAGCCGGCCGACCGGCTCGCCTTCGTGCGGGGCGAGTTCCGCGGGCTCGGGCGCTCGGCCACACCGGAGGCGTGCCAGGCGCTCGTCGACGCGATCGGCAGCGATCTGCGCGAGCTGGCCTCCGCCGCGGCGCAGTTGGCCGCCGACGTCGAGGGCACGATCGACGAGGCGGTCGTAGGCCGCTACTACACCGGGCGGGCCGAGGCGTCCAGCTTCACGGTCGCCGACCGGGCCGTCGAGGGGCGGGCGGCCGAGGCGCTGGAGGCGCTGCGGTGGTCGCTGGCCACTGGTGTGGCCCCGGTGATGATCACCAGTGCGCTCGCCCAGGGCGTGCGGGCGATCGGCAAGCTGTCGTCCGCGCGCGGCGGCCGTCCGGCCGACCTGGCGCGGGAGCTGGGCATGCCGCCCTGGAAGATCGACCGTGTCCGGCAGCAGATGCGCGGGTGGACCCCGGACGGCGTGGCCGTCGCCCTGCGCGCCGTCGCCGAGGCCGACGCGGGCGTCAAGGGCGGCGGCGACGACCCCGAGTACGCCCTGGAGAAGGCGGTCGTCACCATCGCCCGGGCGGCCCGCTCAAGAGGCCGCGCCTGAGACGCCCGTCGCCACGGGCTGAGGCGCCCGCGCGCCACCTCGTTGCGCCCCCGTCCTGCACGCGACACGCCGAGGACCCCGCCGCTCTCCCTGGGGAAAGGGAGTGCGGCGGGGTCCTCGGGTCACGCTGTTCGGTTCCGCGCCCGCGTGGCGAACGCAGGCCGCGCGCGGAGCCGGGGAGCCGGTCGGGGGCGGATGAGAGAGGGCCCGCCCTGGGTCCTTCCGGCCACATCGGATCCCTGGGGATCCATTCGGATCAGGAAGGGGTTCAGCCGTTGAGGGCCGTCACCTTGGTGGCCAGCGCCGACTTCTTGTTGGCGGCCGCGTTCTTGTGGATGACGCCCTTGGAGACGGCCTTGTCGAGCTGACGCGCGGCAGCGCGCTGCAGCTCGGTCGCCTTCTGGACGTCACCCGCGGCGGCGGCCTCGCGGGCCTTGCGGATCGCGGTCTTCAGAGAGGACTTGACGGCCTTGTTGCGCAGCCGGGCCTTCTCGTTGGTCTTGTTCCGCTTGATCTGGGACTTGATGTTCGCCACGAATGAGCCTTTTCAGGTTCTGGTACGGGGCCGCACGGGTCCCGTACCGATGATTTCTTGAGATGTGCCTCGCGCGAAGAGGGCATGAGACACAGTCGCCCAGGCTACCAGCGGTCCGCTGCGCGGCCCAAACCGGTCCCCGGTCCGCGCCCGTGGGACCATGGAAGCTACGTATCGTTCCGACCCGAGGCATAAGGCGCCTCAAGAAACAGGACCCTGCGTGCCCGCGACCCCTGACAACGTGCCCGAGCCGAGCCGTACCGCCCCGGCTCTGATCCGCAACTTCTGCATCATCGCGCACATCGACCACGGCAAGTCCACCCTCGCCGACCGGATGCTCCAGCTGACCGGGGTGGTCGAGCAGCGGCAGATGCGCGCCCAGTACCTCGACCGCATGGACATCGAGCGCGAGCGCGGCATCACGATCAAGTCCCAGGCGGTGCGCCTGCCGTGGGCTCCCACCCACGACCCCGGCAACACGCACATCCTCAACATGATCGACACCCCGGGGCACGTCGACTTCACCTACGAGGTCTCGCGGTCGCTCGCGGCGTGCGAGGGGACCGTCCTGCTCGTCGACGCGGCCCAGGGGATCGAGGCCCAGACCCTCGCCAACCTCTACCTGGCGATGGAGAACGACCTCACGATCATCCCGGTCCTCAACAAGATCGACCTGCCGGCCGCCCAGCCGGAGAAGTTCGCCGAGGAGCTGGCCAACCTCGTCGGCTGCGACCCCGACGACGTGCTGAAGGTCTCCGCCAAGACCGGCCTCGGCGTCGAGGCGCTGCTCGACCGGGTGGTCAAGGAGATCCCGGCCCCGGTCGGCGTCGCCGACGCCCCCGCCCGCGCGATGATCTTCGACTCGGTCTACGACTCCTACCGCGGCGTCGTGACCTACGTCCGTGTCATCGACGGCCAGCTCAACAAGCGTGAGCGGATCCGGATGATGTCCACCGGCGCCACCCACGAGCTGCTGGAGATCGGCACCAACTCCCCGGAGATGCTGCCGGCCGACGGCCTCGGCGTCGGCGAGGTGGGCTATCTGATCACCGGTGTGAAGGACGTCCGCCAGTCCAAGGTCGGCGACACCGTCACCAGCCAGCACAAGGGCGCGGAGGAGGCGCTCGGCGGCTACAAGGACCCCAAGCCGATGGTCTTCTCCGGCCTGTATCCGCTGGACGGCTCCGACTACCCCGAGCTGCGCGAGGCGCTGGACAAGCTCCAGCTCAACGACGCCGCCCTGGTCTACGAGCCGGAGACCTCCGCCGCCCTGGGCTTCGGCTTCCGCGTCGGCTTCCTCGGCCTGCTCCACCTGGACGTGATCCGCGAGCGTCTCGAGCGCGAGTTCGGTCTCGACCTGATCGCCACCGCCCCCAACGTGGTCTACCGCGTGATGATGGAGGACGGCAGCGAGCACACGGTCACCAACCCCAGCGAGTTCCCCGAGGGGAAGATCGCCGAGGTGTACGAGCCGGTCGTGCGGGCCACGATCCTCGCGCCGACGGAGTTCATCGGCTCGATCATGGAGCTGTGCCAGACCCGCCGCGGCACCCTCCTCGGCATGGACTACCTCTCCGAGGACCGCGTGGAGATCCGCTACACGCTCCCGCTCGCCGAGATCGTCTTCGACTTCTTCGACCAGCTGAAGTCCAAGACCCGCGGCTACGCCTCCCTCGACTACGAGCCCACCGGCGAGCAGAGCAGCTCCCTGGTCAAGGTCGACATCCTGCTGCACGGCGACAAGGTGGACGCCTTCTCGGCGATCACCCACAAGGACCAGGCGTACGCGTACGGCGTGCGGCTCGTGGCCAAGCTCAGGGAGCTCATCCCGCGGCAGAGCTTCGAGGTGCCCGTCCAGGCAGCCATCGGCTCCAGGGTGATCGCCCGCGAGACCATCCGCGCCATCCGCAAGGACGTCCTCGCCAAGTGCTACGGCGGTGACATCTCCCGTAAGCGGAAGCTGCTCGAGAAGCAGAAGGAGGGCAAGAAGCGCATGAAGATGGTGGGTTCCGTGGAGGTTCCGCAGGAGGCCTTCATCGCGGTGCTCTCCAGCGACGACAGCGCGGCGTCGGCCAAGGGCAAGAAGTGACCACCCGGTAGCCAGGGGCGAGCGGACGTCACCCGGTGAACCGGGTGAAAAAGGGGCCCGTCGTGCGAAAGCGCGGCGGGCCCCTGCGCATCCGCGCGGTAGCTCTCTGTGGAAGTGACCGGGCGCGGCCCCTTACGCGGCGGCCGGTCGCGGCTTAGTCTGACCCTGCCTGTTAGTTACTCGTGAGTTAAGCAACAGTCCGAACCACCACCCGTGAGTCACCCAGCCGCAAAGAGCCGGCCGCACTGCCGCGGGCCCCGGAGGATGTCGTGAGCGACGCACAGACCCTGATCGAGAACCGTCCGCCGTCCGTGGCGGCCCTCTTCCTGGAGCGCGTGGCGGCCACACCGGACGCCGAGGCCTACCGCTACCCCGTGCCGTCGGCCTCGGGGGAGGGCCCGGACGAGTGGAAGTCGCTGAGCTGGGCGCAGTCCGCCGAGCGGGTCTACGCGATCGCGGCCGGACTCATCGAACTGGGCGTGCGGCCGGAGGAGCGGGTCGCGCTCGCCTCCTCCACCCGTGTGGAATGGCTGCTGGCCGACCTCGGCATCATGTGCGCGGGCGCGGCCACGACCACGGTCTACCCGCAGACCAACGCCGGCGAGTCGGCCTTCATCCTCTCCGACTCCCAGAGCAGGGTGCTCATCGCGGAGAACGCGGAGCAGGTGGCCAAGGCCGAGGAGAAGCGCGCCGAGCTGCCCGAGCTGCACCATGTCGTCGTCATCGACCCGGACGGCGTGGAGACCGGCGACCGGGTGATCGGCCTGGACGAGCTGGAGCGGCGCGGCGCCGCCCACCTGCGGGAGCACCCCGAGCTGATCAAGGAGCGGGTCGGCGCGATCACCAAGGACCAGCTCGCCACCCTCATCTACACCTCGGGCACCACCGGCCGCCCCAAGGGCGTCCGGCTGCCGCACGACAACTGGTCGTACATGGCCAAGGCCATCGCCGCCACCGGCCTGGTCGGCGCCGACGACGTGCAGTACCTTTGGCTGCCGCTCGCGCACGTCTTCGGCAAGGTCCTCACCTCCGGCCAGATCGAGGTCGGGCACGTCTCCGCCGTGGACGGCCGCGTGGACAGGATCATCGAGAACCTGCCTGTCGTCCGGCCGACCTACATGGCGGCCGTCCCGCGCATCTTCGAGAAGGTCTACAACGGCGTCGCCGCCAAGGCCCGCGCCGGCGGCCCGGCCAAGTACAAGATCTTCCAGTGGGCCGCCGAGGTCGCCCGCGAGTACGCCAAGGTCACCCAGGACAACTTCAAGCGCACCGGCACCCGCTCCGCGCCCTTCGGCCTGGCCGCCAGGCACAAGGTCGCCGACGCGCTCGTCTACGCCAAGATCCGCGAGGCCTTCGGCGGCCGGCTGCGCGCCTGCGTCTCGGGCAGCGCCGCCCTCGCCCCGGAGATCGGCTACTTCTTCGCCGGCGCCGGTATCCACATCCTGGAGGGCTACGGACTCACCGAGTCCTCCGCCGCCTCCTTCGTCAACCCGGGCGAGGCCTACCGCACCGGAACGGTCGGCAAGCCGCTGCCCGGCACCGAGGTGCGCATCGCGGACGACGGCGAGATCCTGCTGCGTGGCCCCGGCATCATGGAGGGCTACCACAAGCTGCCCGAGCAGACCGCCGAGGTGCTGGAGGCCGACGGCTGGTTCCACACCGGCGACATCGGCGAGCTCTCCCCGGACGGCTATCTGCGCATCACCGACCGCAAGAAGGACCTCATCAAGACCTCCGGCGGCAAGTACATCGCGCCCGCCGAGGTCGAGGGCCAGTTCAAGGCGGTGTGCCCGTACGTCTCCAACATCCTCGTGCACGGCGCCGACCGGAACTTCTGCACGGCGCTGATCGCCCTCGACGAGCCCGCGATCCTGGAGTGGGCCAAGGAGAACGGCCTGGAGGGCAAGCCGTACGCCGAGGTCGTGGCCGCGCCGCGGACCGTCGAGATGGTCGACGGCTACGTCAGGCAGCTCAACGAGGGCCTGCAGCGCTGGCAGACCATCAAGAAGTTCCGCCTGCTGCCGCGCGACCTCGACGTCGAGCACGGCGAGATCACCCCGAGCCTGAAGCTGAAGCGGCCGGTGGTGGAGCGGGAGTACAGGCATCTGATCGACGAGATGTACACGGGCGCGCGTGAGGCGTGATCACTGAGCCGGCCCGGCCGGTGAACTCCCCGCGCGCCTCGGGTGCGCGGGGGAACGATCACGGAACCACGGAATGCGTTCGCGGGTGCTCGGAACTGTCCGTTTTTGATCACTCCGGTGGCGCATTTCTCATGCAAGGCGGCCCACTTCGGTAACTCCTCGCTTATGGACGCAGCCGGTCTGTCACCCTGTCGGCATTGACCGAACCGATCCGTGAGAACCGCCCGGGGAGCCGCAGATGGGGGCCATTCCCACGCAGCGGGAGACCTTCTCCCGTGCCTCCGAGGTGCCCGCGCACGCGTCCGGCACCGCCGCGCCCGGCGAGGCGTGCCCGCAGGCGCACGCGACACTGCCCCAGGGCTCCCTGGCACCGGGCGCCGCCCGCGCGCTGCTGCGCGCGGCGCTGACCGAGTGGGCGGACCTCGGCTTCGAGATCGGCGAGCGACTGGCCGACGACGTCCTGATCGTGGTCAGCGAGCTGGTCACCAATGCCGTCGTGCACGCGGGCACCGACGTCGAGCTGACCTGCCGGCTGGAGCCGCACACCGGTGCCTGCGTGGTCGAGGTGTGCGACCGCCACCCCTCGCGTGCTCCCCGCGACCACGGTTCCGGGGTGCCGCACGAGACCCCGGAGTACGGCCGCGGCCTGCGGCTGGTCGCGACGCTCTGCGAGGCGTGGGGCGTCACCTACCGGACCGGCGCCAAGACGGTGTGGGCGCGGCTGCCCGCGGAGCCCGGACCGGCGCAGGAGGACGAGGAGGCGTACGGCGCGGACCACGGACTCGGCATCGCCGAGGTCCTCGCGCCCGAGCCGCAGCGCGCCGGACGGGACCGGGACTGGCTGGGGCGCGGCGCGCTGTCCTTCCTCGCCGAGGCCTCCGATCTGCTCGCCGGACAGCTCGACGAGGACCTGGTCGCCTCGCTCACCGGACAGCTGGTCGTGCCCCGGCTGGCCGACTGGTGCGCGGTGTGGCTGGAGGACGAGTCCACCGGCCGGTGGGGGTCCTCCCGCTGGAGCGGGGGCGAGGGCGGCGGGGGCTGGAGCGACGTCACCGGCGCGGCCGGGCCGAGGCTCGCCCGGGTCTGGCACGGCAGCGAGAGCCGTATCGAGGAGCTGCGCCGGGCCCTGGAGAAGGACCCGCCGCGCCCCACCGACGGCCTGAGGTCGGGGCCCGCGCCCTATCCCTGGCCCGGGGAGGCCCTCGGCCCGCACGCGGCCCACGGCGCGGCGCTGGCGTACCGCCTGATCGCGGGCGGCCGTCCGCTGGGCACGCTGGTCATCGGGCGGACCGGGCTGCTCCGCTTCCCCGACGAGGTCACCGGGCTGGTCGAGGACCTCAGCCGCCGGGTCGCCCTCGCCATCGGCGCGGCCCGGCAGTACGCCCGCCAGGCCACCATCAGCGCGGTGCTCCAGCGCGGCCTGCTGCCCGGCGCGGTCGCCGAGATCCCCGGTCTGCGCAGCGCGCTGGTGTACGAGCCGTGCGACAAGGGCGGCCCGAGCGGCGACTTCTACGACCTCTTCCCGGCGGGCGACGGCCGCTGGTGCTTCGCCGTCGGCGACGTGCAGGGCAAGGGCCCCGAGGCCGCCGTCGTCATCGGGCTCGCCCGCCCCTGGCTGCGGCTGCTGGCCCGCGAGGGCTACGGCGTCGCCGACGTCCTGGACCGCCTCAACCAGCTCCTCCTCGACGACGCCACCGAGGCCGCCGACGCCGCCGCGCGCGTGCTGGTGGCGGCCGGCGGGCGCACTCCGGTCCCCGGCGACACCCAGACCCGCTTCCTGTCCCTGCTGTACGGCGAGCTGGTGCCCTTCGACGGCGGTGTGCGGTGCACCCTCGCCTCCGCGGGGCATCCGCTGCCGCTGGTCCTCGGGCGCGAGGGCGGCGTCCGTACGGTGGCCCGGCCGCAGGCGCTGCTCGGCGTGATCGAGGACGAGACGTACGCCAGCGAGACCTTCGAGCTGAGGCCCGGCGACACCCTGCTGTGCGTCACCGACGGCGTCACCGAGCGACGCTCCGGCTCCCGCCAGTTCGACGACGGCGACGGCCTCGCCATCGCCCTCGCCGACTGCGCCGGCCTCGACGCGGACCTGATCGCCGACCGCATCCGCCACCTCGTCCACGACTTCGGCACCGGCCCCCCGGAGGACGACCTGGCCCTCCTGGTACTCCAGGCCGAACGCGCCTGACGGAACACCCGGCCGGAACCGGCCTCGCGTGCTGGACAATGGAAGGCATGCCTTCCGCACTTCCCGACGGTGAGTCCGTTCCCGATGACGGCGCGCTGCCCCCGCAGGCGCTCGTCGGGGCGGGTGAGCGGGCCCTCGGGTTCTACCTGCACGTTCCGTACTGCGCGACCCGCTGCGGGTACTGCGACTTCAACACCTACACGGCCACCGAGCTGCGGGGCAGCGGTGGGGTGCTCGCCTCGCGGGACAACTACGCCGGGACGCTGACCGACGAGGTGCGCCTCGCCCGCAAGGTGCTCGGCGACGACCCGCGCGAGGTCCGGACGGTCTTCGTCGGCGGCGGGACGCCCACGCTGCTGCCCGCCGGGGACCTGGTGCGGATGCTGGGGGCGATCCGCGACGAGTTCGGCCTCGCGGCCGACGCGGAGATCACGACCGAGGCCAACCCCGAGTCGGTCGACCCGGCCTACCTGGCCGCGCTCCGCGAGGGCGGCTTCAACCGGATCTCCTTCGGCATGCAGAGCGCCCGGCAGCACGTGCTGAAGATCCTCGACCGCACCCACACGCCCGGCCGCCCCGAGGCCTGCGTGGCCGAGGCCCGCGCCGCCGGCTTCGAGCACGTCAACCTCGACCTGATCTACGGCACCCCCGGCGAGTCCGACGACGACTGGCGGGCCTCGCTGGACGCGGCCCTCGGCGCCGGCCCCGATCACGTCTCGGCGTACGCCCTGATCGTGGAGGAGGGCACGCAGCTCGCCCGCCGGATCCGGCGCGGAGAGATCCCGATGACGGACGACGATGTGCACGCGGACCGCTATCTGATCGCCGAGGAGACGCTGTCCGCGGCGGGCTTCGAGTGGTACGAGGTGTCCAACTGGGCCACCTCGGAAGCCGGCCGCTGCCTGCACAACGAGCTGTACTGGCGCGGTGCCGACTGGTGGGGCGCGGGACCGGGCGCGCACAGCCACGTGGGGGGCGTGCGCTGGTGGAACGTGAAGCATCCGGGCGCGTACGCGGCGGCCCTCGCGGCCGGCCGCTCCCCGGGCGCCGGCCGGGAACTGCTCACCGAGGAGGACCGCCGGGTGGAGCGCGTCCTGCTGGAGCTGCGGCTGAGCGAGGGCGTCCCGCTGGACCTGCTGCGCCCGGACGGCCTGGCCGCGTCCCGGCGCGCGCTGTCCGACGGGCTGCTCCAGGAGGGGCCGTACGAGGCGGGGCGGGCCGTGCTCACCCTGCGGGGCCGGCTCCTGGCGGACGCGGTGGTGCGGGACCTGGTGGACTGAGGCACCCGGAGCAGGCGGCCCCGGAGGCGCGGGCCCGGCGCCGCTACCCGGGCGGGACGGTCACGAAGTCGATCAGTTGCTCGACCCGGCCCAGGAGCTCCGGTTGCAGGTCCTTGTAGGACCGGACGTGGGACAGGATCCCCTTCCAGGCCGCACCCGTGTTCTCCGGCCAGCCCAGGGCGCGGCACACGCCCGTCTTCCAGTCCTGGCCCCGGGGGACGCGGGGCCAGGCGTCGATGCCGAGCGAGGAGGGCTTCACGGCCTCCCAGACGTCGATGTACGGGTGCCCGACCACCAGCGCGTGCTCGCTGGTCACCGACTCGGCGATGCGCCACTCCTTGCTGCCGGGGACCAGATGGTCCACCAGGACGCCGAGGCGGGCGTCCGGACCGGGTGCGAACGCCTCGACGATCGCCGGCAGGTCGTCCACGCCCTCCAGGTACTCCACGACCACGCCCTCGACGCGCAGGTCGTCGCCCCATACCTTCTCGACCAGTTCGGCGTCGTGCCGGCCCTCGACGTAGATGCGCCCGGCGCGGGCCACACGCGCGCGTGCCTCGGGCACGGCGACCGAACCGGACGCCGTACGGGTGGGCCGTACCGGACCGGACGCCGGCTTCACCAGGGTGACCGCCCGGCCCTCAAGGAGGAAGCCGCCGGCGGCGAGCGGGAACACCCGGTGCCTGCCGAAGCGGTCCTCCAGCGTCACCGCGCCCGCCTCGCAGCGGATCACCGCCCCGCAGAAGCCGGTCCCCGGCTCCTCCACCACCAGACCCGGCTCGGCGGGAACCTCCGGCACGGTCCGCGGCTTCTTCCACGGGGGAGTGAGGTCGGGCGAATACACGCGGGGGCGCGGGCCCGAAGGGCCCTCACCGGAGGGGCGGTGGTGGGAGACGGGTGGGCGCATTCGAGTGACGATATGGACAGGCCCGTGCCCCCTCAGCGCGACACGCCGAAGCGCGCGGCCAGGGCGTCCCGCTGGGCGCGGACGAAGGCGGCGTCCACCACCGCTCCGTGACCGGGAACGTACAGCGCGTCCTCGCCGCCGAGCGCCAGCAGCCGGTCGAGCGCGTCCGGCCACCGGGACGGCACGGCGTCCGGGCCCGCCTGGGGTTCACCGGACTCCTCGACCAGGTCCCCGCAGAACACCACCGCCGGTTCGCCCGGTACCACCACCGCGAGATCGTGCGCGGTGTGGCCCGGACCCACGTTCACCAGCAGCGCCTCCCGCCCGCCGCCGAGCGGGAGGGCCAGCCGGTCGTCGACCTCGCGGCCCGGCCGCACCAGCGCGTCCGCCGCCTCCCGCGCCGCCCGCCCGTCCAGCCCGTGGCGCACCCCGTCCTCGCGCAGCTCCTCGCGCCCGCCGGCGAACACCGCCGCCGCGCCCGCCGCGGCGAACACCTCCGCGCCGGTGAACTCCGCCGCCCCGAAGACATGGTCGAAGTGCGGGTGGGTGAGCGCGAGAAGCGTCACACCGCGACCGGAGAGCTCCCGCGCCCGCGCGCGCAGCAGTGCGCCCTCCGCGCGGCTCGACCCCGCGTCGACCATCAGCGCGCCGTCCGCCCCCACGACCAGCCCGGCCGTGCAGTCCCACACCGGAAGGCGCCACCGGCCGACCCCGTCGGCCAGCCACTCCCATTCCAGGTCTCCCCGACCCGCTTCTCCGGGCTCCTCGGGGGCCACTTTCCGCGCATCCGTCATACGGCGACGCTAACGGTGACGTCGGCCGGGTACGACATCCCGGCCGATCCCGGGTGATCCCGGTCCCGACCTCGCACGCAGTCGCGGCCCGGCCTTGCCGGGGGCGTACCCGGCGGCCGTACACTGGGCCGGGTAGAGCTGGCACTCCTATGCGCAGAGTGCCAGGCGAGCGGCCGAGGAACGACCTGGAGGTGTGCGCGATGCTCAGCGAGCGGCGGCTTCAGGTGCTGCGCGCCATCGTCCAGGACTACGTGGGCACCGAGGAGCCGGTCGGCTCCAAGGCACTCACCGAGCGGCACAGCCTGGGCGTCTCGCCGGCCACGGTCCGCAACGACATGGCGGCCCTGGAGGACGAGGGCTTCATCGCCCAGCCGCACACCAGTGCCGGCCGCATCCCCACCGACAAGGGGTACCGCCTCTTCGTCGACAAGCTGGCCGAGGTCAAGCCGATGACCGCGCCCGAGCGGCGCGCCATCCACCACTTCCTCGACGGCGCCGTCGACCTCGACGACGTGGTGGCCCGCACGGTGCGGCTGCTGGCTCAGCTGACCCGGCAGGTCGCCGTCGTGCAGTATCCGTCGCTGACCCGTTCGACCGTGCGGCACGTGGAGCTGCTGTCCCTCGCGCCCGCGCGCGTGATGCTCGTGCTGATCACGGACACCGGCCGGGTCGAGCAGCGGATGGTCGACTGCCCGGTGCCCTTCGGGGAGACCTCCCTGGCCGATCTGAGGGCGCGGCTGAACAGCCGGGTCGCGGGTCGCCGCTTCACGGACGTCCCCCAGCTCGTGGAGGACCTGCCCGACGCCTTCGACGCCGAGGACCGGGGTACCGTCTCGACCGTGCTGTCCACTTTGCTGGAGACACTCGTCGAGGAGAACGAGGAGCGGCTGGTCATCGGCGGCACCGCCAACCTCACCCGCTTCGCGCACGACTTCCCGCTCACCATCAGGCCCGTTCTGGAGGCGCTGGAGGAGCAGGTCGTGCTGCTGAGGCTGCTCGGTGAGACGCAGAATCCGGGCATGACCGTGCGCATCGGTCACGAGAACGCCCATGAAGGACTCAACTCCACGTCCATCGTGTCGGTCGGCTACGGTTCGGGCGGCGAGGCAGTGGCCAAGCTCGGCGTGGTCGGACCGACCCGCATGGATTACCCGGGAACGATGGGAGCGGTACGCGCAGTGGCACGGTACGTCGGACAGATCCTGGCGGAGTCGTAGGTGGCCACGGACTACTACGCCGTTCTCGGCGTGCGCCGTGACGCGTCGCAGGAAGAGATCAAGAAGGCCTTCCGGCGGCTCGCGCGCGAGCTGCACCCGGACGTCAACCCGGATCCGAAGACCCAGGAGCGGTTCAAGGAGATCAACGCCGCCTACGAGGTGCTCTCCGACCCGCAGAAGAAGCAGGTCTACGATCTCGGCGGCGACCCCCTTTCGCAGTCCGGCGGGGCCGGCGCGAGCGGCTTCGGGGCCGGCGGTTCCTTCGGGAACTTCTCCGACATCATGGACGCCTTCTTCGGCACGGCGTCGCAGCGCGGACCGCGCTCGCGCACGCGCCGGGGCCAGGACGCGATGATCCGGCTCGAGGTCGAGCTGGACGAGGCGGCCTTCGGCACCACGAAGGACATCCAGGTCGACACGGCCGTCGTCTGCAACACGTGCAGCGGCGAGGGCGCGGCCCCGGGCACCACGGCGCAGACATGCGACATGTGCCGCGGCCGGGGCGAGGTCTCGCAGGTCACCCGGTCCTTCCTGGGCCAGGTCATGACCTCGCGTCCGTGTCCCCAGTGCCAGGGCTTCGGCACGGTGGTGCCCACCCCGTGCCCGGAGTGTGCCGGCGACGGCCGCATCCGCGCCCGCCGCACCCTGACCGTGAAGATCCCGGCGGGTGTCGACAACGGCACGCGCATCCAGCTCGCGGGCGAGGGCGAGGTCGGCCCCGGCGGCGGTCCGGCCGGCGACCTGTACGTCGAGATCCACGAGCTGCCGCACTCGACGTTCCAGCGGCGCGGCGACGACCTGCACTGCACGGTCACCATCCCGATGACGGCGGCGGCCCTCGGCACCAAGGTGCCGCTGGAGACCCTGGACGGCCTGGAGGAGGTCGACATCCGCCCGGGCACCCAGTCCGGCCAGTCGATCCCGCTGCACGGCCGGGGCGTCACGCACCTGCGCGGCGGCGGCCGGGGCGACCTCATCGTCCACGTGGAGGTCCAGACCCCGACCAAGCTCGACCCCGAGCAGGAGCGTCTGCTGCGCGAATTCTCCAAGCTGCGCGGCGAGGAACGCCCCCAGGGCCAGTTCCAGCCGGGGCAGCAGGGCTTGTTCTCGCGCCTGAAGGACGCTTTCAACGGTCGCTGACGCGGGGCTCGGGTCGGCCGGGGGTCCGGGGGTTGTCCCCCGGGCGGGCGCAGTCAACGGTCGCTGACGCCGGGCTCGGACCGGCCACGGGTTCGGGCGACCGCCCCGGAGGGGATTCCTCCGGCATATGCCGGAGGTCGCCCGGTTTCGGACTCGTCCGGAGGACGTGACAACATGCCGTCATGTCCTCCGCACTGACCGATCTCTTCCCGCACCCGATCGTGCAGGCGCCGATGGCGGGCGGTCCCGCGGTGCCGCCGCTCGCCGCGGCGGTGTCCGATGCCGGCGGACTGGGATTCCTCGCGGCCGGATACAAGACCGCCGACGGCATGTACCAGGAGATCAAGCAGCTGCGCGGACTGACCGGCCGCCCCTTCGGCGTCAACGTGTTCATGCCGCAGCCGGAGAGCGCCGAGACCGGCGCCGTCGACCTCTACGCCCACCAGCTCGCCGGCGAGCCCGGCTGGTACGAGACCGAACTCGGCGACCCGGAGTCCGGACGCGACGACGGCTACGACGCCAAGCTCGCCGTGCTCCTGGAGGACCCGGTGCCGGTGGTCTCCTTCCACTTCGGCGTGCCGGCCCGCGAGGTCGTCGACTCCCTGCACCGGGTCGGCACCTTCGTCCTCGCCACCGCCACCACCACCGAGGAGGCGCTCGCCGTGGATCGGTCGGGCGCGGACGCGGTGATCGCCCAGGGCGTGGAGGCCGGCGGCCACCAGGGCACCCACCGCGACCTGCCGGAACAGGACGGCGCCGGAATCGGCGTGCTCTCGCTCGTCGCGCAGATCCGTGAGACGGTCGCCCTGCCGATCATCGCCACGGGCGGCATCATGCGCGGCAGCCAGATCGCCGCCGTGCTCGCGGCGGGCGCCACTGCCGCCCAGCTCGGCACGGCCTTCCTGGCCACCCCCGAGTCCGGCGCGCACGACCTGCACAAGGAGGCCCTCACCGACCCGGTGTTCCCGCGTACGGAGCTGACCCGGGCGTTCTCGGGGCGGCCGGCCCGCGGACTGGTCAACCGCTTCATGCGGGAGCACGGCCCCTACGCGCCCGCCGCCTACCCGGAGGTCCACCACCTCACCGCGCCGCTGCGCAAGGCGGCCGCCAAGGCGAAGGACGCGCAGGGCATGGCGCTGTGGGCTGGCCAGGGCCACCGGATGGCCCGCGAACTGCCCGCCGGACGGCTCGTGGAGGTGCTGGTCGCCGAACTCGACGCGGCACGCGCGGCGTTGGCGGCCGGCCCGGCGGCAGGAGGTGACGCGCGATGACCGCGCCGGTGTTCGTCGTGGACGAACTGAAGCCGATCGGGGCGGAGTTCGTGCTGGACGGCCCCGAGGGGCGGCACGCGGTCTCGGTCAAGCGGCTGCGGCCGGGCGAGGACGTGGTGCTCACCGACGGCCGCGGGCGCTGGACCCAGGGCGTGGTCAAGGCCGCCGAGGGCAAGGACCGGCTGGTCGTCGCGGACTTGGCGGCCCTCGTCGAGGAGCCGCCGGAGTCCCCCCGTATCACCGTCGTCCAGGCGCTGCCCAAGGGTGACCGGGGTGAACTCGCCGTGGAGACCATGACCGAGGTCGGCGTGGACGCGATCGTGCCCTGGTCCGCCTCCCGCTGCATCACGCAGTGGAAGGGCGACCGGGGCCTGAAGGCGCTCGGCAAATGGCGCGCCACCGCCCGCGAGGCCGGCAAGCAGTCCCGCCGGGTGCGCTTCCCCGAGGTCGCGGACGCGGCGACGACCAAACAGGTTGCCGCACTTCTGGCCGGAGCCGACTTCGCCGCCGTGCTCCACGAGAGCGGCGAGGAACGCCTGGCCACCGCCGAACTCCCCGGCCGTGGCGAGATCGTGCTGGTCGTCGGCCCCGAAGGTGGCGTGTCCCCCGAGGAGTTGGCGCAGTTCGAGGACGCGGGCGCGAAGCCGTACGTGCTCGGGCCCACCGTGCTGCGCACCTCGACCGCCGGCACGGCGGCGACCGCCCTGCTGCTGGGCCGCACCGGGCGCTGGTCCTGACCAGCCGCTCGTTCTGAACGGTCGGGCACGCCCCACGGGCGGCCGGACGAGCCCGGGCGTGCGCGGCGCGCGCGTGGCCGTATGCGCTCTACCGTCCCGGGCGCGGCGGTGGCAGGCTGCCGTACATGGGGGCATTGAGGCGGATTCGGCATCTGCCGCACGGGCGGCGAGTGAAGGCCGTGGCGGTGCTCGCGGCGGTCGCCGCGGGCGGCGCCGTCGCATGCGATCCCGGCGGGCTCAACGCCGCCTCGGCCGCGTACACGACCGACAGGACGGCGACGGCGGAGCTGAACCGGCGGCACGCTTCCGTGAGCTGGCTCAGCTGCACGGGCAGGGACGGCGACGGCGGCCGCACGCGCGCGGCGGGGAGTGCGGAGCCTTCGGCGTCCGGGACCACCGTGGTCTCCGTGGACTGCGAGGGCGAGACGAAGGACGGCCGGAAGATCACCGTCACCGGGAGGGTCACCCGGGCCGTCGACGGAGCCTGCGTGCGCGGGGACCTGACCGCCAAGGTGGGCGGCAAGGAGTTGTTCCACGTGCGCGGCCTCGGCAACTGCGACGCCACGACCGGGCCGACGTACCGGCCGCCCGTCACCTACCGGCCCACCAACGACCAGCCGCAGCCGGCGGTCACGGTGACCGTCACACGGACGGTCTGGTGCCAGGGCGATCCCACCTGCTGGCCCGTCCGGGGCAAGTGAGGCCGCACCGCCGCCGGTTCGCGTGCGCGGAGGCCGTTCGTCCCCCTGTCCGTGGCCGCCGCCCCTGCGTAGGGTGATCACGTGACTCAGCCCGCATCGTCTCCCGCGTCCCTGTCGTCCGCGTCCTCCGCTTCCTCCGCGTATCTCCGGTTCCCGCATCTGCGGGGCGAGTTGGTCGCCTTCACCGCCGAGGACGATGTGTGGCTCGCGCCGCTGGACGGCGGCAGGGCCTGGCGGGTCAGCGCCGACAACGTGCCGGTGAACCACCCCCGCATCTCGCCGGACGGCACCCTCGTCGCCTGGACCTCCACCCGTGACGGCGCCCCCGAGGCGCACGTCGCCCCGGTCGCCGGCGGCCCCGCCAAGCGCCTGACGCACTGGGGGAGTTGGAAGACCCAGGTGCGCGGCTGGACCCCGGACGGCGAGGTCCTCGCGCTCAGCACCCAGGGCCAGGCCAGTCTGCGCCGCACCTGGGCGCGCGCCGTCCCGCTCGACGGCGGGCCGGCCACCACCCTGCCGTACGGCCCCGTCGGCGACGTCGCGTACGGCCCGCACACCGTGCTGCTGTCCGCGTCGATGGGCCGCGAGGCGGCCTCGTGGAAGCGGTACCGCGGCGGCACCGCGGGCAAGCTGTGGATCGACCGAGAGAGCACGGGGGAGTTCGTCCGGTTGCACGAGGACCTGGACGGCAACATCGAGTACCCGCTGTGGGTGGGGGAGAGGATCGCGTTCCTCTCCGACCACGAGGGCACCGGCGCGCTGTACTCGTCCCTCGCCGACGGCTCCGACCTGCGCAGGCACACCCCGCATGGGGGCGCCTCCCGATCGAGCGGAGCCGAGAGCGGGGGAGGGTTCTACGCGCGGCACGCGGCCACCGACGGCACCCGGGTCGTCTACTCCAGCGCCGGTGAACTGTGGCTCCTCGACGACCTGGACGGCGCCGAGCCGTGCCGGATCGACGTCCGCCTCGGCGGGCCGCGCGTGGACCTCCAGCCCTATCCGGTCAACGCCTCCCACTGGTTCGGCTCGGCGTCCCCGGACCACACCGCGCGCGGCAGCGCGGTCGCCGTGCGCGGCGCCGTCCACTGGGTGACCCACCGCTCCGGTCCCGCCCGCGCGCTCGCCGCCGAGCCCGGCGTACGCACCCGGCTGCCGCGCACCTTCCGCGCCGAGGGCGAGGAGTGGGTGGTGTGGGTGACGGACGCCGAGGGCGACGACGCCCTGGAGTTCGCGCCCGCCACCGGACTCGCGCCCGGCGCCACCCCGCGCCGGCTGGGCGCCGGGCAGCTCGGCCGCGTCCTGGAACTCGCCACCGCGCCCGACGGCAGCCGCGTCGCCGTCGCCTCGCACGACGGCCGGCTGCTGCTGGTCGAGCGCGACAGCGGCGAGGTGCGCGAGGTGGACCGCAGCGAGCACGGGGACGTGAGCGGCCTCGCCTTCTCCCCGGACTCCGCCTGGCTGGCCTGGTCGCACCCCGGCCCGCGCCCCCTCAGCCAGCTCCGGCTCGCGGGCACCACCGACCTGTCGGTCACCGAGGCGACCCCGCTGCGCTTCCGGGACCACGCGCCCGCGTTCACCGTTGACGGCAAGCACCTCGCCTTCCTCTCCCACCGCTCCTTCGACCCGGTCTACGACGAGCACGTCTTCGACCTGGCGTTCGTCGAGAGCTCCCGCCCGCATCTGATCACGCTCGCCGCGGCGACCCCCTCGCCGTTCGGCCCGCAGCGGCACGGCCGGCCCTTCGAGACGCCCGACAAGGAGGAGACACCGGACAGCGAGGGCGTCCCGGCGACCCGGATCGACCTGGAGGGCCTGGCCGACCGCATCGTGCCGTTCCCGGTCGAGGCCGCCCGCTACTCCAACCTGCGGGCCGCCAAGGAGGGAGTGCTCTGGCTCAGGCACCCGGTGCGCGGAGTCCTCGGCGCGACCCGCGCCACGCCCGACGACCCCGACCCGAAGACCGAACTGGAGCGCTACGACCTCGTCCAGCAGCGCATCGAGCACCTCGCCGCCGACGCCGACCACTTCGAGGTCAGCGGCGACGGCAAGCGGGTCCTGCTGTGGACGGACGGCAAGCTCAAGGTCGTGCCCAGCGACCGGCGCGCCTCCGGCGACGAGGACAGCGACTCCAACATCACCGTGGACCTCGGCCGGGTCCGGCAGACCGTCGACCCGGCCGCCGAGTGGCGGCAGATGTACGAGGAGACCGGCCGCGTCATGCGGGACCACTTCTGGCGGCCGGACATGGGCGGCGTCGACTGGGACGGCGTCCTCGACCGCTACCGGCCCGTCCTCGACCGGATCGCCACCCACGACGACCTGGTCGACCTGCTGTGGGAGGTGCACGGCGAGCTGGGCACCTCGCACGCCTACGTCATACCGGCAGGCGGCTTCGGGCACAGCACCCGGCAGGGGCTGCTCGGCGCGGACATCTCCCGGCACGAGGACGGCAGTTGGCGCATCGACCGGATCCTGCCCTCGGAGACCTCCGACCCGAACGCGCGCAGTCCGCTCTCCGCGCCGGGCGTCGCGGCGCGCGCCGGGGACGCGATCGTCGCGGTCGGCGGCCGGCCGGTCGACCCGGTGACCGGCCCCGGCCCGCTGCTGGTCGGCACGGCCGACCAGCCGGTCGAACTGACCGTCCTGCCGGCCGGCGGAGGCGACCCGCGGCACGCGGTCGTGGTCCCCGTCGCCGACGAGGAGCCACTGCGCTACCACGCGTGGGTGGCCGACCGCCGCGCCCATGTCCACGAGCGGTCCGGCGGCCGCCTCGGCTACCTGCACGTCCCCGACATGCAGGCGCCCGGCTGGGCGCAGATCCACCGCGACCTGCGCGTGGAGGTGGCCCGCGAGGGACTCGTCGTCGACGTCCGCGAGAACCGCGGCGGCCATACCTCGCAGCTCGTGGTGGAGAAGCTGGCCCGGCGGATCGTCGGCTGGGACCTGCCGCGCGGCATGCGTCCGGAGAGCTACCCGCAGGACGCGCCCCGCGGTCCGGTCGTCGCCGTCGCCAACGAGTTCTCCGGCTCCGACGGCGACATCGTCAACGCGGCGATCAGGGCGCTCGGCATCGGACCGGTCGTCGGCACCCGCACCTGGGGCGGCGTGATCGGCATCGACAGCCGCTACCGCCTGGTGGACGGCACGCTGATCACCCAGCCCAAGTACGCCTTCTGGCTGGAGGGTCACGAGTGGGGCGTGGAGAACTACGGCGTGGACCCGGACGTCGAGGTGGCGCAGCGCCCGCAGGACCATGCGGCGGGCCATGACGTCCAGTTGGACGAGGCGATCCGCCTCGCGCTCGAGGCTTTGGAGACAACACCGGCGAAGACCCCGCCGTCCTTGCCGTCCCTGCCGTGACCGTCCGGGGGCCGCGGCCCCCGGACCCGGCCGGATCCGCCCGGCCTGGATACCATGCCCGTACTCGATCAACCCGGCGTGAGGAGCATCGCATGGCAGGGGAACCCCAGGACGACTGCCTGTTCTGCAAGATCGTCGCGGGACACGTCCCGGCCACGATCGTCCGCGAGACGGAGACGACCGTCGCCTTCCGCGACATCAACCCCCAGGCGCCCACCCATGTCCTGGTGATCCCCAAGGCGCACTACAAGGACGCCGCGGCCCTCGCCGCCGAGGCCCCCGCCCTCGCCGCGGACGTCCTGCGCGAGACGCAGACGATCGCCGACGAGGACAAGCTGGACAGCTACCGCATCGTGTTCAACACCGGCTCCGGCGCCGGCCAGACCGTCTGGCACGCCCACGCCCACGTGCTCGGCGGCCGTGGCCTTCAGTGGCCCCCCGGGTAGGCCGTCGTGTCCGTACGTGAACTGGTCGTCCTCGGCACCGCCAGCCAGGTGCCCACCCGGCACCGCAACCACAACGGCTATCTGCTGCGCTGGGACGGCGAGGGCATCCTGTTCGACCCCGGCGAGGGCACCCAGCGCCAGATGCTGCGCGCCGGGGTCGCGGCGCACGACCTGAACCGGATCTGCGTCACCCACTTCCACGGCGACCACAGCCTCGGCCTGGCCGGGGTGATCCAGCGGATCAACCTCGACCGGGTGCCGCACGAGATCACCGCCCACTACCCGCGTTCGGGCAAGCGCTTCTTCGACCGTCTGCGCTACGCCACCGCCTACCGCGAGACGGTCGGGCTCACCGAGGCCCCGGTCGACACCGACGGAGTCCTCGCGACCACCCCCGCGTACACCTTCGAGGCCCGCCGGCTCTCCCACCCGGTGGAGTCCTTCGGCTACCGGCTGATCGAGCCGGACGGGCGCCGCATGCTGCCCGAACGGCTCGCCGCGCACGGGATCAAGGGCCCGGACGTGGGCCGCATCCAGCGCGAGGGCTCCCTGGACGGGGTCCCGCTGGAGGCCGTCAGCGAGGTGCGGCGCGGACAGCGGTTCGCGTTCGTCATGGACACCCGGCTGTGCGAGGGCGTGCACGCGCTCGCCGAGGGCTGCGACCTGCTGGTCATCGAGTCGACCTTCCTCGACGAGGACGAGCCGCTGGCCGTCGAGTACGGCCATCTGACGGCCGCTCAGGCGGCGCGGGTGGCGCGGGACGCCGGTGTGCGGCACCTGGTCCTCACCCACTTCAGCCAGCGCTACACGGAGCCCGGGGAGGAGTTCGAGCGGCAGGCGCGGGCCGCCGGGTTCGACGGCGAGCTGACCGTGGCGTACGACCTGCTCAGAGTGCCGGTCCCGAAACGTCGCTGACCAGGGACGTACGATGTTCCGATGCCTCTGCCGAAAGCCGAACTGCATCTGCACATCGAAGGCACCCTGGAGCCCGAGCTCGCTTTCGAGCTGGCCGCACGCAACGGCGTCGAACTGCCGTACGCGGACACCGAAGCGCTCCGCGAGGCCTACCGGTTCGAGGACCTCCAGTCCTTCCTCAACCTGTACTACGAACTCATGGCCGTCCTGCGCACCGAGCGGGACTTCGAGGACCTGGCCGACGCCTATCTCGCGCGGGCCGCCGCGCAGGGCGTGCGGCACGCGGAGATCTTCTTCGACCCGCAGGCCCACCTCTCCCGCGGCGTCGACATGGGCACGGTCGTCGAGGGACTGTGGCGGGCGCTGGGCCGGTGGGGAGAGGACAAGCACGGCGTCTCGACCCGGTTGATCATGTGCTTCCTGCGCGACGAGTCCGCCGAGTCGGCCATGGAGACCCTCGACGCCGCCAAGCCGTACCTCGACCGGATCACCGGGGTCGGCCTGGACTCGGCCGAGGCTGGCCACCCGCCGGCGAAGTTCCGCGAGGTGTACCAGGCCGCCGCCGCCCTCGGACTGCGGCGCGTGGCGCATGCCGGCGAGGAGGGTCCGCCGGAGTACATCGCGCAGGCCCTCGACGTGCTCGGCGTCGAGCGCGTCGACCACGGGCTGCGCTGCATGGAGGACCCGGAGCTGGTCGCCCGCCTGGTGCGCGACCGGATCCCGCTGACCGTGTGCCCCCTGTCCAACGTCCGCCTCCGCGCGGTCGACACGCTGGCCGACCACCCGCTGCCCGCCATGCTGGACGCCGGACTGCTGTGCACGCTCAACTCCGACGACCCGGCCTACTTCGGCGGCTACGTGGGCGACAACTTCCACGCCGTGCGCGACACCCTGGCCCTGGGCAAGGACCGGCTGCGCGAACTGGCCCGCAACTCCTTCCTCGCCTCCTTCCTGGAAGACGACGAGGAGCGGCGCCGGCGGTACCTCGCCGAGGTCGAGGCGTACGAGTTCCCGTAGACCGCCGCTCGCTCGCGCCGCCACTCGCCAACGACCGCTCCGCGCACCGCCCGTTGACGAGGCGTGTTCGCGTTTCTAAACTCTGTTCCCATACGTGGATGGCGTCTATGTGGGGAGATGGCCAGGGTGAGTCCGGAGACGAACACCGCGGGTCCGTCCGATGTGGTGCGCAGACTGCGGGACGGGATGGCGCACGGCGTGCTGTCCTTCCCGCTGACGGCGTTCCACGACGACGGCTCGCTCGACCCCGACGGCTGCCGCGCCTACCTGGCGGCCCAGCTCGCCACCGCGCCCGGCGCCCTCTTCCCGGCCTGCGGCACCGGCGAGTTCTTCTCCCTGGACGAGGACGAGTACCGCCGGGTCGTCTCGATCGCGGTCGAGGAGGCGGCCGGCCGGGTGCCCGTGGTGGCGGGCACCGGCTACGGCTGGGCGCAGGCCGCACGGTTCGCGCGCGTCGCCGAGGAGGCCGGCGCCGACGCGCTCCTCGTCCTGCCGCACTACCTCGTCGCCGCCCCGCAGGACGGACTGGCCGCCCAGCTCGAACAGCTCGCCGCCCGCACCCGGCTGCCGCTCATCGCCTACCAGCGCGGACAGGTGGCGTACGGTCTGGAGACGTTCCGGCGCATCACGCGGATCCCCTCGGTCATCGGCCTCAAGGACGGCCGCAGCGACCTCGACGCCCTCCAGCGGCTCACCCTCGCCGCCCCCGAGGGCTTCCTGTTCTTCAACGGCGCCCCCACCGCCGAGATGCAGGCCCGCGCCTACGCCACCGTCGGCGTGGCCGCCTACTCCTCCGCCGTGCACGCCTTCGCCCCGGAGATCGCCAACGCCTTCTTCGCCGCGCTGCGGTCCGGCGACGGCGGCTCGGCCGACAAGCTGCTGCGCGACTTCTACGTCCCCTTCGTCGAACTGCGCGACCGCGTGCCCGGGTACTCCGTGTCCCTGGTGAAGGCCGCCGCCCGGCTGCGCGGACGCCCCGTCGGACGCGTGAGGGCCCCGCTCACCGACCCCTCGCCCGCCGACCTGGCCGACCTGAGGGAACTGCTGTCCGCGGGACTCGACATGGTGGGAGTCGCCCTGTGACCGGCGACCTGACCATCACCGAGGTACGGCTGACCCCGATCCTGATCGCCGACCCGCCGCTGCTGAACACCCAGGGCGTCCACCAGCCGTACACACCCCGCCTGATCGTGGAGGTGGTGACGGCCGACGGCGTCACCGGATACGGCGAGACCTACGGCGACACCAAGTACCTGGAACTGGCCCGCCCGCTCGCCGACCGGCTGACGGGACGCCGGATAACCGACCTCAACGGCCTGTTCGCCCTCGACGTCGCCGTGGACGCCTCCCGGGTGGAGAACGCCGTCGACGTCGGCGGGCTGCGCGGCGTCCAGACCGCCGACAAACTCCGCCTGTCCGTCCTGTCCGGCTTCGAGGTCGCCTGCCTGGACGCCCTCGGCAAGACGCTCGGACTGCCCGTGCACGCGTTGCTCGGCGGCAAGGTGCGGGACTCCGTCGAGTACAGCGCCTACCTGTTCTACAAGTGGGCCGGGCATCCGGAGGGCGTCGCCTGCGAGAAGGACGACTGGGGCGCCGCGCTCGACCCGGCGGGGGTGGTGGCGCAGGCGCGCAGGTTCACCGAACGCCACGGTTTCACCTCCTTCAAGCTCAAGGGCGGCGTCTTCCCGCCCGCGCAGGAGATCGCCGCCGTACGGGCCCTGGCGGAGGCCTTCCCCGGGCGCCCGCTGCGGCTTGACCCCAACGGGGCCTGGTCGGTGGAGACCTCCGTGGAGGTGGCCCGGCAGCTCGGGGGCGTCCTGGAGTACCTGGAGGACCCCGCCCTCGGCACGCCCGCCATGGCCGAGGTGGCCGCCCGCACCGGCGTGCCGCTGGCCACCAACATGTGCGTGACGACCTTCGCCGAGATCAAGGAGGCGTTCACCTCGAACGCGGTGCAGGTACTGCTCTCCGACCACCACTACTGGGGCGGCCTGCGCAACACCCAGCAGCTCGCGGCCCTGTGCGCCGCCTTCGGCGTCGGCGTGTCGATGCACTCCAACACCCACCTCGGGATCAGCCTGGCCGCGATGACGCACGTGGCGTCCACCGTGCCCGGCCTCCACCACGCCTGCGACACCCACTACCCCTGGCAGTCGGAGGACGTCCTGACCGAGCGGCTCACCTTCGACGGCGGCCGGGTCGCCGTCCCCGACGCCCCCGGCCTCGGCGTCGAACTCGACCGGGACAGGCTGGCCTTCCTGCACCGCCGGTGGGCCGAGGACGACGGCCGTCTGCGGGACCGCGACGACGCGGCCGCGATGCGCGTCGCCGAACCGGGCTGGACCGCCCCGGCGACCCCCCGCTGGTAGGCGCGGCGGCGCTCCCCGGCGCGAGCGCCGACGGGTTGTCGGCGCTCTGGTGCACACTGGCCGGACCAGCACCATGTCAGGGAGCGCACCGTGACCGCGTCCAACACGTCCGCCGGAACATCCGCCGGAGCGGGACCGGAGTACCCGGAGGACCGGGACGACCCGGAAGGCCGGGACGGCCGGGAGTACATCGTCGGGGCGCCGCACGCCCACGTCGATCATCCGGTCGACCCGCTGGCCGGACTGCGCTCGGCGGACGACCCGCCCTGGGACGTGTACCTCACGGGCACCGTCTTCCTCGACATCGTCTTCACCGGACTCGACTCCGCCCCGGTGCGCGGGACCGAGTCCTGGGCGCGCGGAATGGGGTCCAGCCCCGGCGGAGTGGCCAACATGGCGACCGCGCTGGCCCGCCTGGGACTGCGGACGTCCCTGGCGGCGGCCTTCGGTGACGACCACTACGGCGACTACTGCTGGGACGCGCTGGAACAGGGCGAGGGCATCGACCTGTCCCCGTCCGGCACCGTGCCCGGCTGGCACTCGCCGGTCACGGTCTCCATGGCCTACGAGGGCGAGCGCACCATGGTCTCGCACGGCCACGAGCCGCCCCCGGAGGCCGTGTTCCTCCAGGAGGGCGCCCCGGAGTGCCGGCCCCGCGCGCGTGCCGCCGTGTCCTCCCTGACGCCGGGCCGGCGCTCTCCGTGGATCGCCCAGGCTGCGGCGGAGGGCACGCGCATCTTCGGGGACGTCGGCTGGGACGACACCGGCGCCTGGGACCTGGCCGGCCTGTCCGACCTGGAGCACTGCGAGGCGTTCCTGCCCAACGCCGAGGAGGCGATGCGCTACACGGGCACCGACTGCCCGCGCGCCGCCGCGCACGCGCTCACCGCGTTCGTACCGGTCGCGGTGGTCACCCTCGGCTCCGAGGGCGCCTACGCGGTCGACCGGCGCACGGGGGAGAGCGCCGAGGTGCCCGCCATCGCGGTGGAGGCCCTGGACCCGACCGGCGCGGGCGACGTCTTCGTGGCCGGCTTCGTCACCGGCACCCTGGCCGGCTGGCCGCTCGCCGACCGCCTCGCCTTCGCCGGCCTCACCGCCGCCCTGTCCGTCCAGGAGTTCGGCGGCTCCCTGTCGGCGCCCGGCTGGTCCGAGATCGCCGCGTGGTGGCGCCGGGTGCAGTCGGTCGAGGGCCAGGACCCGGCGGCCCTGCGGCGCTACGCGTTCCTGGAGGCCCTGGTCCCCGAGGCGAGCGTCGAACCCTGGCCGCGCCGCCGCGCCGTACCGACGATCGGCTTCCGCAGACCGGGGTGACGGTCGCGGACGCACGTCGAGCCGCCCGCGCGTCGGCCGACGGCGCGTCCCGTCGCGGCGTGCCGCACTGCCCACGTGCCAGCCGCCCGCGCGTCGCGCCGTCCTCGCGTGCCAAGCTGCCCCGCTTGTCGAGCCGCCGGTGCGTCGAGCCCTCCGTACGTCGAGTCGCCCGCGGCCGTCCGCGCGTGCCGCGCTGCCCGTGCGTCGGCCGCGCGCCTGCCGTGCTGCCCGCCTGCCAAGCCGCCCGTGCGTTGAGCCGCCCGTGTGCCAAGCTGCCCCGCTTGCCGCGCCGTCGGTGCGTCGAGCCGTCCGGACGTTGAGCCGCGCTCGGTCGGCCGCGCGCCTGCCGTGCTGCTCGCGTGCCAAGCCGCCCGTGCGTTGAGCCGCACGTGTGCCAAGTCCCCCACGCGTGGGGCCGTCCGCGCGTGCCGCTCCCTCCACGGTCGGCCGCGCGCCTGCCGTGCTGCTGCGTCCCGGAGTCGGGTGTCCGTGCGTTGAGCCGTGCGCGTGACAAGTCTCCCCGCGCATCGAGCCGTCCGCGCATGCCGGGCCGCAGGCGTGCCAAGCTGCCCGCCTGCCGCGCCGTCCGGCAGTCGGCCGCACGGCCGGCCGGGCGTTCGCGCGCCGCGCCGTTCGGGCCTTGGCCGGGAACGTCGTTGACACGTGGCGTTCGCCGCCCGATCATCGGCGCGACCGAGCACGATGAGGCAAGCAGCCTCCGGCCTCCTGGCTCCCTCCGTCGAAGGACACGCGTCGTGCGCAGACCAACACGCAGCCCCGGAGTGCTCCTCGCCGTTTTCGGCCTGGTCCTGGCGCTGCCCCTCGCGTTGACCGCGCCGGAACCGGCCCGGGCTCGGGCACTGACCGGGACCGCGGCCGACCCGCACGCGCCCCGCCTCACCCACTCGGCGGACCAACTCACCCTGACCGTACCGGCGGACCGCACCAGCCCCGGATACGCATTACGGGTGACAAGGCATCAACTTTCTTTGACGACCAGCCGTTCGGGCGGCACCGTTCTGGCCACCGCGGCCGGCGGCACCGGCGCACTGCGCTTCCAGGCCGCCGGCGCATGGCAGCACGCCACCCGCGTCACCGACTGGACCTGGAAGAACGGCACGCTCACCCTCACCGCGGCCACGACGGCGCCCGGTGCCACCGTACGGGCCCACGTCACCCCGTCCGCCGACCGCTACCGCCTCGACTGGCAGGTCGTCGGCGCCGCCCCCGAACGCCTGGGCCTCGCCTACGACTTGTCCTCCGCCGGCCACTGGTACGGCCACGGCGAGACCCGGACCCCGCACGGCGGCCCCGCCTCCGACCAGCCCTGGCCGCTCGACAGCGGACAGGTCGCCGACCCGGCCTTCGGGCCGGCCTCGTACTACATGGTCGACCCGTTCTGGTACACGTCCTCGGCGGCCGGACTGCGCGTGGACACCGGACACGTCATGAACGTGGCGATCAACCAGAACGACGACGGCCTCGGCCGCTTCGACATCGAGTCCGCCGCCCCCTACCGGGCCACGGTCTTCGTCGAGTCGACACCGCTGGAGGTCTACCGCGACTACGTCGGCGTCGTGGGCAAGCCGGACAAGAGCGACGCCACCCCGCGGCAGTACGCCGAGCCGGTGTGGAACTCCTGGGCGCAGTTCTACACCCACGTCGACCAGGCGGCGCTCCTCGGCTACGCCCAGGACCTGCACGACCACGGGATCACCGGGCACACGCTCCAGCTCGACGACAAGTGGGAGTCCGACTACGGGAACATGACCTTCGACCCGAAGGCCTACCCGGACCCCGGGGCGATGTCCCGCCGGATCCACGACCTCGGCTTCGGCTTCGGCCTCTGGGTGACGCTGTGGATCAACCTGGACTCCGACCAGTACCAGTACGCCGCCGACCACGGCTATCTGCTGCGCGCCGCCACCGATCCCGCCGAGCCGTGCCGGGTCACCTGGTGGAACGGCACCGCCGGGATCGTCGACCTCGCCAACCCGAAGGCCAGGGCCTGGTACAAGAGCCGGCTCGGCAGCCTCATGAGCACCTACGGCGTCGACGGGCTGAAGTTCGACACCCGGTTCTTCGACGAGCGGTGCGTTCCCCGCGCCGGCTACCAGCCCACCGACTACCAGCGGCTGGGCGCACAGCTCGCCGACGAGTTCGACCTCCAGGGCGTCGGCATCCGCGTCCACTGGGACACCACCGCGCACCGGGCGGGTTTCGTCACCCGTCAGCTCGACAAGGGCACCGGCTGGAACTCCCTGCGGGCCGCCGTCACGCAGAACCTCGCCATCTCCACCATCGGCTACCCCTTCGTCACCACCGACATGATCGGCGGCTCCAGCGGTGAGCCCGCCCCCACCAAACAGGTCCTGGTTCGCTGGGCGCAGGCCGCGGCCCTGATGCCGCTGATGTACTCCTCCACATCACCCGTCGGCACCGTCGATGTGACGACCGGCCGGAAGGTGGTGTACGACGCGCAGACCGCCGCCCTCTACCGCGAGGCCATCGCCCGCCACCGCCGACTCGCCCCCTACATCCAGGACCAGGTCCGGCAGACGCTGCGCACCGGCGACCCCATCATGCGCCCGCTCTTCTTCGACTTCCCGCACGACGAGCGGGCGTACACGATCACCGACGAGTGGATGCTGGGCCCCGCGGTCCTGGCGGCCCCCCAACTGACCGACGCCCCCACCCGCCCGGTCCACCTCCCCCCGGGCACCTGGTACGACGTAACCCACGCCCGCACCCTCCACGGCCCCCGCACCATCACGGCCTACCCGACCCCCCTGAACACGACCCCGGTCTTCATCAACCTGAACGCAAGGGACGCGAAGAAGGCACTGAAGGCACTGAAGGCACCGAAGACCCTGCGCTGAATGCGACTGGGGGCAAAGCCGCCCGCCGGGGTCCGGGGGCAGAGCCCCCGGAGGAGAGCCCGGAGTGACCGGGCTCTCAGAAGCCGAGGCGGCGCAGCTGCTTGGGGTCCCGCTGCCAGTCCTTCGCGACCTTCACATGGAGGTCGAGAAACACCGGCGTCCCCAGCAATGCCTCAATGTGCTTGCGGGACTTGATCCCGACTTCCTTCAGCCGCTTCCCCTTGGGCCCGATGATGATGCCCTTCTGGCTCGGCCGCTCGATGAACACGTTGGCGTGGATGTCGAGCAGCGGCCTGTCCGCCGGCCGGTCCTCGCGGGGCAGCATCTCCTCCACCACCACCGCGATGGAGTGCGGCAGTTCGTCCCGCACACCCTCCAGCGCCGCCTCCCGGATCAGCTCGGCCACCATGACCTGCTCGGGCTCGTCCGTGAGGTCGCCCTCGGGGTAGAGCGCGGGCCCCTCGGGCAGCAGCGGGACCAGCAGGTCGGCCAGCAGGTCCACCTGCTTGTTCGCCGTCGCGGACACCGGCACGATCTCCGCCCAGGTGATCCCCAGCTCCTCGCCCAGCCGGTCGATCGCGATGAGCTGCTCGGCGAGCGCCTTGGAGTCCACCAGGTCCGTCTTCGTGACGATCGCGACCTTGGGCGTCTTCTTGATCCCGGCCAGTTCCTTCGCGATGAACCGGTCACCGGGCCCGATCTTCTGGTCGGCCGGCAGGCAGAAGCCGATCACGTCGACCTCGGCCCAGGTGGCCCGTACGACGTCGTTCAGCCGCTCCCCGAGCAGCGTGCGCGGCTTGTGCAGCCCCGGCGTGTCCACGAGGATCAGCTGCGCTTCCGGGCGGTGGACGATGCCCCGCACGGTGTGCCGCGTCGTCTGCGGCCGGTTCGAGGTGATCGCCACCTTCTGCCCGACCAGAGCGTTCGTGAGGGTGGACTTGCCCGCGTTGGGGCGGCCCACGAAGCAGGCGAAGCCGGCCCGGTGGGAAGCCTCGACGGACTGCTCGGATGACTGGGTGCGAACGCTCATGGCGCCCATTGTCCCTGATCCACGAACCCCGGCTGCACACGGACGGGCAAGCGCGGCTCCGGCGGGCCTCAGCCGTCCTCGCCCGCCGGCCGGGTGAGCCGTACGGTGCCGTCCGGGCCGGCCAGCAGAACCGGCGTCTTCGCGCCGCCCAGGTCCCGTACGGCGGCCAGGTCCTCCGGGGCGATCTCCTCCGCCTCGCTGACCACCGCCGCCGCCTCCAGGGACGTCGCACCGGACGCGACGGCCATCGCCACCGCGGTCTGCAGGGCGCTCAGGCTCAGGGAGGCGAGGCGCACCGACCCGGCGACGTACGTACGCCCCGTCTCGTCCCGTACGGCCGCGCCCTCCGGCACACCGTTGCGGGCCCGGGCCGAACGGGCCAGGGTGACGATCTTGAGGTCCTCGGGATCAAGCGCGTTGGTCTCGGTCATGCCCCGAGCATAAGAGCCGCCCCCACGGTCGCGGAGATCACCCCGGCCACCGCCGAGACCGCCGCAGCCGCCGCGGTCAGGCCCGCCGCGGCGCCCCGGCCTTCACGCCCGGTCGAGCCGCAGCCGCTCCGCGCGCGGCAGTCCCGCCACCACCAGGTCGTAGGAGTCCTCGACGAGCTCCCGGACCAGCCGGTCCGGGAGCCCGGTGCCGACCGTGACCGTGTTCCAGTGGCGCTTGTGCATATGCCAGCCGGGGACGATCAGGCCCTCGTACTCCGCGCGCAGCCGGATCGCGTCCTCCGGGTCGCACTTGAGGTTGACCTTCAGCGGCCGGGAGTCCAGGGCCGACAGCGCGAACAGCTTGCCCCGGACCTTGAAGACCGAGGTCTCCGGGTTGAAGGGGAAGTCCTCCACCACCGCGTTGAACGACAGGCAGAGGGCGCGCAGCTCCTCGGGACTCACTCCGGTTTCTCCTCCCCGCCCCCGGCGGGCGCCGCCGGGGCCACCGGCTCCGCGAGCACGGTCACGATCTTGTTCCGGCGCCCGGCCGCCGCCTCCGCGGTCAGCCGCAGCTCCCGGCCGTCGGGCAGCTCCACGACCGACGAAGCGCCCGCGATGGGCACCCGGCCCAGGGCCTTGGCGAGCAGCCCGCCGACCGTCTCCACGTCCTCGTCGTCGTACTCCTCCAGGCCGTACAGCTCGCCCAGGTCCGTGATGTCCAGGCGCGCGGTGACGCGGTAGCGGTCGTCGCCGAGCGGCTCCACCGGCGGCAGCTCGCGGTCGTACTCGTCGGTGATCTCGCCGACGATCTCCTCGAGGATGTCCTCGATGGTGACGATGCCGGCCGTGCCGCCGTACTCGTCGATGACGACGGCGACGTGGTTGCGTTCCTTCTGCATCTCGCGCAGCAGGTCGTCGGCGTTCTTCGTGTCCGGTACGAAGACGGCCGGACGCATGGCCGTCGACACCAGCTCGCTCTCGGCGTCCCGGTTGATGTGCGTCCTGCGGACCAGGTCCTTCAGATAGACGATCCCGACGATGTCGTCCTCGTTCTCGCCGGTGACCGGAATCCGCGAGAAGCCGGAGCGCAGCGCCAGCGTGAGGGCCTGGCGGATGGTCTTGTACCGCTCGATCACCACCAGGTCGGTGCGCGGCACCATGACCTCGCGCACGAGGGTGTCGCCCAGCTCGAAGACCGAGTGCACCATGCGCCGCTCGTCGTCCTCGATCAGCGACTCCTGCTCGGCGAGGTCGACCATGGCGCGCAGCTCGGCCTCGGAGGCGAACGGGCCGCGCCGGAACCCCTTGCCGGGGGTCAGCGCGTTGCCGATGAGGATCAGCAGCGACGGGATCGGGCCCAGCACCCGGGCGAGCGGCACCAGTACGTACGCGGCCACGGTCGCCGTGTTCAGCGGGTGCTGGCGGCCGATGGTGCGCGGGGACACCCCGATGGCCACGTACGAGACGAGCACCATGACCGCGATGGCGACGACCAGCGCCTGGCCCGTGCCCGGGAACGACTCCAGACACGCGTAGGTGACCAGCGCCGCCGCCGCCATCTCGCACGTGACGCGCATCAGCAGCGCCAGGTTGAGGTAGCGGGTCGGGTCGGCGGCGACCTGGGCCAGTCTCGCGCTGCCGCGGCGGCCCGCCTTCACGGCCTCCTCGGCGCGGAAGCTGGACACCCGTGCCAGGCCCGCCTCCGCGCAGGCGGCGAGCCAGGCGACGACGACGAGCGCGATCGCGCCGACGACGATCTGAGGGCTCATGGGCGGGTTACGAGACGGTGGGTGCCGGTGACGGGCCGCGCAGGCCCCGCTCGGCACGCCAGCCGTCCACGATCGCCGCCTGAAGGCCGAACATCTCGGCCTTCTCGTCGGGCTCCTCGTGGTCGTAGCCGAGCAGGTGCAGCACGCCGTGGACGGTGAGCAACTGGAGCTCCTCGTCCATGGAGTGCTGCGTCGGGGCCTCGGCGCCCTGCTTCGCGGCGACCTCGGGACACAGCACGATGTCGCCGAGGAGGCCCTGCGGGGGTTCGTCGTCGTCCTTCGACGGCGGCCGCAGCTCGTCCATCGGGAAGGACATGACGTCCGTGGGGCCCGGCAGGTCCATCCACTGGACGTGCAGCTGCTCCATGGCGTCGGCGTCCACGACGATCACCGAGAGCTCGGAGAGCGGGTGGATGCGCATGCGGGTGAGTGCGTAGCGGGCGATGTCGAGGATCGCCCGCTCGTCGACCTCGGTTCCCGACTCGTTGTTGACGTCGATCGACATGGTGGTGCTGGTCTACTTCCCCTTGTGCCCGTGACCGTGCGCGTGCCCGGCCCTGCCGTGCCCGCCGGACTTGTTGGGCCCGCCGTTCTCGGTGCCGTGCTTGCTGTCGTACTTCTCGTACGCGTCGACGATACGGCCCACGAGCTTGTGCCGTACGACGTCGTGCGACGACAGCCGGGAGAAGTGGACGTCCTCGACGCCCTCCAGGATCTCCTGCACCTGCCGCAGACCGGACTTCTGGCCGTTCGGCAGGTCCACCTGGGTGACGTCACCCGTGATCACGATCTTCGAGTCGAAGCCGAGCCGGGTGAGGAACATCTTCATCTGCTCGGGGCTGGTGTTCTGCGCCTCGTCCAGGATGATGAAGGCGTCGTTCAGGGTGTTGTGCGTCAGCAGATGGTCCTGCGTGACGTACAGGGAGTCCTCGGCCGCCACCTGGATGCAGACGCATTCCTCCCGGCCCGCAGGCTCGATGCTGTCGATGAACCGCATCGGACGTCCGCCGCCACCGGCCGCCTGGTACTGGTCCCGCTTGCGGGCAAGTCGGAAGGGCTCGATGCCTTCGGGAAGGCGGATGTCGATGACGTGGGCGTCCCGCCGGTGGGCGACGTCCCGCTCCTTCGCGCGGCCCGGACCGCGTCCCTCGGCGGCCCTGCGACGGCTGTAGGCGACGCCGCCCAGGGACTGCACCAGAGCGATCACGTCGTCCCGGAGCAGGATGGATGTCGTCGTGTACTGGACGCGGCAGGTCCGGTCCTTCTGGACGACGGGGCCGCCGTCGGAGTCGAGCAGTCCCTGCAGGATCGCCAGCCGTACCTCGGCCGAGTTGAAGAGGTAGTCGTCGGGGACGAACTTGCTGTGCGAGCGCGTCCGCAGCAGGTCCAGCTTGCGCAGAACGCCGGTGACCGGGTTTTCCAGGGTGACCACGTCGCCAGGGGCCTTGACCCGGTTCAGGACGTAGTCGGGCCCGCCGCGATGCCGTACCGAGATTCCGGGAAGGGCCGATTGCAGGGCCGACGCGAGTTCCGGGTCCTCGGTGGCGAACGAGGGGGTGGTGGAGCCGGTCAGGCATCCGTCGCCCAGCAGGAGTCCCAGCGCATAGGGGTCCATCGGTACTTCGCGCTCGGGGAAGCACACCGGCGCCGTGAGTATCGGCAGCTCGTATCGACGCGCATGTGCGGCACGCAGGTTGCCGATCATCTCCTTGGTCTCCAGGACCCGCCACGGCTTGTCACGACGCTTGTCCGAAGCCGTGCGCACCGTCCACAGGTGCTCGCCGCAGCACAGGGTCCAGGCCCCGTCCTGGGCCGTGACGCGGTAGACATCCTTCTCGCCCTGTGGATAGACGCCCAGGACCGGGGTCGGCTCACCGTTGGAGCCGATGACGAGGTCACCGACCTGCAGATCGCCGATGGGGCGCCAGCCATCAGGGGTCAGGACGTTCGTGAAGCGCGGCTGCGCGCGTCCACGCATGTACGCCAGCGGTGCCACCTCGATCGTTCCCGCCGCCATCAGGCGCGGGATGGAGTCCGGGTCGAGCATGTCGTGCAGCGCGTCGTACAGCGGGCGCAGGTACGGGTCGATCTTCTCGTACAGCGTGCCGGGCAGGAAGCCGAGGCGTTCACCGGCCTCGACCGCGGGGCGGGTCAGGATGATGCGGTTGACCTGCTTGGACTGCAGGGCCTGCACCGCCTTGGCCATGGCCAGGTAGGTCTTGCCGGTGCCGGCGGGGCCGATGCCGAAGACCACCGTGTGCTTGTCGATCGCGTCGACGTACCGCTTCTGGTTGAGCGTCTTGGGACGGATCGTGCGGCCGCGGGAGGACAGGATGTTCTGCGTCAGGACCTCGGCGGGGGTCTCGTGGCCGTCGCTCTCGCCGTTCTCGCTCGCCTTGAGCATGGCGATGGAGCGTTCCACTGCGTCCTCCGTCATCGGCTGCCCGGTGCGGAGCACCAGCATCATCTCGTCGAACACGCGCTGGATCAGGGCGACGTCCACCGGATCGCCGACCGCGCTGATCTCATTGCCCCGGACATGGATGTCGGCCCCCGGGAAGGCCTTCTCGATCACGCGCAGGAGAGAGTCGCCGGATCCCAGGACGGTCACCATGGGGTGCTGGGCGGGGACGGTGAACTGTGCTCTGGCCTGCCCCTGCGCGGGGGTCTTGGCTGCGGGTGTCTGAGTCATGGGCCGGCGCTGAAGGCCTGCGGTTCCTCCTCGTCACGGCCGCACAAGTGAGGGCGGCCTCGCGCTTCCCAGGGTACGACGGGGGAGCGACAACGCCGTAGGGCTTTTCGGCGACCGGAGCGACCCCGGTGATCCTGGTGACTCCGTTGGGACCGACGACCCCGCGGATCCGGGGCGGGATCAGTCCGGCACGGGCGACGCGGCGGCCGCCGCACCCTCCCCCCGCTGGGCCCGCAGCAGGTCCCGGAACCAGTGGTAGGAGGCCTTCGGGGTGCGCTCCAGCGTCGCGTGGTCGACGTGCACCAGGCCGAACCGGCGGGCGTAGCCCTCGGCCCACTCCCAGTTGTCCAGCAGCGACCACACGAAGTAGCCGCGCACGTCCACGCCCGCCTCCACGGCCCGGTGCAGGGCGCGGAGGTGTCCGTCCAGGTACGCGATGCGGTCCTGGTCGTCGAGGCCCTCGTAGGAGCACCCGTTCTCGGTGATGACGACGGGCGGGAGCCGGTCGCCGTAGCGGTCGCGCAGGCCGGTCAGCAACTCGGTCAGGCCCTCCGGGACCACGGGCCAGCCGAAGTCCGTGACCGGGTGGCCCTCGATCTCCCGTACCGAGAAGGGCAGTTCGGCGGGCAGGGTGAGACCGCCGAACTCGATCTCCTCGCCGCGCGGGGCGCCCACCCGGGTCGGCGCGTAGTAGTTGACGCCGTACCAGTCCAGGGGCTCCGCGATCACCTCCAGATCCGAGGCCAGTTGCTCCGGGGCGCCCGGCATCAGCTCGCCCAGTCCCTCGGGGTAGCGGCCGAGCAGCAGCGGGTCGGCGAACAGGCGGTGCAGCAGCAGGTCGTAGAAGCCGGCCGCCTCGACGTCCGCCTGTTCCCCGGAGGCCGGCCGGACGGGACTGTGCGAGTTGGCGATGCCGATGTCCGCGGCCCCGGCGATGCGCAGCGCCCGGACCGCCAGGCCGTGGGCGAGCAGTTGGTGGTGGGCGGCCGGGAGCGCGTCGAACAGCAGCCGCCCGCCCGGCGCGTGGACGCCCAGGGCATGGCCGAGCAGGGTGTGCTCGGCGGGCTCGTTGAGCGTGATCCACTTCGGTACGCGGTCGCCCAGGCGCCCGGCGACCACCGACACATGGTCGGCGAACCGCGCGGCCGTGTCCCGCTCCAGCCAGTCGAGGCGGGCCGGCAGGTCCCAGTGGAAGAGGGTGGGGACCGGGCGGACGCCGGCCGCGCACAGGTCGTCGACCAGGCGGTCGTAGAAGTCGAGGCCGCCGGGGGAGTCCACCCGGGGCCAGGAGACGGAGAAGCGGTACGCGTCGACACCGAGGCCGGCCAGCAGCGCCACGTCCTCGCGGTGGCGGTGGTAGTGGTCGCAGGCCACCGCCGCCGTCGAGCCGTCCTTGATCCGCCCCGGCCCGGCCGAGAACGTGTCCCACACGGACGGCTCGCGCAGGTCGGCCGCCCCCTCGATCTGGTGGGCCGAGGTGGACACGCCCCACAGGAAGCCGGCCGGGAACCGGGGTATCGGGTTCGTCGCCATGGGCGGGATCATCCTTACCGTCGGTAACGGAAGTCAACGCCCGGGACGGGAACGGGACGGGAAAAGGACCTCACGCCCCCTCCTTGAGCACGCGGGAGATGAGCTCGCGCTGCTCCCCGGTCAGCCGGGGATCGGCCGCGTACACCGTCCGGCCGTCCACGGTGATCTCGTAGTTGAAGCCGTCGGGCACCCCGGCCGGCGGCGCGGTCTTGCCGGCCGCCAGCGCCCGCTCGGCCAGGTCCCGCCACTGCGGGGCGTCGGGCCGCCCCGAGACGTCCACCTCGGCGCGGCGCTCGATGCCCGCGAAACCCCCTGTGCGCCTCACTCGAATTCGCATGGTCCGTGTCTAGTACGGAACTACAGCGTCCGCACCCCTACCTGCTCCCAGGCCTTCCGCACGGCCTCGAGTTCGCCGCCGTCGGTGCCGTACCGCTCCCGCGCGGCCCGCACCGTGAGCGTGGCGAAGTCCGCGAACTGCGCGTCCTCGTGCAGTTCGCCGCCGGTCAGCACGTCGTACCAGAGCTGTCCCGCCTTCTCCCAGGCGTGGCCGCCGAGCGCCGTGGCGACCAGGTAGAAGGCGTGGTTGGGGATGCCGGAGTTGATGTGGACGCCGCCGTTGTCGCTGCCGGTGTGGACGTAGTGGTCCATGGAGGCCGGCTGCGGGTCCTTGCCGAGCACGTCGTCGTCGTACGCCGTGCCCGGTGCCTTCATGGAGCGCAGCGCGGTGCCGCTGACGCCGGGGGCCAGCAGCCCGGCGCCGATCAGCCAGTCGGCCTCGGTGGCGGTCTGGCCGAGCGTGTACTGCTTGATCAGCGAGCCGAAGACGTCGGAGAGCGACTCGTTGAGCGCGCCGGACTGCCCGAAGTAGGCCAGGTTGGCGGTGTGCTGGGTGACGCCGTGGGTCAGCTCGTGGCCGATGACGTCCACCGGGATGGTGAAGTCCAGGAAGATCTCGCCGTCACCGTCGCCGAACACCATCTGCTCGCCGTTCCAGAAGGCGTTGTTGTACTTCTCGTCGTAGTGCACGGTCGCGTCGAGCGGCAGTCCGCTGCCGTCGATCGAGTCGCGCCGGTAGGCCGTGAGGTACAGCTCGAAGGTGGCGCCGAGGCCGGCGTAGGCGCGGTTGACCGTGGCGTCCCCGCCGGGTTCCTGGCCCTCGCCGCGCACCTTGCTGCCGGGCAGCTCGGTGCCGTGCCGGGCGTCGTAGACGGTGCGGTGCGGGTGACCGTCCTGTCTGCCCGCGGGCGCGGCGACGGCGGGTGCGCCGACGACGGTGGTCAGCCGCCGCCGGGTGCGCTCGAAGGCGTCGCGTTCCAGGGTCCGGCGGGCGGGTCCGGAGAGCGCGGGGTCCTCGTTGCGGGCGAGGCGGTCGAGGACGTGCGGCGGCACGATGGTGCAGAAGACGGGCTCGAAGCCCCCGGTGGTCGTCATATTCGAAACCATCGCACTGCGTGCCTGCGATGTCACTACCCGCAACCGTGATGGGGGAATATCGGGGCAAGGGGTCTGCTCGCCCGTCACGGAGTGGTAGGTGGGGGGAGGTCGGCGGCGCGTGACGTCGCGCACTTTTTGCCCTGTTTGCCCCTTCGGTTTCGCATAATGGGACGGGCCCGCGCATCCGGCGCGGCTCGGCTAGGCTGCGCAGCATCATGCGTTTCGGGCTGCTTCTCCTTAGCTGCCGCGGCGAGGGCCTGTAGTCGAGGCCGACCCCCTCCCCGCGGAGTTCGGCGTTGCGCCGTCGGCCGTTCTCCGGCACCCGCGGACCCGCGGACCTCACGAGGAGCCCACGCCACCATGGTCAACCGTCAGCAGCCCAGTTCCATGCCGATCCACAAGTACGGCCGCTACGAGCAGGTCGACATCCCCGACCGCACCTGGCCCGGCCGCCGGATCACTTCCGCCCCCCGCTGGCTCTCCACCGATCTGCGCGACGGCAACCAGGCCCTGATCGACCCGATGTCGCCCGAGCGCAAGCGCCGGATGTTCGACCAGCTCGTCGCGATGGGCTACAAGGAGATCGAGGTCGGCTTCCCGGCCTCCGGCCAGACCGACTTCGACTTCGTGCGCTCCATCGTCGAGGAGGAGGGCGCGATCCCCGAGGACGTCACGATCTCCGTACTGACCCAGGCCCGTGAGGACCTGATCGAGCGGACCGTGGAGTCCCTGAAGGGCGCCCGGCGCGCCACCGTCCACCTGTACAACGCCACCGCCCCGGTCTTCCGCCGGGTCGTCTTCCGCGGCTCCAGGGACGACATCAAGCAGATCGCCGTCGACGGCACCCGCCTGGTGGTGGAGTACGCCGAGAAACTGCTGGGCCCCGAAACGGAGTTCGGCTACCAGTACAGCCCGGAGATCTTCACCGACACCGAACTGGACTTCGCCCTGGAGGTCTGCGAGGCGGTGATGGACGTGTACCAGCCGGGTCCGGGCCGCGAGATCATCCTCAACCTGCCCGCCACGGTGGAGCGTTCGACGCCGTCGACGCACGCGGACCGCTTCGAGTGGATGCACCGCAACCTGTCCCGCCGCGAGTACGTCTGCCTGTCCGTCCACCCGCACAACGACCGCGGTACGGCCGTCGCCGCCGCCGAGCTGGCGCTGATGGCCGGCGCCGACCGCGTCGAGGGCTGCCTGTTCGGCCAGGGCGAGCGCACGGGCAACGTCGACCTGGTCACCCTGGGCATGAACCTGTTCTCGCAGGGCGTCGACCCGCAGATCGACTTCTCCGACATCGACGAGATCCGCCGTACGTGGGAGTACTGCAATCAGATGGAGGTCCACCCGCGCCACCCGTACGTGGGCGACCTGGTCTACACGTCCTTCTCCGGCTCCCACCAGGACGCCATCAAGAAGGGCTTCGACGCGATGGAGGCCGACGCGAAGGCCAGGGGCGTCACGGTCGACGACATCGAGTGGGCGGTGCCGTACCTGCCCATCGACCCCAAGGACGTCGGCCGCTCCTATGAGGCCGTCATCCGGGTCAACTCGCAGTCCGGCAAGGGCGGTGTCGCCTACGTCCTGAAGAACGACCACAAGCTGGACCTGCCGCGCCGGATGCAGATCGAGTTCTCGAGGATCATCCAGGCCAAGACGGACGCCGAGGGCGGCGAGGTCACGCCGAAGGACATCTGGGCCACCTTCCGGGACGAGTACCTGCCGAACCCGGACAACCCCTGGGGCCGCATCCAGGTCAGGACCGGCCAGTCGACGACGGACACCGACGGGGTCGACACCCTCACCGTCGAGGCCACCGTCGACGGCGAGGACACCGTCCTCACCGGCTCCGGCAACGGTCCGATCTCGGCCTTCTTCGACGCCCTGCACTCCGTCGGCGTCGACGTGCGCCTGCTCGACTATCAGGAGCACACGATGAGCGAGGGCGCCTCCGCCCAGGCCGCCTCGTACATCGAGTGCGCGATCGACGACAAGGTCCTGTGGGGGATCGGGATCGACGCGAACACGACACGTGCGTCGCTGAAGGCCGTCGTCTCGGCCGTCAACCGCGCTACGCGCTGACCGCTCTGACCGGTGCTTTCGGGGCCCCGGCCGCCTGCTGAGGCGGCCGGGGCCCCGTCGTGCGCCCGGCGAGTATCGGCCAGTCGGCGACCCAGGTCACGGAAAGGTCTCGTCCGGGGTACTGACGACGCCTCGGCAATGTGGCTAACATCACGCCTGCACGGCGATGTTGCCGTGCCGTTACGGAGGTGGGACGTGCTGCCAGTAAGGGGACGAAACGGCCGTGTCACCAGACTTGCCCGACTGCTGGGCACCCGCACCGCGTGGACGCCGGTCGGCGACGGCGAGTTCTTCTGCCCCGGCTGCGGCGGGGACCGCAACTACCAGCGGCTGACCGGGCGTCGGCGCTTCACCGTCCTCGGCGTACCGCTGCTGCCGCGCGGCACGACCGGGCCGGTGGTCGAGTGCGCCGCCTGCGGTGCCCACTTCGGCACGGACGTCCTGGACCATCCGACGACCACCCGCTTCTCCGCGATGCTCCGCGACGCCGTGCACACCGTCGCCCTGGCGGTGCTGTCCGCGGGCGGTACGGGCTCGCGCACGGCCCTGGAGACCGCCGCGGTCACGGTCCGCGCGGCCGGCCTGGCCGACTGCACCGAGGAGCAACTGGCCGCCCTGGTGGAGGCGCTGGCCGCGGACACCGGGCGCGCCTACGAGGACCAGCCGTGCGGTGCGGGCCTGGCCATAGAGCTGCACGAGGCCCTCGACCCGCTCGCCCCGCACCTGGCCCCCGCGGGCCGGGAGTCGATCCTCCTCCAGGCCGCCCGCATCGCCCTGGCCGACGGCCCGTACACCCCCGCCGAGCACGACACCCTCAGCACCGTCGGAGCGGCCCTGACCATCTGCACGAACGACGTGACCCGCCTCCTGACGGAGGCCCGCACCCCGTCCTGACGCCTCCCGTGGTGCTCTCCGGCTACTCCCCAGGGAGTAACACGGCTGCCCGGTCACCCCGCGCAGTACGCCCGAACTCGCCCTCCCGCGCGACGAAACCCGCCCACCGCGCCGGAAGTCTGGAGACCGCATCCAGACATCCGCGCCGGAGGGAGGGCCCGCCTCATGGGGGCCGCAGAAACGACACGTACACGACGACGCGCCATTCCCTGGCTGCTGCTCGCCCTGTGGATCGGCGTGCTGGCGCTCGCCTCTCCGTTCGCCTCGAAACTCGCCGGCGTGCAGCACAACCGGGCCACCGACTACCTGCCCGCGAGCGCCGACTCCACCCAGGTGGCGAAGATCCAGAATCGGCTGCCGGGCGGCGAGCGGACCGAGCTGGTCCTCGTCTACCACCGCGACTCCGGACTGACGGCGGCGGACCGGGCCACGGCGGCACGGCAGATCGCGACGATCGGCCGGCAGCACGAACTGACGGGCACACCGCAGGCCGTCCCGTCCAGGGACGGCACCGCCCTGATGTACCCGGTCACCAGCGACGAGCCCGGCACCGACGAGAAGAAGCGCGACGCCCTCGTCGACGACGTCCGCCGGGTCGCCCACGACCAGGACGGACTGACCGTCCAGGTCGGCGGCCCGAGCGCCATGGCCACCGACGCCGCCGGCGTCTACGGCTCGCTCGGCGGACCCCTGCTCTACACCACCGTCGCCGTCGTCGCCGTGCTGCTGGTCCTCATCTACCGCAGCCCCCTGCTGTGGCTGGTCCCGCTGGTCGTGGCCGGCGTCGCCGACTTCCTGTCCATGGGCGTGGCCTACGGCCTCAACGAGGCCTTCGGCACCACCGTCACCGGCCAGAGCCAGGGCGTCATGACCATCCTCGTCTTCGGCGCCGGCACCGACTACGCCCTGCTGCTCATCTCCCGCTACCGTGAGGAGCTGCGCCGCCACGAGCGGCCCTACGACGCCATGCGCGCCGCCCTGCGCGGCTGCGGGCCCGCCGTGCTCGCGTCCTCCGGCACGGTGGCCGCGGGCCTGCTGTGCCTGCTCGCCGCCGACCTCAACTCCAGCCGCGGCATGGGACCGCTGGGCACGGTCGGCGTGCTGTGCGCGCTGGCCGCGATGCTGACGCTGCTGCCCGCACTGCTGGTCCTGCTGGGCCGCCGGGTGTTCTGGCCGCTCGTGCCCGCATACGGCAGTACGCCCACGGCACGCCGGTCGCTGTTCGGGGCGATGGGCAGCTCCGCCGGGCGCCGCCCGCTGACCGTCCTCGCCTCCGGCGCCGTCCTGCTCGGCGCGCTCGCCCTCGGCGCCCTCAACCTGCCCGGCACGGTCAAGCAGCAGGACGCCTTCGTCGACAAACCGGAGTCGGTTGCCGCCCTGGAGACACTCGCCAGGGCCTACCCCGAACAATCCGCCCAGCCCATCGACGTCATCACCCCGGCCGGCCGGGCCGACGCCACCCTGGCCACCGTCCGCGCCACGCACGGCGTCGCGAGCGCCCGGCCCGGCCGCACGGGAGCCGGCTGGACCGAGATCTCCGTGATCGCCTCCGCCCCGCCCCAGTCAGCGGCCGAGACCGCCACCATCAAGGAACTGCGGCACGAGCTGACGGGCTCCTACGTCGGCGGGCCCAGCGCCCAGCAGATCGACCTGGAGGACACCAACGCCCGGGACCGGACGGTCGTCATCCCGATCGTTCTCGTCTCCGTCCTGCTGATCCTGATCGCCCTGCTGCGCTCCCTCGTCGCGCCGCTGATCCTGGTGGCCGCCGTCATCGCGGTCTGGGGCGCCGCACTCGGCATCGGCGGACTGGTGTTCGGCCCGCTCCTCGGCTTCCAGGGCACGGACCCCGGGCTCGGGCTGCTGTCGTTCGTGTTCCTGGTCGCCCTCGGTGTGGACTACGGCATCTTCCTCATGCACCGCATGCGGGAGGAGTCACTGAACGGCGCGCCACCGGCCGCCGCCGCACTGACCGCGCTGCGCACCACCGGCGGGGTCATCGCCTCCGCCGGGCTCGTTCTCGCCGCCACCTTCGCGGTGCTGACGAACATGGGCCTCGTCCAGCTCGTCGAACTCGGCTTCGTCATCGCCGTCGGCGTGCTCCTGGACACCTTCCTCGTCCGCACCTACCTGGTGACCAGCGCAAGCGTGGCCCTCGGCCGGAAGGTGTGGTGGCCGGGGCGGCTGTCCCGCACCCCGGACCCCGCACCGCCGGATCCCGCACCGCCGGCCCGCGCGCCGGAGCCCGTGAGCTGACGAGCCGGGCGCCCCTCCCGACGGGAGGGGCGCCCGCCTATCGGAAGATGGAACCCGTGCAGGCAACCACGACAGCGCCCCGACCCCAGCTGGGCGAGCGGATCATGGCGGCGATCAACCGCGATCCGCTCACCGCGCCGCACCGCGCCCGCAACGACGCGCTGCTCGCCGTCGGCCTCGCCGCGCTCGCCACCCTCATCGCGCTCCTCGGCGACGAGCGGCGCAGCCCCGACGCGCTCGGCTGGACGCTGCTGTTCGCCGCGCACGTGCCCATCGTGTGGCGGCGCAGCCACCCGGTCCTGGTCCTGGCCGCGGTGGCGGCCTGCGTGGCGCCCTACCACGCCCTCGACTACAACCACGTCGCACCCACCCCCGCTGCGTACGTCGCGCTGTACACGGTCGCCACCACCGGCCGCCCGCTGCGCACGGTGCTGACCGGCATCGGCGTCCTCACCCTCATCACGGGCGTGATGTTCACCGTCAACAGCCACCAGGCCGTCGAGGGGCTGAGGGTCTCCGGCTGGGTCATCGCCGTGGTCTTCTGGGGCGTCGACGTCCGCTACTACCGCCAGTACGTCGCCGCCATCGTCGAGCGCGCCGAACGCGCCGAACGCACCCGCGAACAGGAGGCCCGCAGCCGCGTCGCGGAGGAACGCCTCCGCATAGCCCGCGACCTGCACGACCTGCTCGCCCACAGCATCACCCTCATCGGCGTCCAGACCTCCGTCGCCGCGCACGTCCTCGCCACCGACCCCGACCGCCTCGACCGTGCCGCGGTCGCCGCGGCCCTCGACGACATCGCGGAGACCTGCCGGACGGCACGCGGTGAGCTGCGTACGACGCTGGAGGTGCTGCGGGAGCAGGACGTGCCCGCGGCCCGCGGCCCGCTGCCCGGCCTGCCCGGCGTCGCCGACCTGGCGGAGACCGCCCGGACGGCCGGAGCGACGGTGGAGCTGTCCGTGCGGGCCGGCGACATCCCGCCCGCCGTCGGCGCCGCCGCGTACCGCATCGTGCAGGAGGCGCTGACGAACGCCGTACGGCACGCCGGTCCCGAACCGGCCGTCATCGTCGACCTGCACACCGAGGACGGCGCCCTGCGCCTGTCCGTCACCGACGCCGGCACCGGGCCCGTACCCGGGGCCGGCGGTGGCTTCGGCCTCGTCGGCATGCGGGAGCGGGCCCGCAGCGTGGGCGGAACGCTGGACGCGGGACCCCGTTCCGGCGGAGGCTTCGCGGTGACCGCCGTACTGCCGCTGGAGGGAGGCCGGTGAGCGCCATCCGTGTGCTCCTCGCGGACGACCAGACCCTGGTCAGGACATCCTTCGCGATGCTCGTCGAGTCGGCCGGCGACATGGCGGTCGTCGGGCAGGCCGGCACCGGGCGCGAGGCCGTCGCGCTGGCCCGCAGCGCCCGCGCCGACCTCGTGGTGATGGACCTGCGCATGCCCGACCTCGACGGCATCGAGGCCACCCGGCTCATCGTCGCCGACGAGGACCTGGCCGGGGTGAAGGTGCTCGTCCTCACCACCTACGACACCGACGAGAACATCGTGGAGGCGCTGCGCGCCGGTGCCTCCGGCTTCCTGGTCAAGGACATACGGCCGGCCGAGCTCCTCGACGCGATCCGCACGGTGGCCGCCGGCGACGCCCTGCTCTCGCCGGGCCCGACGGCCCGCCTGATCGCCCGCTTCCTGCGCAGCCCCGCGGCACCGGCCACGGGCGGCCCCGACTGCCTCTCCGACCGGGAGCGCGAGGTGCTGGCCCTGGTCGCCCGGGGCCTGAACAACACCGAGATCGGCGAGGCGCTGACCCTCAGCCCGCTCACCGCGAAGACCCACGTCAGCCGCATCATGGGCAAGCTGGGAGCGCGGGACCGGGCCCAACTGGTCATCGCGGCCTACGAGTCCGGGCTGGTGTCCCCGGGGAGCCAGTGACGGACCGGGTGACGTCCGGGTTGCCCAGCGCCCGGGCCTCGGCTACGAATGGCCGGATGGCGAGCCAGGAACCCGAGGAACCAACGGAACAGCGGTGGGAGGAGGGGCAGCCGGGTGTGCTCCGGCTGCCGTCGGGACGGCTGGTCCGCGGCCGCGGCCTGCGCCGCCCGCTCGACCCGTCGGCGCCGGCTCCGTCGTACGGCGTCTACCTGCTCGGCAAGCAGCCGCCCGAGGTCCCCTGGGAGTCCCGCTGGCTGCGCTGGCCGGACTTCCGGCTGCCGTCCGACCGCGCCGCCGCCCGCGCCCTGCTCACCGAGGCCTGGGAGCGCGCCGCCGCCGAGCGCGTCGAGCTGGCCTGCGGCGGCGGCCGGGGCCGCACGGGCACGGCCCTGGCCTGTCTGGCGGTCCTCGACGGCGTACCGCCCGAGGAGGCGGTCGCCTACGTCCGGGCCCACTACGACCGGCACGCGGTGGAGACACCGTGGCAGAAGCGGTACGTACGGAACTTCCCGCCGCCGCGTCGAGGCACCTGAGCGCCGTGGCCTATCCCAGGGCCCGCGCGACCGCGGCGGCGGCCCGGGCCACGAGGGCGTCGTCGTACGGGGCGTCCTCGGCCGGTTTGGTCGACAGCACGGCCAGGACCACGGGGGAGCCCGACTCGGTCCACGCGACGCCCACGTCGTTGGCGGTGCCGTGGGCGCCGGACCCCGTCTTGTCCGCGACCGTCCAGGTCGATGGCAGGCCCGCGCGGAAGCGCTTCGTGCTGGTGGTGTTGTTCAGCAGCCAGTGCGTCAGCGTCCGGCGGTCACGGCGGTTCAGCGCGTCCCCGAGGACGAGACGGGCGTAGGTGCCGCCGATCGCGCGCGGGCTCGTGGTGTCCGTGCGCCGCCAGGGCTCGGAGGTGTTGAGCTCCGGCTCCCACCGGTCCAGGCGGGTCACCCGGTCGCCGAGCGAGCGGGCGAAACGGGTGATGGCCGTGGGGCCGCCGAGCTCCCGCAGGAGCAGGTTGCCGGCGGTGTTGTCGCTGAAGCGGATGGCGACGTCGGCGAGCTCGGCGATGGTCATGCCCGTGTCCAGGTGCGCCCGGGTCTGGTCGGAGCCTTCCGGCACCAGGTCGGCCTCGGTGTAGCGGATGCGGCGGGAGAGGACCTCGCCGTGGCGGTCCAGGTCCCGCAGGACCGCTGCCGCCGCCAGGGTCTTGAACACCGAGCACATCGGGAAGCGTTCTTCGGCCCGGTACCGCACGGTCCGGCCGGTGGCGAGGTGGTGGGCGAACACGCCCAGCCGGGCGCCGTGCCTCCGCTCCAGGGCGCGCAGACACGCGGTGGTGCCGTCGTCCGGCAGGGCGTGCGCGGGCGTGGCCGTGGCGGCCGCCGTCGCCGCGGCGAGAGCGGAGGCGGCGGCGGTGGTCAGTAAGGCACGTCGGGTCGGGTCGGACTGCTCCGCGGTGCGAATGGTGCTCTCCTCCGGTCGGGCCGGACGGAACGATCTCCGCACTGACCGACGCCCCCGGGCGCATCGCGGTTGCGCCGCGCCGGGAGCCGGACCGGGTCGGAGGTCCGGCCATGCCCACATCCGCCGTGGGCGACAATGGACCCCATGAGTCTGTTCCGGGACGACGGCATCGTGCTGCGCACCCAGAAGCTGGGTGAGGCGGACCGGATCATCACGCTGCTCACCCGCGGACACGGGCGGGTGCGCGCCGTGGCGCGGGGGGTGCGGCGGACGAAGTCGAAGTTCGGGGCCAGGCTGGAGCCGTTCTCGCACGTGGACGTGCAGTTCTTCGCCCGGGGCAGCGAGCTGGTGGGGCGGGGGCTGCCGCTGTGCACGCAGAGCGAGACCATCGCCCCCTACGGCGGCGGGATCGTGGCCGACTACGCCCGCTACACCGCCGGGACGGCCATGCTGGAGACCGCCGAGCGGTTCACCGACCACGAGGGCGAGCCCGCCGTCCAGCAGTACCTGCTGCTCGTGGGCGCCCTGCGCACCCTCGCCCGGGGCGAGCACGCCCCGCACCTCGTGCTGGACGCGTTCCTGCTGCGGTCGCTGGCCGTCAACGGCTACGCGCCCAGCTTCGGCGACTGCGCCCGGTGCGGGATGCCCGGCCCGAACCGGTTCTTCTCGGTGGCCTCCGGCGGCTCGGTCTGCGCCGACTGCCGGGTGCCCGGCAGCGTCGTACCCTCGCCGCGGACGCTCGAGCTGCTCGGCGCGCTGCTCACGGGGGACTGGGCGACCGCGGACGCGTGCGAGCCGCGGTACGTCAGGGAGGGCAGCGGGCTGGTCTCCGCCTACCTGCACTGGCACCTGGAGCGCGGGCTGCGCTCACTTCGGTACGTGGAAAAGTAGTACTCCGAAACAAGTACGTCCGGAACAAGTACGTTCGAAACCAGGGAGACGAGAAGCACATGGCCGTACGCGGGATCCTGGGGCGCCGGCGCCCGGAGTACAGGGCGCCCGAGCCGCATCCGTCCGGCGCCCGCGCGCCGAAGCTCCCCGGTGAGCTGGTCCCCGAGCATGTGGCGATCGTCATGGACGGGAACGGCCGCTGGGCCAAGGAGCGCGGGCTGCCCCGCACCGAGGGGCACAAGGTCGGCGCCGAGCGGGTGCTGGACGTGCTGCAGGGCGCGATCGAGATCGGCGTCGGCAACATCTCCCTCTACGCCTTCTCCACCGAGAACTGGAAGCGCTCGCCCGACGAGGTGCGCTTCCTGATGAACTTCAACCGCGACTTCATCCGCAAGACCCGCGACCAGCTCGACGAACTCGGCATCCGGGTGCGCTGGGTGGGCCGTATGCCCAAGCTGTGGAAGTCGGTCGCCAAGGAGCTCCAGGTCGCCCAGGAGCAGACCAAGGACAACGACCGGCTGACGCTGTACTTCTGCATGAACTACGGCGGCCGGGCCGAACTCGCGGACGCGGCCAAGGCGCTCGCGGAGGACGTCAGGGCGGGCCGGCTCGACCCGGCCAAGGTCTCCGAGAAGACCATCCAGCGGTACCTGTACTACCCGGACATGCCGGACGTCGACCTGTTCCTGCGCCCGAGCGGCGAGCAGCGCACGTCCAACTACCTCCTCTGGCAGAGCGCTTACGCGGAGATGGTCTTCCAGGACGTCCTGTGGCCCGACTTCGACCGCCGCGACCTGTGGCGGGCCTGCATCGAGTTCGCCTCGCGCGACCGCCGCTTCGGCGGCGCCATCCCGAACGAGGAACTCCTCGCCATGCAGGGCGACGGCGAGTAGAAAAGCCTGTCCGGCGCTTGAGGACGAGGCCGTTCAGGCCGAAAGCGAGGTCCGGGGGCGGCAGCCCCCGGGCTCACCCCGCGGCGCACTCCGCGCAGGTCCCGAAGATCTCCACCGTGTGGGCGACGTTGACGTAGCCGTGCTCCGCGGCGATCGCCTCCGCCCACTTCTCCACCATCGGCCCCTCGACCTCGACCGCCTTGCCGCAGACGCGGCAGACGAGGTGGTGGTGGTGCTCGCCGGTGGAGCAGCGGCGGTAGACCGACTCGCCGTCGGAGGTGCGCAGGACGTCGACCTCGCCCGCGTCGGCGAGGGACTGAAGGGTGCGGTAGACCGTCGTCAGGCCCACCGAGTCGCCCCTGTGCTTGAGCATGTCGTGGAGTTCCTGCGCGCTGCGGAACTCGTCGACCTCGTCGAGGGCCGCCGCGACAGCGGCACGCTGCCGGGTGGCGCGGCCCTTCACGGGCGGTCCAGCGGTGGTCACCGGTCGGCCTCCTCACGTCTCGCCTGCGGGCCATTGTGCCAGCCCGGGCCGTGCGCGGTCAGGCGCCGGCCCCGTCGCCGGCGGCCCGGGTGGCCGGAATCGCGCACTCCGCCGGGTCCCCGGCGGGCCGTGCCGCGGCGAGGGCCCGCGCGCGTCGCCGGGCCAGCGGCGTGGCCAGCCCGGTGAGCGCGATGAACACCGCGATGGTGAGCAGCACGATCGTCGCGCCGGGCGGCACGTCCTGGTAGTACGACGTGACGGTGCCGCCGATGGTCACGCTGACCCCGATGGCGACGGCGATCGCGAAGGTCGCGGCGAAGCTCCGGCTGAGCTGCTGGGCGGCGGCCACCGGGACCACCATCAGCGCGCTGACCAGCAGCAGCCCGACCACGCGCATCGCGACCGTCACCGTCACCGCCGCCGTGACCGCCGTCAGCAGGTTCAGGGCGCGCACCGGCAGCCCGGTCACCCGCGCGAACTCCTCGTCCTGGCTGACCGCGAACAACTGGCGGCGCAGGCCCAGGGTGACCAGCACGACGAAGGCGGCCAGCAGGCAGATCGCGGTGACGTCGGACTGCGAGACCGTGGAGAGCGAGCCGAACAGGTACGACGTCAGGTTGGCGTTGGAGCCGGCGGGGGCGAGGTTGATGAACATGACGCCGCCCGCCATGCCGCCGTAGAAGAGCATCGCGAGGGCGATGTCGCCGCGGGTGCGGCCGTACCAGCGGATCAGCTCCATGAGGACCGCGCCCAGGACGGAGACGGCCGTCGCCATCCACACCGGGGAGGTGGACAGCAGGAAGCCCAGGCCGACACCGGTCATGGCCACATGGCCGATGCCGTCGCCCATCAGGGCCTGGCGGCGCTGGACGAGGTAGATGCCGACGGCGGGCGCGGTGACGCCGACCAGGACGGCGGCGAGGAGGGCCCGCTGCATGAAGGCGTAGTTCAACAGGTCCATCAGCTCAGCAGTCCCGTGCGGATCGGATCGGCGCCCGAGGCGTCGTGGGGGTGTACGTGGTCGTGGCCGGGCAGGGCATGCTGGCCGACGGCCTTCGGGGGCGGTCCGTCGTGCAGGACGCAGCCGTCGCGCAGCACCACCGCCCGGTCGATCAGGGGCTCCAGGGGGCCCAGCTCGTGCAGCACGAGCAGCACCGTCGCCCCGGCCCCGACCCGCTCCCTGAGCGTGCTCGCCAGCACCTCCTGGCTGGCCAGGTCGACGCCCGCCATCGGCTCGTCCATGATCAGCAGCTCGGGTGCGGCGGCGAGCGCCCGGGCGATCAGCACGCGCTGGTGCTGACCGCCGGAGAGGGCGTTCACGGAGTCCTTCGCGCGGTCCGCCATGTCGACCAGCTCCAGGGCCCGCCGTACGGCCGCGTGGTCGGCCTTGCGGAAGATCCCGAAGCGGGTGCGGGAGAGCCGGCCCGAGGAGACGATCTCGGTGACCGTCGCCGGGACACCGCCCGCGGCCGTCGTGCGCTGCGGTACGTAGCCGACGCGCGCCCAGTCGCGGAAGCCGCGGTGCGGGGTGCCGAACAGTTCGATCTCACCGGCGCTCACCGGCACCTGGCCGATCACGCTGCGCACGGCCGTCGACTTGCCGGAGCCGTTGGCGCCGAGCAGCGCGACGACCTCGCCCCGGCGCACGGTGAGGTCGATGCCGCGAAGGACGGGGCGCGAGCCCAGGTCGGCGCGGACTCCGCGCAGGGATATGACGGGTTCGGCGGTTTCGCTGCTGACGTCCATGACGCCCTCCGTTGTGCTCACTCGGCGCCCAGTGCCTGTTGGAGCGCCTTGAGGTTGGCGTCCATGACCTGGAAGTAGTCGGTGCCGCGGGACTTGTCGGTGATGCCTTCGAGGGGGTCGAGGACGTCCGTCCGCAGATGCGCGTCCTTGGCGAGGGTCTTAGCGGTCTTGTCGCTGACCAGCGTCTCGTAGAAGACGGTCGTGACCCCGTCGGCCTTCGCCGTCTCCTGGAGGTCCTTCACCCGGGCCGCGCTGGGCTCGGACTCCGGGTCGAGGCCGTTGATGGCCTCCTGGGTCAGTCCGTAGCGCTCGGCGAGGTAGCCGAAGGCGGCGTGGGTGGTGATGAAGACCTTGCTCCTGGTGTCCTTCAGACCGGTCTCGTAGCGGGCGTTGAGCTCGCCGAGCTGCTCGACCAGGGCCTTGGTGTTCTTGCGGTAGTCGGCCGCGTGGTCCGGGTCGCCCTTCTCGAAGGCCTTGCCGACGCCCTCGGCGATCTGCGCGTAGCGCACCGGGTCCAGCCAGACGTGCGGGTCCTTGCCGCCGTGCTCCTCGTCATGGTGGGCGTCGTGCTCCTCGGCGTGGCCGTCCACCTCGGTGCCGTGCTCCTCCAGCGTGGTCAGGGAGGCGGCGTCGATCTTCGTCCTGACCCCGGACTGGGCGACGGCGCTGTCGACGGAGGGCTGGAGGCCCTTGAGGTAGAGCACCGCGTCGGACTTCTCCAGCTCCACGGTCTGCTTGGCGCTGATCTCCAGGTCGTGCGGTTCCTGGCCCGGAGTGGTGAGACTGGTGACGTGGACGTGGCTCCCGCCGATCCGCTCGGCGAGGAAGGCCATCGGGTAGAAGGACGCGACGACGTCGTACGTGCCGCCGCCACGAGTGCCGCTGGCGTCGGCGGAGGAACAGGCGGAGAGCGCTCCGAGGCCGAGCGCGGTGATCGTCAGGGCCGTGGAGCCGGATATGAGGCGTCGTCGTACGTTCATGACAGTCATTTTCAACAAAGATGGAAACCGTTGTCAACAAACCTCGTGACAGGCCCGAAAAGGGCCCTTGTCCGGCACCGATTTGGTCGAGGGGGAGTGACCGCCGGTACCCTGAAGCATTCGCTCGTGAAGCGTCTCGCTTCGTCGCCCGTCGTCGTAATGAAGAGAGCACCGTGGCCGCCGACAAGATCGACACCATCGTCAGCCTGAGCAAGCGCCGTGGCTTCGTATTCCCCTGCAGTGAGATCTACGGCGGCCAGCGTGCCGCCTGGGACTACGGGCCCCTGGGTGTCGAGCTCAAGGAGAACCTCAAGCGCCAGTGGTGGCGCTACATGGTGACGTCCCGCGAGGACGTGGTCGGCATCGACTCGTCCGTGATCCTGGCGCCCGAGGTCTGGGTCGCCTCCGGTCACGTCGCCACCTTCACGGACCCGCTGACGGAGTGCACCTCCTGCCACAAGCGGTTCCGCGCCGACCACCTGGAAGAGGCCTACGAGGAGAAGAAGGGCCGCGCCCCGGAGAACGGCCTCGCGGACGTCAACTGCCCCAACTGCGGCAACAAGGGCCAGTTCACCGAGCCCAAGCAGTTCTCGGGCCTGCTCTCCACCCACCTCGGCCCCACCCAGGACTCCGGTTCCGTCGCCTACCTGCGCCCCGAGACCGCCCAGGGCATCTTCACGAACTTCGGCCAGGTGCAGACCACCTCGCGCCGCAAGCCGCCGTTCGGCATCGCCCAGATGGGCAAGTCGTTCCGCAACGAGATCACGCCGGGCAACTTCATCTTCCGCACCCGCGAATTCGAGCAGATGGAGATGGAGTTCTTCGTCAAGCCGGGCGAGGACGAGAAGTGGCAGGAGTACTGGATGGAGCAGCGCTGGAACTGGTACACGGGCCTCGGCCTGCGTGAGGAGAACATGCGCTGGTACGAGCACCCGAAGGAGAAGCTCTCCCACTACTCCAAGCGCACCGCCGACATCGAGTACCGCTTCCAGTTCGGCGGCAGCGAGTGGGGCGAGCTGGAGGGCGTCGCCAACCGCACCGACTACGACCTCTCCTCCCACGCCAAGGCCTCCGGCCAGGACCTCTCCTACTTCGACCAGGAGGCCGGCGAGCGCTGGACGCCGTACGTCATCGAGCCGGCGGCCGGTGTCGGCCGCGCGATGCTCGCCTTCCTGCTCGACGCGTACGTCGAGGACGAGGCGCCCAACGCCAAGGGCAAGATGGAGAAGCGCACGGTGCTGCGCCTGGACCACCGCCTGGCCCCGGTGAAGGTCGCGGTGCTGCCCCTGTCGCGCAACCCGGAGCTGTCGCCCAAGGCCAAGGGCCTGGCCCAGGCCCTGCGCCAGAACTGGAACATCGAGTTCGACGACGCCGGCGCCATCGGCCGCCGCTACCGCCGCCAGGACGAGATCGGCACGCCGTACTGCGTCACGGTCGACTTCGACACCCTCGAGGACAACGCGGTCACGGTCCGCGAGCGCGACACCATGAAGCAGGAGCGCGTCTCCCTCGACCAGATCGAGGGCTACCTGGCCGGCCGCCTCGTCGGCTGCTGACCCCGTCAGCGCGCGGTACCTCAGCGCCGGACGGCCTGCCGAGACCTCGCTCGGCAGGCCGTCCGGCGTTCGCCGTTCCTCAACGGCCTTGCAGGGCCTTCACGTTGTCGCCGAAGGTCCAGTTCTTCGACCCGTCCCAGTTGATCGACCAGGTCATCAGGCCCTTCAGGCTCGTGCCGTAGTGGCGCCAGGCCTCGGAGACCAGCGCGGGCGCCATGTGGCCGCCGCCCGCGCCGGGCTGGGCGGGCAGGCCCGGGACCTGCTTGTCGTAGGGGACCTTGACCGTCGTGCCCTGGATCACCAGGCCCTTGGCGAGGCAGTCGGTCTGGGCGGTGAAGCCGGCCACGGTGCCCGCCTGGTAGGAGTCGCCCGAGCAGCCGTACATGCTGCCGTTGTAGTACTGCATGTTCAGCCACCACAGGCGGCCGTTGTCGGCGTACTTCTTGATGATCGGCAGGTACGCGCCCCAGATCGAGCCGTAGGCGACGCTGCCACCGGTGACGTAGGCGGTCTCCGGGGCCATCGTCAGGCCGAAGTTCGACGGCATCTGCGCGAGGACGCCGTCGATGATCCTGATCAGGTTGGCCTGGGACGGGGAGAGCTGGTTGATGTTCCCGCTGCCCGTCAGGCCCGTCTCGATGTCGATGTCGATGCCGTCGAAGTTGTACTTCTTCAGGATGGGCACGATCGTCGCGACGAACCGGTCCGCCACGGCGGACGAGTTGAGATCGATACCGGCCGTCGCGCCGCCGATGGACAGCAGGATCGTCTGCCCGGACGCCTTGGCCGCGCACATCTCCGCGGGTGTCGCCACCTTCACGCCCGCGTCCATGCCGTTCTCCCACAGGGCCGTTCCGTCGGAGCGGATGACCGGGAAGGCCGCGTTGATCACGTTGTAGCCGTGCGCGGCGATGCGCGAGTCGGTGACCGGCGTCCAGCCGAAGGGCGGATGGACGCCGTTGGCGGAGCCGTCCCAGTTCTCCCAGTAGCCCTGGAGCACCTTGCCGGCGGGCCTGGACTTCACGGCGCACGTGTCGGCGGCGGAGGCCGCCGAGGCGGTGGGGGCGGTGGGGGCCAGGGCGATGGAGAGCTGGGTGAGACAGGCGGCCGCGAGCGCGGCGGCCAGCAGACGCAGTCTGCGGCGGATCATACGGAGCCTCCCGGTGGGGGGTGCGGTGAGGTGTCGTAGGCATGACAGTGCTCGTGGTCCAGACCTCTAGTCAATAGGTCTGGACCAAATCGCCAGGCCTGTCGGTCGCGCCCACGCACCTCTTGGTTGATGACAACTGACAGATATTGAAATCTGTCAGTTGTCATGCCAGGCTGGTCGCGGGTACCCGTTCCATCCCCCCTCCGAGCCCCCAAGGAGCCCTCATGGACACCCGCAACCTCGGAACCACCGGCCCCCGGGTCTCCGCCCTCGGCCTCGGCTGCATGGGCATGTCCGCGCTGTACGGCGAGGCGGACCGGACCGAGTCCATCGCCACCGTGCACGCCGCCCTCGAAGCGGGCGTGACCCTGCTCGACACCGGCGACTTCTACGCCATGGGGCACAACGAGATGCTGGTCGGCGAGGCCCTGCGCACCGCCCCCGCGGCCCGCCGCGAACAGGCCCTGCTCAGCGTGAAGTTCGGCGCCCTGCGCGACCCGGACGGCAACTGGGCCGGCTACGACGGCCGTCCCGCCGCCGTGAAGAACTTCGCCGCCTACTCCCTCCAGCGCCTCGGCGCCGACCACATCGACGTCTACCGGATCGCCCGGGTCGACCCGGACGTGCCGATCGAGGAGACGGTCGGCGCCATCGCGGAACTCGTCGAGAAGGGACACGTCCGGCACATCGGCCTCAGTGAGGTGGGCGCCGACACCATCCGCCGGGCCGCCGCCACCGCGCCGATCTCGGACCTCCAGATCGAGTACTCGCTCGTCTCCCGCGGCATCGAGGACCGGATCCTGCCCACCACCCGCGAGCTCGGCATCGCCGTCACGGCCTACGGGGTGCTCTCCCGCGGTCTGATCTCCGGGCACTTCGGCCGCGACCGCAAGCTCGCCGCCAACGACTTCCGGGCCCATTCGCCCCGCTTCCAGGGCGAGAACCTCCAGCACAACCTGGACCTCGTCGATGCCCTGCGCAAGGTCGCCGAGGGCCGGGGCGCCACGGTCGCGCAGACCGCCATCGCCTGGGTGCTCTCCCGCGGTGAGGACATCGTCCCGCTGATCGGCGCCCGCACCCGCGAGCGGCTGGCGGAGGCACTGGGCGCGGTGGCCGTCACGCTGGACGAGGCCGACCTGGCGGCCATCGAGGAGGCCGTCCCGGCGGACGCGGCCGCGGGCGCGCGCTACCCCGAGGCGCAGATGGTCCACCTGGACAGCGAACGCTGACCCGGGCGCCGGGTACGGTCTAGGGCATGCCACCCACCACCGAGACCCTGACCGCCGAGCGCATCCTCGAGGCGACCGAGGAGGTGCTGCGCCGCCATGGGCCGGCCAAGGCCACCGTGGTGGACGTGGCCCGCGCGCTCGGTGTCAGCCACGGCAGCGTCTACCGGCACTTCCGTACGAAGGCCGCGCTGCGCGAGGCGGTGACCAAGCGGTGGCTGGACCGCACCTCCGACGCCCTCGCCGGAATCGCCGCCGAGCAGCGGGACCCGGAGGCCCGGCTGCGCGACTGGCTGCGGGGCCTGTTCGAGGCCAAGCGCCGCAAGGCGGGCGACGACCCCGAACTGTTCGCCACGTACTCGGTGCTCACCGGGGAGAACGGCGCGGCGGTCGGCGAGCACATCGACGACCTGACCGGCCAGCTCACCCGGATCGTCCGGGACGGCGTCACGGCCGGCGTCTTCACGGCCGCCGACCCGGCCGTCGCGGCCCGGGCCCTGTTTCATGCCACCGGCCGCTTCCACGACCCGGGTCATGCCCGGGAGTGGAAGCGGCCGGCGATCGAGGAGGAGTTCGAGGCGGTGCTCGAACTGGTGCTGGGCGGACTACGAACCCGTCAGCACCCTGTCACCTCCGGGGTCAGGTCACGTCCACGGTGACCGTCGCGGAGTGCGTGTTGCCGTGCACGACCCGCAGTTGCTGCTTGCCCTTGACCGCCAGCTTCGTGGACACGGTGTAGGTGTCGCCCTTCTTGACCAGGGTGGTCGCGCGCAGCGTGGTCCACTTGCCGTTGCTCAGGTGCTGGACGGTCAGCCGGGTGCCGGCCGCCATGTGCGCGGTGCGACCGGTGAGCGTGACGCTCTCCCCGGACCTGATCGAGCGGTGGCTGGCCCTGACCGTGATCGACTCGGCCGCCCTGGTCGGCATGGCCTCGTGCGTCCGGGTGGGCATCGGGCTCGGACGGGGCGCGGCGAAGGCCGCGGCGGAACCGGCCGACACCAGCGCGGCGGACAGAGCGCCCACGGCGACTCCACGGACACAGCGGCTGCGGAGTGTGAGATGCATGGTGGTCTCCCGTTGGTGGTTCCCCCCTGCGTGGCGCATGACCCGAAGGGCTCATCGCGCTCCCACCAGATTTGCCGCGGATCGTCCGCGCGGCGACTCGGGAGGAGTGACCCGGGGCTGTGAGCGAGCGGCACTTTGATGAGAAGTCGCAGCTCAGCGACCATGATCACGCTTACTTCTTTCTTACCAAGTGCCCCGGCGGCGCCCCGCTCCGAACCGGTGCTCACGCACTGAAATCACTCGTACGCGATCCGCGAGCGGTCCCGGACTCCCCGGCACGGCCGCCCGACGCTGTTGCGAGCGGCCCGGGATTCTCGGGCGTTCGGGCGCTCAGGCGCCGATGCCGGCCGCCTCCCGCACCTCGTGCGCCTGGAGCCGCTCGGCCGTGCGCACGGCGGTCCCCCTGGCCCACCGGCCGCTGGTGACCGCGCCCAGTGCCAGCACCGCGGCGCCGCACGCCACCAGCACCCACCATCCGTACCGGGCGGCCGGGACGAACGCGTCCCGGTAGGACGAGGAGCCGACCCCGGCGGCCAGCAGCGCGCCGACCACCGCGACCCCGAGGGTCTGCCCGAGCTGGCGGCTGGTGGAGGCGACCGCGGCGGCGACCCCGGCCTGGGCGCGCGGCATCCCGGAGACGGCGGTGTTGGTGATCGGCGCGTTGACGAAGCCGAAGCCGATGCCGAACAGGACGTACCCGATGACGAGCGTGAGATTGGAGGTCTCCGCCTCGAACGCGGCGAAGAGCACCGCGCTCACCGTCATGGCCGTTCCGGCGATCAGCAGGGGCAGCCGCGGCCCCCGGGTGCCGACCAGCCGCCCGGACAGCGGCGCGCACAGGAAGGTGGGTGCCGCCATTGGCAGCATCCACAGGCCGGCGTGCAGGGCGTCGAGGCCGCGCACGTTCTGGAGGTAGAGCGTGGACAGGAACAGGAAGCCGCCGAGCGCCGCGAACGCGCTGATCGCGATGACGGTGGCCCCGCTGAACGGCGCCGAGTGGAAGAAGCGCAGGTCGATGAGGGGTTCGGTGCGCCGCGGCTCGTACCACAGGAGGCCGAGCAGGGCCGCGAGCGCGACGACGGCGAAGGGCAGGATCGTGGCCGGGCTGGAGGCCGGGGCCTCGATGATCGCGTACGTCAGGGCGCCGAACAGGGCGATGACCAGGACCTGCCCGACCGGGTCGGGCCTGCGGGCCCTCGGCGCGCGGGACTCGGGGACGAAACGCGCGGTGAGCAGCAGCGCGGCCAGGGCCACCGGCAGATTGACCCAGAAGATGGAGCGCCAGCCCACCGACTCCACCAGCAGGCCGCCGACGAGCGGGCCGGCGGCCATGGATATGCCGACCACCGCACCCCAGGCCCCGATGGCGCGGGCGCGCTCACGCGGGTCGGTGAAGGTGTTCGTGATGATCGACATGGCGACCGGGTTGAGCATCGAGCCGCCGACCGCCTGCAGCATGCGGAACACGACCAGCAGTTCCAGGTCGGGCGCGAGGGAACACAGCAGCGAGCCGATGCCGAAGACGACCAGTCCCGCCATGAAGACGCGTTTGCGGCCGATCCGGTCGGCCGTGGAACCGGAGAGCATCAGCAAGGAGGCGAGCACCAGCGTGTACGCGTCGATGGTCCACTGCAGGCCGGAGGTGCTCGCCTGCAGCTCGCGCTGCATCGAGGGCAGGGCGACGTTCAGAACGGTGTTGTCCAGGCTCACGATCAGCAGGCTCATGCAGCAGATCGCGAGGACGAGAAGCCGTCGTCGATGGCTGAGCTCGGGCATGCGTTCCATGGTACGGGATTTCAATAGTGCGGTTAACTAATGACTGCTACATGATCTGTGCCGATACGCGACAGCCGATACGCGACAATGGGGGAATGCCCATGTCCGAGTCCCCCCTCCAGATCGGCCCGCATACCGTCCGGCCGCCCGTGGTGCTGGCCCCCATGGCCGGTATCACCAACGCGCCCTTCCGCACGCTGTGCCGGGAGTTCAGCCAGGGCAAGGGCCTGTACGTCAGCGAGATGATCACGACCCGGGCGCTGGTCGAGCGCAACGACAAGACCATGCAGCTCATCAGGTTCGACGCGAGCGAGCGCCCGCGCTCGATCCAGCTCTACGGCGTCGACCCGGCCACGGTCGGCAAGGCGGTCCGCATGATCGCGGAGGAGGACCTCGCCGACCACATCGACCTCAACTTCGGCTGCCCGGTGCCCAAGGTCACCCGCAAGGGCGGCGGCTCGGCCCTCCCCTACAAGCGCAACCTGCTGCGGGCGATCCTGCGCGAGGCGGTCAACGGGGCCGGCGACCTGCCGGTCACGATGAAGATGCGCAAGGGCATCGACGACGACCACCTCACCTTCCTCGACGCCGGAAGGATCGCGGTCGAGGAGGGCGTCACGGCGATCGCGCTGCACGGCCGCACGGCCGCCCAGCACTACGGCGGCACGGCGGACTGGGACGCCATCGCGCGCCTGAAGGAGCACGTGCCCGAGGTCCCGGTGCTCGGCAACGGCGACATCTGGTCGGCCGAGGACGCGCTGCGGATGGTGCGGGAGACCGGCTGCGACGGTGTGGTCGTGGGCCGCGGCTGCCTGGGCCGGCCGTGGCTGTTCGCCGACCTGGTGGCGGCGTTCGAGGGGCGGGTCCATGACCTGGCCGGCCCGACCCTGCGCGAGGTCGCGGACGTCATGGTCCGGCACGCCACGCTGCTCGGCGAGTGGATCGGCGACGAGTCGCGCGGTGTGATCGACTTCCGCAAGCACGTCGCCTGGTACCTGAAGGGCTTCGCGGTCGGCTCCGAGATGCGCAAGCGGCTGGCGGTCACCTCCTCGCTGGAGGAGCTGCGGGCCGGCCTCGACGAGCTGGACCTCGACCAGCCCTGGCCCGCCGGCGCCGACGGGCCCCGCGGCCGCACCTCCGGCAACAACCGGGTGGTACTGCCGGACGGCTGGCTGAAGGACCCCTACGACTGCGCGGGGGTCGGCGAGGACGCCGAACTGGACACCTCGGGCGGCTGAGGCGCTCCCGGCGGGCGGCGGGCCGGTGTCCGAGCCCGGCCCGCGCCCGCCCGGCGGTCAGCCCTTCGACGGGTGCGGTGTGGAGCCGTACGCCGTCAGGAAGCGGTCGCGGAAGTCGCTCATCTTCCACACCGGGGCGTCGTGGTCGGGGCGCAGGCCCTCCGTCCAGTCCCAGTCGGCGATCTTGTCCAGGACCTTCGGGTCCTTGGCGATGATCGAGCAGGGCACGTCACGGCTGGCGTGGTCGCCGCTGACCCGGGCGATGGGCTGGTGGTCGCCGAGGACCACGAGCACGGTGTCGTCCTTGCCGTAGCGCTCCAGCCACTGGGTCAGGGCGGTCAGCGAGTACTCGACCGACTTGCCGTACTCCTCGCTGGAGCGGTCGGAGCTGGTGAGGATGTCCCCGGGCTTGGTGCCGGCCGCCTCGATGTCCTTGAAGACCGAGCCGTCACCGAGCTGGTCCCAGCCGACCATCTCCGGCACCGGCGCCCAGGGCTGGTGGCTGGAGGTCAGGATGACGAACGAGGTCAGCGGCTTGTCGCGCTTCTTGCCGTGCTCCAGGCGCTGGAAGGCCTCCAGCACGTACTGGTCGGGCATGGTCGACCAGCTGAACTTGGGGCCCTCGTAGCCCATCCGGAAGGCGTTGTAGACCTTGTCCAGGCCGTACCACTTCGACTCCGGCCAGCCCTTCTGCACGCCCGGCATGATCCCGACTGTGTCCCAGGCCCCGGTCTTCTTGAACGCCTCGGTCAGGGTGAGGTGGTCGCCGGAGGTCACCGTGCGGTAGCGGTTCTGGTTGTCGACCCACAGGCCCGACATGAACGTGGAGTGGCCGAGCCAGCTCCCGCCGCCGTACGTCGCCGACGTCAGCCAGCCGGTCCTGGCGTGGAAGCCGGCCTCGGCCAGGGCCCGCGTGCCGGCGTCGAGGGTCTTGGTGACGCCGGGCGCCGGGATCGGGTCCTCGATCGCGCTGCGGCCGTAGCTCTCGATGAACGTGAAGATCATGTCCTTGCCGCGCAGGTCCGGCACGAGCTCGCCGGGCGGGGTCGCGCCGAACGGATCGGCCTCCGCCGTCCTCGCGAAGTCCCGCTCGTCCCGGATCGTGGAGCGCAGTGCCTGGTCGTGGTACTTGACCATGGCGACCGTGTGCTGGGAGGCCACAGGGACACCGGAGATCTGGACGTCCAGGGCCAGGCACGTCATCCACACCACGCTGGCGAACAGCAGTCCGCGCGTCGAGCGGGCCTTGTCGCGGCCCAGGAAGTCGCCGAGGCGCACGACCGCGAGGGCCATCACGGCGAGCACCGCCAGGACGAGGAGGACGACCCCGGCGGCGGCGAGCAGCGCGGTGGTACCGCCGAGGGTGTCCGCGAGGTACGACTGCGCGTCGTCCAGCAGCTCCCAGTCGAGGATCACGTCGAAGCTGCGGCCCAGGTACTGGTTGAACTCGATGTCCGTCACGTTGAGCACGGTCAGCACGCCGAGCGCCAGCCCGCCGAGCACGGCCACGGCCACCCGCGGCCGGCGCGGCAGCACGAGCAGCACGGCTCCCAGGATCAGCGCCTCCACCGGCAGCCGGGTGAACGCCGCGACCTGCAACTGCGCCTCCTTGTTCGGCAGCAGGAGCGCGACGACGACGAGCAGGAGCGCGAGCAGCGTGACCCCGTGGGACACCCTGCGCGCGGCCACGGGCTGCGCCACCTGCCAACCGCGCCAGCGCTTGCGAAGGTGCCAGGGGCGTATCGCCGTGACCGTGGCGGGCTCGGCGGCCTCGTCGGACTCGGCGGCGGGTTCGGAGGCGGGTTCGGCGGTCTTGGTGGCGGGCTCGGCGGCCTCGGTAGCGACCTCGGCGACCTCGGAGGTGGCCTCGGTGGCCCGGTCGGACACGCCCCCGGAGGCGGCGCCTTCGCTGTCGGCGGCTTTCGCCTCGTCGGTCCCGGATGGGGCCGGGGACTCGCCGTCCCCGGGGGTCCCGTCCGATGGTGTGCCCGAGCCCGATGGTGCGCCCGATGACTGGCGTGTGTCCGTGTGCTGAGGCACCCGAAGGTCCTTCCGTGCGCGGCGTCGCTGAGGAGGCGGGCCACGCTGGGGCCCGCCGCACTCCCGTACGGCCGGCCCCTCGTCCGTGTTCACGGGCGCCGGGCAAACACCCGGCAAACGGCTGCCCGGCCGCGGGCCGGAAGTCGTCCGCATGGTGAAATTCGAGCGCTTGTGGCAGCGTGATTCTCGCCACCCTTGATAAGGGTTGCGCTCAGATGAGCGGATCTTGAGCGGCTGCACTTCTCCAAAGGGTGGCACTCAGTGCCACGCCTTGATCGTTCATCGATCGAAAACAGACGTGACAGGAGCCGCTCAGATGAGCGATTGGGGTGAGTCTACGAGCGTTGATTCGTTCAAGAAGTGAAAACATCCGCACCCGACGGCTTGCCAAGCCTTGACTTTCAATCCGCTGGCGGACGACTGGTTACAGGCGCATGACCCACAAGTGGACGTACCCATCGGCCTTTGATCTGGGTATGTTCCTCGCCGTCAGGGCAGCCACCGCGTCCTCGAGGAGTCGAGACCCGTGTCGGAAAACAAAGATCTCCAGGTAGCCGATCGCGGCAACAGTGTTGAGGGCGTGAAGTTCGTCTACGACTTCACCGAGGGCAACAAGGACCTGAAGGACCTCCTCGGCGGCAAGGGCGCGAACCTGGCCGAGATGACGAACCTGGGCCTTCCGGTCCCTCCCGGCTTCACGATCACCACCGAGGCCTGCAAGGTCTACCTCGACAGCGGTGAGGAGCCCGCGGCACTCCGTGACGAGGTGAGCGCACACCTCGACGCGCTCGAACAGAAGATGGGCAAGAAGCTCGGCCAGCACGACGACCCCCTGCTGGTCTCCGTCCGCTCCGGCGCGAAGTTCTCCATGCCCGGCATGATGGACACCGTCCTGAACATCGGCCTGTCCGACAAGTCCGTACAGGGCCTGGCCAAGCAGGCCGGCGACGACCGGTTCGCCTGGGACTCCTACCGCCGCCTCATCCAGATGTTCGGCAAGACCGTCCTCGGCGTCGACGGCGACCTCTTCGAGGACGCCCTCGACAAGGCCAAGGAGACCAAGAAGGTCACCGTGGACACCGAGCTCGAGGCCGCCGACCTGAAGAAGCTGGTCACCACCTTCAAGAAGATCGTCAAGAAGGAGGCCGGCCGGGACTTCCCGCAGGACCCGCGCGAGCAGATGGACCTCGCCATCACGGCGGTCTTCGACTCCTGGAACGGCGAGCGCGCCAAGCTCTACCGCCGTCAGGAGCGCATCCCGCACGACCTCGGCACGGCCGTCAACATCTGCTCGATGGTGTTCGGCAACCTCGGCCCCGACTCCGGCACCGGCGTCGCCTTCACCCGCGACCCCGCCTCGGGACAGCAGGGCGTCTACGGCGACTACCTGCAGAACGCGCAGGGCGAGGACGTGGTCGCGGGCATCCGCAACACCGTCCCGCTGGCGGAGCTGGAGCGGATCGACAAGACGTCGTACGACCGGCTGATGCAGATCATGGAGACGCTGGAGAACCACTACAAGGATCTCTGCGACATCGAGTTCACCATCGAGCGCGGCCAGCTCTGGATGCTCCAGACCCGCGTCGGCAAGCGCACCGCCGGCGCCGCGTTCCGCATCGCCACCCAGCTCGTCGACCAGGGCCTGATCGACGAGGCCGAGGCCCTGAAGCGGGTCAACGGGGCCCAGCTCGCCCAGCTGATGTTCCCGCGGTTCGACGAGGAGGCCAAGGTCGAGCAGGTCGCCCGCGGCATCGCCGCCTCCCCGGGCGCGGCGGTCGGCAAGGCGGTCTTCGACTCGTACACCGCCGTCAAGTGGTCCCGTTCGGGCGAGAAGGTCATCCTGGTCCGCCGGGAGACCAACCCCGACGACCTGGACGGCATGATCGCGGCCGAGGGCATCCTGACCTCCCGCGGCGGCAAGACCTCCCACGCGGCCGTCGTCGCCCGGGGCATGGGCAAGACGTGCGTCTGCGGCGCGGAGGACCTGGAGGTCGACACCAAGCGCCGCCGGATGACGGTCCCCGGCGGGCACGTCGTCGAGGAGGGCGACGTGATCTCCATCGACGGCTCCACGGGCAAGGTGTACCTGGGCGAGGTCCCGGTCGTCCCGTCCCCGGTCGTCGAGTACTTCGAGGGCCGGATGCACCCGGGCGCCGACGACGCGGACGAACTCGTCGAGGCGGTGCACCGGATGATGGCCTTCGCCGACCGCAAGCGCCGCCTGCGGGTACGCGCCAACGCCGACAACGCCGAGGACGCGCTGCGCGCCCGCCGCTTCGGCGCCCAGGGCATCGGCCTGTGCCGCACCGAGCACATGTTCCTCGGCGACCGTCGCGAGCTGGTGGAGCGGCTGATCCTGGCGGACACCCAGGCCGAGCGCGAGGAGTCCCTCAAGCAGCTCCTGCCGCTCCAGAAGCAGGACTTCGTGGAGCTGTTCGAGGCCATGGACGGCCTGCCGGTCACGGTCCGCCTGCTCGACCCGCCGCTGCACGAGTTCCTGCCCGACATCACCGAGCTGTCGGTGCGCGTGGCCCTCGCCGAGTCCCGGCAGGAACCGCACGAGAACGAGCTGCGCCTGCTCCAGGCCGTGCACCGCCTGCACGAGCAGAACCCGATGCTCGGACTGCGCGGCGTACGCCTCGGACTGGTCATCCCCGGCCTGTTCACCATGCAGGTCCGCGCCATCGCCGAGGCCGCCGCCGAGCGCAGGGCCGCCAAGGGCGACCCGCGCGCCGAGATCATGATCCCGCTGGTGGGCACCGTGCAGGAGCTGGAGATCGTCCGCGAGGAGGCCGACAAGGTCGTCGCGGAGGTCGAGGCGGCCACCGGTACGAAGCTGAAGCTGGCGATCGGCACGATGATCGAGCTGCCGCGCGCCGCGCTCACCGCCGGCCAGATCGCCGAGGCCGCGGAGTTCTTCTCCTTCGGCACCAACGACCTGACCCAGACGGTGTGGGGCTTCAGCCGCGACGACGTCGAGGCGTCGTTCTTCACCGCCTACCTGGAGAAGGGCATCTTCGGGGTGTCGCCGTTCGAGACGATCGACCGGGACGGCGTCGGCTCCCTGGTGAAGTCCGCCGTCCAGGCCGGCCGGGCCACCCGCCCGGACCTCAAGCTCGGCGTCTGCGGCGAGCACGGCGGCGACCCCGAGTCCGTCCACTTCTTCCACGAGGTGGGCCTGGACTACGTCTCCTGCTCCCCCTTCCGCATCCCGGTGGCACGCCTGGAGGCCGGCCGGGCCTCCGTCGAGGCGGAGGGCAGCGACCACCGGTAACAGGTCCCGGAGTCCTCGTCGTGGTCCCCGACCCTCACCACCGATGACGACGAGGACTCCGGCACCGGGGAGCGCGGCGACCGCAGCCGCACTCCCGTCCAGGCCCCGGAGCCGCCGTCGGTCCCCGACCAAGCCGATCGACGGCGGCTCCGGTACGCCCCCCGAACTCCCGCCCCGCGCCGTACCTCAGAAGTGCCTCAGATACGTGGACGGCACACACATCGCGTCCCTAGGGTCGCGATCATGCCCGACATATCGCTGACCGTGGTCGTCCTCCTGTGCCTCGCCGCCTTCGCGGCCGGGTGGATCGACGCCGTGGTCGGCGGCGGCGGGCTCCTGCTGCTGCCCGCGCTGCTCCTCGGACTGCCCGGCGGCACCCCGGCCGCCGCCGCGCTCGGCACCAACAAGGCGGTCGCCATCGTCGGCACGACCGGCGCGGCCGTGACCTACGTCCGCCGGGCGCCCGTGGACGTCCGCACCGCCGTCCGCATCGGGCTGGCCGCGCTCGCCGGGTCCTCCGCCGGGGCGTTCTTCGCGGCCGGGATGAGCACCGAGGTGCTCAAGCCGGTGATCATGGTGGTGCTGCTCGGCGTGGGCACCTTCGTGATCCTGCGCCCCTCGTTCGGCACGGCCCCGGCGCCCGGTCCGGCCACCCGCCGCCGGATCCTCGCGGCGATCGGCCTCGCGGGCCTCGGCATCGGCTTCTACGACGGCCTCATCGGCCCCGGCACGGGCACCTTCCTCGTCCTGGCGTTGACCGCCGTGCTCCACCTGGACCTGGTGACCGCCTCCGCCACCGCCAAGATCGTCAACTGCTGCACCAACGCGGGGGCCCTGGCCACCTTCGCCTGGCAGGGCGTGATCCTGTGGCAACTGGCGGCGGTGCTGGCCGTGTTCAACCTGGTGGGTGGCGCCCTGGGCGCGCACACCGCACTGAAGAAGGGCAGCGGCTTCGTCCGCGTCGTACTGCTGACGGTGGTGTTCGCCCTGGTGGCGAACATGGCCTACCAGCAGTGGGTGGCGTAGAGCCGCTCTTCCGGATCGTGCCAGGGTCAGCGGCGGCTGCCGGTCAGGTGGGCGAAGACGACCACGTTGCCCTGGTAGCCCGTGGTCTTCGAGTAGCCGCCGCCGCAGGTGATGACGCGCAGTTCGGGGCGCTTGGCGGTGCCGTAGACCTTCTCGTCGGGGAAGTCCTTGGCCTCGTAGACCTCTATGGCGTCCACGGTGAAGACGGCGACCCCGCCGTCGCGGCGGTCCACCTCGACGGTGCTGCCCTTCTTCAGGGCGCCGAGGTTGTAGAAGACGGCGGGTCCCTGGGCGTTGTCGACGTGGCCGGCGACGATCGCGGTGCCCCGCTCGCCCGGGGTGGTGCCCGCCTCGTACCAGCCGGCCAGGTTCTTGTCACCGGCGGGAGGGACGTCGAGGCTGCCCGACTTCGTCAGACCGAGGCCGGTCAGCGGGGCGTCGATCCGGATGGAGGGGATGCGGATGCGCACGGGCCGGGACGGCGGCAGCGCGGGGGCGGCGCGCGCTTCCCCACCGGGGTCGAACACGCCCTGATCCGCGCCGGGCTGGGGCGGGGCGTGCGTCTCGGCGCCGCTGTGCAGCAGCCACACGCCGGAGCAGAAGGCGACCACGGTGACGGTCGCTATCGCGGTGTTGCCTATGCGCATGGGGACGACCCTTCCCGGAGCCCCGCGGGCTTCCTTCCTGCCCCCTTCAGGCCCCTCCGGGACCCGGGCCCCGCACCCCCTCCGGGGCGCGAGGGGCGTCGCACCCGGAGGGGGAGGGGACGTGCGGTACTGGCGGACGGACAGCGGAGGGTGCCCGTCAGATCCCGTCGCCTCTCGCCCGGCGATGCAGGAGCCAGGTACCGCCCGCGGCGGCGACGGCGAGAGCCGCCACACCGGCCGCGGTCCGCACGGGGTCGCGGCCCAGCCCGCCGCCGACCCCCGTCTTCACACTCCCTCGGGGCTCCACCTGCCCCTGCGCGGCCATCAGCGTGACGATCAGGTCGCCCCTGACCTCCCGGTCGCCGTCGGCGCACTGCGCGACGATCTCGTACGTACCCGGCTGCGCGCTCTCCGGCACCCGGAACCGCCCGACCGCCTCGCCCTCGCGCGAGCCGGGCGCCAGCGTGAAGGGCCCCGCGCCGACCGCGCTGGCGTCGCCTGCGGCGGAGGCCTTCTTGCCGCACCCCGTGGTGTTCACCGTGACCTGACCGCCCGGCTCGACCGAGTACGGGGACACCTCCAGAGTGCCGCCGGCCGCGCCGTACACGGGCGCGGCCAGACCGCCCACGGCGGCCACGGCGGCCACGGCGAGCACGGTCCCGGCCACGGCCCTGGCCGGCGGACCGGCGGCGTTGCGTCGCATCGGTGCTCCTCCGGGCTCGCTCCACGGCGGCACGCACCGCGGCACCCGCATGTGCCGGCATCGGTCGTGCCCTTGCTCTTCCGAGGTAAAGGGCACGCGCCCGCCCCCGCTCCCTGAAGGAACGTCAGAAATACGGTGAACGGGTGCCGGTCACCCGCCCCGGACCGGCCCCAGGAGCCGGCGTTTGGCCAGGTCAAGCCCAACCTGCTGACGACACGTCGAAGACCACCCGGAAGGGGGCGCGGCGCGGGGGTGAACGGATGACCGGCGTGCGACGGCCGGGAAGGCCGCGTGGGTCTGCCTCTGCCGCGGCACTAGGGCCTGTTGCGAAAGTCCCGCCTGCCCCGCGACGCCATGCACGCTCCCCCAAGCTCTTCGAGCAGGGGGGACCCCCACTCGCCGCACCGGGCCCTGACCCAAGTACATCCAGTACGAGGGCCAGGGCCCGGCACGACGAGAGCACGCACCTGACGCCGCGAGGCCCGCCCTCCGGGCGGACGACGGGACTTTCGCAACAGGCCCTAGCTCTCGTCCGGCTCCGTCGGCAGGGTGGGGCCGGAGCCCTCGTCCGGCAGCATGACCAGACGTACGGCCATGTGGCGGGAGCCTGGAGGCCGGTCGCCCGGCTCCGGGATGTACTTGTGCAGCAGGGTCCGGTACTCCTCGGCGAACGCCGCCGTCTGTTCCTTCGTCATCCACAGGCCGGAGCGGTAGATCTGATTCCAGCCCGCCGAAGTGTCGTAACCGGCGTACGCCTTGACGACCAGGTTCAGGTCCTGCGTCATCTTGAGCGCGCCGATCTTCAGCGCGGCCTCGCGCTCGTCGTCCGTCATCTCCAGCCCCGGGGGCGTGAAGATGTCCGTCATCAGCGATTTCCACCAGCGCTCCCGGCCGCCGGACCGCTCCTCGATCTCGGCGATCAGCTTGAGTTCGGCGAGCTTGCGCAGGTGGTAGCTGGTCGTGCCGGTGCTCTCGCCCAGGGCCTTGGCGACGCTGGTGGAGTTCGCCTCACCGTGCTCGCCGAGGTAGCTCAGGATGTCGCGGCGCACCGGGTTGGACAGTGCCTTGTAGAACGCCTTGAGGTCCGGGCCGGTGAGAACTCTTGTCTCGGGACGCTCAGCCATGGGGCTCACCCTACTGCAAAGGTTCTCTGCAATAATCACAGAGAACCTTTGCAGAGAAGCTCTGCACTCGTTAGTTTGGGGCAGGGCGGTCCACGGCGGGCCCGCCGAACACCCGGGGGCGAAGATGCAGACAGAGAAGATCAAGAGCGGGCCGGACGCACTGGACGCCCGGATGCGCGACGAGATCGACGACCAGGTCGCCGAGGCCTTCGACGCGTACCTGGAGGACCGCCTCGCCGAGCCGGGCCCGCTGCGCGCCGCACTGGCCACCCGGCGCAGCGCGGGAGTGGTCCTGGGCTCGATCGGCCTCGGCGCCCTCGCCACGGCACTGGCGCCGGCCGGGGTCACGGCCGTCTGCTGGATCTGGGGCGCGATCGCCGCCATCGACGTGGCCTGGCTGCTGACCGCCCGCCGCCGCTGATGTGCGGCCCGGAGGCGCGCGTCAGCGGCGGTGGGCGCGTCGCCGGACGGCGAGCGCGGTCGGCGGGATACCGGCGACAGAACGGGCACAGGTCCCGGTGATCATGGAGTTGCGACGCTCTGTGATCACTGGGGAGACCTGTGCCCGCGCTTCCCTCATGGCTGACCGAAC